>NZ_CP030265.1:3402500-4002500 GCF_008843145.1 Skermanella pratensis | reverse complement strand
AGTCCACGGTCGGGTAGGCGACGCCCAGCTCCTTGGCGGCCTCCCGGTATATGTCGGTGCGGAACACCGCCTCGGCGGTCTTCGCGAAACTGATCGGCTGCTCGATCTGTCCCCAGCGCGCCATCTGGGTCAGGTACCACACCGCCTGGCTGCGCCACGGGAAATTGGCGGCGTAGCGGTGGAACACGTTGAAGTCCGGCATCGGCAGCGCCGGTTCCTTCGGCGCGTACTGGAAGGTGCCGGTCATCGACATCTTGACCACGTCGGCCGGCGCGTTGACGTAGGCCTTCCGGGAGATGATCTCGACCACCTCCATCCTGTTGTCCGGCTCGTCCATCCACTGCGCCGTCTCGATCAGCGCGCGGATCAGGGCCTTGTGGGTGTTGGGATTGGCGTCGGCCCAGTCCTGGTTGACGCCGAAGACCTTCTCGATCTTGTTGTTCCAGATGTCGTAGTTCGTCACCAGGGTGCGCCCGATCCCGGCCTGCACGGCGCGCGCGTTCCACGGCTCGCCGACGCAGTAGCCCTGGATGTTGCCGGCCTGGAGGTTGGCGACCATCTGCGGCGGGGGGATCACGATCAGGCGGACGTCCTCGTCCGGATCGATGCCGGCCGACGCCATCCAGTAGCGCAGTTCGTAATTATGGGTGCTGACCGGGAACACCATGGCGAAGGTCAGCGGCTCCTTGCCGGCCTTCCTGTCGGCGTCGATCACCTTCTTCAGGGCGGCGGCGCCGACCGGGTGCTTCTTCATGGTCTCGGGGTCGATCTCGACCATGCGGTCGTAGAGGGCCGTCGAAACGGTGATGGCGTTGCCGTTGAGGTCCATGGAGAACCCGGTGACCGTCGGCTTCCGGATCGCGCCGATGCCGAGCGTCGCGGCGAGCGGCATGCCGGCCAGCATGTGGGCGCCGTCGAGCGCCCCGATCATCACCTTGTCGCGGATGTTCGCCCAGGAAGCTTCCTTGGACAGCGTGACGTCCAGGCCGTGCTTCTTGAAGAAGCCCTTTTCGGAGGCGATCACCAGCGGCGCGCAGTCGGTCAGCGGAATGAAGCCCAGGGTCAGCGTCGGCTTCTCGATCCCGTCGGTGCCGGCCGCCCAGGCGCCCGCCGGGGCGACCGCCCTGATCGCGGAGAGCAGTGCCGCGGTCCCGGCGAGCGAGGCGCCGGCCTTGAGGATGCCGCGGCGGTCCTGCCGGGCGGAAAGCTTGGAGGTGAACAGTGCTGGGTCCTTGGACATCGCTCGCTCCATCGGCCGAAATTTCGGCAATAAAAAAGGCGCCGGAACGTCGAGCGGGCTGAAAGGAGCCGCTCGGCATTCGGACGCCATTATCCGGGGTAGGTCGTTCCGCCGTTGGACCGACACTGTCTTGCGCGACTGGCGCTCCGCCATTGGATCGCCACGCCGCACGCCAAACCATTTAGCAAGCGTCGTGCCAAAGTTGAGCAGGCGCGGAAAACTGCGGAATGCCTCGCTTCCGGTCTCGATCGGCCTTTCCAGAGCCGGCTAGAATGCCTGAGATCCTATCAATGCCCGGTCAAAAATTGTGCAGTGCGGAATGCGACGGGTTTCTGCACAAGATTTGATTACTGCGGCGTCGGGCGAGTCGAAGCTTTTCAAAGACTTGCGCGATGGCCGCCTCAGCCCTTGAACAGTTGGGACAGCGACAGGATGTTCTCCGCGATCTCGGCGAGGCGCTTGTTCTGGTCCATGGCGAGCTTGCGCAGGAAACGGTATGCCTCTTCTTCGGTCACTCCCTTGTGCGCCATCAGCAGGCCCTTGGCCCGCTCGACCACCTTGCGGTCGGCCAGGGCGGTCTTGGACTTGTCCAGCTCCTCCTGGAGCTTGCGGAATTTTGTGAACTGCACGATCGCGATCTGAAGGATCGACTTGACCATCTTGGGGCTGAGGCCGTCGGCGACATAGACGCTGACCCCGGTTTCGATCGCCTCGCTGATCAGCGTGCTGTCTTCCTGCGCCACGAACATCGCGATGGGCCGCGGGTTCTCGCGGTTGATCATGATCAGGTTCTCCAGATAGTCGCGGTAGGGGGACTCCAGGTCGATGATGACCAAGTCGGGCTGGTGCGTCCTGATGCCCTCGCGCAGATCGTCGTCCTTGCTGATGGTGGCGACCACGTCGTAACCGGCTTCCTTGAGGCCGGACAGGACGACATCGGACCTCTCGGGGTTCTCATCGACGACCAGAAGGCGCAATTCCAACGTTCCTGTGGGCTGTCTTCACCGCTGCTTCGCGTGACCGACAAGCAAGCCTTGGGCCACGGGATGACGGCCGACGGCGAAGGGGGAGGCGTTGGAAAGCTCTATTTCGTGGCCACAGATGCACGCCGATGGGCGCAGATACGGATCATGGATAAGCGCCGGTTGTCCACAGAGGCGCCGAAATGCCGAAGCCCATCTGAGTTTATCTGCGTGCATCTGTGGCCAAAAAAACCGAAAGCGCCGGCTTCGCCTCAATACCAGGGCCGCGTCCGGGTCAGGTGCGGCTTTGGCGGCAGGGCCGTTTCCGCGCTCAGCTCGGCGTAGGCGTGGGCGATGGAGGCCGCCACGGCGGCGTTGTTGCGGACCAATGCTATGTTGGCTTCCAGGCTGGCGCCGCCGGTCAGTTCCTCAAGGCGGGACAGCAGGAACGGGGTCACGTCCTTGCCCTTCACGCCCTGAGCGTCGGCATCGGCCAGCGCCCGGGTGATGGCGTCGTCGATGAGGCCCTGGTCGAGCGCCGCCGACTGCGGAATCGGGTTGGCGATCACGGCGCCGCCGTTCAGGCCGAGCTGCCACTTGGCGCGCAGGATGCGCGCGACCATGGCCGGGCTGTCGCAGCGGGACGCCAGCCTGATGCCGCTGGAGCGGGTGTAGAAGGCCGGCAGCTCGTCGGTGCCGTAGCCCAGCACCGGGACGCCGCGGGTCTCCAGGTACTCGACCGTCTTGGGCAGGTCGAGGATCGCCTTGGCGCCGGCGCAGACCACGGCGACGTTGGTGGTCGCCAGCTCGTCCAGGTCGGCGGAGATGTCCAGCGTGCTCTCGGCGCCGCGGTGGACGCCGCCGATGCCGCCGGTGGCGAAGACCGCGATCTCCGCCAACGCCGCGCAGATCATGGTGGCGGAAACCGTGGTGGCGCCGTCGGCGCGGGTGGCGAGCGCCACCGGCAGGTCGCGCCGGCTCAGTTTCATGACCCCGCGGCCGGCGGCGTCGCTGTTGGCGAGATGCTCCAGGTCGTCGTCGGTCAGGCCGATCCGGATGCGGCCGTCGAGAACCGCGATCGTCGCCGGGACGGCGCCGCCGTCGCGGATCGTCCGCTCCACAAGGCGAGCCGTCTCCACGTTCCGCGGATAGGGCATCCCGTGGGAAATGATGGTCGATTCGAGCGCGACCACGGCCTTTCTGGCCTGGAGCGCCTCGGCGACCTCGGGGTGGATGGCAAGATAATCGTGCATGCCGGCAGTCTACGCGGATTTCCGCAAAAGTCCCGCGCGTTCGATGGCGAGATCGGCGTTCAGCATCGGGTTCACGGTTTCATCCGCTTCCACCGCCCAGGCGGCGCAGGCCAAGCCGATCCGCATGGCGTCCTCCATCGAATGGCCGCCCATCCGGCCGAAGATCACGCCCGCCACAAGGGCGTCGCCCGCACCGGTCACCTCGTTGACATCGACCGGCGGCGGCAGGAAGAAATCATAGTCGAAGGGGGAGGCGACGAACGCCCCTTCCCGGCCGCGGGTGATTACCACGCTGCCCACGCCGTTGCACATCAGGCGATAGCCCGCCTCGCACACGTCCAGCGGCGCGCGGATCGGCACGTGGGAGAGGTAGGCCGCCTCGTCGCCGTTGGCGAACAGCGTGTCGATCCCGCTCAGGATACCCTGGAGCCGGGCCGCCTTGGCTACCGAGACGCAATCCACGTAGACCGTGCAGCCCGCCGGCTTGCGGCGCAGCAGCAGGCGCAGCGACTCGGCCGGCAGATTGCAGTCGATGAACCAGACCGGGATGCGCTCCAGCCGGGACAGCAGCGGCTCGATGAGCTCGACCGTCAGTTCGTCGTAGATCCCCATGTCGGCCAGGCCGATCACCAGCTCGCCGCTGCGATCCAGCAGGGCTGTGTAGGAGGCCGTCGGCGAGGTGGCGGAGCGCGTGCAGTCTTCCACGCCGATGCCGGCGTCGGTCAGGCCCTGGAGCACCGAGTCGCCTTCCCGGTCGGTGCCGACCCGGCTCACCATCGCGACCGACAGCCCGAGGCGGGCGAGATTCTCCGCCACGTTGCGGGCAACCCCGCCCATTCCCACCCGCAGGGTGACGGGGTTCGAACTTCCCGGGACGACCGGACCGGCAGCGGTGGCCTTGCGATCGATGTGGGCTGCACCGATGCAGGCGACGGTGGGCTCCATGGGGTAAGCCTCTCCTTCGTGGAATCCTTCTAAAGAACAGGATGAACTTAGAACGGGTGATACCGCAAGGGCCGGGATATCGGCGGGTTTGGCTTTTTCCCGCCATGTTGCCCATATATCCACCATGACCGCTTCGATTTCCCTTCCCGACGCCTGGCCACCGGAATCCTGGATCAAGGTGCTGCCCCAGGGGCTCTACGTCGAACCCGGCGACTTCTTCGTCGATCCGGTCCGCCCGGCCCAGCGCGCCGTGATCACCCACGGCCACGCCGACCATGCCCGCCCGAACAACGCGCGGGTGCTCGCCACTCCCGATACCATCGCGATCATGCGCGCGCGCTACGGCGAGGCCGCCGGCGGGTCGCTCCAGCCGTCGCCCTACGGCGAGACGGTGCGGATCGGCGAGGTGGACGTCCGGTTCGTTCCGGCCGGCCATGTGCTGGGCAGCGCCCAGGCGGTGATGGAGTACCGGGGCTGCAGGATCGTCGTCTCGGGCGATTACAAGCGGAGGGCCGATCCGACCTGCGCGCCGTTCGAGCCGGTGACGTGCGACGTGTTCGTGACCGAGGCCACCTTCGGCCTGCCGGTGTTCCGTCACCCTCCCGACGAGGGCGAGATCGCGCGGCTGCTCCACTCGGTCGAGCTGTTCCCGGAGCGCAGCCATGTGGTCGGCGCCTACGCGCTCGGCAAATGCCAGCGGGTGATCGCCCTGATCCGCAAGGCCGGCTACGACAAGCCGATCTTCCTGCATGGCGCGCATATCCCGTTGTGCAACCTGTACCGGGAGCTGGGGGTGGACCTGGGGGAATTGATCCCGGCGACGGGGCTGAAGAAGGACGCTTTCGTAGGTCGGATCGTGATGGCGCCGCCCTCGGCGGTGGCCGACCGCTGGGCGCGCCGGCTGCCCGACCCCGTGGTCGCCATGGCGTCGGGCTGGATGACGGTGCGCCAGCGCGCCCGGCAGCGCGGCGTCGAGCTGCCGCTGGTCATCTCGGACCATGCCGACTGGGACGAGCTGTGCGCCACCATCGAGGAGGTCGGCGCCCCCGAGGTCTGGGTCACCCACGGGCGGGAGGAGGCGCTGGTCCATTACGCCACCGGCCGGGGCATCCGCGCCCGCGCCCTGGCGCTGGTCGGCTTCGACGAGGAAGGCCAGGGGGAGCTTCCCGACCTGGAGCAGCCGCCGGCGGCGGGCGCGGCACCAGCCCGGGGAGCGCTGCTGTGAAGCGGTTCGCCGAACTGATCGACGCCCTCATCTTCACCCCGTCGCGCAACGGCAAGATCCGGCTGATGGGAGATTACTTCAGCCATACGCCCGATCCGGAGCGGGGAATAGCACTGGCGGCGCTGACCGGCGGTCTGACCTTCACCGACGCCAAGCCGGCGGCTCTGCGCAACCTCGTCATGACGCGGGTCGATCCGGTGCTCTACGGCTGGTCCTATGATTTCGTCGGCGACACGGCGGAGACGATCTCCCTGATCTGGCCGCAGCGCCCCGGCGCCAACCATGAGCCGACCCTGGCCGAGGTGGTCGGGACGCTCGCCGAGACCAGGCGCGCCGACGTGCCCCGGCTGGTCGAGCGCTGGCTCGACGCGCTGGACGCCCAGGGCCGCTACGCCCTGATCAAGCTGATCACCGGCTCGCTGCGGATCGGCGTCTCGGCCCGGCTGGCCAAGACGGCGCTGGCCGAGTGGGGCGGGCAGAGTGTCGACGACATCGAAGAGGTATGGCATGGCCTGACGCCTCCCTACCTGCCGCTGTTCGCCTGGCTGGAGGGGCGGGAGGAGCGGCCCGCCGTCGGCGAGGGGGCGGGCTTCCGCCCGTTGATGCTGGCGAACCCGCTTGAGGACGAGGACATCGCGGCGCTGGACGCCGACGTCTACCGGGCGGAATGGAAGTGGGACGGCATCCGGGTGCAGCTTGTCGCCAAGGGCGGCGAGTGCCGGATCTATTCGCGGACCGGCGACGACATCGGCCCGGCCTTCCCCGACATGCTGGAGGCGATGGAGTTCGACGCCGTCCTGGACGGCGAGCTGCTGGTGCTGCGCGACGGCGCCGTGGCGCCGTTCAACGACCTTCAGCAGCGCCTGAACCGCAAGACCGTGACGGCCAGGATGCTGCTGGACTTCCCGGTCCATGTCCGGCTCTACGACATCCTGTTCGAGGGGCCGGAGGATCTGCGGCAGCTCGGTTTCGAAGAGCGGCGGCGGCGGCTTGAGGACTGGCATGCCCGGACCGGCCCGCGCCGGATGGACCTGTCGCCCATGCTGCCCTTCTCGACCTGGGGCGAGCTGGCCGAGTTGCGCAACGGCGCCCGGGAAAGCTCCATCGAAGGTCTGATGCTGAAGCGGTTCGACAGCGCCTATGTCGCCGGCCGGCCGAAGGGACCGTGGTTCAAGTGGAAGCGCGGGCCGCTGACGCTGGACACGGTGCTGATGTACGCCCAGCGCGGCCACGGCAAGCGGTCGTCCTTCTATTCTGACTACACGTTCGGGGCCTGGAAGGGGGACGAGCTGGTGCCGGTCGGCAAGGCCTATTCCGGCTTCACCGACGAGGAGCTTGGAATGCTGGACCGGTGGGTGCGCAACCATACCGTACGGCGTTACGGCCCGGTGCGCGAGGTCGAGCAGGGGTTGGTGCTGGAAGTGGCGTTCGACAGCGTCCACCGCTCGACGCGCCACAAGAGCGGCGTCGCCATGCGGTTTCCGCGCGTTGCCCGCATCCGCTGGGACAAGCCTCCGGCCGAGGCGGACCGGCTGGAAACCCTGGAGAAGCTGATCGTGGATCAGGGCGGCAAAAACCCCGCCCCGGAGGGGGCGGGGCTGTCTTGAGGCGGCGGTGCGTCAGGCGGCGGCCTGCATGGCCTTCTTGTTGACGTCGCCGATGGCGAGCTTGTTCAGCAGCTCGTCGGTCTTCTTCTCCTCGTTGAGGGTCTCTTCGAGGAGCTGGGCGACCTCGTCCAGGCCGCAGGCCTGGGCCAGGGCATGCAGCGTGCCGTAGCCGGCGATCTCGTAATGCTCGACCTTCTGGGCGGCGGCGATCAGGGCCACGTCGAGCAGCTCGGGCGCGAGGCCCATTTCCATGATTTCCTTGGCCTCTTCGATCAGGCCTTCCATCGCATGGCAGTGCTTGCCGCGGGTCCGGGTGTCGAGCTTCTCGAAGACCTGTTCCAGGCGTTCGATCTGGCCCCGGGTTTCCTCGAGATGCTGGGTGAACGCCTGCTTGAGCTGCTCGTTCGACGCGGCCCGGGCCATCTTCGGCAGTGCGCGGGTAAGCTGCTTTTCCGCGTGATAGATGTCGCGCATTTCCTCGATCATCAGGTCCTGCAACTTTTTGACAGCCATGGTGGGCTCCTTTGGCGGGGTGAACTCGTTTCGCGTGCCGCAGGGCTTCTCCCTCTGCGTTCGTCGGTCCCCAACAGTGCAGGCTCAGGTCGGTTCCGTGACGTTCGCATTGCGGCGCGCGAGCGCGTTCAGCCAGGCGCCGATCAGCCATACACCGGCGGCCAGATGGATCATGCCGGTCGGCACCCACATGATCAGCCCGGCGAGTTGCTGGTCCTCCAGCGCCGTCAGCCCCCAGAGCGAGGCGGAATCTCCGTAGGCGGGGTAGAGCGGAACCCGCGCGAAGGTCAGCAGGGCGCCCAGCATGCCGCCGTGCAGCACGGTCGCCAGAGTCCAGGCCGCGGCGGAGCCGTAGCCGTTCGGGCCGTCGCGCCCGGCATGCAGGACGCTCCACCAGAACAGCACGGCGCTCGCCATGAAGGTGGCGTGCTCGGCGGTGTGGACCGCGTCGTTGACCAGCGCCGCCTGGAACGGGGCCGGCGCGTGCCAGGCCCACAGGGCGATGCCCTGGATCACCGCCGCCACCGACGGCCTGGTCAGGAACCGTCCCGGCCGAAGCCGCCGCACCGCCGCGGCGGCGCGCGGCCGCCAGCCGTCGGGAAGCGCCCGCATCATCGGAGCGAGCGGGGCTCCCAGCACCAGCAGCGGCGCCGCGACCACCATCAGCAGCATGTGCTGGATCATGTGGGCCGAGAAAAGGGTGCCGCCCACCGCGTCGAACGGCCAGACCAGGGCCAGCACGAGCGTGAGTTCGCCGGCCAGGAAGCAGGCCGCCCGTCGGCGCGGAACGCCCCGTCCGGACCCCGCGCGGGCCCACATCCGCGCCACGCCGCGTCCGTAGAGCCAGTGCGCCAGGGCGAGCGGGACCAGGACCAGGGGGTCGAACGACCACGCGTACCAGATCCCTTCCGGCGGGATCACGGAGAGCCCGTGGGCCAGGGCGGGCGGGGACGGCAGCAGAAGAACGGCTGTCAGTATCAAGTGGAGCGGCATCGGGGTCCGGCGTCGTCTGTTCCGAATAATGGTCTGTTCCGAATAGTGGTAACAGGTAGCGAACACTATGGCGGCAAGATGCGAATTTTTTAGTCATTTCATCCGAAATGCCGCAGCCAGCCATTCGCCACGCGCATTTGACCGCACCCGCCGGCAATAATAAAGTCCGCGAAAATTTGGCTTGGAAGAATTCGGCTTGGAGTGTCGAGGCGCGTGTCGATCATCATCTCACCATTTCGGATGGAGCAAGCCGACCCCGGAATCGTCATCAAGGTCGGTTACGAGTTCTCCATCGAGGTAGCCCGGCCGACCACGGTCCTGCTTCTGCTGAACGTCCACCCCGGCCACGAACGCAGCCTGCTGAAGCGCGACGTGGTGGAGACCTTTCCGGCGGCTCCGGTGGAGGAGTTCCTCGACGGCTACGGCAACCGGTGCACCCGCTCCGTGGTCCAGCCCGGCGTCACCACGTTCCGCTCCATCGGGCTGGTGCGGGACAGCGGCCTGCCGGACCTGAGGCACGCCGGCGCGCGCCAGCACGGCGTCGACCGGCTGCCGCCCGACGTGCTGCCCTTCCTGTTCGGCAGCCGCTACTGCGAGACCGACCTGCTGTCCGGCGCCGCCTGGGAGCTGTTCGGCACCGTGCCCGAGGGGTGGGATCGGGTGCAGGCGGTCTGCGACTGGGTGAGCGGCGCGGTCGAGTTCGGCTATCGGCACGCCCGCAACACCCGGACGGCGCTGGAGACCTTCAACGAGCGGAAGGGGGTGTGCCGCGACTATGCCCACCTGTCAATCGCGCTCTGCCGCGCGCTGAACATCCCGGCCCGGTTCGTCAACGGCTACCTGGGCGATATCGGCATCGAGGCGCTGCCGTTCCCGATGGACTTCAACGCCTGGTTCGAGGTCTACCTGGACGGAAGCTGGCACATGTTCGACGCGCGCCACAACGAACCGCGGATCGGCCGCATTCCCATCGCGAAGGGCCGCGACGCGGCCGATGTCGCGATGATTACGACCTTCGGACCCCACATCCTCAAGAGTTTCCTTGTCTGGACGGAGCAGGTCGCCTGATATCCCACGCCGGGAGCATGATGACATGTTTGCGTCCGGGATGTTGTTGCTGGACGCGGAACGGCATCATTCTTTGATCGAGGGGCGCTCGGCCCTGGGGAGGACCGATATGACCCAAAGCTATGACGTCGTCGTGGTGGGAACCGGCGTCGCCGGGACGGCCGTCGCGAGAGGATGCCGGGCGGCGGGTCTCGACGTCGCGATCGTCGACGAGCTTCCCTATGGAGGGACGTGCCAGCTCCGGGGCTGCGACCCCAAGAAGGTGCTGCGCGCGGCGGCCGAACCCGTGGCGGCCATGGCGCAGCTCGCCGAGGTCGGCGTCTTCGGCGCACCGGCGGTGCCGGACTGGCGAGCGATGATGGCTTTCAAGCGGCGCTTCACCGATCCCGTCACGCCGTCCAAGGAAGCCTCGCTGGCCGATGCCGGCATAGCCGGGCTGCACGGCACCGCGCGCTTCGTCGCTCCAGACGCCATGGCGGTCGGCGACACCGTGCTGACGGCCGGCCATTTCGTGCTGGCGGCCGGATCGAAGCCGGCCGACCTGCCGATCGAGGGCGCCGGCCTGCTGCTCCACAGCGACGGTTTCCTGGATCTGGAACGGCTGCCCCGCCGCATCGCGCTGGTCGGCGGCGGCTATATCGCGATGGAGTTCGCCCATCTCGCCATGCGGGCCGGCGCGGAGGTCACGATCCTCCAGCGGGGCGTGCGCCTGCTGGCCGGCTTCGATCCTGACCTGGTGGACCTGCTGGTCGAGCGGACCCATGACCTGCCGGTGGACATCCGGGTCGGGACCGCCGTCACGGCGGTGGAGCGGAACGGCGAAGGCTACCGCGTCCATGCGGACCAGGAAGGGCGGAACCTCCAGTTCGATGCCGACTTGGTCGTCCACGCGGCCGGGCGGGTGCCGAACCTGGACGGGCTGGACCTCGAGGCCGGGAACGTCGCGGCGGGCAAGCGCGGGGTGGAGGTCGACGGCCAGCTGCGCAGCACGACCAACCCGCGCGTCTTCGCGGCGGGCGACGCGGCGCCATCCGGAATGCCGCTGACCCCCAAGGCCAGCCACGATGCCGGGGTGGTGGTCGCCACCCTGACCGGCCGGGCCGAGCGCCGGGTGGACTATGGCGGGATGCCGAGCGTGGTCTTCTCCCTGCCGCCGCTGGCATCCGTCGGCCTGCAGGAGGAGGAGGCAGCGCGCCGGGGACTGCGCTTCCGGGTCAACCACGCCGTCACCGGCGATTGGTTCAGCGCACGCCGGCTCAACGAACCCTGCTCCGGCCACAAGGTCCTGATAGAGGAGGGCAGCGGCAGGATCCTGGGCGCCCATCTGGTCGGCCCCCATGCCGACGAGGTGATCAACCTGTTCGCGCTGGCGATCCGCCACGGGATCGCCGCCGACCGGCTCGCGGAGACGCCTCTCGCATACCCCACCGGCGGGGCCGACATCGCTTCGATGGTTTAGCCGGACCGGGTATTCCTCTTTCTTCCAGGTCGTGTTCCAAAGTCTTAAACCGTCCTAAATCGAAATATATATTTAAATTTAATTTAATGTCTAAAGGTTTTCACGGTATCATCCCTCGATAGATTGGAGAGGGGGCGGGTTCGATGGCGCGCGGTGTCGACGACGAGGCGGCGGTGGCGGAGGTTTACGCCAATGCGCGAAGCCTCAGGGCCGATGAAGCGACCGCCGCCGAACTGGCGCGCCAATGCTACCGGGACCTGTTTCCCCATGTGCCCGACGACCGGGTTGCCGCAGAGGTCGAACGGATCGTGAAGCCCGTGCGCGATGCGGTGGATGCCGGCCGCTCCTGGTGGGCCGGCGGCTGATCCGAAGCGGTCAGATCGACGAACCCTCGTCTTCCTCATCCGCCGGCGGGATCGCGACCAGCACCTTGTCGACCCGGCGGCCGTCCATGTCGACCACCTCGAACCGGCTGCCGCGCCAGGCGAAATGTTCGCCGGCGCTGGGCACGTGCCCCAGTTCGGCCATGACGAACCCGGCCAGCGTGTGGAAATCGCGGTCCCCGCGCAGGCCGCGCAGGCCCAGCCGGTGCTCGACCTCGTCGATCGGCAGCATGCCGTCCACAAGCCAGGTCCCGTCCTCCCGGCGCACCACCCCGGCGTCGTCCTCGCCCGCCTCGGGGAACTCGCCGGCGATGGTTTCCAGGATGTCGGTGGCGGTGGCGATGCCTTCGACCGAACCGTACTCGTCGACCACGATCGCCATGTGCAGGCCGGTCTGCTTGAACAGCTCCAGCACCCGCAGCACCTGGGTGCCGTCGTGGATGATCAGGGGCTTGTTCAAGGTGGCCTGGAGGTCGAGCGGCCGGCCGGTCAGGATCTTGTCGAGCAGGTCCTTGGTGTTGACGATGCCGACGATCTCGTCCAGGTCGCCGCGGCTGACCGGGAACCGCGACCGGCCGCTCTCGGCGATCTCCCGCCGGATCGTCTCGGGATCGTCGTCGATGTCGAGCCAGTGGACGTCGGGGCGCGGCGTCATGATGGTCCGCACGCTCCGGTCGGCCAGCCGCAGCACGCCCTCGATCATCTCGCGCTCGGCCGGGTCGAACACGCCGGTGCGGGCACCCTCGGCGATCATCGACTTGACCTCCTCCTCGGTAACCTCCGCCTGCTTCACCTGGTTGAGGCGAAGCAGG
This sequence comes from Skermanella pratensis, assembly GCF_008843145.1. Lineage (GTDB taxonomy): Bacteria > Pseudomonadota > Alphaproteobacteria > Azospirillales > Azospirillaceae > Skermanella > Skermanella pratensis. The sequence goes on along the minus strand of NZ_CP030265.1, from coordinate 3,990,040 downwards.
CGGAGAACCAGGTTGGTCGAGACGCCGAGCAGCCAGACCAGCGGCGCCCCGAGCATCGCGACGAAGCCCATGGGCCGGGCAACCAGGGCGGCGATCCGCTCGGCGTTGACCAGGGCTATGCGTTTGGGCACCAGTTCGCCGATGATCAGCGACAGGTACGTGATGAAAGCGACCACCACGGCGAACGAGACGCCGTCCGCATAGGGCTGGATCGCCGGGATGCGGCGCAGCTCCACCGCCAGGTATCCCGCCAGGGTGGCGCCGCCATAGGCGCCGGCGAGGATTCCGATCAGGGTGATGCCGACCTGGACCGTGGACAGGAACTTGGACGGATCGTCCACCAGGCGCATCGCCGCCCGGGCTCCCCGGTGGCCTCCCTCGGCCATTTGCTGAAGTCTTGCCCGCCGGGCGGATACCACGGCCAGTTCGGACATGGCGAAGAAGCCGTTCAGCAAGATCAGCAGAACGACCACGATCAGTTCCCAGGCGAACATGAACTCCTCGGTTTGAAATTTCGCTGCGGGAAGTTAGCACGGCGGAGGGTCCGTCAGGTAAGGCCGATTGCCGGAACCTCCGGATGTGGCTAGATTTGATCTGCGCCGACATGCCCAGACCGCTCCGCGGCGCGTCTATCGAAAGTTCAGCCGGTGCCTGATTCGACGTTCGTCCCATCCGTCTGTCCGCATGATTGCCCCAGCACCTGCGCGCTGGAAGTCGAGCGGATCGCCCCGAACCGCATCGGCCGGGTGCGCGGCGCCCCGGACAACAGCTATACGGACGGCGTCATCTGCGCCAAGGTCTCCCGCTATGCCGAACGGGTCCATCATCCGGACCGCCTGACCAAGCCGCTCCAGCGGGTGGGGGCCAAGGGCGAAGGGAAGTGGCGGGAGATCCCGTTCGACGCGGCGCTCGACATCGTGGCCGAGCAGTTCGCCCGCGTCGGCCGCGACCACGGCCCCGAAGCTGTCTGGCCCTATTACTACGCCGGCACCATGGGCCATGTTCAGCGCGACGGCATCGAACGCCTGCGCAACGTCATGGGCTATTCGCGCCAGGCGACGACGATCTGCACGGCGCTGGCCGATGCCGGCTGGCTGGCCGGCAACGGGGTCAAGCGCGGCGCCGACCCGCGCGAGATGGCCTTGTCCGACCTGATCGTGGTCTGGGGCGGCAACCCCGTGGCGACCCAGGTCAACGTCATGAGCTGGATCTCGCGCGCCCGGAAGGAGCGCGGCGCCAAGCTGGTCGTCGTCGATCCCTACCGCACCGGGACGGCCGAGCGCGCCGACCTGCACCTGGCGCCGCGCCCCGGCACCGACGGCGCGCTCGCCTGCGCGGTCATGCACGTGCTGTTCAAGGAAGGATACGCCGACCGGGACTACATGGCGCGCTACGCCGACGCGCCGGACGAGCTGGAGCGGCATCTGGCGACCCGCACGCCGGCCTGGGCGGCTTCCATCACCGGCCTGGACGAGGAGGCGATCGTCGGATTCGCGCGGCTGTACGGCGCCGTCAAGCGAAGCTTCCTCCGGCTCGGCTACGGCTTCTCGCGCAGCCGCAACGGCTCCGCCCAGATGCATGCGGTAAGCTGCCTGCCGGTCGTCACCGGCGCCTGGGCCCACGAGGGCGGCGGGGCGCTCTACAGCAATTCGGCGATCTACCGTCTGGACAAGACGCTGATCGAAGGGCGCGACCGCCTGGACCCCGGGGTCCGCGTGCTCGACATGTCCAGGATCGGGCCGGTGCTGGCCGGGGAGCGGGACGCGCTGGGCGCCGGGCCGCAGGTCCACGCGATGCTGATCCAGAACACCAACCCCGCGACGGTGGCCCCGGAAAGCGGGAAGGTGCGGGCCGGCCTGCTGCGCGACGACCTGTTCGTCTGCGTGCACGAGCAGTTCATGACCGACACGGCCCGGCTGGCGGACATCGTCCTGCCGGCGACCATGATGCTGGAGCATGACGACCTCTACACCGCCGGCGGGCAGATGCATCTCCAGGTCGGGGCCAGGCAGATCGATCCGCCCGGCGATTGCCGGGAGAACCACGAGGTCATCCGCGGTCTCGCCCGCCGGCTCGGGGCGGAGCATCCCGGTTTCGACATGACCGCGTGGGAGCTGGTCGACGCCACCCTGAAGGCGTCCGGCTGGCCCGATGCCGCGACGCTGCGCGACAAGCGCTGGCACGACTGCATCGCGGAGACCGACAGCCACTTCCTCCAGGGATTCGGCACGCCGGACGGGCGGTTCCACTTCAAGCCGGACTGGTCCAGGGTCGGGCCGAACCATGCCGACATGCCGCCGCTGCCCGACCATTTCGACGTGATCGACGCCGCGACGGACGAGCATCCCTACCGGCTGGTCGCCCCGCCGGCCCGCCAGTTCCTGAACAGCAGCTTCACCGAGACGCCGAGCGCCAGGAAGCGCGAGGGGCGGCCGACCGCACTGGTCCACCCGGAGGACTGCGGCAGGCTGGGGCTGGCCGACGGCGGGCTGGTCCGGATCGGCAACCGACGCGGCAGCGTGCTGGTTCATGTCAGGCCGTTCGACGGGCTCCAGGCCGGGGTCGTCGTGGTCGAGGGGATCTGGCCGAACGACTGCTTCGTGGAGGGCAGGGGAATCAACGTGCTGACCGGCGCCGATCCGGGGCCGCCGCTCGGCGGGGCGGTGTTCCACGACACGGCGGTCTGGCTGCGGGCGGGGTGACCGTCACGGCCTGGATCTCCGCCCGCCTCTCCGAAAGAATCGGCCCTGGAAAGAGGACGAATCCGGTTCCATCTCAGTTTATGGAACGCACGCCCTCAGTTTCCCATCGATTAGGAGATATGGGCCGCCATGGCAGACGATGACAAGACACTGCCGACTACCAAGTCCGCCCAATCCGACGTGGATGCCTTCCTGCGTAAGGTGGCGGCGACGCCCAACCTCAAGCAGACCGGCCGGCGCGGACGCCTGATGTTCGCCATGGATGCGACCGCCAGCCGGCAGCCGTCCTGGGACAAGGCATGCCAGATTCAGGCCGAGATGTTCGAGGCGACGGCGGCGCTCGGCGGCCTGGACGTACAGCTCGTGTTCTATCGCGGGTTCCGCCAGTGCCAGGCGAGCCCGTGGGTCGGCAACGCCAAGGACCTGCTGAAGCGGATGACATCGGTCACCTGCCTGGGCGGCCAGACCCAGATCGACCGCGTTCTGAACCATGCCCTGAAGGAGAGCCGGCGCGAGAAGGTGGACGCCGTCGTGTTCGTCGGCGACTGCATGGAGGAGGATGTCGACAAGATCTGCCACCATGCCGGGGAGCTGGGGCTGCTCGGCGTTCCGGTATTCATGTTCCACGAGGGCGGCGAACCGATCGCCCGGCGGGCCTTCGAGCAGATCGCCCGCCTGAGCGGCGGAGCCTATTGCCCCTTCGACGCCTCCAGCGCCCAGCAGCTGAAGGAACTGCTGAGCGCCGTCGCGGTCTTCGCCGCCGGCGGCCGGCCGGCACTGGCCGACTACAGCCGGAGCAAGGGCGAGGTGGTGCGCCGGCTCTCCCACCAGGTCGGCAACAGGTAGGGACGCAAGCCCCGATGTTCCCGCTGTTCCTGCTCGGCATAGCACTTCTCGTGGGTTTCTACCTGCTGGCGCAGGCCTTCGTCAGCGCGGACCCGAAGAGCCTCGCGAAGGGCGTGAAGTACACCATGATCGGCGTCACGGTGGTGGTGGTCTTCTTCCTGGCGATCACCGGACGTCTCGCCACCGCGATGGCGGTGGCCGCCTTCGCCCTGCCGATGGTGCTGCGCTGGCGCGCCCTGGTGAATCGCGTGAGGGCCGCGGCCGGTCCCTCCGGGGGGCAGAGCTCCACGATCGAAACCTCGTTCCTGCGGATGCGGCTCGACCATGACAGCGGCCGGATGAACGGCGAGGTGCTGCGCGGCCGGTTCCAGGGCAGGGGGCTGGACGACCTCGGGCTGGCCGACCTGATGGACCTGCTCCAGGAATGCCGCGACGGCGACTCGCAATCCGCGGCGATCCTCGAAGCCTATCTCGACAGGACCCGGGAGGAGGACTGGCGTGCCGGCGCTTCGGGTGCCGGGGAACACGAACGCGGGTCCGCGGGTTCACGGAGCACCGGCGGCGCGATGACGCGCGCGGAAGCCTATGAGGTATTAGGCCTTCAGCCCGGCGCAAGCGCGGGCGAAATAAAGGATGCCCACAGAAGACTTATGCTGAAGATGCACCCCGATCAGGGCGGGTCGACATATCTCGCGGCCAAGATCAATCAGGCCAAAGATCTGCTCTTACGCTCGTAAAGCGTGGGTTGCGCCGCAGCACACGCTTGTGGCAGAAAATTCAAGTCGTAAAGTGCCGCTTCGGGTTCTTCCCATCATTCCACGCGTAGCGAAAAGAGACACCCATGCGTAAAGCAGTGCGTAAAGCGGTTTTCCCGGTTGCCGGACTGGGCACCCGGTTCCTGCCCGCGACCAAGGCCATCCCCAAGGAGATGCTGCCCCTGGTCGACAAGCCGCTGATCCAGCACGCCGTCGAGGAAGCTCGCGCCGCCGGCATCGAAGACATCATCTTCGTGACCAGCCAGGGCAAATCGGCGATCGAAGACCATTTCGACATCAATGGCGATCTCAACAAGGTCCTCGAGACCCGCGGCAAGCTCGATGCGCTCGAGGCCGTCCAATCGACGGAGATCGGCTCCGGCAAGCTTTTCTACACCCGCCAGCAGCAGCCGCTCGGCCTGGGCCATGCGGTCTGGTGCGCGCGCAAGCTGGTCGGCGACGAGCCGTTCGCGGTCCTGCTCCCCGACGACGTCGTGCTGGCCGGCACCCCCTGCCTCAAGCAGATGGTCGAGGCCTATGACGACGTCGGCGGCAACATCGTCGCCGTCGTGGACGTGCCGCGCGAGCATACGAACCGCTACGGCATCCTGGACGTGGCGTCCGACGACGGCCGGCTGGCCGCGGTTAAGGGCCTGGTCGAGAAGCCGAAGCCCGATGTGGCGCCGTCCACCCTGTCGATCATCGGCCGCTACATCCTCCAGCCGGAGGTCTTCGGCCACCTGGACCGCCAGGAGCGGGGCGCCGGCAACGAAATCCAGCTCACCGACAGCATGGCGCGCCTGATCGGGAACCAGCCGTTCCACGGCCTCCGGTTCGAGGGCACCCGGTACGATTGCGGCGACCGCGTCGGCTTCCTGGAGGCCAACCTGGCGTTCGCGCTGCAGCGTCCCGACATCGGGCAGCTGGTCCGCGAGGCCATCGCCAAGCTGATGTGATCCGATCCCGAACCGATCGACCTGTTGATCCGGCCGGTTTCCGGCCGGCCGTTACATTGAAATATTGAGATAAAGGGCACGGCCCATGCGTATCGCAATGATCGGAACCGGCTATGTCGGCTTGGTTTCGGGCGCCTGTTTTTCCGAGTTCGGCGTCAACGTCGTGTGCGTCGACAAGGACGCCAGCAAGATCGAGCGGCTGAACCGCGGCGAAATTCCGATCTATGAACCGGGGCTCGACGATCTGGTCGCGAAGAACGTCAAGGCCGGGCGCCTGTCCTTCAGCCTGGACCTGGCCGGTTCGGTCGCCGATGCCGACGCGGTGTTCATCGCCGTCGGCACGCCGTCCCGCCGGGGCGACGGCCATGCCGACCTCAGCTACGTCTATGCCGCCGCGGAGGAGATCGCCCGCGGCATCAACGATTACACGGTGATCGTGACCAAGTCGACCGTGCCGGTCGGCACCGGACGCGAGGTCGCGCGCATCATCCGCAAGACCCGCCCCGACGTCGATTTCGGAGTGGCGTCCAACCCCGAGTTCCTGCGGGAAGGTTCGGCCATCGGCGATTTCCTGCGCCCGGACCGGGTCGTCATCGGGACCGACAGCGACCGCGCCCGCGCGGTGATGCGCGCCCTGTACCGGCCGCTCTACCTGATCGAGACGCCCATCGTCATGACCAGCCTGGAGACCGCCGAGCTGATCAAGTACGCGGCGAACACCTTCCTGGCGACCAAGATCACCTTCATCAACGAGATCGCCGACCTGTGCGAGAAGGTCGGGGCCGACGTCCACGACGTCGCCAAGGGCATCGGGCTGGACGGCCGGATCGGCAAGAAGTTCCTGCATCCCGGCCCCGGCTACGGCGGGTCGTGTTTCCCGAAGGACACCCTGGCGCTGGTCCGCACCGCCCAGGATTACGGCTCGCCGCTTCGGATCGTCGAGACGGTGGTGGACATCAACACCAAGCGCAAGCGGTCCATGGCCGACCGGATCGTCGAGGCCTGCGGCGGCGAGGTGGACGGCAAGACCATCGCGGTGCTCGGCGTCACCTTCAAGCCGAACACCGACGACATGCGCGACAGCCCGTCGCTGGACATCCTTCCGGCCCTGCAGGAGAAAGGCGCCGTGATCCGGGCCTTCGATCCGGCCGGACGCCACGAGGCGGAGAAACTGCTGCCCGGCGTCCAGTGGTGCGGCGACGCTTACGAGACCCTGGAGGGGGCTTCGGCCGTGGCACTCCTCACGGAGTGGAACGAGTTCCGCGTGCTAGACCTTAAGCGCGTGCGGGAGTTGATGAAAACTCCGGTTATGGTAGACCTCCGCAATGTCTACAATCCGGATGACATGGAGATGGCCGGGTTCGCCTATACCTGCGTCGGGCGCCCCTCGCGTTTCCGGATCAACAATCGCGAACTGCGCGAGAAGGTTCTCGAGTCATGACTGAAACCCACAAGTTCCACGGTACCGTCCTGCGCGAGTACGATATCCGCGGCATCGTCGGCAAGACCCTGACCGCCGCCGACGCCCGGGCGATCGGGCGCAGCTTCGGCACCGTGGTGGTCAGGGGCGGCGGCGATCGGGTCTGCGTCGGCTATGACGGCCGGCTCAGCTCCGTGGAACTGGAGGCGGCCCTGGTCGAAGGGCTGGTCTCGACCGGCCTGCATGTCGAGCGGATCGGCCTGGGGCCGACCCCGATGCTGTATTTCGCGGTCCGCGACCGCGAGGCCTCGGCCGGCGTGATGATCACCGGATCGCACAATCCGCCTGATTACAACGGCTTCAAGATGATGATGGGCAAGGCTCCGGTCTATGGCCAGGCCATCCTGGAGCTGGGCGAGATCGCGGCCAGGGGCGACTATGCCGTGGGCGAGGGCAGGGCGGAGAAGATCGACGTCCGCGACGCCTATGTCGAGCGTCTGCTGAAGGACTATGACGGCGCCCGCGACCTGACCGTCGCCTGGGACGCCGGCAACGGCGCCGCCGGCGAGATCCTGAAGCGGCTGACGGCCAGGCTGCCGGGCAAGCATGTCCTGCTGTTCGAGGACATCGACGGCAACTTCCCGAACCACCACCCGGACCCGACCATGCCGGAGAACCTGGTGGACCTGCAGCAGGCCGTGGCCCGGCACAAGTGCGACCTGGGCATCGCCTTCGACGGCGACGGCGACCGGATCGGCGCGGTCGATGCCGGCGGCCGGATCGTCTGGGGCGACCAGCTCGTCGCGATCTACGCGTCCGAGGTGCTGAAGACCCATCCCGGCGGCACCATCATCGCCGACGTCAAGGCCAGCCAGACCCTGTTCGACGAGATCGAGCGCCTGGGCGGCAAGCCGCTGATGTGGAAGACCGGCCATTCCCTGCTCAAGGCCAAGATGGCCGAGACGGGCTCGCCGCTGGCCGGCGAGATGAGCGGGCATATCTTCTTCGCCGACAAGTGGTACGGCTTCGACGACGCGCTCTATTGCGGCATCCGGCTGGTGGCCCTGGTCGCCAAGTCCGACAAGACGCTGGCCGAGCTTCGGGACGTGCTGCCGGAGGTGTTCAACACGCCGGAAGTCCGCTTCCAGACCGACGAGGAGCGCAAGTTCGCCGTGGTCAAGGAGGTCAAGGCGCGCCTGGCGGCGAGCGGCGCCAAGGTCAACGACATCGACGGCGTCCGGGTCAACACCGAGGACGGCTGGTGGCTGCTGCGCGCGTCCAACACCCAGGACGTGCTGGTCGCCCGCTGCGAGGCGTTCAGCCCCGAGGGGCTGGCGCGCCTGAAGGCCCTGCTGGTCGAGCAACTCGGCGCCAGCGGCATCTCGGCGCCGGCGGACTTCTGATCTTCCGAAGTTTGCCGTATCCTGCAGGTCGGATAGAGCGAAGCGGCACCCGACAGCCACGCACCGGCCTTGTCGGATGCCGCTTCGCTCTATCGGACCTACGGTGATCAAGGACCATCGCCATGCCGGACACCCTCTTCAGCCGGACCCTTCCCATAGCGCTCGGCCGGTTCGACCCGGCATCCAAGCCCACCGGCCTGGTCATCGTCGACGAAGTCCACGGGTTCTGCACGGTCGGCTGCGGCCCGCTGGCCCCCGCCGCCCCCAATGCCCAGGTCGCCCGGATGGTGGCCGAGACCGTCGCGCTGGCGCGCCGGTTCGAGGCGGCGGGATGGCCGACCCTGGCCTTCCTCGACACCCATGTCCCCGGCAAGCCCGAGCCGCCCTATCCGCCCCATTGCGAGATCGGCACCGGCCAGGAGAACTTGGTGGGCGAACTGGAGTGGCTTGCCGATTCTCCCAGTGCCACGCTGATCCGGAAGGACTGCATCAACGGTTTCGTCGGCGCGATCGAGCCGGACGGCCGCAACCGCCTGCTGGACTGGATCACGGGGAACCGGCTGAAGGCGGTGCTGGCGGTCGGCATCTGCACCGACATCTGCGTGATGGATTTCGTGCTGACCCTTCTGTCGGCGCGTAACCACGGCATGGCCGGGGATCTGGAGGACATCGTGGTCTACGAGCCCGGATGCGCCACCTACGACCTGCCCCTCGCCGTCGCCCGAGACTTGGGCCTGCCCGACACTGCGGCCCATCCCCAGGCCGAGACCCACCATATGGGCTTGTACGCCATGGCGTCCCGCGGCGCCGTGCTGGCGGGTGAGCTGGACTAGTGGCTCGGCACAGTGGTTTTGATTGATTTATCGTAGGTCGGCCTCGGCCGAAGGCCGACGCCGACAGCGTGGCCGGAGCGTTGACGCAGGGCGTCGTCGTTCGCCCTGACGGGCGAAGGCCGACCTACGGCACTCCGCTCCGCCGAACGTCATCAAAAACACTGTGCAGGACCACTAGTCTTCCGGCCGAGACATTTTGCTCCAAGCGTCGGGCCGTGGCCCAACGCATCGCAGAACATCGAGCGGGGACTGTCACAGCCCCTGGGGCGCCACCATGATGCAGTCGTCGCCGGCCCGCTCCAGGCTGGCGCAGACGTTCCGCGCTGTGGTTTCGTCCAGGCCCATAAGGCGGGCGCGGAACAGGCGGCCGGATCCCGTCGTCACCTGGATCATCTGCGGATAGGCCTGGGCGAGCAACGAGGGCAGGCGGCGGCTCACCGTGTCGAGCGCCTTGCGGCCCGCGCCGGCGTCGCTGAAGGCGCCGACCTGCACGCCCCAGACGGCGGTCTCGGCCACGACCGCGCTGCCGGCCGCGCCGAGCGGCGGGCTCACGGTGGCGGCCAGCGTCGCGAGGTCGGAACTGTCGACGACCTCCTCCAGGCTGGCGACCTCCACGTTGCCGCCGGCGGTGTCCGGCTTGCGGTTCGGCATGGCGGGCGCGCGGAGCGAAGCCACCAGCGGCGCCGGCGTGCGCGGCGTGGCGAAGCCCTGGTCGAGCAGTTCCGCCAGATGGGCGTCGCGCCATGCCGGCGTATCGCCCCCCATCACCACCGCGATCAGGCGCCGGTCCTGGCGCACCGCCGATGCTGCGAGATTGAAGCCCGATGCCCGGATATAGCCGGTCTTCAGCCCATCCATGCCCTGGTACGCGCCCATCAGGCGGTTATGGTTGGGATGCTCCACGCCGCGATAGGTGAAGCTGGCCCGGCTGAAATAGGGATAGTACTTGGGATGGTCGCGGATCAGGGCGGAAGCCAGGGTCGCGAGGTCGCGCGCGGTCGAGACCTGCCGCTCGTCCGGCAGACCGTGAGGGTTGCGGAACCTCGTCTGCATCATGCCGAGCCGGCGTGCCTTCTGGTTCATCATGGTGGCGAACCGACTTTCCGAACCGCCGATCCCCTCGGCCAGCACCATGGCGGCATCGTTTGCCGACTTGGTCACCAGCGCCAGGATCGCATGCTCGACCTTGATCCGCTGGCCGGGCTTGAGGTCCAGCTTGGTCGGCGGCTGCGACGCCGCCTTGCGGGACACCGTCAGGCTCTGCCCGAGCTTGATGCGCTTCTTCTCCAGCGCCTCGAAGGTCAGGTAGAGGGTCATCATCTTGGTCAGCGACGCCGGATACTTGGGGTCGTCGGCATTGGCCCGGTACAGGACCTCCCCGTTCCCGGCATCGATCACGATGGAGGCATATCTCGATTGCGCCAGTGCCGGGTCCGCCAGGGGGCCGATGAGGAAGAACGACAGGGCCAGGACGAGCAGGGTGAGAAAGCCCGGTCGGCGGGACTGATTTGACACGGCGGAGCCCCCAATACACCTTCTGAACAAACCTTTCGCCGGATGGTAAGTTCGTGTCGAATCAATGTCTACCGTCCTTTCATCAAGCGGTAGTCTCGGCGGAGTCCCGAACCCGATCCCAAAAGGATGAGGCGGTGGCGCACCGGAAGATTGTCGGGTGCCGCTATCGTCCCTCTCCGCAGGCGGTGGTATATTGTCCGGTATGCGCCTGCCTCCGTTCGGTCCGGCCGCCGCGGCCCTCGTCCTGTTCGGTCATGTCCTGACCGGATGCGCCTCGTTCGGCCCGGACGGGGATGACGGCGCACGAAAGCTCACCTGGTTCAGCTACGTGAACGGGGAGGATCTGCGGGCCCAGTGCTCCGTCGAGGCTCCCGACCGCTACCGTCTGATCTACAACGCCCAGGCCAGCGCGCAGCTCAGGACCTACGAGGTGCATGGGGAGGGCGACGACATGCGCTCCGGCCAGCGCGGCGGAGCCGTGGTGGAAGCGCGCGAGATCCCGGCGGCCGACCTGTCGCGCCGCCAGCCGGAAGAAGCCCTGGGCAACGGCGAAAGCGCCGCCTCCCGCATCCGGCTGTCGCCCGAACAGTTCGACTGGCTGACCCGAAGCCTCGCCGACAGCGGCGTGTTCGACACGCCGCTGCGGGGGTTCCGGACGCGACCGGGCGGGGTGCTCTGGCTGGCCAGCGGCTGTCACGACGGCGCCTATTTTCTCACCGCCTTCTCCAACCCAGCCGAGCGGCTTGAAATCATCGACGGACGGACCGCGGCGGAAGCGTTGTCGGGGCTGCTTCGATAACTCGGCGGAAGGGCGAGCTTGTGCTCGACCGGCCCCGGGGCGCCGCCTCGGCCCCCCGGGAGGCTATTCCCGGTCGTCGCCGCCGACCACCGCCAGCGTCGGCTGAGGGGCGGGCATCAGCTTGTCGATCCAGGGGCCGTCCGGCATGCGCTGGGCCAGGTCGGTCAGGTTGCGGTTCCACCACTGCCGCTGGTCGACCAGGTCGTCATAGTCGAACTGGGCCTGGCGCCAGTTGCTGTCGCTGTTGGTCATCGTCACCATGTCGATCGGGAACCCGACGTCGGCCGAGCTGAAGCGGGTCGAGTCGAACGACAGGTACGCCAGTTTCAGCGCCGTCTGCATGGACGTGTCGTAACGAAGCGCCCGGTCCAGGATCGGCTTGCCGTAGGCGGTCGCCCCGATCGAGAGGTAGGGCGTGCGCTCGTCCACCTCTATCCAGTTGCCTTCGGGATAGACCAGGAACATGGTCGGCTCGCGGTCGTCGGACAGCCGGCCGCCGATGATCGCGTGAAGGTTGAAGTGCAGCTTGCTGGCCTCCAGGGCCTCCTTGTCCTCCGCGGCGACTTGCCGCAGACAGGCGGTGAAGGCGCCGACCGCGTCGAGCATGCTGGAGAATGTCTCGGTCGGACGCTTGGACATGTCGCGGCGCAGATACGCCAGCGTCTTGTCGCGGACGCTGCGCAGGCCCGAATTCATGATGAAGAAGCGATGGCCTCCCGACCCCATGATCGTGACCTTGCGGGCCGCCGAAAGCTGGGAGCCGCTGGTGATGCGCCCATCGGACAGGCCGATCAGGCCATCGCGGGTCTTGATGCCGAGGCAATAGGTCATTTCCGGTAAATCCAAAGGCGAAGAGGCGACACATCCTGTCACGCCGCAGGTTCCGCCACAAGCGCGGTTCCCGACCGGCGACCGACCATGCCGGGTCTTGGTGAATACCCCATTAACGAGACCGCGGCGGGTTCCGGCAGTGTTATTGTGCACTGCAACAAAACCGTTGACGCCGTCCTGAAAATGCCTATAGTAAGGGCATTGCTGCAGTGCAGCATGAAAGTTCGGAAGCCTGACGCAAGCATACACGAAACCTTGCCGCGACCCTCCGATGGAGTCGGTGGCGGCCCGATGGAGTCGGTGGCGGCGACCAACCGAAAGGAAGTCCAAATGGCCACGACCCCGACCTACGAGCAGTTCGCGACCGTCTCCAAGGAGCAGTTCGAGAAGGCATCCGCGCAGATCGCCAAGGGTTACGAGGAATACACCACCTTCAGCAAGGCGAACGTCGATGCCCTGATCCAGGCGGGCACCGTCCTCGCGAAGGGTTTCGAGGAGCTGAGCAAGCGCACGCTGGCCTACTCCCAGTCCTCCCTGGAGAGCGGCGCCGCCGCCGGCAAGGCCGCACTGGGCGTCAAGACCGTCCGCGACCTGGTCGACCTGCAGTCCAGCTACACCAAGTCCACGCTCGACACCGCGCTGGCCGAAAGCGCCAAGATGTCGGAGCTGTCGGTCAAGGTCGCCAACGAGGCGTTCCAGCCGATCAACGCCCGCCTCAACGCCACCATCGAGAAGCTGGGCAAGCCGCTGGCGGCGTAACCCGGGAAAAGTTTCGGAACGGCGCCAAGCTTCGGCGGCGCGCCGCATCCCGCGGAGTCGAAACGTGAACGGCCCGGCGGTCCAGAGTGACCGCCGGGCCGTTCGCGTTCGGAACGGCCGGTCCGTCGGACCTGTTTCGAGGGCCAGGGCATTTCGATTATTGCGCGAGGTCGGGTCCTTGGGAACAATTCTCAGGAATCCTTCCCCCCGATGTGGATTTGGCGCAAGACGCCTCTTCCAAGCGCGTCCGGAAATCTCATATGATTGTCGGAGGATGTCCATCGCGATGATTGCTAAATTTGCCCATGGCCGACAGCGACAAGCACGGGGACGAGGGGACCGTGACGGGAGTGGTCGTCAAGGCCAAGCCCAAGACGAAGAAACCCTCTATGTACAAAGTTCTAATGCTGAACGACGACTATACTCCGATGGAGTTCGTCGTTCTGGTGTTGGAGCGATTCTTCAACAAGAACCGCGAGGAAGCCACGCGCATCATGTTGCACGTGCATCGGCGTGGCGTCGGCATCTGCGGAGTTTTCACCTACGAGGTAGCCGAAACGAAGGTCACCCAGGTGATGGACTTTGCCCGCCAACACCAGCATCCTTTGCAATGCACCCTGGAGAAGGATTAGCCCGGCATGCTCTCGCGTAATCTCGAGCAATCGCTGCACCGAGCCTTAGCCTACGCCAACGAGCGCCGTCACGAATACGCCACGCTTGAGCATCTCCTGCTCGCGCTCACGGAAGACCAGGATGCGGTAGCCGTCCTGCGGGCGTGCGGCGTGAACCTCGACAAGCTGCGCTCGGAGCTTGGCGAGTACCTCGACAACGAGCTTTCGAATCTGATCACAAACCGTCCCGAGGACGCGAAGCCGACTGCCGGCTTCCAGCGGGTGCTGCAGCGGGCGGCGATCCACGTACAAAGTTCCGGTCGCGAAGAAGTGACGGGAGCGAATGTGCTGGTGGCGCTGTTCTCTGAACGCGAGAGCCATGCGGTCTATTACCTGCAGGAGCAGGAAATGACCCGGTTCGACGCGGTGAACTATATTTCTCACGGGATCGCGAAGGCGCCGGGCCGCAACGAAACGAAGCGGGTATCAGGAGCTGACGACGACGCTGCGGCGGAGAAGGTCGTGAAGAAAGGCACTGAAGCTCTCGAGGCATATTGTGTCAACCTCAACAAGAAGGCGGCCAGCGGGAAGATCGATCCGCTGATCGGGCGGGAGCAGGAGGTCGAGCGGACCATCCAGATCCTGTGCCGCCGCTCCAAGAACAACCCGCTTTACGTGGGTGATCCCGGCGTCGGCAAGACCGCCATCGCCGAGGGCCTGGCCCGCCGGATCGTCCATGGCGAAGTCCCGGACGTTTTGGAGAACGCGACCATCTTCTCGCTCGACATGGGATCGCTGCTGGCCGGCACCCGGTACCGCGGCGACTTCGAGGAGCGGCTGAAGGCGGTCCTGTCCGAACTCGAGGCGATGGAAGGCGCCATCCTCTTCATCGACGAGATCCACACCGTGATCGGTGCCGGTGCGACCTCGGGTGGTGCGATGGACGCGTCCAACCTGCTGAAGCCGGCGCTTGCCAGCGGCGCGCTGCGGTGCGTCGGTTCGACGACCTACAAGGAATACCGCAACTACTTCGAGAAGGACCGGGCGCTGGTCCGGCGCTTCCAGAAGATCGACGTCAACGAGCCGTCGATCGAGGACGCGGTCAAGATCCTGCGGGGCCTGAAGCCGTACTACGAGAAGTACCACCGGATCCGCTACACCAACGAGGCGATCCGTTCGGCGGTCGAACTGTCGGCGCGCTACATCGGCGACCGCAAGCTGCCGGACAAGGCCATCGATATCATCGACGAGGTGGGCGCCGCCCAGATGCTGGTGCCGGAGTCGCGGCGCAAGAAGACCATCTCGGTCAAGGACGTCGAGGCGGTGGTCGCCAAGATCGCCCGGATCCCGCCCAAGAGCGTGTCGCGCGACGACCGCGAGGTGCTGCTGAACCTGGAGCGCGACCTGCGCACCATGGTGTTCGGCCAGGACAAGGCGATCGAGGCCCTGTCCTCGGCGATCAAGCTGGCCCGTGCCGGCCTGCGCGATCCGGAGAAGCCGATCGGCAACTACCTGTTCAGCGGCCCGACCGGCGTCGGCAAGACCGAGGCGGCTCGCCAGCTCAGCATGACGCTGGGGATCGAGCTGATCCGGTTCGACATGTCCGAGTACATGGAGCGGCATACCGTGTCGCGCCTGATCGGCGCGCCTCCCGGCTATGTCGGGTTCGACCAGGGCGGCCTGCTGACCGACGCGATCGACCAGCATCCGCACGCGGTCCTGCTGCTCGACGAGATCGAGAAGGCCCACCCGGACCTGTTCAACATCCTGCTGCAGGTGATGGACCACGGCAAGCTGACCGATCACAACGGCAAGACGGTCGATTTCCGCAACGTGATCCTGATCATGACCACGAACGCGGGCGCCTCCGACATGGCGAAGCCGGCGATCGGGTTCGAGCGGTCGGCCCGGGTCGGCGAGGACATGGAGGCGATCAACCGGATGTTCACGCCGGAGTTCCGCAACCGGCTGGACGCCATCATCCCGTTCTCCGCGCTGTCGCCGGAGGTCATCAGCCTGGTCGTCGACAAGTTCGTCATCCAGCTGGAGGCCCAGCTCACGGACCGCGGCGTGACGATCGAGCTGACCGACGAGGCCCGGGAGTGGCTCGGCAAGAAGGGCTACGATCCTCTCTATGGCGCCCGGCCGCTCGGCCGCGTGATCCAGGAGAACATCAAGAAGCCGTTGGCCGAGGAACTGCTGTTCGGCAAGCTCGCCAAGGGCGGCACCGTCAAGGTGACCGTGGTGGACGACAAGCTGACCTTCACCTATCCCGATCCGCCTCCGACGGACAACGAGGAGGAGAAGGTTCCCGAGATGGTGGGATGACGCCTGCCGGTCCCGGCCGGTCTCGAAAGCCAGGTATCGGCGCGCACTTCGGTGCGCGCCGATTTCCTTTCATGGGGCACGGCAGGCGCTTCCGGGTGCCCCGCGATCAGCACAGGGCGGCGGGAACCAGGTCGATGTTCGCCGTCGTCCATTTGCGTGCCGATATCAGGAAGTGCCAGCAGTCGGCGCTCAGGCTTTCCAGTTCCGCCAACCTCCTGGGCAGGGTGGATTGCCTGGACGCGGCGCGGAGTTCGGCATGGGTCCGCACGGCGCTGATGCCCCTGCGGTCCACCGCCTCCGGTGGGTCGGGGAGCCGGCCGAGACCCAGCAGGGTGCGGAGGAGCCAATCCGTTTCGGTCTTCCAGACCAGCTTGTAGACGAGTTCGGCGGAGGCCGTCCCCAGGCCCAGCCGCTGCATCGTCGGCTCGTTGTCGGTATTCGTGGAAAGTGCCTGCCAGACCTGGGCGACATGGTAAACCATCATGGCTCCGGCGAAGGCCAGCATCGTCCCGTCCAGGCGCTGCCTTTCCGCGACCTCAAGTCCCTGGGAGATGCGCGCGAAGGCTTCCAGCGCGACCACCGAGGAGAAGGCCGGCTTGACGCCCATGATCCGGCAGAAGCCGGCGGTCCGGCCGGCGTTCGGCAGGTTCAGCAGCGTGACGGTGGAATCGATGGCGGTCTGGGACCATTTCTTCTGGAGTTCCTCCTTGCGCGCCGACAGTTCGACCACCCGGGCACGGTTGTCGCGCGCGACGCCGGTGGCTGCGCAAGCCAGCGCGTAAGCCCATTTCACGGCTTGATCTTCGCGGATTTCAGGGCGGGGCTGCTTCATGTCGGCACCGGTCGCTCAGCTCAGGCGCTGGTCGGGAGCGCGGGGTCGAACCGCAGGGCCCGCGCGAGGACGTTGTCGGGATCGTCCAGATCCGGGTCCGGAAGGCCGAACAGGCGCATCGCGGTCGAGACGAAGACCGCTTCGTCGGTCGTGGCCGCCCCCGGCGCAGCAGCGCTTCCTGGAAGGATCGGACCAGCGCGGGGGAGCCGCCGCAATCCTCCAGCCAGTCTTCGAGACGGCACCACCGCTTCCAGAGTTCTTCGAGCGCCAGGGCCGCGGCAGCCTGCGGATCGCGGGTCCGGACGGTCCGGGTCAGGATGTGGCTGACGGTCACGACCTGACGGCAGATGTCGTTGTCGAGCCCGGCCCCGATCTGGCCGAACCCGGGCGATTCGATGTCGCCCGCCGCCGCGCCGGCGACTCCGCCGATCAGGATCTCATAGAAGGCGTCAAGCATGCCGCGCTCTTCGGGAGCGATGGCTTCGATCACGTCGAAGGCGAGGTCTCGTGTCAGGTCGGGCATGGGACCTATCCTTGTCCAAGTTGTTCGGAGTCGAGCCGCACCTGCCACAAGCGCGCGGCGTAGATGCAGAGCAGAGGCAACGACAGGGCGAGCGCATCCATTCCGGCCCGCGCCATGACGCCGTCCGGCGGATCGGTCAGCATGGTGCCCAGCACGCCCTTCAGCCCATCTGAAGAAAAGTCGCCGCTCGAAGTCCGGGCCATCGCCAGATCTACGACGCGGAACAGATAGGAGACCGGGAAGGCGCTAACGGCCAACAGCCCGCCCTCGGCCGTCACGCTGAGCCGCAAGAGCCTGAAATGCTGACTGCCCCGGTCTTTCCAGGCAAAGACGTTGTAGGCGCTGGCGACGGTCAGGCAGAACGCCACCAGTCCGCCCGCCGCGTCCAAGGTATGCGGAGCCTGCCAGGCGACGATAGTCCCGCCGATCGTCACGAGCACGCAGAACGATGCCAAGAGCAGGACCGCTATGGATAGTTGTCGCCCGAGCCATCGGACGATGCCGATCGTTCGGTTGCGGATCATGGCTTGCCGCTCCGGAAGCGTCTCCCGGCGAGTCCCGCGACGAAGACGATCAGGACCAGCGTAGGCAGGGTCGGCAGCGCCAGCAGGAAATGGGCCGCCGTCCAGGTCGAGCTGTCGGGCACGCCCGTCGGAAGACTGTTCAGGATGAAGGCCAGCCACATCGGGAAGCCGGCCAGAAGCAGCAGGGCCGCCAAAGCGGGCGCCCACCGGGAGACCGCCGAAAACCTCTCCGCCCGGAGACGCCAGGCGGACAGGACGATCGGCGCAAGGGCCGGCAACAGCATGCAGTCGATGAGGATCACGCCGGGGATCGCCAGGATCGGATTGGCGGCGACGATCAAAGCCACCGTCCGGACCATGGCCCACTTGCAGATCAGGATCGAAAGCAGCGCCACCGGCTGGTCGGTCCGGCCATGCGCCAGGAAATCGCGCCGCTCCGCCGCCGCAGGCGTGGAATCGAGGAAAGGCGATGCCCGGCTGGGGGTCTCGTCCAGGAACAGGGTCGAGGGAACCACGCCGGTCCTGGTGGCCGCGAAACCATCGGCCAGCTGTTCCTTCAGATACTGGAACCGTCCGGTATCGTACTTGAAGAGGCGATAGGTTGCCGAGAAGCCCAGTACGGCGATCAGGATCACGGCCAGGATCTTCATGACGGGAAGCTCATCGAGCCAATTCAACGGAATGAGGAACGGGATGACCAGCCCGCCGAGATATGCTGACAGGAAGACCGCGCTCACCTTGCCGAGATAGGTTGCGAAGGGAACCAACGCGGCGTCGCCCGTCCTGTGGTGGAACCATTCATGCTGAAGGAAGAAGAAGAAATGCTCGACGTTGGTCCTGGCCAAGCGGGCGATAGGCATGCTGACGAAGATGGTATCGCGGGTGACGACGCTTTGGTCTGACAGAACTATCTTCCGGTCCCGCAGATTGTCGGGGAGGGGCAGGTCCGGGTACAGCGTGGACAGCGGCTTACCGGCCATGGGCTTGCGCCGCTTGCGGCTGAGAACCCAGATCGCGCAGATGCCCGTCATGGTGATCAGGAAAAGCGGCCAGTCGAGATTCCATTCAGCCCGCAGAGCGACCGAATTGTTGATCAGGTAGGCCCAGAATTCCTGCTGTCCCTCGGGAGTCTTCATCAGTTCCGCTATTGCCGGCGAGTCCAGCACGATGCCGGCTGCGGCAAGCAGCATGACAAACGACAGCAGGTCGGCCACCGCTTTGACGGCAACAATGCACAGCAGACATTGGACGGCCACGAAGCCCCAGGTCAGACGCCTGGCCCTGGTAATCAGAAAATCCGAAGACAAGGGTGAATACGATAGTCCGGAGAAGACCATCTCGTTGCTCCGAATACATGCTGCTTGGAAGCATAATCAGAACATGATCTTCAAAAATCAATTTATTTAAAGATTAGTTATAGATGTAAGGCGCAAACCTCTGGAGGACGAGCCTGTCGGGAGTCCAGCCCGCGCTTCCGCTGTCCGACATGACGCATGACGATTTTTCACCGCCATGCTATAGGGTTGCCTCGGTCCGTCTGTCGGAAATCGTCCCTTGGTTCAACGCACCTACAAGCGCAGCGAAGTGGAAGGCCTGCTGCATGCGCTCGAGCGGCAGGCCCGCGAAGCCGCGAAGCTCGCCGCGGAGGCGCAGCGCGAGGCAGCCAACAACAGCTTTGTCGCATACCGCCATTTCCGGGAGAAAGTCGGAGAGTTCAAGGCTCTCTGCATCCTGATAGAGGGGCGCCTGAAGCATGTCGCCGACGGCCGGGTCGACGACCTGAAGACCGAGTTCGAGCGGATGGACATCCTGATGCTGGCCCTGCTGATCAAGGCCAGCATGCGCTTCTTCTTCGTCCTGTCGGCCAACACCATCCTCCCACTGGGCGCCCGCGAGATCTTCATCGCCGAGTTGCACAGCCTGTACGAGGCGCGCGAGAAGCTGCGGCGGCCCGACTATGTCAACCGGCTGAGCACAGGCCTCGCCAACGACCTCGACACGGCGGAGGCGATCCTGGAAGAGATCATCGACAAGGCGCCCGGACTGCTGAAGTTCGGGACCGGCGCGGTATGACGGGCGGGCTCCTCGACGGCATCCGCGTCCTCGATCTCAGCCAGTACCTGCCGGGTCCGTTCGCCGCCCAGATGCTGGCGGACATGGGCGCCGACGCGATCAAGGTCGAGCCGCCGTCTGGCGATCCGATGCGGCGGCTCGGCGCGATCGACTCGGACGGGCTGGCGCCCGCCTACAAGCTGGTGAATGCCGGCAAGACCGTCGTCCTGCTCGACCTGAAGTCGGCCGGGGGCCGGGCGTCGTTCGAGTCCCTGGTTCGGGCCGCCGACGTGCTGATCGAGAGTTATCGGCCGGGCACGCTGGACCGGCTCGGGCTTCCGCGCGCGCGACTCGGGGAGTTGAACCCGGGTCTTGTCCATGCCGCGCTGTCCGGCTGGGGGCAGGACGGCCCTTATCGGCTGCGCGCCGGCCACGACATCAATTACATGGCGCTGGGCGGCGGCCTGGCGTCTTCGGGAATGGCGGGCGTGCCGGCGATGGCCCATCCGCCGGTGGCCGACCATGCCGCCGCCGTCCAGACGGTCGCCGCGGTGTCGGCCGCCCTGTTCCGGCGGAGCAGGACCGGGCAGGGGGCTTTCCTGGACGTCAGCCTGATGGAGACCGTGTTGGGGTGGCAGTCCTGGCCGCTCACCCTGGCCCGGCGCGGAGCACCTCCCCGGCCGGCCGGCGACCTGCTGACGGGAGGCGCTGCCTGCTACCAGGTCTACAGGACGGCGGACGGCCGCTTCGTCAGCCTGGGCGCCATCGAGGGAAAGTTCTGGGCGGCTTTCTGCGCCACCCTGGGCCGACCCGACTGGACCCCGCGGCAGTTCGAACCGATGCCGCAGCGGGACCTGATCCGGGAGGTGGCCGGCGCGGTCGCGGCCGAGCCGCTGGCCCGCTGGGAAGCGCTATTCGCCGATGTGGATTGCTGCTTCGAGACGGTGGCGGAGCTGTCCGACGTTCCCGCCCATCCCCACGTCGCCGCGCGCGGGCAGGTGAGGGTTTCAGGGGACGCCGAGCCCCTGGTGGAGACCCTGTTCGGTCTGCGGGTCGACGGCGACCCGCCGCCGGTCCGGCCGGCCCTGCGGCAGCTCGACGTGGAAGCCGTCCTGGACCGCTGGAACGCAGCCTGATGCGGGTCAGCCGCAACCGTTCTCCTGCCGGAACGGGCTGTCCTGCATCAGGATCGCGATCTCGCTCTCCACGGCGGGCCGCTCGCGCCTGAGATAGTCGGCGATAGCGGCGCGGAAGCCCGGGTCGCGAATCCAGTGGGCGCTGTATGTCGGGGTCGGCAGATAGCCGCGCTGGATCTTGTGCTGGCCCTGGGCGCCGGCCTCGACCCGCTTCAGCCCGCGCTCGATCGCGAAATCGATGGCTCGGTAGTAGCACGCCTCGAAATGCAGGTGCTTGTAGGTCGCGAGGCAGCCCCAGTTGCGGCCGTAGAGCGTGTCGCTGCCGAGCAGGTTCAGGGCGCCCGCGACCCAGTCGCCGTCGTCCTCGACCAGGATCAGCACGACACGGTCGGCCATGGTTTCGCCGAGCTGGAGGAAGAACTTCCGGTTCAGGTAGGCGCTGCCCCATTTCCGGTCGCTGGTGTCCATGTAGAACTTGTAGAAGACGTCCCAGTGCTCCTGGCGCAGGTCGGGACCGGTCAGGGCGTGGATCTTCACGCCGGTTTCCGCCACTTCCCGCCGCTCCTTGCGGATCGACTTGCGCTTGCGGGAGTTCAGCTCGCCCAGGAAATCGTCGAAGCTGCCGTAGCCGCGGTTCTCCCAGTGGTACTGCTGCCCGATCCGCTGGAGCCAGCCGGCCTCGCCGAAGCGGTTCCAATCCGATTCGGTCGGGAAGGTGACGTGGATCGAGGAAACCGCGTGACGGAGGCCCAGCTGCTCCATGGTGGAGATCAGGGCCGGCGCCACTCCGTCCGGCGCCTCCGGGTGGACCAGCAGCCGCGGCCCGGTCACCGGCGTGAATGGGACGGCGGCCTGGAGCTTGGGATAATAGCTGCCGCCCGCCCGCTCGTAGGCGTTCGCCCAGGCGTGGTCGAACACGTATTCGCCGTAGGAGTGGCTTTTCAGGTATAGCGGGACAGCTCCCCAGATCCCGCCGTCCGGGCTTTCGAGCACCAGATGCTGGGGCTGCCAGCCGGTCGCGGCGCGGCAGGACCCGCTGTCTTCGAGCGCCCCGAGGAAGGCGTGGCTGAGGAACGGGTTCTCCGCGCCGGCACAGGCATCCCAGGCGGCGGCGTCCACCGCGCCGATACCCGGTATCACCTTGACCGTGATGCTGTCGTTTCCGTCTGGCATGACCAGAGAATTAGACGTTTCGCGCTGCGGCGCAAGACGCTCACTTCAGTTCGAAGACCGCCTCGACCTCCACCGAGCATCCCAGCGGCAGCGACGGGGCTCCGACCGCGAACCGGGCGTGCTTTCCCGCTTCGCCGAAGACCTCCAGCATCAGCTCCGACGCGCCGTTGATCACCTTGGGATGGTCGTTGAAATCGGGGCCGCAATTGACGAAGCCGCCCAGCTTGAGGCATCGCGCCACCTTGTCGAGGTCGCCGCCGCAGGCAGCATCCACCTGGGCCAGGATGTTGAGCGCGCAGACTCGGGCGCAGGCATGGCCGTCCTCGACCGACAGGTCGGTGCCGACCTTGCCCTTGTGGGTCAGCGCGCCGTCGCGCATGGGGATCTGGCCGGAGACGAACAGCATCTTGCCGGACAGGGTATAGGGCACGTAGGCCCCCGCCGGAGCCGCGACTTTCGGCAGGTCGATGCCCAGTTCCTTCAGGCGCGCCGCGATGGTTCCCGCCATGGTTATCTTCCCTTCCTGTGTCGTTATGTCGGAAGGAAGGACCATAGCGGGACATTACGCCGCGGGCCAGGGGGGGGCGGGCCAGGGGAGGAAATCAGGCGCTCAGCTTGTAGCGCCCGACGAGCTGGTCGAGCTGGTGCGCCAGCCGGCTGAGTTCCGCGGCGGCGCTCGATGTCTCGGTAGCGCCGGCCGCGGTGCTCTGCGCGATGGCGACCATCGTGCGGACCGCCTCGCTAACCAGTTGGGCTTCCATCGCCGTCTGGCTGGTGTCCGACGCGACCGCCTTGGCCGAGGTCGCGACCTGCCCGACATTGCGCCCGATCTCGCTGGTGGTGGCGCTCTGCTGGTCCACCTCGGCCGCGATCGAGCCGGCGATCCGGTCGATCTGGGAGATGACCTCGTGGATCGCGCCGATCGATCCGGAGACCCTGGCCATGGCGTCGGCGACCTGGTCGATCGAGGTGACCGACCGCTCCGTCTGGTCCTGCGTCGCCGTGATCCGCTCGGCGATCTGCTCCGCGGCCCGGGCGCTCTGGGTCGCCAGGTTCTTGACCTCGGTCGCGACCACGGCGAAACCCTTGCCCGCCTCCCCGGCGCGCGCCGCCTCGATCGTGGCGTTCAGGGCCAGCAGGTTGGTCTGCTCGGCGATGTCCGAGATCACCTGGATGACCTCGCCGATCTCCGTGCTGTTCTGGGAGAGCTGGCGGATGTTGTCGACCGCCGACCTGATCGCCTGCTCGGCTCCCCGCAGGGTCGCACGCGCCTGGTCGGCGGCGGCCGAGGCCTTGTGGGCGACATCGGAGCTGGCCGCGGCATGGCGCGCCACTTCCCGGATAGAGGCCGTCATCTCCTCCGACGCGGTCGCCACGCCGTCGGCGCTGGTCGCCAGCTCCTCGGCGATCGAGGTCAGGTCGCCGACGGCGCCGACCACGCCGACCACGGCGCTGTTGATCTGGTCGGCGTGGCCGTTCATGGTTTCCGCGTTCCGGCTCATCTCCTCCGCGGAAGCGGTGAGTTCGACCGACGCGGCGGAGACCGAGCCGCTGGCTTCGCCGACCTGTCCCAGGCTGTCCTTCAGACTCTCCAGCAGATGGTTGAAGTCCCGCGCCATGGCGCCGATCTCGTCGCCGGTGTCGATGCCGACCGTCCGCGACAGATCGCCCGTCCGCGCGGCCGATATGGAGTCCTGCATGACCGGGATCGGGCGGACGATGGCGCGGGCCAGGGCCGCCGCGATAAGTCCCTGGACGGCCAGGATGGCGAGGCAGACCGCTCCCAGTTCAAGGCCGATCCAGAGGAAGGCGGTCTCGGCGTCGTCCACGTAGAGCCCCGAGCCGACGACCCAGTCCCACGGCTTGTAGTGGCTGGAGTAGCCGATCTTCGGCTGCGGCTCCGTCGATCCCGCCTTCGGCCAGACATAGCTGACGATGGCCGAACCGTCGGCGATCGCGCGCCGGGTCATCTCGCCGACGAAAGCGAACCCGTTGGCGTCCCTGGTGTCCCGCAGGTTCCTGCCGACCAGCTGGGGGCTGGTGCCGTGCGCGATGACCGTGCCGGACGGGTCGAGGACGAAGAAATACTCCCCGTCCGCATATCGCAGGGCGGTGATGCCGGCCAGGGCCGCCGCCTTCGCGGCATCCAGCGTCATGGATCCTGCCGCGGCGAGCTTGGCATGATGATCGATCTGGGCGACGGCGACCTCCACCAGATGACGCGTCTGGACCTGCCGGTCCGCGAACATCTGGCTTCTCAGGGTGCCAAGGGCCGCGGCGGCGACGGTCAGCAGTCCCACCAGGCCGACTCCGACGATCAGGAGGATCTTTCGCCTTATGCTCATTCCGGAGAACATGGTTGCCATCCTCGGCGGGGGTTCTTGATTTTGCCTTCTTTCCGTATCTATCGGTCCATTTCGCGAATTTAAGGTTAATTCGTTGGGCCGGGTGCGGGTTGGGCGGGGCTCCTGCGCCACTCTGTCGCGCCTATGCCCTCCAGACATGTTGCGAATGACTCTCAACAGGAGTATTCATGGATGAATGATGCGAGTGATTATCACTTTCAGAGAGGCCCCATGTCGTACCAGATGCTCGATCGATCGACCGCCAGCATGCCGGACCTCGATTTCATCCCGGAGCAGGAGGATGCCGAATCCCTGATCGTGTGGGCGTTCCGCCGCTGGGTGCTGGGCGTGCGCCATCAGGCGCCGGAACAGTGGGAGACGGTCTGGCGCGGGCTGCGGCGGCGGTGCGGCGAGCCGGTCGCGCGCGAGGCGGCGGCGGCGCTGGCCGAGATGATCGAGGCGCTGCGCCGGACTGCGCGGCGGACCATCACCCACCACCAGCCCTGCTGCCGTTGCGTCGGCGACGACGAGGCCCTGCTGCTGGTCCTCCTCGGCGCCTGCCAGCGGGGAGACGGGCTGCTGGCCCGGACCGCGGCGCAGTCGCTGTCCGGCATCGCCCATCCCGACGGCCTGCTGGAAGGGGCGATGCGCCTCGCCGGGGCCTTCGCCGAACGGGGCCTGATGCTGCCTTGCCGCGACATGCCGACAAGCTCGGCCGTTCCGGACGGCATCATGATCCATTAGTGTTTCCGCAGGAACGAATGATTCCCCTACTTCATGTCTTGCGATGCGTTGGGCCGCGGCCCAACGCATCGAATCAAATGTCTAGGCCGGAACACTAGAGACGGAACGGTTGGAGCCGTTTGCCGGATACGCGCGTTTCTCCCGCGAACCGCAGGTATCGGAAAAGGTATTAAGCCATGCACAAGACCGGCACGGCCTGGTGGCAGCACGGCATCGTCTATCAGATTTATCCACGATCGTTCCAGGACAGCGATGGCGACGGCATCGGCGATCTGCCGGGCATCATGGGTCGCCTGGACCATCTGGTTGAACTGGGCGTCGATGCCGTCTGGCTGTCCCCGATCTTCCCCTCGCCGATGGCCGACTTCGGGTACGACGTCGCCGATTTCACCGGCGTCGACCCGATCTTCGGCACCCAGGAGCAGTTCGATGCGCTGGTGACCGAAGTCCACCGGCGCGGGCTGAGGCTGATCCTGGACTTCGTGCCGAACCACACGTCGGACCGCCACCCCTGGTTCGAGGAGGCGAGGCGCTCCCGGGACTCCGCGAAGCGCGACTGGTACATCTGGCGCGACCCGGCGCCCGACGGCGGCCCGCCGAACAACTGGCTGAGCAATTTCGGCGGCAGCGCCTGGGAATACGACGCGGCGACAGGTCAGTATTACTACCATGCTTTCCTGAAGGAGCAGCCGGACCTCAACTGGCGCAATCCCGCCGTCCGCGCGGCGATGTTCGACGCGCTCCGCTCATGGATGGCGCGCGGTGTCGACGGCTTCAGGGTCGATGTGATCTGGCATCTGATAAAGGACGACCAGTTCCGGGACAATCCGGTATCGCCGGATTGGAAGCCGGGCATGGATCCGTTCCATCAGCTCGTCCCCCTCTACACCGCCGACCGGCCCGAAGTGCTGGACCTGGTGCGCGAGATGCGCGCCGTGATCGACGAGTACGACGACCGGGTGCTGATCGGGGAGATCTACCTGCCCCTGGAGCGGCTGATGGCCTATTACGGCGCCGACCTGACCGGCGCGCACATGCCGTTCAATTTCCAATTGATCGATGCCCCGTGGCATGCCCGGACCCTGGAGGGGCTGATCAACGAATACGAAGGGGGCTTGCCGCCCGGGGGATGGCCCAACTGGGTCCTCGGCAACCACGACAAGCCGCGGATCGCCAGCCGCGTCGGCCCCGCCCAGGCGCGTGTCGCCGTGATGCTGCTGCTGACGCTTCGAGGAACCCCGACGTTCTATTACGGCGACGAACTGGGGATGGAGAACGGTCTTATACGGCCCGACCAGGTCCGGGACCCGTTCGAGAAGAACGTGCCCGGCAGGGGATTGGGGCGGGACCCGCAGCGTACGCCGATGCAGTGGAGCGCCGCGCCCAATGCCGGCTTCACCACCGGCCAGCCCTGGCTTCCGGTTTCCGACAGCTTCAGCGAGGTCAACGTGGAGGCGCAATCCGGTGACCGGAGGTCGATGCTCTCCCTGTGCCGCGCCCTGATCGCGCTCCGCCGGGGCGAGCCGGCCCTGGCGGCCGGCGCGTTCGAGCCGGTCTCCGCCGAGGGCGACCTCCTGGTCTACCAGCGCATCTGGGGAACCGACCGCTTCGCCGTCGCGCTGAACCTCGGATCGACGGCCGCCCGGATCGCTCTGCCCGAGCGCTTCGCCGACGGACGGATCCACCTGTCCACGCATCTGGACCGGTCCGACGCCCTCGTCGGCGCCACCGTGGAATTGCGCGCCGACGAGGGCGTGATCATCGCTCCGGCGAAATCCGCTCAGGTCAAACCGTGATGGTGAAGTCGTGATGGTTAAGCCGGGCCCCGCTCAGGCGAGGTCCGGCTGACTGCCGGGGAATCGGGGATCCCGCGGGTCGGTGGGCGAACCCGGTACTTTGCCCGGGATGATGCCGGTCTGTTCCTGTTCGCCCGGCGGCTTGTCGCGGCCGGTCCCGGGTGTATCCCCGTGTTCCTGCCCCGGCTTAGGTGTCGGATCGGCCATTTCCATCCTCCTGTTTTATTCCTGCAACAGGGGGCGTGGCGGCGGGGTTGCACGGTTCCAAAAGGTGTCACCCGACCGGTCTATCGAGTCGGTGTCATCGAACTGCAAGATTCGTCTTCGACGGCGGTTTCGGATGCCGCGCAAGGCGGAACGAGTACGCCTTGGGTGTGTTTGATAAATCACAGCGCATACGGAGATACTGGTTGAAGGCACCCGCGAAGTGGTGCCGCTCCCGCGCCGATCGGCTGAAAATGACGGGGAGGCTGGAGTACGGACGCATTCGGGAAACCGTGCGCGTTCGTGAACCTGCCCACATTCCACAGGGTGGGAACGGTGCACTCATATCCGCTCTTGCCCCAATGCCCGCTTGTGTTTGAAACTCCTTGTTAACGAAACGCCACTTAACGTAACGATTAACCATCAGGGTGTCTGGAAGGGGAACGGCTTGAAGCAACGAACCGCAGACCGTCACAGCATCAGCCGGGCGACTTCGTCCGACTGCCGCGCCGAGGGTTCGCCGTTCCGGCCACGGCCGATTTCGCCTGACACGTACACCTCGCGATGGGGTGCCCTTGATCGAGCCGCCGATAAGGCTGCTTCAGATCACCGCAGTGCGGTATACTCCGTCTTGCCATCGAATAGTCCAATTCCGGGGCAAACATGCGGGGATGTTTGGGGCAGAGTGGCTGACGCAACATTCTTTGGAAAAACCGGCTCTCGAACCGCTGCGCCAAGCCGGCGCGTGCAATTATGGCACCGCGTTAGAAATCTCTTTGAGACTAGCTATATAGATTCGATGAACGCGAACCGTCCGTGGTCTAGGCTATTTCGTTATGCTGCCGGGAACTTTCTTGTCCGGAGAAGTAACGATACAGAAAAGGATAGCCTCAGGGATCGGCGGGGAGGAGTGACGACTTTCGTTGCCTGCGGCAGCCCTGGCGGAGAAGTAGACGTATGAAGCCAGTCGAGCGCTGCAGGATCAATGGAGACCCTTTCACAGAGGAGTGACCGATGTTCCCGGCCGACGACCTGTTTTCACGCTACGCACAGAATTACGAGGGTCGCAAAGAAGTCGAGATGACCCTCGTCGAGTACCTTGAAGCGTGCAAGAGCGATCCTCTGATCTACTCCACCGCCGCGGAGCGCCTCCTCGCGGCCATCGGGGAGGCGGAGGTCGTGGATACTGCCAAGGACCCGCGCCTGGGCCGTATCTTCATGAACCGCACGATCAAGGTTTATCCCGCCTTCAGCGACTTCTACGGCATGGAGGAGACGATCGAGCGCATCGTCGGCTTCTTCCGGCATGCCGCGCAGGGGTTGGAGGAGCGCAAGCAGATCCTCTACCTGCTGGGCCCGGTCGGCGGCGGCAAGTCGTCCCTCGCCGAACGGCTGAAGTCGTTGATGGAGCATCAGCCGATCTACGCGCTGAAGGCCGGCAAGGAGGTCAGCCCGCTGTTCGAAAGCCCTCTGGGCCTGTTCGACCCCGAGCAGATGGGCCCCGTGCTGGAGGACAAGTTCGGCATCCCCCGCCGGCGCCTGACCGGCCTGATGAGCCCCTGGGCGGTCAAGCGGCTCGACGAATTCGGCGGCGACATCTCCAAGTTCCGCGTCGTCCGGCTGATGCCGTCCAAGCTGCGCCAGGTCGGCGTTTCCAAGACCGAGCCGGGTGACGAGAACAACCAGGACATCTCCAGCCTGGTCGGCAAGGTCGATATCCGCAAGCTGGAGATGTTCAGCCAGAACGACCCGGACGCCTACAGCTTCTCCGGCGGCCTGAATCGCGCGACCCAGGGCATCCTGGAATTCGTCGAGATGTTCAAGGCGCCGATCAAGATGCTGCACCCGCTGCTGACGGCGACCCAGGAAGGCAACTATGTCGGCACCGAGAATATCGGCGCCATGCCGTTCCAGGGCATCATCCTGGCCCACTCCAACGAGGCGGAGTGGCAGAGCTTCAAGAACAACAAGAACAACGAGGCCTTCATCGACCGCATCTGCGTGATCAAGGTGCCGTACTGCCTGCGGGTGACCGAAGAGCAGAGCATCTATCACAAGCTGATCCAGGGCAGCGACCTGTCGGCCGCCCCCTGCGCGCCGGCGACGCTGCAGATGATGGCCCGCTTCTCGGTCCTGTCGCGCCTGCGGGAGCACGAGAATTCCAGCATCTATTCCAAGATGCGGATTTACGACGGCGAGACCTTGAAGGAGACCGATCCCAAGGCCCGGTCGATGCAGGAATACCGCGACGCGGCCGGCGTCGACGAGGGCATGGAGGGCATTTCGACCCGCTTCGCCTTCAAGGTGCTGGCGGCGACCTTCAACTATGACAACACCGAGATCTCGGCCGATCCGGTCCACCTGATGTATGTGCTCGAGCAGTCGATCAAGCGCGAGCAGTTCCCGGAGGACACCGAGAAGCGCTACCTGGAATTCATCAAGGGCGAACTGGCGCCGCGCTACGCGGAGTTCATCGGCAACGAGATCCAGAAAGCCTACCTGGAATCCTACCACGACTATGGTCAGAACCTGTTCGACCGCTATGTCGATTATGCCGACGCCTGGATCGAGGATCAGGACTTCAAGGATCCCGACACCGGCCAGCTGATGAACCGCGACCTGCTGAATCAGGAACTGACCAAGATCGAGAAGCCCGCGGGGATCGCCAATCCCAAGGACTTCCGGAACGAGGTGGTCAAGTTCGCCCTGCGGGCCCGGGCCAACAACGCCGGCCGGAACCCGTCATGGACGTCCTACGAGAAGATCCGGGAAGTCATCGAGCGGCGCATGTTCAGCCAGGTGGAGGACCTGCTGCCCGTGATCAGTTTCGGCAGCAAGAAGGACAGCGAGACCGAGAAGAAGCATTCCGACTTCGTCGAGCGTATGATGGATCGGGGCTACACTGAACGGCAGGTCCGCCGGCTGGTCGAGTGGTACATGCGAGTGAAGCAGGCCGGCTGAGGGAAGGAAAGTTCACTGATATGAACATCATTGACCGGCGCCTCAATCCCAAGGGCAAAAGCCTGGCAAACCGCCAGCGCTTCCTGCGCCGCGCCAAGGAGCAGATCGTCAAGGCGGTGCGCGACAGCTCGGGCAAGCGCAGCATCCAGGACATCGAGAACGGCGACAAGATCTCGATATCCACCGGAGGCGTGCGCGAGCCGTCCTTCCACCGCTCGGCGAGCGGTGGACTGCGCGAGCACGTGGTGCCGGGCAACAAGGAGTTCGTGGAAGGTGACACCATCCCGCGGCCGGAAGGCGGCGGCGGGCGGGGTGGCTCGGAGGGCAGCCCCGACGGCGATGGCGAGGACGATTTCCGCTTCGTGCTGAGCCGGGAGGAGTTCCTGGACATCTTCATGGAAGACCTGGAACTGCCCGATCTGGTCAAGCAGAAGATCAAGCAGACGGAGAACTACTCGCTGCACCGCGCCGGTTACAGTTCCAGCGGGTCGCCGTCGAACCTCAACCTGGTGCGCACCATGCGCAACAGCCTGTCGCGGCGCATAGCACTCCGCCGGCCCAAGCCGGAGGAGATCGAACGCCTCGAACAGGAGATCGCCGACCTCGAAGCCGGCGGCACCGACGACGCGCGGCTGGCGGAGCTGCGCGGCGAGCTGGAGCGCCAGCTCCGGCGCAGCAAGGTGATCCCGTACCTCGACCCGGTGGACGTCCGCTACAACCGGTTCGAGCGGGTGCCCCGTCCCGTGGCCCAGGCGGTGATGTTCTGCCTGATGGACGTTTCCGGGTCCATGACGGAGCATATGAAGGACCTCGCCAAGCGGTTCTTCATCCTGCTTTACCTGTTCCTGAAGCGGCGCTACCGCCATGTCGACATCGTCTTCATCCGGCACACCCACGAGGCCAAGGAAGTCGACGAGGAAACCTTCTTCTACAGCGCCGAGACGGGCGGCACCGTCGTCTCCACCGCGCTGGAGGAGATGCGCCGGATCATCGCGGACCGTTATCCCGAGGCGGAGTGGAACATCTACGCGGCGCAGGCGTCGGACGGCGACAACATGTCGAACGACAATGCCAAGTCGGCGGCCCTGCTGGAGAACGTGATCCTGCCCATGTGCCAGTACTTCGCCTATATCGAGGTCAGCCAGGATTACGAGGGCGGCCTGGGCGGCGCGCTCGGCTCGACGCTGGGACGCGAAACCGATCTCTGGCGGACCTACAAGCTGGTGGCGAAACCGGGAGCCCCGATCGCGATGCGCAAGGTCCGGACCCGCCGGGAGATCTTCCCGGTGTTCCGCGACCTGTTCTCGCGGGAAAACGCGACGGCCTGAGAAGCGGCCACATCCAGGTAGCGGGCCCGGGTAGCGGGCCAGAGGAACGACAGATGTCCATGCAGATGCTCGACGACGGCAACAAGTTGATCTTCGAAGGCGCGGACTGGGATTACGACAAGATCAAGCGCGCCTATGACGCGATCGAGCGGATCGCGTTCGACGAGATGGGTCTGGACATCTATCCGAACCAGATCGAGGTGATCACGGCCGAGCAGATGCTGGACGCCTACTCGTCCATCGGCATGCCGCTGATGTACAAGCACTGGTCGTTCGGCAAGCATTTCGCGCAGGACGAGACCCTGTACCGCAAGGGCCTGCGCGGCTTGGCCTACGAGATCGTGATCAACTCCAGCCCCTGCATCAGCTATATCATGGAGGAGAATTCCATGACGATGCAGACGCTGGTGATCGCCCACGCCGCGTTCGGCCACAACCACTTCTTCAAGAACAACAACCTGTTCCGCCAGTGGACCGATGCCAGGGGCATCCTGGACTATCTGGAGTTCGCCAAGACCTTCATCCTCAAATGCGAGGAGCGCTACGGCCATCAGGCCGTCGAGCGGACCCTCGATGCCGCCCATGCGCTGATGAGCCACGGCGTCCACCGCTATCCGCGCAAGCAGCCGCTCGACCTGCGGGAAGAGCAGCGCCGCGAGGATGAGCGGCAGGAATATAACCGCAAGATGTACAACGACCTCTGGCGGACGGTCCCGACCAAGCCGGGGGTCAAGGAGTCGGTCTCCGCGGTCGAGAACCGCAAGGCGCTGCTGGCGCTGCCCGAGGAGAACATCCTCTATTTCCTGGAAAAGAAGGCGCCGCGCCTGCACCAGTGGCAGCGCGAGATCCTGCGCATCGTCCGCCGGGTCGCCCAGTACTTCTATCCGCAGAAGCAGACCAAGCTGATGAACGAGGGGTGCGCCACCTACACCCACTACTACATCATGAACCGGCTGCACCAGAAGGGGCTGATGTCCGACGGGGCGCTGCTGGAGTTCCTGCATTCCCACACCAGCGTCGTGTTCCAGCCGAACTTCGACGATCCCCGGTTCAGCGGAATCAATCCCTACGCCATCGGCTTCGCGATGATGCAGGACATCGAGCGCATCGCGACCAATCCGACCGAAGAGGACCGGGAGTGGTTCCCCGACTACGCCGGCAACGGCGATGCCATGGGGACGCTGCGCGAGGCCTGGGCCAACTTCCGCGACGAGAGCTTCGTCCTCCAGTATCTTAGCCCGGCGCTGATGCGCAAGATGCGCATGTTCGAGGTGCGGAACGATGCGTCCGAGCCCGAGATGCTGGTCGAGGCGATCCACAACGAGCGTGGCTACCGCAAGGTCCGCAAGGCCCTGGCCCGCCAGTACGACATCGGCTATCTGGAGCCCGACATCCAGATCGTGGACGTGGACCTGGCAGGCGACCGCAAGCTGATCCTCCAGCACCGGGTGATCAACCGCGTGCTGCTGGACGAGAGCGACGCCCGGGCGGTGCTCCGCCACATCGCCAATCTCTGGGGCTACGAGGTGATGCTGATGGAGGTGGACGCCACGACCGAAGCGGTCCTGAAGGAGCACACCGTCTCGGCCAGTTCGCTGCTGCTGAGCTGAGGGCTGCGTTTGCCGCGGGTCGGCCGAAGGCCGACCCGCGGCAAACGTCACCGGCGGGCGTATGGAACTACGCCTCCGGAGCGGCCCGTTTCAGGCACCGCCGCCCGTTTCGTTCTGAACGCCGGGTTTCGTCGCCTGCTTGCCGAACTGGTCGGCGTCGGTGCCTTCGGCCGCCCCGATCTCCGGGCTGCCGGAAACTTCGCGCATTGCGCCCGCCGCGTCGGAGATGCTGCCCATCGCCTTGTCCTCGTCGGCGCCGGACTGCAGGCCCGCGCCGGTCTGAAGATCGCCTTCGGCCTGATCCCCGCCGCCGCTGGCCTCGCGCATGGCCTGTTCCCAGTGTTCCTGCTGCCTGCCTTCGGGCTGACCCTCCTGCTGCCATATCTCGTAGGCGCGCTGTCTGATGCGGTCGAGGTCCATGGTGGTCTCCTGGGTCAAGAGGGGTGTAGCCGGCCGAAGGCCGCATCGGTGCCAACAGGGCGGCGACGGGATGATCGCGCCTTGTCCGACACCTACCACCGGAGGCGATTCATGCTGGATTCGGTCCCCGTCCGGGAGGATGATCGGACGAGCCGTCATCACCGGACCATGGGGAGGGAACAATGAAGCACGCGAAGAAGCGGCGTACCGGCATCGATCCGCTCTATCTGATCATCGGCGGCGCCTTGCTGCTGCTGGTCATCCTGTTCAGCTTCATGTGGTAGCATCCGCGCGGTTTGTCGCATCGCAGCAGACGCGCCGCGGGCATAGACTCCTGATCGGCACAAAAACAATGGACGACCCGCGCAGGGTCCGGACACTGCCAGATCGTCCTGTCACCGACAGGAAGGAGACTTGCGATGACGCCTGCAATCATCACGGCGATCAATGACGAGCATCGGACGATAGCGAAACTGCTTCACCTGATCGATCGACAGGTGACCCTGTTCAACGACTCCGAGACGCCCGACCTGGATCTGCTTCACCTGATCATGGACTATACCCAGGCGTACCCCGACCTCTACCACCATCCCAAAGAGAACGCGGTCTTCCTGAAGCTCAAGGAGCGGGAGCCGGCCTTCGCCGACGCGGTGGACGCGCTGCTCGAAGACCACGGTCGGATGCCCCAGGTCTCGGCCAAGTTCGCCACGTTGGTCGAGCAGCTGATCGAGGACGCGACCATGTCGCGCGACGTCTTCGTAAAGGCGGCCATGGACTACGTCGATTTCCAGCGGGCCCACATGATGCGCGAGGTGGGCGACGTGCTCCCCGCCGCCGCGCGCGTCCTGACTGCCGAAGACTGGGCGGAGCTGGAAGGCACGATCGGTCGGCAGGAGGATCCGCTGACCAGCGGCAGGGCCCATTACCAGAAGCTGGGAGAATTGCTTCTGAGCGAGCCGTGAACCGGTCCGGGCGCGGGGTCGTCTCCCTTGAGGGATTCCTTAAGGGGACTACTCCGCGCCGGGATAAAAGTTATATATCGGGTGCATCATTAATCCGGCCGGCTCGGAGTTCGCCATGCGCCTGACCACCTATACCGACTATTCCCTGCGGGTCCTGATCTACCTGGGGGTTCGGAAGGACGAACTGGTCACCATCAAGCAGATTTCCGACCATTACGGCATTTCCAACAACCACCTGCTGAAGGTGGTCCACCAGCTCGGCCTGATGGGATTCGTCGAGACCGTGCGCGGCCGGAACGGCGGCCTGCGGCTCGCCCGGCCTGCGGCGCAGATCGTGATCGGCGACGTGGTGCGCAAGATGGAACAGGACATGGCCCTGGTGCAGTGTTTCGACGCGGAGGGCGCCGCGGGGTGCCGGATCGTCTCCGCCTGTGTCCTGAAAAGGGCGTTGGGCCGGGCGCTCCAGGCTTTCCTCGACGTGCTGGACCAGTACACGCTGGCCGAGCTCGTGGAGCCGAAGGTCCGCCTGGCCGAACTGCTTCAGCTCGACGGCGTCGCGAGCGCCGGGGCCTAGCCCTCGGCGACGAGCCCGCGGGCGGGGAGCTGCTTCGGCCGCTCCGAGCCCTGGCGGTCCCCTGAGGGGCGGTGCAGGTCGCGCAGCCTGCGCTCGGCGGCGGCGATGCTCTCGTTGTTGCGCCGGGCATCGGCGTCGATCGCGTCCAGCAGCGAGCGCAGCATCACGCGCAGGCGGTCGTTCTCGTTGACCAGCCGGCTGTTGTCCGAAGCCAGCTTCGCCATGGAGGCCCGGGCCATCGAAAGCTCGGCGGCCTGGCGCTCCAGCGTGCCGGAGAAGGCCTCGATCTGGGACAGCAGGGACTCGCCGCTGTTCTTGGCGGCGTCCAGGCGGGCGAGCGTGGCTTGGCATTCGTCGAACAAGGGATCCTCGTGCGCGCTGGTGTCTGCGGAAAGTTCGAGGACTCCGTCCTCCCCGTCGTCCTGGTCGGCGGCCTCCTCGAACTTCGGCCGTTGGGATCCTCGTGCGGGCGGTTCGTCGCTGAGCTGACCGATCAGCGTCGCGATCGCGTGCAGGTCGTCGGTCATCTTCGGTTCGGCGGTGGCGGAGGAGGAGGGGGCGCCGGACAGACGCTCGCGCTGGGGCCTGGGCGGCGAGATCGCGGGCAGCGCCCGCGTCTCACCATCCTTCTGGGATTGGGGCAGGTTGTCCACCTTGCCCCGAACCAGGAAATTCAATGACATCGGCGAAGCTCCGCACGGTTCGAGCCTGTGATGTCATTGGTTATCGTCCATTAAGCTTAATGGACAGTAAATCAGGCCCGGGTCTTCCGCCAGACGAACAGGGCCACCGGAACGACCCAGATCGCCAGGGTGATCACGCCCAGGGTTCCCGAGATCGGCCGCTCGAAGAAGCCCGCGAAGCTGCCGCCGGACTTGATCATCGAGGTGACGAAGTTCTCCTCCAGCATGGGGCCGAGCACGATCCCCAGGATGGTCGGCGCGATCGGAAAGCCGTTCTCCTCCATCACGAACCCCAGCAGCCCGAAGACCAGCATCACCGTGATGCCGAACACCGAGTTGTTGATGGCGAACGAGCCCACCACGCAGAACATCAGAATCGACGGCATCAGCACGTTCCGCGGGACCCGCATCATCACTCGGGCCGACTTGATCGCGGCCCAGCCGGCCGGGACCATGAAGATGTTGGCCAGGATGAAGATCAGGAAGACCGCGTAGATGTCCTGGGGATTGTTGATGAAGATGGTCGGGCCGGGATTCATGCCCTTCAGGTACAGCACGCCGATCACGATCGCGGTGATGCTGTCGCCGGGGATGCCGAACACAAGGGCCGGCACCCAGGCTCCGCCCAGCGCCGCGTTGTTTGACGAGGTGCTCTCGATGATGCCTTCGACATGGCCGGTGCCGAACTTCTCCGGCGTGCGCGAGAACCGCTTGCTGACGGCGTAGCTGACCCAGGACGCGATGTCGGCACCGGCCCCGGGCAGCGCACCGATCGAGATGCCGATCAGGTTGCCACGGATCGACTGGCGCCAATACTGCTTCATCAGCCGTCCCCAGCCGGTGAACAGGTTGCCCACCCGGGTCTGGGCGCCCTTCAGGTCGGGCGACATGCCCAGCACGTAGCGGAAGATCTCCGACACCGCGAACAACCCGATCATGGCCGGGATGAAGTCGATCCCGCCCAACAGGTCCACGTTGCCGAAGGTGAAGCGCGGCACGCCCGCCGGGTTGTTCAGGCCGACGGTGGCGACGAACAGCCCGATGAGCAGGCTGACCAGTCCCTTCACCGTCGAGCCGGTGCCGACCACCGTGGCGCAGGTCAGGCCCAGGCAGGCCAGCCAGAAATACTCGAACGAGCTGAACCGGAGCGCCACTTCCGCCAGCGACGGGGCGGCCACGATCAGGATGGCGGTGCCGAACAGGCCGCCCAGGGCCGAGAACAGCAGGTTGGCGCCCAGCGCCAGTTCGCCCTGGCCCTTGCGGGTCATGGCGTAGGCTTCGTCGGTGTAGGCGGCCGATGCCGGCGTCCCGGGAATGCGCAGCAGCGTTCCCGGGATGTCGCCGGCGAAGATCGCCATGGCCGAGCAAGTCACGATGGCGCCGATCGCGGGGACCGGCTCCATGAAGAAGGTGATCGGGACCAGCAGCGCCGTCGCCATGGTCGCGGTCAGTCCGGGGACCGCACCGACGAACAGGCCGAACAGCGCCGCCATGACGATGGTGAGCAGCACCTGCGGCTGGAACACCATCTGGGAGGCAAGAAGGATCGCGTCCATGCCCGTCACCACGCCCAGGGGGTCAGGACACCCCACGGCAGCGGCACCCGCAGCAGGCTGTAGAAGCCGTAATGGACCACCATGGTCAGTACGGCGGCGAGGACGGGCGCCAGCGCCAGCCTCACGCCGAGCACGGCGAACAGCGCGGTCAGCGTGATGAAGGCCGTAGGTATGAACCCGAGCGGGGTGGATACCAGGATGTAGAAGACCACCAGCGCCACGGTGATCGCCAGCGCCCGGAGATGGTGTCCCGACCGGGCCCAGGAGGCGAGGGTGACGGCACCCGTCTCGGCCCAGTGCCGGAGTCCTCCGGCGATCAGGACCAGCGAGCAGGCGCCGATGGCGAAGGCGATCCAGGTCGGGAACACGGCGGCGCCGTATTCCTGACCCGGGATCGCCGGGAGGGTGCGTGCGTAGAGGCCGATCGCGAGTGCGAAGGCCAGGAGCACGGCGCCCAGGATGGCGTCGTTGATTCGCATCGCTGAAAGCTTGCCTTACTGCTTCGCGATGCCGACCGCCTTCATCACCTCGCCGAGGCTGTCGTTGCTCTCGGCCATGAAGTTGCCGAACTGCTCGCCCGAGGCATAGATCATGCCGAAGCCGCGCTGGTTCATGAACTCCTTGAAGTCGGAGCTGTCATAGACGTCCTTCAGCGCCTTCGTCAGCCTCTCCGACACGTCCTCCGGCAGGTCCTTCGGGCCGACGATGCCGCGCCAGGCGGCCATGGTCCAGTCGATGCCGGTCTGCTCCTTGAGCGTCGGGATGTTGGGGAACAGCGGATTGCGCTCCTCCGCCATGATGGCGAGGCTCTTGACCCGCCCGGCGTCGATCAGGGAGCGCGCCTCGGGGAGGGAGCAGGGGACGATCTCGACGCCGCCCGCGACGAGATCCTGGAGTCCGGGGGCGGCACCCTGGCTCGGGACCCAGGGAACCGCCTGCGGATCGATGTCGGCCGCCTGGAGCATGCCGGCGATCGCCAGATGCCAGATGCCGCCCTGGCCGGTGCCCGACGCCTTCATGTCGCCCGGGTTGGCGCGGATCGCTTCGAGCAGGTCGCGGGCCGATGCGTACTCGCTGTCCTGGGCGACCTGAAGGCCGGCCGGGTCCTGGTTCATTAGCGCCAGCGGCGTGTAGTCGGCATAGGTGAGCTGGGTCAGGCCCTGCCAGTGCATCATGCCGATCTCGACGGTGGCGATGCCCAGCGTGTAGCCGTCGGGCGAGGCGCTGGCGATCGCCTGGTGGCCGACGACGCCGCTGCCGCCGGTCCGGTTGACGACGTTGATCGGCTGGCCCAGCGACTTCTCCAGCAGGCTGCTGATGATCCGCGCGGTGGCGTCGGTGCCGCCGCCGGCACCCCAGGGCACGATCATGGTGATCGGGCGCTCGGGATAGGCCGCGAACGCCGGCGCGGTCCCCAGTGCCATGCCGGCGGTCACCAGGGCGCCGAAGGCCGCGGTGCAGGTGCGGATAAAGCTTCTTCTGTTCATTGTCTTCCCCCGGTTTTTTGTTTGTTATCCCCTCCTCGAAAATCCCGCATTCCCTCCAGGGATCCTCAAGGCATCTCATCGGGCGGTATCAGGCCCTTGCTCACGACCATGCGCTCCAGCGCGCGCAGCCAGTGATGGTAGTATGTCTGCCCCTCGTCGGGGTCGCCCCGGCCTTGCGCGGCCGCGATCTCCTCCGACAGGGTCGCGGCCCATTCGGGCCAGGTGAAGTGTCCGGCCTCGTGGAGCTTGACCGTCATGGCGAAGGCCTGGGCCTCCCACGGTTCCCGGAAATGCTGCTCGTCGCCCGGACCCATGCCCCCCGGCCCCGTCATGGCGCGGGCTCCAGGTAGTCGTCCCAAAGGTCGACCAGGATGGTGTCCTTCTCGCGCGCCGCGTCGCCCCACAGCGCGCGGCCGGTGAAGCGCACGCTGTAGCAATGCTGCGGCTTCGTCCCTTCGCCGTGGGCATGGGTGTCGGGAAAGATGTAGACGCCGTGGTCGCGGTCGATCACGCCGGTCCTTCCCCGGCAATAGCGCGGCACGCGGGTGTGGCGGGGCGTCGTGACATCCCGGACCAGCACGCGGTCCCCCGCCTTGAAGCGGGGCGGCACCGTGTCCGGCAGCCGCGCGCTGGAGCCCTTCCGGAGGATCGCCGCGACCCGTTCCGGGTCGGGCGGCGGGGTGTCGGAGACCGCCTGCGGAACGCCGGTCGCCAGCTCCTCCGCGGTGATCAGGCCGGTGTCGAGCGCCAGCTTCTCCGCCGCCTTGAACCACAGCTCGTAGTAGCTGCTGCCCAGATATTCCGGCGGAGGACGGTTCTCCCGCGCGTGGCGGGAGGTGTCGATGTTCCACCGCCCCTGGAAGCCCAGGGCCAGCGTGACCGCGAAGGCCCGCCGCTCCCACTCGGCATGGAACAGCGGGTCGTTCGGATCGGTGTCGATCGGACCCATGCCGTGCATGCCGCCCATGTCGTGGGCACCGTTCATGCCGGCTCCTCCCGGGCCGGGGACCTGGCGCGGGTCACGCCGATCATCGAATCGCGGGTGACCAGGCCGGCCAGTTCCTCCTCGCCCATGTCCTCCGTCCCGGTCGGGCGCTCGGGCAGCACGAGGTAGCGCAACTCGGCCGTGCTGTCCCAGACCCGCACCTCGACGTCGTCCGCGACCTCGGTCCCGAACTCGGCCAGCACGCCGCGCGGATCGAGCACCGCCCGCGATCGGTACGGGGCCGACTTGTACCAGGCCGGCGGCAGCCCGAGGACCGGCCAGGGATAGCAGGAGCACAGGGTGCAGACGACCAGGTTGTGGATCCGGGGCGTGTTCTCGACCACGACCATGTCCTCGCCCTGGCGGCCGGTGAAGCCGAACTCCGCGATGGCCGCCGTCGCGTCGTCCAGCAGCCGCGCCTTGTAGGCCGGATCGACCCAGGCCCGCGCCACGACCTGCGCGCCGTTGCGCGGGCCGACCTTGTGCTCGTAGGTGTCGATCAGCGCGTCGAGGGAGGCCGGATCGACCAGCTTCTTGGCGACCAGCAGCGCCTCCAGCGCCTTGACCCGCCGGGCCAGCGGGGAGGCCGGAGCCGCGTGGGCGTGCCCGCCCTCCCCATGGTCATGTTCATGATCGTGCCCCGCCATGGTCAGACGGTTCCCGCGTCCACGATGAAGGTCTGGGCCGAGCACATGCGGCTGTCGTCGGCCCCCAGGAACAGGACCATCCGCGCCACGTCATGCGGCTTTAGCTCTTCCTTCAGGCACTGCCGGGCGAGGTTGCCCTCCAGTTTCTCGGGCGTCACCCACAGGGACTTCTGCCGTTCGGTCATGATCCAGCCGGGCGCCACATGGTTGACCCGGATGCCCGACGGCCCCAGGTCCCGGGCGAGCGCCCGCGTCAGCCCCAGGGCGCCGGCCTTGGCCGCCTGGTAGACCGCCAGGTCGTCGGTGCAGACATACCAGGAGGTCGAGCCGAGATTGACGATCGAGCCGCCGCCCGCCTCCGCCATGCCGGGCGCCACCGCCTGGGCCATGAAGAACTGGTGGCGCAGGTTCACGTTGAAGCGGTCGTCCCAGTATTCCGGGGTGACCTCGGCGATCTTGTGCCGGTCGTCGCGCGCCGCGTTGTTGACCAGCACGCGGATCGGGCCGAGCTCGCCTTCGATCCGCTGGGCGGCGGCCTTGGCGGCGGAGATGTCGGTCAGGTCGCACCCGACGAAGAGCGGGGCGGCGACCCCGGCCTCGCGCAGGGTGGCGAGCAGGCCCTCCGCGGCGGCCTCGTCACGGTCGATGAAGCCGACCCTGGCCCCCTGGATCGCGAAATGCGCCACGGTGGAAGCGCCGATGCCCGACGCCCCGCCGGTGATCAGCACGGCCCTGCCGTCCAGGCTGGGGTAGCGGGCGGCCTTGCGGGCGGCTTCGATGTCGGCGACGGTCACGTCTGCCATGTCTTGGACCTCATGTTCCTGAGCGGACTCAGATGCTGATGCCACCGTCCACGATATGGATCTGGCCGGTGGTGAAGGCGGATTCGTCGCTGGCGAGATAGACCGCCATCGACGCGATCTCCTCCGGCGTGCCCAGCCGGCCGAGCGGCTGGCGCGCGACGAAGGCCCTGCGGGCCGCCTCGGCGTCGCCCATGGCCGCGATCCGCTCGTCGAGCGAGGGGCTCTGGATCGTGCCGGGGCAGATCGCGTTGCAGCGGATTCCCCTGGTCACGAAATCGGCGGCGACCGACTTGGTCAGCCCGATCACCGCGGCCTTGCTGGCGCCATAGACGAACCGGTTGGGAATGCCCTTCACGGACGAGGCGACCGAGGCGATGTTGACGATCGACCCGCCCTGGCCGCGCTCCAGCATGGCCGGCAGGAACGTCCTGACGATCCTGTACATGCTGCGGACGTTGAGGTCGAACGAGAAGTCCCAGTCCTTCTCCTCGCAGTCGAGGATGGTGCCGTTGTGGACGAACCCCGCGCAGTTGACCAGCACGTCCAGCGCGCCGAGATCGGCCGCGAGCTGCCGAATCGCCTCCGGGTCGAGCACGTCGAGCCGGCGCACGGTCAGCCGCTCGGTGCCTTCCAGTTCCTTCAGCTTGTCTAGATTGAGATCCGTCGCGACGACATCGGCGCCTTCGCGCGCGAAAGCCAGCGCCGTGGCGCGGCCGATCCCCTGGGCCGCCGCGGTTACCAACGCGGTCTTGCCGGACAAACGCATACCTTGGTCTCCCCCTGCGAACCGCGTTCGATCACGGTCTGCTTGTTCTCCACCCGGATTGCCCGGGCCGGGACAGTTTCGCGCGGGTAAACTGGTATGTCCACCTCTGCTTCGCGCCATCTCTCCTTCGTTGGACGGTTTGACGGGTTATCCACAGATGCGCGCAGATAAACTCAGATGAATTATTGTGCCGTGAAACCGGATTTCCGCCTCCGCATGCAATGGAATGAGCTTTTTCTATCTATGTTTATCTGCGTCCATCTGCGTCCATCTGCGGACCCGAGAAGAGCACGTCCCTCCAAATCAGCTTGCCCGACATACCGTCCGGACGGTATGTAACAGCCATGATCGAGACCCGCACCCGCCGACGCCAGCCCGAAGTCACCCAGCAGCGCCTGCTGGAGGTGGCGGGGGAACTCGTGGGGGAGGCGGGTGTCGCGGCCCTGACGCTGGATGCGGTCGCGAAGCGGGCGGGGGTCAGCAAGGGCGGGCTGCTGCATCATTTTCCCAGCAAGCGGGCGCTCCTGGCGGCCATGGTCGAGACGATGGCCAGGCGCTTCGCGCGGACTGCCGACGGGATCGCGGCGGCGGATGCGGACCCGCGCGGACGCAGCGCCCGGGCCTATGTGCGGACGGCGGTCAGCGAGCCGGACGAGGAACTCAGGCGCTGGGAGGCGCTCGGCGCCGCCTTCATGTCCGATCCGTCGCTCCTGGACGGCTGGCGCGACCGCCTGAAGGGGTTCAGGGCCGTCGATCAGGGGGAATGCGCGGACCCGGTCGGCGCCCTGGTCGCCCGGCTGGCGGCCGACGGCCTGTGGTTCGCCGACGTCTGCAGGCTGTACGACATCGATGCCGGGATGCGGCGGCGCGTCGCCGAACGGCTGATCGCGCTGACCCGCTCGTGACGGCCTGAACGGATGCGTGCCGAGGAGATACGGTAATGGTCTATGCGATCCTGTTCGCCGCCATCGTGCTGGAGGTCATCGGGACCTCCGCCCTCAAGCTGTCCGAGCAGTTCACCAAGCCTTTGCCGGCCGTGGTCACGCTGGTCTGCTACGGGGGGTCGTTCTTCCTGCTGTCTCTGGCGCTCCGGACCCTGCCGGTCGGCATCGCCTATGCGATCTGGAGCGGCCTCGGCATCGTGCTGATCACCCTGGTGGGATTCTTCTGGTTCAAGCAGGCGCTCGACGCTCCGGCCGTCCTGGGATTGAGCCTGATCCTGGCCGGCGTCGTCATCGTCAACGTCTTCTCGAAGTCCTTGCCGCACTGAGCGGCGGGCCTCACGCGGCGTCGGACAGGTCGGCGATGGCGTTCGGGTCGGTCAGCTCGATCTTGTGGCCTTCCAGAAGGCGGATAAGGCCGGCCGTCTTCAGGCACGTGATGGTGCGCGACACGGTCTCGATCGTCAGGCCCAGATAGTCGGCGATATCGGACCTGCCCATCGGCATGGTCAGGCGCGTGTCGCTCAGCCCGCGCTTGGCCGCCTTGCGCGACAGGGTCATCAGGAAGGTGCAGATCTTTTCCTTGGCGGACTTGCGGCCCAGCAGGACCATCTGCTCCTGGGCGGCCAGCAGCTCGTTGGCGGTGACCGCGAGCAGGCGGCGGCGAACGGTGGGGTTCTCGTCGATCAGGGCTTCCAGCCGGCGGCGCGGAAACCGGCGGACCGCCGCCATGGTCACCGCTTCGGCCGTGTAGAGATACGTGTCGTTGAAGGAGAGGCCCAGGAAATCCCCGGCTTCCAGGAACCCGATGATCTGGCGGCGTCCGTCGGGCAGCAGCTTGAACACCCGGATGGTGCCGCTCGTCACCTCGAACACGTTGTTGGCATGGTCGCCCTCGCGGAACAGCGGGCAGTCGCGATCCACCGTCGCGACGGTCGCGATGGTTTCGAGCGGGTCGGAGGTTTGCATGGCCCAGCGGGAAGCGGTGCCCGGTGTCCATGACGGCGGAGGCGAAGAGGTGTTGGCAGTCCGGCGGCGAGCCTGGGCCATGCCTCCGATGGTGACGGATGCTGCCGGTACCGTGTCGGCGATCGCAAGGGCTTGGACCATGATCTCTCTACCTCTCCGCTCCGTTTGATCGGATTCTTTGGACTTTCGTCGTCCGTCACCGAGGTATAGAGCCAGCCGGCCTCGCGGCTAAGTTCGGGATTTTACGTAAGGGTTTGTACCTAAGGGGTTTTACGTATGCGGGCGGGACATATGTCACGTGGGAAGCGCGGGATGGACGAGAGGAATCGGTGACGGATCGGCAGGCGGCGAAGTGGCTGGGCGGACTTGCGCGGCAGGCCCGTCTCGGGATCGGTCTCGCGGTCGGCGCCGGCTTCGCCAGC
This sequence comes from Skermanella pratensis, assembly GCF_008843145.1. Lineage (GTDB taxonomy): Bacteria > Pseudomonadota > Alphaproteobacteria > Azospirillales > Azospirillaceae > Skermanella > Skermanella pratensis. Next base: position 3,945,839 of record NZ_CP030265.1, on the reverse strand, counting down.
GGGGTCCTGCTGCTGGTCCAGGCCGGCCTGATCGCCCATGTTCTCCACGCCGCGATCGTCGACGACGTCCCGCGGGCCGACCTGATGCCGGCCCTGTGGGGGCTGCTCGCAGTCTACGGCGCACGGGCGGTCTGCGCCTGGGGCGCGGAGGTGGCGGGATTTTCGGCGGCGGCCCGGGTGCGGTCGGCGCTCCGGCGGGAACTGTACGGGCATATCGCGCGGCTCGGGCCAGCCTATGCCGGCGGCCGGCACAGCGGCGACCTGTCGACGGTCCTGATCGAGCAGGTCGACGCGCTGGACGGCTATTTCGCCCGGTTCCTGCCCCAGATGGCGCTTTCGGTGCTGGTGCCGCTGACCCTGCTGGCGGCGATCTTTCCGGTCAACTGGGTGGTCGGCGGCATGCTGCTGCTGGCGGCACCCTTCGTGCCGCTGTTCATGTCGCTGATCGGCATGGGAGCCGCCGCGGCGAGCCGCCGCCAGTTCGAGGCGCTGGCCCGCATGGGCGGGTACTTCCTGGACCGTCTCCAGGGGCTGACCACCCTCAAGCTGTTCGGGCAGGCTCGGCGGGAGCTGGACCTGATAGGCCGGGTCTCGGACGAGTACCGGCAGCGCACCATGGGGGTCCTGCGAATCGCCTTCCTGTCGTCCGCCGTGCTGGAGCTGTTCAGCGCCATGGCGGTCGCCGTGGTCGCGGTCTATGTCGGCTTCAGCCTGCTGGGCTATGTCCGGTTCGGCCCGAGCGGCGACGTCACGCTGGCGACCGGCATGTTCGTCCTTCTTCTGGCGCCCGAGTTCTTCCTGCCGCTGCGCCAGCTCGCCGCCCACTATCACGACCGGGCGGCCGCGGTCGGGGCGGCCGGGCAGATCCTGGCGGTGCTGGACACGCCGGCGCAGCCCCCTGCGGGCATCCGGGCACCGGCCGGCGCCGGCCCCATGGCGCTTGAGATGACCGGCGTCGAATTCGCCCACGGCGGCGGGAAGGATGGCGGCGGGGATGGCGCGCGGCCGGTCCTGAGCGGCTTCTCCCTGACTGTCGGCGCCGGCGAGCGGGTGGCGCTGGTGGGGCCGAGCGGCGCCGGCAAATCGACCGTGATCGGCCTGTTCCTGGGGTTCCTGCGGCCCGGTGCGGGCTCGGTCCGGATCGGCGGGCTGGAGGTCGGGCGGATCGACCCGGCCGACCTGACCGCCTGGGTCGGCCAGAACCCGCATCTGTTCCACGGCACCATCCGCGACAACATCCGGCTGGCGCGGCCCGACGCCTCCGACGAGGCGGTCGAGGCCGCCGCCGACGCTGCGCGGGTCAGCGATTTCGCGGCCCGGCTGCCGGACGGCCTGGACACCCTGATCGGCCAGCGCGGCCACGGCATCTCCGGCGGGGAGGCGCGCCGGGTGGCGCTGGCGCGAGCCTACCTGAAGGACGCGCCCGTCCTGCTGCTGGACGAGCCGACCGCCGGCCTCGACGCCGCCAACGAGGCGCTGGTGCTGGAGGCGCTGGGCACCCTGGCGCTCGGCCGGACGGTCCTGATCGCGACCCATAGCCTGTCGGGCATCGGCTGGGCGGAGCGGCGGGTCGAGATCGGCAGCGGCAGGATGGTGGCGGCCGATGCGTGACATGTGGCCCTTCCTGAAACTGTTCCGGCGGCACGGCGGGCGCATGGCGCTGGGAGCGCTGCTGATGCTGGTGACGCTCGCCGCCGGGATCGGCCTGCTCGGCCTGTCCGGCTGGTTCATCACCGGCAGCGCGCTGGCCGGCCTGGGCCTGGGAGCGGTGGGGTTCAACATCTTCACGCCCAGCGCCGGCATCCGCGCCGCCGCGCTGATCCGGACCGCGGGCCGCTATGCCGAGCGGCTGGTGAACCACGAGGCGACCTTCCGCCTGCTGGCCGACCTGCGCCGCTGGCTGTTCGAGCGCGCCTTGCCGCTGGATGCGGGGCAGGTGGCGCGCCTGACCGGCGGCGACCTGCTGACCCGCCTGACCGCCGACATCGACGCGCTCGACAACCTGTATCTCCGGGTGGTCGCCCCCAGCGCCGTGGCGCTGGTGACCGCGATCGGGGTTCTGACGCCGCTGGGCTGGATCGATCCCGGCGTGGCCCTGGCGACGGCGGCGCTGATGCTGCTCGCGGGCGTCGGCGTGCCCGCGCTGGCCGGACGGCTGGCAGCCGGCGCGGGACGCGACCTGGTGGAGGTCGGGGCGCGGCTCCGGACCCGCGCGGTGGACGGCATCCAGGGGCTGGCCGACCTGCGGGCCTTCGCCGCCGACGGGCGGCATCTGGAAACCATGGCACGGGACACCGACCTGCTGATCGCGCGGCAGAGGCGGATGAGTTCGATCACCGGCCTGTCCGCCGGCCTGACCATGCTGGCCGCGGGGCTTGCCGTCTGGGTGTCGCTGGTGCTGGTCGTCGGGGAGGTGGAGACCGACCGGCTGGACGGTCCGACGGCGGCCCTGGTCGTGTTCGTCGTCATGGCGGTGTTCGAGGCGACGGCCCCGCTGCCGCTGGCCTACCAGTATCTCGGCCGGACGCGCGCCGCCGCGCGCCGCCTGCTGGAAATCGCGGAGATGCGGCCCGGCGTGCGCGATCCGGAAGCGCCGGCGGCGGTGCCCGAAGACTTCACCCTGCGCTTCGGGGGCGTCAGCTTCGCCCACGGCGCCAAGCCGGTGCTCAAGGACCTGTCGCTGGAACTGCCCCGGGGGCGCGTGTCGGTGCTGCTGGGGCCGAGCGGCGTCGGCAAGTCGACGCTGGCCCAGCTGGCGCTTCGCCTGGTCGATCCGGATGCCGGCCGCGTGACCCTGGGCGGCGTCGATCTGCGCGACCTGCGGCAGGAGGACCTGCACCGGCACATGGCCTATGTCAGCCAGGGCACCCACCTGTTCGCCGCCGACATCCGGGAAAACCTGCTGATCGGGCGCCCCGATGCGACCAACGCCGAGCTGTGGGAAGCGCTGGAGGTCGTCCAGCTCGCCGACTTCGTCGAATCCCTCCCGGACGGCATCCTGACCTGGGTCGGGGAGAACGGCGTGCTGCTGTCCGGCGGCCAGGCCCGGCGGCTGGCGCTGGCGCGGGCGCTGCTGAAGGACGCGCCGGTGATGATCCTGGACGAGCCGACCGAGGGCCTGGACGCCGCCACCGAGGCCGCCCTGATGCGCGAGCTTCGGCAGCGCCTCGCCGGCCGCACCGTCCTGCTGATCACCCATCGGGAGAGCCTGGTGACCGGTGCCGACCTCGTCCGGCGGCTGGAGGATGGCTCCCTTTTGTCCACGCGACCTTGACCGGCTCCGGGTGTTGAACGGGACGACGATCCGGTCAACCCAGTGGAGGAATGCCCCCATGCTCATGCGACCTGCAACCTTGGTGGCGGCGATCGCGCTGTCGTCCTTCGGCGTCTCCATGGCCGCCGCCCAGGAATCGGGCCGATCGGCGGACCAGCCTGCCGACGAGCTGCTGAAGCGGGCCGAGGCCGAGCGGCCGGAGTTCCTGACGACCCTGGAACAGCTGGTCGCGGTCGATACCGGCACCGGCCACGCGGAAGGCCTGTCCAAGGTGGAAGGCATGCTGGTGGAGCGCCTGAAGAGTCTCGGCGCCGAGGTCGAGGTCACTCCCGCGCAGCCGTCGGTCGGCAGCAACATCGTCGGCACCCTGAAGGGGTCGGGAGAGGCGAAGTTCCTGCTGATGGTCCATTACGACACGGTGTTCGGCCCCGGCACCGCCGCGGAGCGGCCGTTCAAGGTCGATGGGGAGCGGGCCTACGGGCCGGGTGTCGCCGACGCCAAGGGCGGCCTCGCCATGATCCTCCATTCGCTGAAGCTGCTGCGCGACCAGGGCTTCGACCGCTACGGTTCGATCACGGTCCTGTTCAACCCCGACGAGGAGACGGGTTCGGGCGGCTCCAAGCGGATGATCGCCGATCTGGCGCGCGAACAGGACTATGTCTTCTCCTACGAGCCGCCGGACAAGGATGCCGTCACGACCGCGACCAACGGCATCAACACGGTGTATTTGGATGTCGAAGGCAGGGCGTCGCACGCCGGCTCCGCTCCCGAGGAGGGCCGCAACGCGGTCACCGAACTTGCCCACCAGATCGTCCGGCTCAAGGACCTGGGCGATCCGGCCAAGGGCACCACGGTCAACTGGACCATCGTGAAGGGCGGGGAGAAGCGGAACATCATCCCGTCGTCCGCAGCCGCCGAAGCCGACATGCGCTATTCCGATCTGACCGAATACGACCGCGTCCTGGCCGATGGCCGGCGGATCATCGCGGACAAGCTGATCCCCGACACGGAGGTGCAGTTCCGCATCGAGAAGGGACGCCCGCCGCTGGCGAAGAACCAGGGCTCGGATGAGCTGGCGGCGCTCGCCACGCAGGTCTACGGCCGGATCGGGCAGACCGTCGAGCCGGTCGCCATGCGTTTCGGCACCGATGCCGGCTATGCCTATGTTCCCGGCAGTCCCAAGCCCGCCGTGCTGGAGACCATGGGCGTCGTCGGCGCCGGCCTGCATTCGCCGGAGGAATATATGGAGCTGTCCAGCATCGCCCCGAGGCTTTACCTGACCACCAGCTTGATCATGGAGCTGTCGGAAAACCCCCAGTCCAAGATCGAATGAACGGGTTAACCTTAATGGATAGTTAACCAGTTTGCCCTATTCCCTCGCCACGGCGGGCGGCAGGCGACCCGCCAACTGTGTATCGCGAGGGTTTGGGTGAACAGGTCAGGTTTTCTGGCGGCCTCGACGGCCGTCTCGACGGTGCTGCTGCCGCTGGTTCTCGTGCCGGCCTCAAGCGCCGGGGCGGCGGACGCTTTCGTCGCCACGCTGAGCGCCAACGGCGAGAGCAGGACCTACAGCTATGACAGCATCGAGGATGCCATCGACAGCGTCTCGGGCAGCAGCCTGAGAAACCTTCTGCCGAGCTATACCGACAACGCTCCCGCCACCGCCGTCTTCAACCTGCGGGGCCTGGGCGCCACGATCGAGTATCCGGGCGCCGGGGCCGACTTGGTGCTGAAGGTGCCCGCCGCCGGAATCGAGCGGACCTTCACCGGGGCGACCCGGGACGAGGCGGAGGACGCCCTGTCCGACTACTTCAAGGGGCAGGGCGCCAGCGACGTCACCAGCATCCTCCAGGCCGCCGTGCGGGAGACCGCCATCGATCCGGTGGCCGGCAACCCGGACAGCCTGATGTCGCTGATGGGTGCGGCCGACTTCTCCCAGGGCACCGACGCGCTCGGCCGCTCCGGCGGGCAGGGGGGAACCGACCTGTTCGGCTTCGCGGTCGAGGGCGGGCGGGGTACGGCTCCGGGCGGTTACGACCAGGACCGGGTGACCGGCGCGCTGTCCTACCGTTTGAACTTTGAAGGGTCCGATGCCGCCGTCCTGTTCGACCTGCCGGTCAACTGGATCCGGACCGGCGAGTCCGACTCGCTGTCCGGGTCGCTGGGCGTGGGCGTCCGGGTGCCGCTGACCGACTCCTGGTCGCTGACACCGGCGGTCCGGGCCGGCATCGCCGGATCGATCGACATGGGCGCCGCGGCGGTGGTCTATTCCGGATCGCTGACCAGCGACTTCCGCTGGGATTGGGGCGGCTGGCGGTTCGGCCTCGGCAACATGGCGGGTGTCTACCGGGCGACCGGCGTGTCGGTCGGCGACTACGACATCGATTACGACCTGACCAACGTCATCCTGCGCAACGGCATCTCGGTGTCGCGGGACCTGACCGAAGGGGCGGCCCCGCTGCTTGCGACGGTGTCCTTCGTGGATAGCCGGTACCTGGGCGACGACCTGTTCGTCGAAGCGTTCGACGAGGTCTCGGTCAGCCTCGCAAAGGCCGCGACCGCCGGCCGTTTCCGGTTCGACCGGATCGAACTCGGCGTGGCCTATGGCTTCGGCGACGATTACGAGCGGATCATGGGCAAGCTGAAGCTGCGCTTCTGACCGGGACTGACCGGGAGCGGCTTTCCGGCCGGCCTCAATGACGGGTCGGCCGGGCGAGCGCGGTCCGGATCATGTCGACGAGGATCTCGTCCTCGAACGGCTTCTCGATGAAGGCGAGCACCCCCGCCTCCAGGGCCCGCGCCTTGGTGGCGGGGTCGCCGCGTCCGGTGATCAGGATCACCGGCATGTCGTTGAGCCGGGTGCGGTAGGTTTCCATGAATTCCAGGCCGCTCATCACCGGCAAATGCAGGTCCAGCACCAGGCATCCGGCATCCTCCGCCTTGAAGTTCTCAAGGAACTCGGGGCAGGACGGATAGTCTTCGACCGGCATGCAGTAGGATTCCAGGAGGGTCTTCAGCGAGTCCCGCACGGGTTCGTCGTCGTCGACCAGGAAGACCGTCCGATTATAATGCGCACTCACCCCAGCCTCCAGCGGTCGGACGATGAACCGCGACCTCCTCGACCACCGTCGCGCTTCGTAGGGGAAAAATAGGCCCGACCGCCCCGGCGATAAATACGGAATAACCCCTAGTGCCTCGCTATATTCAACAATTCGGTTGACAATCCGCCGCCGCTGCCTTTAACTCAACCACATGGTTGAACATAACGCGACGAACCTGGATCTGGTGTTCCAAGCCCTGGCCGATCCCACGCGGCGGGCGATGCTGCGCGATCTGGCAGCGGGCGAACGCCGGATCGGCGAACTGGCTGCCCCCTTCTCCATGTCGCTGGAGGCTGCGTCCAAGCATGTCCGCGTGCTGGAACGCGCCGGGCTGGTCCGCCGCCAGATACAGGGCAGGGCGCATGTCTGCCGCATTCAGCCGGCGCCGCTGGCCGCCGCGCAGGACTGGATCCGCTTCTACGAGCGCTTCTGGACCGGCCGGCTCGACGCCCTGGAAACCCTGCTCAAAGCCGAACCCACCGAAGAGACCACCAACCGAGGAGGAAGCGAATGACCGCCGCAGAACAAACCACTACCGAAACGATCCCCGACGGCATGGGGACCGTCGTCGAGCCCGGAGCGATCCGGTTCGAGCGCCTGCTGCCGGGACCCATCGAGCGGGTCTGGGCCTACCTGACCGAGTCCGAGAAGCGCGGCCAATGGCTGGCCTCCGGCGAGATGGAACCGCGTGCCGGCAGCGCCTTCTCCCTCCATTTCGACAACAGCGGCCTGTCGCCGCAGCGGGTTCCCACGCCCGAGAGGTTCCGCCGTTACGACACCGGAATAACCACCAGCCATGAAGTGACCCGCTGCGAGCCGCCCCATGTGCTGGCGTTCACCTGGGGCGGCGGGACCGAGGAGCCGTCCGAAGTGACCTTCGAGCTGGCCCGGGAAGGGGAGGGGGTGCGCCTCGTCCTGACCCACCGCCGGCTGCCCGACGCCCCGTCCCTGACCAATGTCGGCGCCGGCTGGCACAGCCACTTGGCGATCCTCGCCGACAAGCTCTCCGGCCGCACCCCGCCGTCCTTCTGGACGCTGTTCGACAAGCTGGAAGCGGTCTACGCCTGATTTTACCCGGTTTCCCTGCCCAGTTGTTGGGCCATGGATCCAACCTACGGATCGGCGAATCGCCGTAGGTTGGACCCGTGGCCCAACATGGTGCTCACCGAGCCTGATCCCCGCATTCCGCGACATCCACGCCGCCAAAAAACGCACTGGTCGCGTCCCGACCCGCGCCTCGCCGGCCATGACGCGCCCCCGGTCTCCGACGACGGGCTGGAAACCCCGCCGAGGCCGAACGCCTCCTCGACGAGGCAAAGGCGCATTTCGAGAAACTGGGCGACGTGCGCTCTCGCGCGGTGACGATGGGTTGGATCGCCGACATCCTGCAGGGGCGCGGTGAGCACGAGGAGGCGCTGCGTATCCGAATCAAGGAAGCTTTGCCGATCCATCGGCAGATGGGAGACATTTATAGTATTGCATACGTACTGTACCGGTGCGCTATGCTTCGGATTAAGTGCGGAGTATCCGATCAAGAAGATTTGAAGATCATTGCCGACGAGGTGACGGAAAGCTTTGCCATTTCCCGCCACCTTGGGCAGGCTGACTTCCTGGCTGAAACTGGGTTCTATTTCGGGCAACTTCTTGCCGCTTCCGGCAACCGCGAAGCTGGGCTCACCGTGCTTGATGAAGCTGCCGTAGCCGCCGAAAAACTACGTTGGCAGAACCGGGTGGCGGAGATACGACAGCTTCAGGAGGAGATCCGCGGAAGCGGCGGATGAGGCCCGGGCGGGTCGGCAGCACCGCGCCGGGATGGTCCGCGCCTACCCGATCCGAAACCGCTCCTCCCGCCTGTTCGCTGGCGTTTCAGCATAAATTCCTATACACTGCGCCGGTGTCGTGATTTGCCGTCGCGACCGGGATCTTTGAAGCGTGAATAAGAAACAAGCCGGGGCGATCCCGTTCCGTCGCGGATGCCCTGCGCCGGTACCCACGGATCATGACGTTTGTTTACATCACCCCGGGGGGCGCATTCTTCAGCTCAACCCGCTGTCGTTCCGACGACGGGCACAGCTGTCCGGCACGGTATTTGCCGTTTTCTCAAAAGACTTAATCAGGGGCAAAAACACCCCCTTTTCGTCATGCCCGGACTTGATCCGGGCATCTCTCCGCACGGCGGCATCGATGAAGCCTGCAAGCGATGACCGGGTCAAGCCCGGTCATGACGATTAAGAGAGGAGCGCTCCACCAGAAAAGCTTCCTCTGATTGAGTTGACAAAAAACGTGCCGGACATTCGTGGACTTGATCCGGGCATGACGAAATGGGAGCGTTTCTGCCCCTACTCGATAACTTTGGGCATGCGGCATTCGCCGTTCCGGACCGCCATGGACCGTGGCCGGCCAGGGCGAAAGTTGACACTTGCTGACATCAGAGGGAGGGGCCGCGATAGAGAAGCCGCCGCTTAACCACCCCGACCCGAAGGGCAACCGATCCGGCGAATGATGACACATGATGACATAACCGGGGGAGAGGGCCGTCATCATCACCCTCCCTGCGCGTATCCCGCCCGCGCACACGTCCTGGAACCCGGTCCCCACGGTTGACGCACCCGCGAAACCTGTCCAGTGTCGCGCTTCCTCGCGCCCGCGAGGCGGCCGAGTAGGGACGCTGGTACCTCCCCGACCCGGCCTGACCACTCATCGACCTCTGGATTCGACTCATGGCTGATCGAGCCAATTAGCACACCCACGGCCGTTTCGCGCCGGTTCTTGTTAACGTCGGCGGCAAGCCTACCCCTCGCGGCCCTGCCCACCGCCATAGCCACAGCCGCCGCCACAGCCGCCGCCCCGGTCCCGACCGGCGGCTTGGCGGCGCTCCTGGCCCGCCACCGCGACGCCGGCCTCCGGCTCCAGGCGCTGGAGGCGGAGATCGCCGCCGGGCTCGCCCGCATGCCGGACTGGGCCCGCCCCGGCGTCCGGCAATCCGGCGAACCGTGCCGCTGGCCCGCGTGGCCCCGGTCGGAGCTGGCCGCCCACGGCCTGCCCGGCACCATGCCGCCGCGCATGGCCCTGGGCGACCTGGAGGAGTTCCACCGGCGCTGCCTGCGGGAGGCTCCCGCCGACTTCGCCGCCCTGGACGAGCGCCACCGCGCCCGCGTCAGGGCCTGGATCGCCAAGCGGCGCCGCCAGCGGGCATGGAGCCGCCGCCTGGGCATCGACGACCTGCGCCGGCAGGTCAACGAGACCGTCCTCAAGCAGGGGATCGAGCGCGCCGTCCTGGACCTGCTCGCCGCCGGCCGCTTCGATGCCTGACGCCTCGCCCCCGGAAGCCCGCCTGACGTCACGCCCCCGGCGGCGCGATGCCGGCCTCCAGCGCCATCCGGACAAGCTGGGACAGGCTCCGCGCCTGCATCTTCTCCATCACCCGCGCACGGTGGATCTCCACCGTCCGCGGGCTGATGTCCAACTCGTACGCGATGACCTTGTTGGCATGGCCCGCCATCAGCCCCTCCAGCACCTCGCGCTCCCGCGGGGTCAGCTGCGCGATCCGCTGGACAAGCTCCGGGTTCGCGGCGGGGCGGATCTGGAGGGCGCGGCGCACGGTCTCGATCATCACCTCGTCGTCGAACGGCTTCTCGACGAAATCAACGGCACCCGCCTTCATCGCCCGGACCGCCAGGGGAACGTCGGCGTGGCCGGTCATCACGATGACGGGAAGCTGGTTGTTGCCGGCGTTCAGCGTCTCCTGGACCTGGATGCCGTCCATTTCCGGCATCCGGACATCGACCACTAGGCAGCCGGCCCGGCCGGGCGCGGGGGAGGCGAGGAACTCCACCGGGGAAGCGAAGGCTTCCACCGTGAACCCGGCGGATTCCAGCAGGACCTGCAGGGAATCGCGCACGGCATCGTCATCGTCGACGACGACGACGGTTCCCGGCCGACCATGTTCAGGCATCATCCGTATTCTCCGGGCGGGCGATCTCCACCGTGAAGTGGAAGGTCACGCCGCCTCCGGGGGTGGGCGTGGCCCACAGGCGGCCGCCATGGGCATCGATGATCGAGCGGCAGATCGACAGGCCCAGGCCCATGCCCTTTTCCTTGGTGGTCACGAAGGGCTGGAACAGGTTGGCCGCCACCACCGGCGCCAGACCCGATCCGGTGTCTCTCACGCTGACCTCCACAAGGTCGTCGTGGGTGATCGCGGTGGCGATGGTCAAGTCGCGGACGGGGCTTTGGGCAAGCGACTCCATGGCGTTGCGGACGAGGTTGAGGACCACCTGTTGGATCTGGATCTTGTCGATCCACACCGCCGGCGCGTCCGGCGTCAGCTCGAAATGCACCCGGATATTCTCCTGCTTGGCGCCCACCAGCGCAAGGGCGCTCGCCTCCTCGATCACCTTGTTGATCGGCTCGGCGGTGCGGTCGGTCTGTCCCTTCTCGATGAAGTCCCGCATGCGCCGGATGATCTGTCCGGCGCGGGTCGCCTGGGCGACCGCCTTGTCCATGGTCTCCAGCACCTTCACGCCCGGCTTGTGCTCCGCCGCGTCCATCATGCGCCGGCACGCCTTGACGTAGTTGGTGATCGCGGTCAGGGGCTGGTTCAATTCATGGGCCAAGGTCGAGGACATCTGCCCCATGGCGCTGAAGCGGGAGACGTGCAGCAGTTCCGACTGCAGGTCCTGCAGCCGCTTCTCGGCATGCTGGTGCTCCGTCAGGTCGCGGACGAACCCGGTGAACAGCCGGCGCCCAGCCAGGGTGACCTCGCCCACCGCCAGGTCCATCGGGAAGGTGGTGCCGTCGGCCCGCTGCCCGACGACGACCCGGCCGATCCCGATGATCCGCTTCTCGCCGGTCGACAGGTAGTGGTTCATGTAGCCGTCGTGGGCGCCGCGGTAGGGGGCCGGCATCAGGATGCTGACATTGCGTCCCACGGCTTCGGCGGAGGGGTAGCCGAACAAACGTTCCGCGGCCGGACTGAACGACTCGATGATGCCGCGCTGGTCGATCACGATGATCGCGTCGGGCACCGTCTCCAGGATGGAGGTGAGGCGGGCCTTCCGCTCAAGCAGCATCGCTTCGTACTGCTTGCGCTCGGTGATGTCGCGGATGATGCCGATGAAGATGCGTTCCTCGTCCGCCCCGGCCTCTCCGACCGACAGCTCCATCGGAAACACGGAGCCGTCCTTGCGCCGGCCGTGGACCTCGCGGCCGATGCCGATGATCTTGCGGTGGCCCGTTTCCCGATAGTTCCGCAGATAGGTGTCGTGCTCTTCCTGGTATGGGTCGGGCATCAGCATCTTGACGTTCCTGCCCAGCACCTCCTCCGGCGCGTAGCCGAACAGGCGCAGGCACGCCGGGTTGCAGGTCTGGATGCCGCCGAACCTGTCGATGATCACGATGCCGTCGGGGGCGGTGTCGATCAGGGCGCGCAGCTTGATGTCGTCCGCTGCGGGGGTTGGGTGCTTGTCCACGGGATACATGCTCTGGCAACGCGGTCTTTCCTCGACGATACCAGAAAAACTGAACAAATTGGTCTATTCAACTCGCCCCGAATGCGAAAACCTTCCTGCCGTCGAAGCGATGCCAATTGAAGTTTTCCACACGGCTGCTAAACCTTGTCCGCAAGATTCGGCCCGCAGCGCGGTGACCAAGGAACGAACTGGGAGGTTCAAGCTCATGAAGGCAATGTATTGGATGGTCGGCGCCCTGGCCCTCGCGCTCACGGCAGGAGCTGCCCGGGCCCAGACGACGCTCCAGCTCGGCCACCCCACGGCGTCGGCCTCGCATTACGGCGTGGCGGCGTCCACCCTGGCCGATGAGCTGTCCCGGCGCAGCAACGGCAAGTTCAAGGTCGTCTCGACCCCCAACGGCGCGGAGCGCGAGCTGATCGAGAGCGCGCAGATCGGCACGATCGATCTCGTGGTGACCTCGACCGGCCCGGTCGGCAACTTCGTGCCGGAAGTGGCGATCGTGGACATCCCGTTCCTCTTCAAGGACTACGCCCACGCCCGCGCGGTGCTGGACGGGCCGATCGGGCAGGACATGCTGAAGCTGTTCCCGGACAAGGGCATCGTGGCCCTGGCCTGGGGCGAGAACGGCTTCCGCCACATCACCAACAGCAAGCGCCCGATCAACGACCCGGCCGACGCCAAGGGGCTGAAGGTCCGCACCATGGAGAACCAGGTGCACATGACCGCCTTCCGCCAGCTCGGCGTGCTGCCCACCCCGATGGCCTTCACCGAGGTGTTCACCGCCCTTCAGCAGGGCACCGTGGACGGCCAGGAGAACCCGATCCCGGTCATCACCGCGTCCAAGTTCGCCCAGGTGCAGAAGTACCTGACGCTGACCGGCCACGTCTATTCGCCCGCCATGATCCTGATGGCGCGGTCGACCTTCGACGGTCTCAGCGCCGAGGAACAGCAGATGTTCCGCGATTCGGCCGCCGTCGCCGCCAAGGCGATGCGCGAGAAGGTCGCCGCGGTCGAGTCCAACGGAGTGGAGGAGCTGCGCAAGGCCGGGATGGAAGTCATCACCGATGTCGACCGCACCAAGTTCCAGCAGGCGCTGGAGCCGGCCTATGCGGAATACTCCAAGCGGTTCGGCAAGGAGAATATCGACCGAATCCGCAACTACACGCCCTGACCGTCGGATTCCATGATCCGGATCTTCCTGGCGGTAGAGGGGGCGATGAACCGGGTTATCGGGCACGCCGCCGCCGCCTGCCTGGTGGTGGCGGCGGTGTCCGCCTTCTACCAGGTCGTCACCCGCTTCGTCTTCGAGCAGCCTTCGACCTGGTCGGAGGCCCTCACCCGCACCTCCCTGATCTGGATGGTGTTCCTGGGAATTACGATCGCTTTCCGGCACGGCGCGCTGGTGGCGGTCGATCTTGCCTACAGGGCGGTTTCCGGAAGCTGGCGGACCGCGCTCCGCGGCTTCATCACGCTCAACAGCATCGCCCTGCTGGCGGTGATCCTGTGGTTCGGCGTCCAGATGGCTTGGCGGGTCCGCTTCCAGACCCTGGCCGGCCTCGAGATCTCGATCGCCTGGGCCTATGCCGCCCTGCCGGTCGGCTCCTTCTTCTCGCTGCTGGCCGTGATCGCCCATTACCTCGACCGGCGTGACGTCGAACTGGAAGGGGCCGCCGGATGAGCACGACCATCCTCGTCACCATGCTGGTGCTGTTCGCGCTCAGCGTCCCGATCGCGATCTCGATCGGCATCGCCAGCGTCGTCGGCATCGCCGGTTTCACCAACCTGCCGCTGCTGCTGGTCGCCCAGCAGCTCTTCGTCTCGCTCGACCGCTATCCGCTGGCGGCGATTCCCTTCTTCATCCTGGCCGGCAACCTGATGGAGGTCGGCGGCATCTCGACGCGGCTGGTCGATTTCGCCAAGTCGATCGTCGGCGGCGTCCAGGGCGGGCTCGCCTGCACCTGCGTGCTGACCTGCATGATCTTCGCCGCGGTGTCCGGATCGAGCGTCGCCACGACCTTCGCGATCGGCGCGATCCTGATCCCCGCCATGGTGAAGCACGGCTATCCCGCTCCCTTCGCGGCGGCCCTCCAGGCGACCTCGGCCGAGCTGGGCGTGATCATTCCGCCGTCGATACCGATGATCCTCTACGCGGTCTCGGCTGAAGTGTCGATCGGCGAGCTGTTCATCGCCGGCATCGGGCCGGGCCTGCTGATCGCCGCGGCGCTGACCGCCTTCGTCTATGTCTGGTGCCGCATCAAGGGCTATGGCCGCGACGACCGGGACGGCCGGCTGAGCTTCACGGCCGCCGTCCGGCGCTCCGGCCTGGCGCTCCTGATGCCGGTCGTGATCATCGGCGGGATCTATGGCGGCGTCTTCACCCCGACCGAGGCGTCGGTGGTCGCGGTCTTCTACGCCCTGCTGGTGGGGCTGGTGATCTATCGCGAGATCGGGATTTCCGATCTGGTGCCGATCCTGCGCAAGAGCGTCATCTCCTCCGCGATCATCATGTTCATCATCGCGACCGCCGGGCTGTTCAGCTTCCTGATCAACCGGGCCGGCATCCCGGTGGCGGTCGGCGAGTGGCTGGTGCAGTCGATCGACGGCACGGTCGGATTCCTGCTGGCGGTCAACGCCTTCCTGTTCGTGCTCGGCATGTTCGTGGAGACGTCGGCCGCGATCATCGTGCTGGCCCCGATCCTGGCACCCGTCGCGGCTCATTTCGGGATCGATCCGATCCATTTCGGGCTCGTGATGGTGGTCAACCTCGCTATGGGCATGATCACGCCGCCGTTCGGGGTCAACCTGTTCGCCGCCTGCCAGGTAGCCGGCATCCCGCTCGACCGGATCGTCCGGCCCCTGCTGCCCTTCGTGCTGGTGATCCTGGCCTGCCTGATGATCATCACCTTCGTGCCGGACGTCTCCCTGGTGTTCCGGAACCTGCTGTACTGAACCGCCGTTTACGCGGCATGGGGGAACATCAAGTCTTCGTCGGGTGTGCCGGCTGGTCGATCCCCAGCCGGCACACCAGCCTCTTCCCGGCCGAGGGGAGCCATCTGGAACGCTACGCGCGCCGCCTGCCGGCGGTGGAGATCAACAGCTCCTTCTACCGGCCGCACAAGCCCGAAACCTATGCCCGCTGGGCGGCCTCGGTCCCGGAGGGCTTCCGATTCGCGGTCAAGGTGCCCAAGCAGATCACCCACGAACGCAGGCTGGCCGATCCCGCTGACCTGCTCGGCCGGTTCCTGGGCGAGGCCCGGGAGCTGGGCGACCGCCTCGGGCCGCTGCTGGTCCAGCTGCCGCCGAGCCTCGCTTACCGGCGGAGCACTGCCGAGGATTTCCTCGGTCTCCTGCGCGATCGTTTCGAAGGCGATATCGCTTGCGAACCGCGGCACCCGAGCTGGTTCAACGACGGGCCGGAAGACCTGCTGCAGCGATTCCACGTCGCGCGCGTCGCCGCCGATCCGGTCGCGGTCCCCGGCGGGGAGGCGCCGGGCGGCTGGAACGGGCTGGTCTATCGCCGCCTGCACGGCTCGCCCGAGATTTATCACACGGACTACGGGCCGGAGCGGCTGGGCGCCGTGGAAGCGGCCGTGCGGGGAGATTCCAGGACGGCGCCCGCATGGTGCATCTTCGACAACACCGCGCTGGGCGCCGCCCCCCAGAACGCCTGCGCCGTCTGGTCGGAACTTTGTTCGGAATCGCGAAACCCGCGGTGATTATAAGGTTGACCCCGTATTGAGCGCGCGCGATCAATGGCCGCGCCAAGGGGCACCTTCAGACAGGCAAAGCAGATCAGCATGAGCGATTTTCAGCATTCTTCCGACAGTCAGGCATCCAAGCTGGACAGTGCCCTCGCGCGCATCGATCAGGTGATCGACAGCGTGTCGAAGAAGCTGGACGAACAGCGGTACGAGCATCGCACCGTGGTGGAGGAGCGCGACGCCGCGCGGACCGAACTGGGCGAGCTGCGCCGCAGGTACGACGAGCTCCAGGCCAAGGCCGACCATGCCGCCGACCGCATCGAAGTCCTGATCGGCATCGTCGAGCGCAGCTTTCCCGACCTCGCCCTGTCCGTGACGGAAGGCGGCCAGCAGGACGGGGGCCAGCAGGACGGGGACCAGCAGCACGAAGGCCACCACGGCCACCACGATAACGCCCATCAGCATGACCATGGCCACCACCACGAGGGCGGCGGGGAGCATCAGCCCCAGCAGCATTCCTACGGATACTGACCGCCATCCGGGATCGGCGTCCGGCGGCCGCCAATGCGGCGGCCGCCGGACTCGCGCAATGGTTTAGGGGCAGATCCGGCAGGGGCGGGGCAGGGGACCGGCCGGAGGATTTTATTGACCGGAAACCCCAAACGATATTATGAACTTATATCCTCGTCTTTATAAGCTTGTTGAACCATGCCGATACCGACGCCGCCCCATGAAGATCCGGCCCGACATCTTCGCGGCCCAGTTCCTCGCGGCATGGTCGTCGGGATCGCCATCGGCATCGCCGCGGCGCTGCTGAGCGGCTGCTCCAGCTCGCCGTCGGACCGGACGGGTCCGGCAGCGCAGGGCGGCTATACCGGCGGCCTCTCGGGCGACCCGTGGGCCTCGCACATCGCCGAGGCGTCCCGGCGGTTCGACGTTCCGGAGCCCTGGATCAGGGCGGTGATGAAGGTCGAGAGCGGCGGCCGCACCCACATGAACGGACGCCCGATCGTCAGCCGGGCGGGCGCCATGGGCCTGATGCAGGTCATGCCCTCCACTTACGAGGAGCTGCGGGTCAGGCACGGGCTGGGATCGGACCCGTTCGAGCCGCGCGACAACATTCTGGCCGGCACCGCCTATCTCCGCGAGATGTACGAGAAGTTCGGCTCGCCCGGCTTC
Source organism: Skermanella pratensis (assembly GCF_008843145.1). GTDB lineage: Bacteria > Pseudomonadota > Alphaproteobacteria > Azospirillales > Azospirillaceae > Skermanella > Skermanella pratensis. The sequence continues at coordinate 3,929,113 of NZ_CP030265.1, read as the reverse complement.
CTCGCCGCCTACAATGCCGGTCCCGGCCGATACGGGGAATATCTGACCGGCGACCGCGGCCTGCCGTCGGAGACCCGCAATTATGTCGCGATGATCTCGCCGCAGATCGACGGCATCCATCCCTCGCGGCGCGTCGCCGACACCATGTATGCCGCGGCGACTCCTCCCGCCGTCCCGTCCAGGACCGTGGTCGCGGTGGCCGCTCCGCCGCCGCGCGCGCGCTCGGTCATCACCGCCAGCGCTGCCCCGGTTCCGATCGCCCCGGTTCCGGCGGCGCCCATCCAGGTCGCCCGTATCGCCGCGCCGTCCGGGCCGACGCCTCCCATCCAGCGGGTCGCCATCGGCCCGGTCGGCGGCCCGGTCGGCGGCCCAGTCGGGGATTGGGGCATCCAGGTCGGCGCCTTCCGCTCGCCGACGGAGAGCAACAAGGCGGTTGAGGATGCGCGCCGCGCCGTTCCCGATCTCCTGAGCCCGGCGCGGGTCTATGTGATGGAAGTCAATACGCCGGCCGGACGGCTGTACCGCGCCCGGCTCCTCGGCGTCACCTCGGCGAGCGCCGACCGGGCCTGCGCGCGGCTGACCAGCCAGGGCTCGGCCTGCATGACGGTTTCTCCGTCCTGATGCCGGCTACGGCGTGAGCGGGCACGGCACCTGCGGGTTGTCGTGCATGCGGAAGCGTCCGTGGAGCGGGTCATCGGTCGTCACGCACAGCGTGAACCCGCCGGGCGGCACGGCGGGCCCCGGCACGATCCTGATGACGAAGCCCGAGAAAAGCAGGTCCGGATCGCCGACGACGGCCACCACATCGGGCCGTTGCACCCGGCGGGCCGCGATCCCCGGATGTCCAGGTCGCTATGGATCCTGACCGATCCGGGAAGCCGGGCGCCCGATGCGGGGGAAGCCGATGACAGGAGGCCCCAGCCCTCGATCACGATTTCCGGACCGATCTCGATCCGGTCGATGTGCCCGGCGATGGTCAGGTCGGCCACGGGGCCGGGCGGCTCGGCCAGGACGATGGCCGGCGGCGCCTTGTCCCGGGCCGATGCCCCGGGCAGGCCGCCGGCAACGAGGAGGGCGGCGACCGCCAGGGAGCGAAACCGGGAACGCGTCATCGTCTGGAGCCATGCCGCTGATGTCATGTGACGACATGGCTGCCAGAAACCGATGAACGCGCGGTAAACGCCGCTCCCGGCGACGTCTTTCCGGACAGGCCGCCGTCAGTAGCGGTCCCAGCCGGCCGGGGCGCCCGCCATGCCGCCGAGCGATCCGGCCAGGGCGCCGAGCACCAGGGCCAGGAACGACCACAGGGCCGCCGAGGAGATCGTGTCGGCCGTCACCTGTGCCGCCTGGGTGGCCTGTTCGGCCGTCTGGGCGTACTGCTGGCGCAGGTTTTCGATGGTCTGCCGTGCCTGCTCCTCGGGAATGCCGGCCTGTTCGGCAAGGCGCGACGCGGCGGTCTGCAACTCTTCCTGGGAGACGTCGCCGCTGGCGATCCGGCTCACGGTGTCGAGCGCCCCCTGCGGCAGCGATCCCCCGTCGGGGGCGAGCAGGGCGCGGGCCTGTTCCTGGATGCCCTGCGCCGTGCCCGGATCGGTCTGGCCCGCCGCCTGGCCGGCCGCCTGGGTCGCCTCCTGCGTCGCGGTCGAGAGCGCGTTGCCCACGACCGAGAAGGTGCCGCCGATCAGGCTGCCCACCGCGCTGGTCAGCAGCCAGAACAGCAGCAGCGTCGCGATGCCCCAGGTGATCAGGCCATGCAACGCGCCGTCGACCCGCGTCGACATGCCGGCCATCCGGCCCGCCACCCAGCCACCAGCCGCCAGCGAGATCAGGGCGGTGACGATCCACCACAGCGTCGCCGCGATCCCCAGGGTGCTGGCCTGCGGAGAGTCCGCCTGCGCCGGGTCGATGGTGGTCAGTCCGATGCCGATTCCGAGTATGGCCAGCACGAGGTTGAGCGCCAGCGCCACCACCACGCCGGCGAAGACCGCCGACCACGCGATGCGGCGGTACTCGACTATCTCCGCTCCGGCGAGAGGGGCGGCCGATCCGCCCCATGTCCCGTAGCTGTCCTGGTAACGCCTGCCTTGCATATCCTTCGATCCTTCCCAATCACTCTGTTTTCCGCCGGGCGTGTCATGGGGTCGCCGTTCAGCGGTCCTTGCCGCGCTTGGCCTTGAAGCGCCTGGCGTAGAGGCGGCCGCCGGCAATGGCGGCGATGCCCAGCCCGGCCACGGCGCCCAGTGCCGCGAGGTTCGGCCGGGTGGCATATCTCTTGATGGCGTGGGTCAGGGTCCGCTCGACCTGCTTCGGGCGCTCGGGGTCGAGCAGCCGGGCTTCGACCACCTGCTCCTGGACTTCGTTCAGTTCCTCGGTCTTCAGCGGGACCAGCGTGCGCCCCTGCCCGGTGCGCAGCCCGTCGATCACCTGGATCAGGGACTGTCCGGCGGCGAGCCGCTCCTCAACGGTCGCGATCGGTACGTTCAGATGTTCCGCGACCAGATCGTTGCGGAAGCTGATGACGGTCTCGCGGATCCGGTCGGCGGCATCGTCCCCCTCGACTGCCTCGATCGCAAGGTCGCATTCGGTATCGAAGCCCATGGAGCGGTTGTTGAGGTTGGACGAGCCGACCCGCAGGAGGCGGTCGTCGACCGCCACCACCTTGGCGTGGACATAGATCTCCGTCCCGGCCGCATTGACGGGGTAATATATTCGGAACCGGTCATGCCGGTCCTCGCGGCGGATCTGGCGCACCATCATGGACCGCGCGGTGTCCATGGCCGACTGTTCCAGCCAGCCGTCTGCCGTCATCGGGTTGACGATGACGATCTCCGGGCCGTCCGGCTCGCGCAGCCGCTTGATGATGGCATCGCGGATCACGTGCGAGGCCATGTACTGGCTTTCCATGTAGACCGTCCGCTTGGCGGCCATCAGCGCCGCGAGATAGAGCCGCTCGATCTCGCGGACCTCCTCGTACTTCCCGTGGCGCGGCGAGGTGCGCGCGATCGAGATCGGGATATCCCGCAGGGTCACCTTCAGCCGGTCCGGCCAGGGATCGAGTTCGCCGGGCGGCGGCGGCGGAAGCCGGGCGCCGGTGGCGCGGAGCCAGCGTTCGCGCGCCAGTTCGCCCAGGGCACGGGCGGCCTCTCCGTCCACCGCGGTGGTCACGTCGTGGAACGGACCGTATGGCGTCCCGTTGGGCAGCCGGCGGTGCTCGTCGTCGGGAGCGTGGTCGCGGGTGTCCCAGCGCGAGTCGGTCATGTCGATGCCGCCGCAGAACGCCAGCGCGTCGTCGATCACGATGATCTTCTGGTGGTGGGCGGCCCCGGCCGGATGCTGGGCGTCCAGCCGGAAATGGATGCGGCGCTGCGTCATCAGGTCGAGAGCCAGAATCGGCAGGACCTGGCGGCTGAGCGTGAACAGCAGCGCCATGTCCCATTTGAGGATGTATGCCTGCAGGCCCGGCCGGCTGTTCACCGTGTGCTTCAGGAAGGCGCCAAGTTCGTCCGGCTCCTCCACATCGGGGTTGCCCTGGTCGAGCTTGAGCCGGAGGTCGAAATCCCAGCCGATCATGTAGATCGAGTGCCGGGCGCGGGCGATCGCGGACTTCGCCGCCGCGAAATAATCGCAGGCATCGATGATCAGGGCGAGGCGGTTGGCCTGTTCGGTGCGCCAACAGGTTCGGCCTGGAACAAGAATCGGTCTCGTATCTGACATGGCTGGACTTTGGTCTTGTTTTCGGCCGGAACGGTGCGGAGTGGTCCATAAACTCTCAAGACGCTTTCTCGTTCCTTCCCGTTCGTCGGCCAGCGACCGGGCTACTTCGAAAGCGAATGTTTGTGGCGCGGCCGCCATAGGGAACAACAGGATTTAATTACAATTAATGATGATCTGGACATTAACTTTTTGGATCGGTAGGGTGGTGTCCATGATCTCTTTTACAGCCATCGAGCCAGGTCGCCCTGAGATTGCTTCCCCATCCGGGTTGCAGCTTCCCCGGCCGGCCAATCCCGGCCTGAAGCGTCTCCACGGGTACTGGGCGTCCCGGTGTCCGCTCGGCATGGCGCTGCCCCAGCGGCCCGACATCGATCCCGCCGACTTTCCGGCGCCGCTGCAGAACATCTTTCTGCTCAACGTGCATGACGGCGAGCCGTGGTTCAGCTATCGCGTGGCCGGCTCCAAGTTGTCCTGGCTGCTACGCCGCCCCCTGACGGGGCAGCCTTTGGGAACCGGCCTGCAAGAGCACCACCGGCGCGCCGCCATCACCCGGGCCAGGGATGTCGCCTTGGCGCAGGAGCCGCGTTTCCGGTCGGGCGACCTGGGCTGGTGCGACCGCGATTACCTCGACTTCGAGGAGCTTCTTCTGCCCCTGGCCGGGCCGGACGGCTCCACGGCGATGATCCTCGGCATCCTGATGGTGCTCGACCCCCACGGCTTGGAGGTCTGAAGCCGCTGGGCCGGCGGTCTTCACCGAAATGCCGATCGGTGCGGCGACCGCTGGCCGGATCGGGTCGTCAGAACACCTCGCCGGAGACGATCAGCGCGTGGAGGTGGAGAGCGCAGATGCCCTCGACCGCCAGGCCGGCGAAGCGGGCGGTGACCGCCGCATCCAGCCGTTCCCGGCTTTCCGCCGATGCCCCTGCGATCCGGGGCGCGAAAACCATGTCCAGCGAGGCGCGCCAGAACGGCCTGTCCAGGGGAACCCGGGCGGTCGGGCGGAGCGACTGCTCCGATACTTTGCGCAGGCCGCTGTCTTCCATCAGTCGGGCCAGGACTCCGGGCTGGTCGAACCGGAACAGGGGCGCCAGGGCGTCGTTCGGGTCCGGTCCCAGGATTTCCGTCACCGCCTGGTCGAGTTCGCGGAAGAGGGTATTGTCCGCCAGCGGTCCCCAGACCATGAACGCCGCCTTGCCGTGCGGACGCAGGACCCGCACCGCTTCGGCCAGGCACGCCCGCGTGTCGGGAACGAACATGATGCCGAACCGGCAAGTCACCCGGTCGAACTGCCCGTCGGCGAACGGCAGGGCCGTCATGTCGCCGACGGTGAACCGGGGCGGCGGGCCGTCGAACGCGGATGCGCGGCGCACGGCTCCGGCCAGCATCGCCTCGACCAGATCCACGCCATGCACGCTGCCGCCGGGCCCCACGCGCTTCGCGGCGCTCAGCGCCGGCTCCCCGGCTCCGGAGGCGAGGTCGAGCACCGCCTCGCCCGGCATCACGCCGCAGGCGTCGAGAAGCGGCAGGTTGAGCCGGTCCGCCATATCCGCCATCGGGTCCGACCAGCGGTCCCAGGCCGGTCCGCTGGCGGTCCAGCGCGCACGTTCAAGGGCAGCGTTCGGCAGGACTTGATGCTGTGTGGTCACGTTCATACCGACGGTTGGGATCGGAGAGACGGTGGTCGCCAGGATAACGCCTGGGAACGCATCAATGCAGCACCCGGTCGTCGTCTTCCATGATCAGGCCGCCGTCGTCCGCATCGACGCGGGCCGACAGTTCGGCGAGCCGGGCGCTCAGCCTTCGGTTGGCGCGGGCCGGTGCCTGGATCTGGGCTTCCCGCAGGTCCTTCTGTACGGCGGCCATGTTCTCGCCCACCTTGCGCAGGGACATGGCCTGACGGGTCGAAACGTCGGAAATGCCGCGGCTCGGATGACCCCGCAGGTCATGCACGGCGATCCCGATCACGAGGATGAAGACCGTTCCCGCCGCGGCGACGGCGATGCCGAGAGTGACGAGCCAATCCATGAGCTGCCTCCGCCCGGTTGCGCTCCACGCGGCAGTATATCGGCTTCGGTCCGATGGTCGCGGGTCGGGAAGACCTCGCATCGCCGTCCGCGGGCCGGCTCCCGGCCCACGGCGTTCGGCGATGCGCCGTCAGATGACCTTCAGACGACCTTCGTGAGCGGCCGGGCCGGTGCCGCCGCGGTGGAGAAGTCCGCCAGATGGGTGCCGAAGGCGCGCAGGACGGGAGCGAAGCGCTGCATCAGTTCGTCCGTCACATGGGCGTCGGTCTTCAGGATGATGCCGGGCGCTTGCGACATCAGCTTCTGGGACCGAATCGGGCCGATCTTCTCGTCCAGGAACATCGCCAGTCCCATGATGACGCCAAGGCTGGTTTCGTCAGGCTTGGCGGAATCGGCGAGAACCGTGTGCAATTCCTCGAGCAGGGCATAGGTCACGATCGAAGTCCGTTCGATCACGTCGTCTTGCTGCACCATGGGGCTGACCCTCGGGGGAGTAATACTGTTCAAGGACCGACGTTAACTATCCTCTGTAACCAAACTGTTAATTTCCTGCCGAAGCGACGCGCGCATTGGTATGGGGTGCGGGCAGGCACCGGACATCGGTCAGCCGCCAGCCGTTGTTCTCGGCGATCCAGTCGCGTAGCCGCACGGCACCGCCGAGATGGCAGCCGGTGGCGTTGGTGATCTGGGGCAGGGGAAGCTCTTGCCGGCGGCACTCCGCCGGATGGCCCGTCAGGCAGGCCACGACCAGGAGGACATAAGGCATTTAACGTCGGACCCCGCGCTTTGGTTCCAGAAAAATATTTTGTGGTTAAATTCGTTTAACCAGAAAACTGTGGGGGAGGGCAACATAAATGCGTCAGCGGCGCCACCGCGAGGCCCTGGTTTCCAGAGGCTGCAGCAAGGCGAACTCGATGAACTGCACGACGATGATGAACGCGGCGGTGTATGCCAGTATGCCGGTGACGTCGAACAGCTGGAAGAGCACCTGGAGCTGGAAACCCATGCCGTTGCTCCGGCCCAGCAGCTCGACAACCAGGACGATCTTCCAGATCAGGGCGAGGCCCGAACGCGCCGCCGCCAGCAGGAACGGGTAGAGCTGCGGCAGGACGATGTGACGCAGGGTCTTTACCGGTCCGAGTCGATAGGCCTCGGCCATTTCCAGATAGTCGCGGTCCAGCGCGCGGGCGCCCTCGCGCAGGGTCACGACCACGTTGGGGATCTTGTTGACGGCGACCGCCGCGATCGCGGCCGCCTCCGTCAGGCCGAACCACACATAGGCCAGGATGATCGTCACCAGCGCCGGGATATTGAGGAAAAGCACCAGCCAGCCGTCCAGCAGGCGGTCGAGCAGGCGGAACCGGCCCATCGCGATCCCCAGCGCGGTGCCCACCGCCATCGCGATGACGAAGCTCGCGCAGACCCGTCCCAGCGTTATGGCGAGGTCGAGCAGCAGTCCGCCCCGCACGACCTCGTCCATCAGGCGCGCGGCGACGGCCGCCGGCCCGGGCAGCAGGCGGCTGCCCGCCGCGACCGACGCCGCCTGCCACAGCGCTATCAGGACCAGGAGCGACAGGATGTGGGCCGGCAGGCGGCCCACCTTCGACAGCTTCATCAGAACCGAAGCCCGTCCCAGAACGTGCCGGGGGCGAGCCGCGGGGAGTCGCCGACCAGCTCGCGGCCTCCCAGCTTGGACAGGATCTCGTAGACCCGGGCCGCGTCCTCCCGCTCGGCTCCGCTCCACGCGGTCGGGATGCCGTCGCGGTAGCCGTCGCGGAGCGCCAGCAGCGTCGCGTCGTCCTCGGCCTTGGTCAGGGGGGCCAGGCGGTTCCACTCCGCATCGCTTTCTCGCATGATCGTCTTGGCCTTCAGGGAGGCGCGGAGGAAGCCGCGGACCGCTTCCGGATTGGACGCCGCCCAGGCGTCGTGGAAAACATAGCCGATGATCGGCACGTCGGCCCGGATGCCCAGGCCGCGCGCGATCTCCTCGACCGCGATGACCTGGCGCAAGCCCGCCGCCTTCAGCCGGGCCGCGAAGTTCCAATAGTTGAGGACGGCATCGACCCCGCCGCCGCGGACCTGCTCGTTGAGCAGGGGCGGTGCCCCGAATACCTTCTCGCTGTCCTTGTCCGGATCGAAGCCATGCCGCTGGATGGTCAGGGCGCGCAGCATCAGCCATCCCTTGTCCAGCGGCCCGCCGGCCACCCCGAACCGCCGCCCCTTCAGGTCGGCCAGCGACCGGATCGGCGAGTCGGCCGGGACCATCACCGATCCGGCCGCCGTGGAGTAGGGGGCGAAGGTGAAGTCGGCGCCGTCCGCGCGCTGCCGCGAAACCCACAGCCAGTCCGACACGATCATGTCGACCGCGCCGCCCTGCAGCGCCACCTGCGTCGCCTGGTTGCTGGCCAGTTCGACGATCTGGAGGTCGACGCCTTCGGCCGCGTCGAGCCCGTGATGCTTGATGGTGTCCAATTCCCAGCTCACCGTGCCGAACTTCAGCACGCCCACGCGGACGGCCGGGGCCTCGGCTCCCTGCGCCTGGGCGCCGAAAAGCAGGCACACCGCCGCGACGAGACTGGTGACGAGGTGTCGCATGGCCAGGTTCCTCCCGATTCTTCGATGTCGGCCGATTTTCCGGGTTCGGCCGTGAGCCGCCTGTCATGGCGGCGGTCGGAGGATAGCGGCATTCCCCGCGCGGCGGTACGCGTCATCGGTCGTACTTTGGGATGATGCCGCTGCGACGCGCCGGTGCATCGGGTTCGCGTGGCAGGATCCACGGACGGGTTGTTATTCCATTAGTAACAAATGCTTAAATATTCTATGCCAATTGTCCAAAAATTTTCGCGTGCAGCGCGGTAAGCGAACATCCCGGATCGAAACCGCCTGCGGAGTGGAGTGATGGCCGAAGGTCAATCAGTGGATCTCTTCGGAACCTTCGTCGCCGCAGCGGAAGACGGCTTCCTGGCTTCCCTGGCATCCAGCATCCTGGACGATGCCCCGCTGTGCATCGGCTATTTCGATGCCGAGAAGGGCTGCCGCTTCGCCAACGGCCTGTTCCGCGGCACGTTCGGGATGATCGCGGACGAAGTCGCCGGTGCCCGCTTCCGCGACATCCTGGAGGCCGCAGGCCGGAGCGACGGGGATGTCTCCCCCGAGGAGCTGGGGCGCCGCGCATCCGCCGGCGAGACGGTGATGTTCGGCTTCGCCGCGGTCCCCGAGCCGGGCCGGCGGGTCGACCTGCGCGGCTGCCTCGTTCCGCACCGCGACCGGGCAGGGACCACGGTGGGTTTCCTGGCCTTGCTGGAAGACGTGACCGAGCGGCAGCGTGCCCTTGAGAACCTTCTCCGCCGCGAGCAGTTCGCGACGTCGCTGCTCGACGCGGCCGTCGACGGCATCATGACGATCGACGCCCGCGGGACGATCCAGTCGGTCAACGATGCCTGCTGCCGCATGTTCGGCTACGACGAGGCCGAGATGCTCGGCGCGCCCGTCGCCCTCCTGATGCCGACGCCGCACGAGCACCGCCATGCCGGCTATATCGACAGCTATCTCGCGTCAGGCCGGGCCAAGATCATCGGGACCGGCCGCGAGGTCCTGGCCAAGCGCAAGGACGGCTCCGTTTTCCCGGTCCATCTCAGCGTCGGCGAGATGCGCTTCAACGACGAGGTCACCTTCATCGGCATCGCCCGGGACGTCTCCGACCGCCACGCGGCCGAGGAGCGGGCGCGTTTCCTGACCAACCACGATCCCCTGACCGGCCTGCTCTCGCGCCGGGCCTTCCTGGAGGAGTGCGACCGCCAGATGGCTTCGCGGCTGTCCCGGGGCGGCCGGACCCACGTGGTGTTCAGCTTCGACGTGGACCAGTTCCGGGAAATCAACGAAGGCCTTGGCTACCATGTCGGCGACGGCGTGCTCAAGGCGATCGTCGGCCGGTTCGCCGAGATCCTCCCCAAGGGCTCGATCCTGTGCCGCGTCGGCGCCGACGAGTTCGCGGCGCTGGCCTGCTTCGCGGACCGGACGGCGGCGGAAGAGGTCGCCAACCATGTCCACGCCCGCCTGCTCGGCCCGATCTACGTGGACCGCCAGATGGTCCTGGTGCGCATGAGCATCGGCGCCGCGGTCCATGACGCGAGCATCCGGCGGATCGAGGAATTGCTGACCAAGGCGGAGCTGGCGCTCCAGACGGTGCAGCACGAGGGTGGCAACTCGGTCTGCTTCTACACGCCCGAGATGGCCCAGGCCGCGAGCCGCCGCACCCTGCTGACCATGCACCTCGCCCACGCCGTCCAGCGCAACGAGCTGAAGGTGGTCTACCAGCCGATCATTGAGGCGAAGACCGGCAAGGCCGCCGGCGCGGAGGCGCTGCTTCGCTGGTCCCACACCAGCCTGGGCGCGGTGTCTCCGGCCGAGTTCATCCCGATCGCCGAGGACAGCGGCCTGATCGTCTCGATCACGGACTGGGTGCTGGAGGCGGTCGCCGACCAGGTCGCCCGCTGGCACGACGAGGGGTTCGGCTGCGGCCGGGTCTTCATGAACGTGTCCGGCCAGCAATTCCTGCGCGGGCGGCTGACCACGCGGCTGGCGGAGCTGATGACGGAGAAGCCGCACCTCGCGGGGCTGATCGGGATCGAGATCACCGAGCAGGCCGCGGTGCGCGACCTGAAGGCGACGGTGCAGGCGATCTCGGCGCTGGCGTCGATCAGCGTAGAGACGGCGATCGACGATTTCGGGACCGGCTATTCCTCGCTGAGCTATGTCCAGCAACTGCCCATCACGAAGCTGAAGATCGACCGGATGTTCGTGGACGGCGTGCCGCACAACCTCAAGAATGCGGCGCTCGTCCGCGCGGTGGTCGGCATGGCCCACGGCCTCGGGCTGACGGTCGTCGCGGAGGGGGTGGAGACGCTGGCCCAGCGGGATTTCCTGACCGACGTCGGATGCGACCTGCTGCAGGGGTACCTGTTCTCGCAGCCGATCCCGCCGATGGCGCTCAGCCTGCTGCTCCGCAGCCAGCCGGAAACCTGGCGCCCGTCACGCCTGCTCGCGGTCAAGGAGCTGGCCGCCCGGTGAGCGCGACCAAATGGTATCCTTAAGTTCATCTAACACTTTATAGTGGATTAATGACGCCGGCTGAAGGAGAGTGCAGCCTCATCTTGCGTGATTTAGCCGGAACATGCTCGCCCGCTGTCCTCCCCAAGATCTGCGCGCCGTCCTGGATCTGGTCGGATCACCGGCGTTCGTGATCGATGCATCCGCCGCCGCGGCGTCCGCGGTGCTGGCGATGAACGCCCGGCTGGAGACCGCCTTGGGACATTTGGCTCCGGCGTTCCTGTCCACCCTGGTCGGCAAGGCCGCAAGCGACTGCGCGGGCTCGGGACGGACGGTCGAGATCGACAGCGACGTGGCGCTCCAGCCCCAGCCCGAACGTTGGCACCTGGTCCTCGCCCCGATTCCGCTGGACGGCGTCGTCGTCCGGATCATGGTCACCGTCTCGGCGCGGGTCCCCGCGGCGATCCCGACCCACCTGGACTCCCGGACCCGGGCGATCATCGAGGAACAGGCCGGCCTGGTCGCCCGCTACCGTCCCGACACGACCCTCACCTTCGTCAACGCCGCCTATGCCCGCCGCTTCGGGGCGGTTCCCGACGACCTGATCGGGCGCCGGATCGCCGACCTGGTCCCCCCGCAGGAGGGCGGGCGGATCAGGGCGTGCCTGGCCGACCTGACACCCGACCGTCCGGTGGCGCGGCACGAGCGGCCGGCGACACTGCCGGACGGGACGGTGCGCTGGCTGCTGTGGAGCGACCGCGTGTTCCACGACGGCGAGGGGCGGCCGGTCGAGTACCAGTCGGTCGGCTTCGACATCACCCGCCACAAGCAGGTCGAGCGCGAACTGCAGGACAGCCGCGACTTCTTCCGGCTGGCGATAGAGGGCACGCGTGACGGGTTGTGGGACTGGGACCTGGGGACCGGGGCGATCTGGCTGTCGCCGCGGCTGAAGGAGATCCTGGGCTATGCCGACGACGAACTGCCCAACGACCTGGAAGCGCTCCAGCGGCTGGCGGTCCCGGAAGACCGCGAGCGCGCGCTCCACCAGATCCAGCGCCACTGGGATGACGGCAAGCCCTATGAACAGACCATCCGGTTCGTCCACCGGGACGGCACGATCCGGCACATCCTGGCGCGCGGGGGCAGCGTCCGCGACGCCCAGGGCAAGCCGGTCCGCATGGTGGGCGTCCATACCGACGTGACGCTGCTGGTGGAGAGCGGGCAGATGCTGCGCTTCGCCAAGGAGCAGGCCGAGCAGGCGAGCCGGGCGAAGTCCGAGTTCCTGGCGATGATGAGCCACGAGCTGCGCACGCCGCTGAACGCGATCATCGGATTCGCCGAGATCCTGCGCGACGAGCTGTTCGGTCCGCTGGGCAACGAGCGCTATGGCGACTATGTCCAGGACATCGTCTCCAGCGGCCGCCATCTGCTGGCCCTGATCAGCGATATCCTGGACCTGTCGAGGATCGATGCCGGGCAGCTCGCGCTGCGGGAAGCCACCCTCGACCTGGCGCAGGTCGTCCGTGGCCAGGCCCAGCTCGCCGCCGCCGCCGCCGAGGCCGGCGGGGTCACGGTGCTGTGCGATGCCGGGCAGCCCGGACCGCTGATCCGGGGGGACGAGGTCCGGATCCGGCAGATCGTGCAGAATCTCCTGTCCAACGCGGTCAAGTTCACGCCGGCCGGTGGGACGGTCCGGCTGGATGCCCGGGTCGGACCGGATGAGACGATCACCCTGTGCGTCAGCGACACCGGGATCGGCATGCGGCTTGAGGACGTGCCCCGGGCGCTGGAGCCGTTCAGCCAGCTGGAGGCTTCGCTGACGCGCCGGCGGGAAGGCACCGGCCTCGGCCTCGCGATCGTCAAGCGGCTGGTGGAGCTTCACGACGGCGAACTGCGGATCGAGACGGCGCCGGACGAGGGCAGCGCGGTCACCGTCACCTTCCCCCGGGACCGCAATGCCGGACTGCCGGAGAGCGAGGTGCGCCGCGTCCCCGCCGGCGTCGAGCCGGTCGGCCTGGTCCCCTGGAGCGGCGCCCTGTTCGGCCGCTTCGAACTGCTGGACACGCTTCTGCAGGCGGTGCCGATGGCGGTCGCCGTCACGCGAGAGGACGGCGTCTGCATCAAGGCCAACCATACCCTGTGCCGCATGTCGGGCTTCGAGATGGTCGAGCTTCTGGGGCGCCCGATCGACACCCTGCTGGCCGGCGAGTCGGCGCCGCCGGTGACGCAGCCGGCGCGATCGCCGGGGCAGGAGGCACCCCGGACACCGACCCGCCGGCGCGAGCGCCAGCTCGTCACCCGGTTCGGCCGGACCCGCGGCGTCGAGGTGATCCGCGAACCGTTCGTCGGCCTGGACGGACAGAGCTACATGCTGCTGCTGATGACCGATGTCAGCGAGCGGCGGCGCAACGCCAAGGCCCTGCGGGACAGCGAGGAGCGTTTCCGGCTGGCCGCCTCGGCAGCGGGATGCGGCATATGGGACGCCGATCTCGTGACGGGCGAACGGTGGTTCTCTGCAGCCTACCTCCGGATGCTCGGTTATGGCGACGACGAGCTGGCGCTCAGCGACGCCGCGTGGCGTGAACGCATCCACCCCGACGACCGTGCCGGCGTCGACGAGGCCCTGGTCGCGCACCTGACCGGCGGCAGCCCGTTCTACGAGATCGCTTTTCGCATGCGCCACAAGTCGGGGCGCTGGATCTGGCTGGTCGCGCGGGGTGCCGCGTCATTCGATGCCGACGGCGAGGCCAGGCGGTTCGTCGGGACGATCTTCGACATAACGGCCGAGATAGAGGCGCGCGAAGCGCTGGCCGAGAAGTCCGCCTTCCTGGAAGCGGTGCTGACCAACATCGGCCAGGGCATCGTCGTGTTCGACTCCGAATGCCGCGTCAGGCTGGTCAACGACCGCTTCCTGGCGCTGCACGGCCTACCCCGCGACCTTGGCGCGCCCGGCACCCCGATCGAGCGGCTGGTCCGGTGGCGGGTGGAGCAGTCCATGGCCCTGGGCGACGGGACCAACACCGCCGTCCTCGACGTGCGGGTCGCCGAGGACATGGGCCGGCTGGGCAGGTGGCTGGCCGCGCCGCCGCCGGCACGGGTCGACATCCCGGGGCACGGCGGGCGGATCGTCGAGGTGTGGCGCCAGGACCTGCCGAACGGCGGCTTCGTCGCGACCCATGCCGACGTCACGGCCCGCCGCCGGGCCGAGATCGCGCTGGCACAGCGCGAGGACCAGCTCCGCACGATCCTGCGGGTCGCGCTGGTCGGCATCCTGACCGTCGGCGACGATGGCGTGGTGGAGGAGTTCAACCCGACGGCGGAGAGCATGTTCGGCTGGACCGCCGCGGAACTGCGGGGGCGCGACGTCGGCGTGCTACTGGCCGAGGAGGCGCTGTCCGGAGCCGGCGCCCTCAGCCTGCTGCAGCCCGATCCGGAAACCGGCGATCCGGGCGCCGGCACCGAGTTCCTGGCGCGGCGGCGCGACGGCTCGGCCTTTCCCGCCCGGATCTCCATGGCCGCCTTCACGGCCGGCGGGCGCCGGCGTTATGTCGGCGTCGTCGCGGACATCTCGAGCAAGCGGACGGTGGAGGCCGAACTGCGCGCCGCGCGGACGCGGCTGGACCAGCGGTTCGACGATTTCGTCCGCGTCTCGGTCGAGCTGGAGCAGGTCCGCCGCGAAGCCGACATGGCGCTTCTCCACGCCGAGCAGTCGAGCAAGGCCAAGTCGGAGTTCCTGGCCCAGATGAGCCACGAGCTGCGCACGCCGCTGAACGCGGTGATCGGCTTCTCCGAGATCATGAAGGGCCAGTATTTCGGGCCGCTCGGCTCGCCCAAGTACCAGGAATACGCCGAGGACATCGACCAGTGCGGCCGCCACCTGCTGTCGCTGATCAACGACATCCTCGACCTCTCCAAGGTGGAGGCGGGGCGCTACGTGCTGGAGGAGGAGCAGCTCGACCTGTGCCGGATCGTCGACGCCTCGGTCCGGCTGCTGCGCGACCAGGCCGCCGGCAAGGGAGTCATGATCGCCCTTCGGCCCGAGCCGGTGCCGGCGGTCATGGGCGACCAGCGGGCATTGAAGCAGGTGGTGGTCAACCTGCTGAGCAACGCGGTCAAGTTCACCCCGCGCGGCGGGATGGTCGAGATCGGGACCCTGGTGGATGCCTTCGGCGACGTCTGCATCACCGTCAAGGATACCGGCATCGGCATCCCCGAGGGCGAGATCCCCCGGGTCCTCGAGGCGTTCGGCCGGGCCAGCAACGTCCGCCAGTCCGGCGAGGAGGGCACCGGGCTGGGGCTCGCCATCGTCGGCTCCTTCCTCAGCCTGCACGGCGCCACCCTGGACATCGACAGCGCGGTCGGCATCGGCACGACCGTCACGGTGCGGCTTCCGATCGAGAGGGTGCTCGGAACCCAGCGCCAACTCCAACCCTGGGACATCGTCGATGACCGCTAACACGCCCGAGACCTGGGTGCGGCTGGACCAGGCGCAGCTTGGCGCCGCAATCGCCCGGCATGCCCGGTTCCGGCGGGGCACCGCGAACGGCGCCCGCGCCAACCTGGCGTTCCACGACCTGTCCGGCCTCAGCCTCGCCGGCGCGGACCTGTCGGGTGCCGACCTGACCGGCGCGCTGCTGAAGGGGATCGACGGGCGCGGCATCAACCTGGGCGACGCCGTCCTGTACGGCGCCGACCTGCGGCTGGCCCAGCTTCAGAAGGCGGACCTCAGCCGGACCGACCTGCGCGGCTGCTGCCTGCGCGGCGCCGACCTGACCGGCGCCGTGCTGGAAATGGCCAACATCCGCGAAGGCTCCCTCGCCAAGCTCGACCAGGAGAACCGCATCTCGTTCGAGGCGTCGCCGGCCGAACTGGTCGGCGCCACCTTCAAGGGGGCCGACCTGACCAGGGCGCGCATCGCCGGAACGCTCGCCATGCAGGCGGACATGACGGACGCCGTGATGGTCGGCGCCAAGCTCGCCCGCGTCGACTTCCGCAACGCCAACCTGACCGGCGTGGTGCTGGAGGGCGCCGATCTGAGCGAGGTGAACCTGTCCGGCGCCACGCTCCACGGCGCCGTCCTGAAGGGTGCCAACTGGCGGAACTCCCGCATGGAGGGCGCCGACCTGATGGGGGCGGTGGTCGATGCGCAGATCCTCTCGGTCGCCGAAGGGGCGAAGAACCTGCCCCGTTCGGCCGGGGAGTTCTCGATCTCGGACCTCATTCGGGCCCATGGATTGTGGATCAGGACCCAGGGCCAGCAGGGCAAGCGGCTGGAGCTGACCGGCTTCAACCTCGCGGGGCTGGAGCTTCCGGGGGTGGATCTCGGCGGCGCGGTCATCACCAACTGCGCCATGGGGCGGGCCAACCTGGCCGGCGCGGTGCTCACCGTGGTCGATTTCACCATGTCGGATCTGCGCGACGCCAACCTTCAGAACTGCGACATGCGCGCGGCGACCCTGCGCCGGACCTTCCTTGCCGACGCCGACCTGTCCGGTGCCGTCCTCGATTCCGTCCGCCTGAACGAGCGCGCCGGCAACCGGCTGCTGTCGGCCAACCTGGAGCGCGCCCGGCTGTGGAACGCCCGCCTGCGCGGCGCCTCCCTCCGTCGCGCCCGGCTGGCCGGGGCCGAACTGACCCGGGCCGACCTGACCGGCGCCGACTTCGGCGAGGCGGACCTTCGCCACGCGATCCTGACCGGGGCGACGCTGGACCAGACGAAATTCCATGGCGCCGACCTTGCGGACTGCCGCGGGATCGAGCAGCGGCACTTTGCCGGTGGTCCTGAAACGAAGGGGGCAGGCGGGAAATAAGGCTATTTCCGGCGGAAAGTTAGCCGCTTTTGCGGCGCTCCTGCCACTTCCACCCTCGTCCGTGGGTTAGCTGAGGACAACGCGGGCCCCGGAATAGCCTATGCCCTACGGCGTGGGACCGGGCGAGGGAGGGGGATGGGAATGGAAATCGACGTCGTATCCACGCTGGTCGCGGCCATCGTGGTCCTTCTGGTCGGCCGCATGGTTATCTCCAAGGTCGGCTTCCTTCAACGCTATAATATCCCCGAGCCGGTCGTCGGCGGGTTGCTCGCGGCGTTCCTCATCACCGGCCTGCGGATCGGCGCCGGCATGGAGATCAGCTTCGACATGTCCTTGCAGACCCCGCTGATGCTGGCCTTCTTCGCCACCATCGGGCTGAGCGCCGACGTCAAGACCCTGATGCAGGGCGGGCGCGCCGTCCTGGTGTTCTTCGCCGTCGTCGTGGTCATGCTGGTGATCCAGAACGCGGTCGGCGTCGCGGCGGCGATCAGCCTCGACATGCATCCGCTGACCGGCCTGCTCGCCGGCTCGATCACCATGTCCGGGGGGCACGGGACCGGCGCCGCCTACGCGACCCGCTTCGGGGAGGACTACAATCTCCAGGGCGCCATGGAGGTCGCGATGGCCTGCGCCACCTTCGGCCTGGTGCTCGGCGGGCTGATCGGCGGCCCGATCGCCCAGCGGCTGATCTCGCGGAACAACCTGAAGGCGCGGGCCGATGCCGAGCATGAGGGGGCTCCCGGCGAGTTGGGCGGCGACGAGGTGCGGAGCCTGAGCCCGGAAAGCTTCCTGGAGACTCTGTTCCTGGTCGTGATATGCGTAGTGGTCGGCACCTACCTGGGCCAAGTCCTGAAGAACGAGTACCTGACGCTGCCCGCCTTCGTCTGGACCCTCTTCACCGGTGTCGTCATCCGCAACAGCCTCGGCCTTTCCGGCCTGCGCCAGGTCGACGGCGCCACCATCGACCTGCTCGGCACGGTGTCGCTGTCGCTGTTCCTGGCCATGGCGTTGATCGCGCTGCGCTTGTGGGAACTGGTGTCGCTGGCCTTGCCGATCCTGGCCATCCTGGCGGCCCAGTCCGTCACGATCGCGGTCTATGTGTACTTCGTGACGTTCCGCATCATGGGGTCGAACTACGACGCCGCGGTCATGTCGGCCGGCCACTGCGGCTTCGGCATGGGGGCCACGCCGACCGCGATCGCCAACATGCAGGCGGTCGCCGGCCGCTACGGCCACTCGCCCCAGGCTTTCCTGATCATCCCGATAGTCGGGGCTTTCCTGATCGACCTTGCCAACGCGCTGGTGATCCAGGGTTTCATGAGCCTGCCCCAACTGGGCCTTTGACGGAGGACGTGCCATGATCGACAGGCTGTTCCGCCCGCTGGCGCGGGCATTGGTGCTCATCACGGCCCTGGGATTTCTGGCCGCCTGCGAAAAGGTGCCGGACGAGGCGGCGGTCCGAAGCGCGGTCCAGAACGCGCTCGACACCACCTTCCCCGATCCGGTGTTCGAGATCTCCGAGTTCAACCGGGTCGGCAGCGGCCCGCTGCCCGCCGACCCCAACGGCGTCGAGCGGAGGATCGTCTATTACAACGCGGACCTCCGGGTGCTCCGCGACTACTCGTTCAGCGACTGGGAAGCGCTGAACGTGTCGGCCCTCGCCAACCTGCTCGGCGCCACCGAACACGGGCTGCAGGGCATCCGGCGCGACGGCAACGAGGCCGGAAACACGGTGAATGTCAGCGGCTCCGTCGGGTTCGAACGGACCAACGGCGACTGGCGGCCGGTCGTGGTCGCCCAGTCGCCGGTCAGCCAGCCGCCGCCGCTGGACAATACGGGGCCGCCGGCCATCGCCCGCGGCCTGGTGGACCAGATCATGGCCCTGTTCGAAGGGCCGCCGGCCGACGATGCCAGCCAGGCCCGGGCGATCATCACCGAGGAGCTGGACGGGGCATACCGGCAGATCACGCTGCGGCTCGACCGGCTCCAGCGTGCCTTCGTCGTCGCCGGCGGGCCGGAAGGCGGCGAGTACCACCTGATCGCACGGACCATCGCCAATTCGATCACGGCCGACGGCGTGCGATCGGCCGGCATCGCGACCGACGGCAGCGTGGAGAACCTGCGCCTGATCCAGGACGGGTCGGCCGACGTGGCGCTGGCGCAGAACGACATCGCGGCCATGGCCGCCCGGGGAGACGGCCTGTTCGAACGGGCCGGGCCGGACCCCGAGCTTCGGGCGCTCGCCAGCCTGTTCCCCGAACCCGTGCACATCATCGTCCCGGCCGACGCGGAGATCCGGACGGTCGCCGACCTGCGCGGCAAGCGGATCGACATGGGGCTTCCGCGGTCCGGGTCGCTGCTTACCGCCCGGTCCGTCCTCCAGGCCCACGGGCTCGCCCCGGGCGACTTCGCGGAAGTGACCGGCATGGGGCCGAGCCGGGCGGTCGAGGCCCTGGTGGCCGGGGAGATCGACGCCGTGGTCAGCGTCATCAACGCGCCGGCGCGGCTGTTCCAGCGGCTTTCTGCGCAGCGCGGAATCCGGTTCCTGCCCCTCGACCGGGACGCCATCCAGGCCCTGGGTGGTTCCGACGACAACCTGGTGCCGCTGACCCTGGCGGCCGGAACCTATCCCCGGCAGACGGAACCGGTTCCCACCGTCGCGGTGACGGCCCTGCTGGTGGCGCGCCGGAACATGCCCGACGTGGAAGTGACCACGTTGCTTGATACCGTGTTCAAGGATATCGACTTCATGGCCGCGGGCAGCGCCGCGGGCGCGCTGATCTCCCGCGGGCGGGCGGAGAGCGGCCTGTCCGTTCCCCTCCATCCGGCCGCGGAAGCCTGGCTCGGCGACGCGTCCACCGCCGCCGGCCAGTGAGGTCCCTTTTCCAGGGGGCGTCCGTCAGGCGGCGTGGGCGTGGCTTGTCACCGCCTGGTTCGCCAAGAGCTGCGAGGCCAGCAGCATGCGGGTCGCGTCGGCCCCGCGCCGGGCATGATCGGACGTGCCGGTGATGACGGCGGCGATGATCGCGCCGTCGACCAGCATGCCGATTGCCTCGGTCAGGCCTTCCGGGCTCAGCACGCCGGCCTGGTCGGCGAGCCCGCGGATCACCGCCAGGACCTTCTTCTTGTGCGCCTGGGCCAGCGCGCGGATGCGCGGATCCTCCTTGTTGTGCTCCGCCACCGCGTTGATGAAGGCGCAGCCGTAGAAGCCCTCCCGCTTGAACCAGTTCTCCAGCACGCCGAAGATCCCTACAAGCTTGTCCGCCGGGGAGCCTGGAAGCTCCTCGACGGCCTTCTGGAACCATTGGCGCCAGGCCTCGCCCTCGCGTTCCAGGACGGCGAAGACAAGTCCTTCCTTCGAACCGAACTGGTTGTACAGCGTCATCTTGGCGACCCCGGCTTCGGCCAGGATCCTGTCGATGCCGGTCGCGTTGATGCCGTGACGGCAGAACAGGCGGGTGGCCGTCGTCAGAAGCCTGTCTCCCGGCTT
The DNA here is from genome assembly GCF_008843145.1 of Skermanella pratensis. Taxonomy (GTDB): domain Bacteria; phylum Pseudomonadota; class Alphaproteobacteria; order Azospirillales; family Azospirillaceae; genus Skermanella; species Skermanella pratensis. Next base: position 3,909,026 of record NZ_CP030265.1, on the reverse strand, counting down.
CGGCCCCTGCTGCTTTTGGTTCATGAGAATGGGTCTCCTCCGTTGGGCACATCTGCGGCGAGGCGACGGCCGCTTCCCGCGGCCGAGCCCGGTACCCCGGTCGGAACTCCTGACCGGGTGCCGTAATCCTCGACGTCCCCAGCCGAGATGCGGCGCCAAACCACAACTTTTCTAGGGATATTGGAATTTGTACCCAGTTGCTGCGATCGGGGTAGCCGGAGTGCTGACGCAGCGTCAAAATGTCTCGCCCAATGAGGACTTCCGGATCTTTTCTTGCCGGCAGGGTGTTGCGCTGAATGCCCTTGATCCTTTGACGGCGCCGGCCATGTCAGGGGCTGTTCACATGGAAATGCGGAGGAAGTCACGATGATCATTACCACTACCGATCAGGTCGAGGGCCGCCGCGTCGTCGACTACCTGGGCGTCGTCACGGGCGAGGCGATCATCGGCGTCAACGTCTTCCGGGATTTCTTCGCGGGCATCCGCGACATCGTCGGCGGCCGGTCCGGAGGCTACCAGAATGCCCTCAAGGACGCGCGCGAACATGCCATGGCGGACCTTCGGGATGCCGCCAAGCGCCTGGGTGCCGACGCGGTGGTCGCGGTGGACCTCGACTACGAGGTGCTCGGCAAGGAAAACGGGATGCTGATGGTCAGCATCAACGGCACGGCGGTCAAGCTGGGCTGAGCGCCCGGACCGGATGGTCGGCCGACCGCCCGGCCGGTACCCCGGCCAGTTCGTCCACCAGGGCATCGGCGGCCTCGACCGGCAGCGGCCGGGCGAACAGGTAGCCCTGGGCGAAGTCGCACTGCATGCGCCCCAGTTCAGCCGCCGATCCCTCGTCCTCCACGCCTTCGGCGAACAGGTCCAGGTCCAGCGCCTTGCCGAGCGCCACGATGGTCCGCACGATGGCCGCGCTGTCGGGATCGTAGAGCATCGGCTTGACGAAGCTCTGGTCGATTTTGAGCCCGTCGATCGGGAACCGGTGAAGACGGCTCAGCGACGAGTAGCCGGTTCCGAAATCGTCGATCAGGATCTGGAATCCCCGCTCCCTCAGCGCCCGCAGCCGCTGCGGGAGCAACTCGGCGTCGCCGGCGAGCGCCGTCTCGGTGACTTCCAGCTTCATCCTGCGGACATCGATGCCGCTCGCCGCGACGGCGCGGTCGAGCAGCGCGAAGGCGTCGGGATGGATGAGCTGGGTCGGCGCCATGTTGATGCTGAGCGACAGCGGCACCGGTGCGCCGACGCGGTCCTGCCAGATGCGCATCTGCCGGCAGGCCGCGGTGGTGACCCAGTCGCCCAGGTCGGTCATCAGGCCGTTCTCCTCCGCGATGGGGATGAAGGTCGCCGGCGGGATGAGCCCCCTCTGGGCATGGTTCCAGCGGATCAGGGCCTCGAAACCGGTCAGCCGGCGGTCCGGCAGGGACAGGATCGGCTGGTAGTAGAGCAGGAATTCGTCGCGCTCGATCGCGCGCCGCATGTCGCTCTGGAGCTTCAGGGTCAGCAGCGGCTCCGTCCGCATGTCGTCGGTGAAGGCGAGGCAGCGGGCGCGCCCCTGCGCCTTGGCCTGGTGCAGCGCCGTGCCCGCGTGCCTCAGCATGTCTTCCGGCCCCTGGACTCCGCCGACGTCGAAGACGACGCCGGCGCTGGCGGAGGCGAAAAGCTCCTGGTCGGCCGCCACGACGAACGGCCCGGCCACGCATGACCTCAGGGTTTCGGCCAGGTCCAGCGCGGCGTCCCGGTCGGCCAGCCCCTCCGCCAGCACGGCGAACTCGTCCCCGGCCAGTCTGGCCAGGGTATCCCCCGGACGCATGCACGCGGTCAGCCGGCACGTCAGGTCGATCAGCAGCCGGTCGCCGGCCGCGTGGCCCAGGCTGTCGTTGATCAGGCTGAACCGGTCCATGTCGAGCAGCATGACCGCCGCCGTGCCGATCCTCGAAAGCCGGGCGCGGGCCAGGCTCTGCGTCAGGCGGTCCATGAACAGGGCGCGGTTGGGCAGGTTGGTCAGCCCGTCATGGAGAGCCACGTGGGCGAGCTGGTCCTCGGCCCGGCGGCGCAGGGTCACGTCCTCCAGCGATCCTTCCAGGCGCAGGACCCGGCCGTCGGCGCCGCGCACCGTCCGGATGCTGAAGCCGCCCCAGATCACCGGGCCGTCGCGGCGGTACAGTTCCGCCTCGAAGCCGACCACCCGGTCCTGGGCGTCGACCAGCCGCATCAGCTCCGCGCGGCGGCCGGGATCGACGAAGAGCGGCGTTCCGACCGGCCCGCGCGCGGCCAGGAAGCCGGCGGCGTCGGCGAAGCCCAGCATGCGGGCCATGGCCGGGTTGACGTCGGTGAAGCGGCCGTCCGGGCACATCTGGAAAAGCCCTTCGATCGCATTCTCGAAGATGCTGCGATAGCGTTCCTCGGCCCGGCGCAGGGCCGATTCGGCACGGTTCCGCTCCTCGGCGGCGAGGGCCATGGCCACGAAGTCCCCGAGGGAGGCGGTGAAGACCTGCTCGTCGCGCGGCCAGCAGCGCGGCAGGCCGATATGCTCGACGCACAGCACGCCCACGATGCGCCCGCCGAACAGGATCGGCGCGTCGAGCATCGAGGCGATGCCCAGCGGGATGAGGTAGGACTCCGTGAACTCGCAGGTCCGGGGGTCGGTCTGGGCATCGGTGGCGGCGATGACGCGGTCCTGGAGGATCGACCGGAAGTAATTGGGATAGTCGGCCCGCTCCAGGATCTGTCCGTTGTTGTCCGCTGCGCTCGATACGTCGTAATGGTCGGCGCAGACCAGGGCCGTGCCGTCCTCGTTCAGCAGCCAGATGCTCGACCGGGCGACTTCCAGCGTCTCGACCGCGACGCAGTTGATCCGGCGCAGGCAGACGGCCAGGTCGGCGCGGACGAAGCAGTCATGCCGCGCGAGCGCCCCCAGAGCGGCGCTCTGGCGCTCCACTCTCAGATCCAGTTCCAGCACCCGTCGAACCCCACATGCAGCGTATGGTGCAACAACCTAGTAGTGGTCTATTAAAAAACGCTGAAACTGTGACACAAACAGGTGTGCATCCATCCGCCCACCCGGCCGGACCTGTGGCCGATGCCTATGCTGAAAGGCCCTCTTCACACGCGGACCAGGAAGATTTCCACTTGCGACGCCCTGGAGAATATTGATTACCTCTTCGGGCGCCAGCTATATGAACTGACCTGTTCGACCGGCTGCGGATGTGGTCGAAGGGCCTGGAGGGTGGTCATGACTGAAGGTGGGCATCTGCCCGAGGGCGATTTCCAGCAGATCGAGGAGTTCATTTCGCGGACGCCGCGGGGCCGACTGTTCCTGCGCGAGCACACCCGGCGCGCCCAGACCGGCGTCGCGGAGGAGGTGAGGTCGCTGGTCGCCGACCTGCGCGATCTCTGGAAGCAGCAGGCGGACGCCAACAACATGGTCAACCGCGTCCAGGTCCTGCGGCACGAACTGCAGGACATGAGCGCCACGATCTCCCACGCCCGGCGGGAGATCGCGGCCCTGCGGCCGACCGAGGACGGCAGCGACCGCTTCTCCACGGCCACCAACGAGCTGGACGCCATCATCGTCTCGACCGAGCGCGCCTCGTCGGACATCCTGACCTCGGCCGAGCGCATCCTCGACATGATCGGCAAGCTGCGGGACGGGGGCGAAGCCGCGGAACTGCATTCGATGATCGAAGGCGAGGTGATGGAGATCTTCACCGCCTGCTCGTTCCAGGACCTGACCGGCCAGCGGACGACCAAGGTCATCAACGTCCTGCGCTACATCGAGCAGCGCATCGGATCGATGATCGCCATCTGGGGCGTGGACAACATCAGGGCGGAGGATATGCCGCGCGACCCGGTGGACACCAGGCCGGACGCCCATCTGCTCCACGGCCCCTCCCTGGACGGCATCCGCCAGAACGAGGTGGACGACCTGATGTCCGGCCTGGCGACGGCTCCCCCCGCGGTCGCCGCCGCCTTGGGCGGACCTCCCGACCTCCCCCCGGCCCCGGTTCGGAAGAGCCCTCCCGCCGTCGCCGCCGACCCCGGGGGGGAGGAGCCGCCCCATCCGTTGAACCAGTCCGCGATCGACGCCCTGTTCGGCTGACCGGAGGAGGCGCAGCCTATGGTGCGGTGCGGGAATCGGTCGCACGGGCAACCATGGGTGCATGGACTGGCGCGCCGCCGCGATCTGGGCCTATGATTTCAGCCATGTCCCGGCCTACCGTTCCTTGGTGGCCGGGCCGTGTTGCGGCATGGATGGATCATGACGAAAGCCCCGAAGGACGAAGCCCACATGCTGTCGCGACTGGAGCAGATTTGCGTCGAGAAGGGACTGAAGATGACCGAGCAGCGGCGCGTCATCTCGCGCGTGCTGTCGGCCGCGACGGACCATCCCGACGTCGAGCAGGTCTTCAAGAGGGCTGCGGACATCGACGACAAGATCAGCATCGCCACGGTCTACCGGACCGTGCGGCTGCTGGAGGAGACCGGCGTCATCGAGCGGCTGGACTTCGGCGACGGGCGCGCCCGCTTCGAGGAGGCGCGCGACGAGCACCACCATCACCTGATCGACGTCCAGTCGGGCGAGGTGATCGAGTTCAATAGCGACGAGCTGGAAGCCATCAAGCAGCGTATCGCCAGGGATCTGGGGTACAAGCTCCTCGGCCACCGGCTCGAACTCTACGGCGTGCCGCTGGAAGGCTCCGCGCGGCACAGCGCGAAATGACCAGGGCCCAGACCCCAACCCGGCGGAGCGAGCGATGAGCGAAAACCCCTCCAAGAAGCTGTCGGTCTGCGGCGACCAGTCGTCCTGCTGCCGCCCCGCCGTCCAGCGCGCCTACAGCGAGCTGCGCCGCTGCGGCCAGCCGGAACGCTACGCCTTCGAGGCGGCGCTGGCGGTCTACCGCTACCATCACCCCGGCACCATGCCCCGGCAGGCCGAACTGACCGTGGCGGAATGGGTGTGGGACGGCGTCATGCACTGACCGGCGATCCGGTCAGGTTCCGGGGTTCACCAGCATCCAGGTCAGCTCGTGCTTGTTGTGATGCAGGTGGACGACGCGGCTGCCCGGGATCGACGCGAACTCGCGTGTCGCGGCATGGTCGGTCGGCCCCTGGAACTTGATGGTGCAGATGAAGTTGCGGCACAGGCCGCTGTCCACCCACTCGCGGACCAGCCGGAGCAGCCGCTCCGGATAGCAGATCACGTCGGAGCATAGCCAGTCCACCGGCCCGATGTCGGACGGGATCAGGCCGAAGGCGCTCTCCCGGCGATAATCGACCCGCGGCAGCGCCGCGATATGGGGCGCCAGCGGCGCCTTGTCCACGCTGATGACCCGGGCGCCCAGCTCGTGCAGGACCCAGGTCCAGCCGCCGGGGCAGGACCCCAGGTCCATCGCCAGCGACCCCGGGCCAGGCATGTGGCCGGCCAGGGTCAGCGCTTCCCAAAGCTTCAGATAGGCCCGCGTCGGCGGCACGGTCCGGTTCTCCACGAACTCCACCTCGCCGTGGCGGAACGGGCTGGAGCAGCGTGCCGACGCGATCAGCGACTTCTCGCTTTCCATCATCCAGGACCCCAACGGCGCCGTCGGGGCCGGGGAGGGGAAGACCAGCGGCTTGGCCGAGACATGGGGAAGCTGTTCCTGGATCAGCTTGGCCCGCCCGTTATGCAGTCCGGGCCACAGCGCCCAGTTCCGCTGGATGCTCCGCAGCTCCCGCGCCGCCGACTTGATCGACGCGACCGGCAGCCGCACCGGGTCGTACCAGACATTCTCCACCCAGCTCACCGGCCGCGCCGGGCCGGGCGCGAAGACCAGCCGGTCATGCACCTCGGCGACGTCCCCAGCTCGGCGATCAGGTCGTCCACGAACCCCTCGGGCGCCAGGTATCCGGTCATGCCCAGCGGTTCGCCCGGGGTTTCGTCCTGCGGTGACGGGTCTTGCACGGTGCTCCAAGCTCCTGATACGCGATGCTCCCGCATAGCCCAGCCGCCCGCCGGGATCAATCGTTGGGAAGGCTCGGTCTGGGAATGGTGTCTACGATGAAATCGGGACGAGTTCGCGCGGGTGAGTCCTGTCTACATCTCATCATGCGCGGACTTGATCCGCGGCTGCTGGGCACCACGATCGCGGTGCTGGGAATTGTTCTCCTTCTGCGAACCCCTTTTCCCTTCATGCGCGGGCTTGACCCGCGCATCCACGCGCAAACCGGCGGGGGGAAATTCGCGCGTGGATGACCGGATCAAGTCCGGTCATGACGATGAAAGGAGCTCATGCCAGCGCCTACGCTTCGCCCTCCCGCCTCCGCCGGGGCAGAACGCAGCACGACAGCCCGACGCCGACCAGGACCAGCGCCCCGACGACGATGGTCTCATAGGCCACGGTCACCGGCCCGATCCGCGCGTCCATGTGCCAAAGCGAAATCTTCAGCAGCGGAATAATCCCGTACAGTCCGGCCGCCGCGAAGGCCGAAGCTCCCGCGGCAACGGTCACCAGGAAACGGCGAGAAAACGCACCGGGCGAATCCGGGGCGGCTCTGAAGGCGGTGCCCCAGGATGGGTCCTGAGATCCGCTCCGCCTTGGGTAGGCGCAAGTCCCTCCCGGAACTCTTCTATCGCCATTCACCGTAGGTCGGCCTTGGCCGAAGGCCGAAGGCCGACGCCGACACCAGGCCGGAGCGTCGATGCGGAAAGTCGGCCTACGGCACACCATCATGAATCGACATTTTCCAAGAAGATGCGTAGGTCGGGTGCCGCTTCGCTTTACCCGACCTGCATCAGGTGCTGATCCGTAGCCCTGTTTTCTGCTACGAACTGGATTTATTCATATAGATAAGCAGAAATGGCGCTGAATACTTACATACGCTTCGGGTTCGACAGGAACATCACAAGTCAGCAGGGGAATCGCTTGAAGGCGCTCAGGCAGTTCCAATTATGAGGGAGTGGAGGTAACCGGTTGACCAGGAAGCTTTTTTTCGACGGACCTTGAGGCTGTTTTTATCTGTGGCGGATTTCAGCAGGTTGACGGCAATACGCTTGATCAGGCCCATGTTCCTAGCGCCATAGCCTTTGCGGACGCGGGCATGGTCGTCGCGGAAGACGACATCGAGCACCCAATGCAGCGAATTCTCGATTTGCCAATGGGAGCGGACTACGGCGGCGAACTCAGCAGCGCTCATCGGTCGGGAGCACAGGAAGCAGCGCCGGGTGACGGTGGTCTTGCCGTCGCGCTCGACCTCGGCCTCGACCATGCCGACCGCGCCCAATCCCGGCCAGGCGTGGCGCCGGTTGAGTGTGCTGACGTCGTGCAGGATGAAGTGCCGGCGCACCTCGTTCCGCCCGTGATCGGCGTCTTCGGTCCGCACCATGTCGAGGCCGAAGCCGTCCTCGGCCCGCCCTCGGCGATGGCGCGCTGGATCGAGCCATACAGGGATTTCTGGTTGCCTTTGATCGCCAGCACGTAATCGGCCTCGGCTTCAACGATCTGCTCGGCGATGGCGCGCTGGCAGCCCATGGCGTCGATCGTCACCAGGGCGCCCTTGAGCACCAGTTGGTCGAGCAGGCGCGGGATCGCGGTGATCTCGTTGGACTTGCCGGTCACCGCTTCCTGGGCCAGCACCAGACGCTGGCCACACGCCCAGGCCGAGACCAGATGCAGCGGTCCGGCACCCCGCCGGCTGCCGCTGCGCCGCATGGTCTTGCCATCGATCGCGATCGTCTCCGGCACGGCGATCTCCTCGGCTCCCGCCGCACCGCGCAAGCTGTTGATCCAGCTGACGAAACAATCCTCGAACAGGGCCGGATCAAGCGCCCGGACGACGTCGTTGAGGGTGTCGTGGCTGGCGATGCCGCGCGCAAACGGCTCAAAGCTGCGCAGAAAGCTCAGGTGCTCGCGTCCCCAGAGCGCCATCTCGACAAAGTTGTCGCACCCGCTCAGCGTTCCGCATAGCACGACCAGAAGGATCTCCGGCAGAGGGTACAAAACCTTGCCACTCTGCCGCGGGTCCTCCAGCGCACTGAAGTGCGCCAGCAACCCGGTCCCCGCCGCCGTAACCGCCATCGAAACCTCCTCCTCAAGGAGATTCCTTTGAATCACATCCCGACAATCCAGGGAATCCTACAATGACAGCCCTTCAAGCGATTGCCCTGCACAAGTCAGCCACCGCTCCGGATCGGGAGGCAGGTTCCATAAATAGGAAAATTATGCTATAAAGCCGGGGTGGCAGCAGTCATGGAGCGACGATGATGACATTCGATGACACCCCGGGACCCGGCACGAGCCGCACCGCCGCCGCTTCCTGCCGTCACCCGGCTCTGACGGATGATGACATTCGCGTACATACCCCCGGGGTACACAATCCCATCACCCCGCCTCACGCATGGGCGTGCCGGGGCATCTCCTGGTCGGCCATGGGGTGGCGCTCCAGCCGGTCCAGGGCGATGCCGTCGCGGTCGAACAGATGGCAGGCCCGGCGGGGATGCCGATGCGGATCTGCTCGCCGGGGCGGACGGTGTCCTCGCCGTCGGTGCGCAGCACGATCGACTGGCCGTCCGCGGTCCTGACATGGCAATAGGTCTCGCCGCCCAGCCGCTCGACCACGAAGACCTTGCCCTCCAGGACGGCGTCGCCCCGTTCCGCCGCAACCAGATGCTCCGGGCGGAAGCCCAGCGTGACCGGGGCGCCGGGCGCCAGGCCGGCCGATCGGGAGGGAACCGTCAGGGTGCCGCCGCCTGGAAGCCGTACCGTGGCGCTGTCGCGGTCGATCCCGCTCGCCGTGGTCTCGATGAAGTTCATCTTCGGGCTGCCGATGAAGCCCGCGACGAACAGGTTGCGCGGGTGGTGGTACAGCTCCAGCGGGGAGCCGACCTGCTCCACGTGGCCGGCCCGGAGCACGACGATCTTGTTGGCCAGCGTCATGGCCTCGACCTGGTCGTGGGTGACATAGACCATGGTGGCGTTCAGGTCCTCCTTCAGCTTCGCCAGCTCGATCCGCATCTGCACCCGCAGCGCCGCGTCCAGGTTGGACAGCGGCTCGTCGAACAGGAAGACCTTGGGCTCCCGAACGATCGCCCGGCCGATCGCGACGCGCTGGCGCTGGCCGCCGGAAAGCTCGCGCGGCTTGCGGGTCAGCAGGTTCTCGATCTGGAGGATGCGGGCCGCCTCCCGCACCTTGGCGTCGATCGCCTCCTTGCCGGAATTGGCCAGCTTCAGGCCGAACGCCATGTTGTCGTACACGGTCATGTGCGGGTAGAGCGCGTAGCTCTGGAACACCATGGAGATGCCGCGCTCCTTGGGCGGCAGATCGTTGACCCGGACGCCGTCGATGGTCATCTCGCCGCTGGTGATGTCCTCCAGCCCCGCGATCAGGCGCAGCAGGGTGGACTTGCCGCAGCCGGAGGGGCCGACGAACACGGTGAACTCGTTGTCCTTGATGTCGAGATCGACGCCATGGATGATTTCAAGGCCACCGAAGGATTTGCGCACGTCGCGCAGCGTGACGTCGGCCATTGGCGGATTACCTTCCCGTCGTTTTATTGTCAGTCCCCGATAGACGCCCCAGGAAGGCGCCGTGGCCCGGCAGCCGGATATTCCTTCCGTCCAGCGTGCCGGTAAGCCCATGCCCAGACAGAGCCTCCACCCCGCCCGGCGCCTCCAGTGCCGCCGGCTCCCCGCCCAGGTTGAAGGCCGCCAGCACCTCCTCGCCCCCGCCGCTCCGGACGAAGGCGATCACCGGCTCCGGCGCGTCGATGAAGCGGATGTCCCCGGTCACCAGCGCCGGGTGCTCCCGCCGCCAGCGCAGGAAGCCCCGGGTGAAGTTCAGCACGCTGCCGGGGTCGCCCTCCTGCACCGACACCGCGCGGTGCAGATGCTCCTCCGGTACCGGAAGCCAGGGCTCCGCCGTCCCGTCGGTGAACCCGCCGGCCGGGTGGTCGTGCCGCCAGGGCATCGGCGTGCGGCAGCCGTCGCGGCCCTTGTACCGGGGATAGAACGGCAGGCCGTAGGGGTCCTGGATCTTGTCAAACGGCACGTCGGCCTCCGGCAGGCCCAGCTCCTCCCCCTCGAACAGGAAGGCGGTGCCGCGGATCGAGCAGAGCAGGGCGACCAGCAGCTTGGCGAACCCATCGCCGCCCTCTCCCTTGCCCCAGCGGGTGACCGGCCGGATCACGTCGTGGTTGCCGAACGCCCAGGCCGGCCAGCCCCGGCCCGGCTGCCGCTCGAAGGACTCCAGCGCCCCCCGGATCACCCCGGCGCCGAACCGCTCGGTCAGCAGCGTGAAGCCGTAGGCGGTGTGCAGCAGGTCGGGGGAGCCGACATACTCGGCGCTCCTCATGGTGCTGTCGTCGTCATGCACCTCGGCGACGGTCATGGTGCCGGGATAGCGGTCCATCAAGGCGCGCAGCCGGCGCAGGAAGGCCAGGTTCTCCGGCCGCGACTTGTCGTAGACATGCCGCTGCATGCCGTAGGGATTGACCGAGGCGACGCCTTCCAGCGCGCCGGACCCGCTCGGCCGGGGCGGGTTGTCGCGCAGCTCCGGGTCGTGCATGTAGAAGTTGGCGGTATCCAGCCGGAAGCCGTCCACCCCCCGGTCCAGCCAGAACCGGCAGGCATCCAGCACGGCGTCCTGGACCCGGCCGTCATGCAGGTTGAGGTCGGGCTGGCTGGTCAGGAAATTGTGCAGGTAATACTGGTTGCGCCGGGGCTCCCAGGCCCAGGCGGAGCCGCCGAACACCGACAGCCAGTTGTTCGGCGGGTTGCCGTCCGGCCTGGCGTCGGCCCAGACGTACCAGTCGGCCCGCGGGCTGTCGCGCGACTCCCGGCTTTCCAGGAACCAGGGGTGCAGGTCGGAAGTGTGGCTCAGCACCATGTCGATGATGACGCGCAGTCCCAGGCCGTGGGCGCGCGCCAGCAGATGGTCGAAATCCTCCAGCGTGCCGAACATGGGATCGACGGCGCGGTAGTCCTCCACGTCGTACCCGAAATCCTTCATCGGCGACTTGAAGAACGGGCAGAGCCAGATCCCGTCGACGCCCAGGCCGGCGACATGGTCCAGCCGTTCCGAGATGCCGCGCAGGTCGCCGATCCCGTCGCCGTCGCTGTCCCTGAAGCTGCGCGGATAGATCTGGTAGATCACCCCGCCGCGCCACCATTCCGTCATGGTCCTTTTCTCCCGCCCATCGTTCCGTCAGCCCTTCACCGCGCCGGCGGTCAGGCCGGAGACGATCTTTCTCTGGAAGATCATGACAAGCACAAGCAGCGGCACCGTGACGATGACCGAGGCCGCCATGATGTTGCCCCAGGGCAGTTCGAACTGGCTGGTGCCGGTGATCAGCGCGATGGCGACCGGGACGGTGCGCATCTCGTTGGACAGGGTGAAGGACAGGGCGAACAGGAACTCGTTCCAGGCCGCGATGAAGGCGAGCAGGCCGGTGGTGACGAGCGCCGGCCCCATCAGCGGCAGGAAGACCCGGGTGATCACGACCCACGGGCTTGCCCCGTCCACGATCGCGGCTTCCTCCAGCTCCTTGGGCAGCTCCCGCATGAAGGTGGTCAGCACCCAGACCGTGAACGGGAGGGTGAAGATCATGTAGGACAGGATCAGCCCCAGCAGATTGTTGTAGAGGCCGAGCCAGCGGATCAGCTCGAACATGCCGGACAGCACGGCCACCTGCGGGAACATGGACACGCTGAGCACGACCAGCAGCAGGGTGGTCCTGCCGCGGAACCGGATGCGGCCCAGCGAGTAGGAGGCGGTGACCGCGAGGAACAGCGACAGCACGACCACCGATACCGCCACGATGACCGAGTTGAGGATGTTGCGGCCGAACGGCTGCCCCTGGAACACGCCGACATAATTGTCCCACGCGGGATTGGCCGGCCAGAATTCGACCTGGAACAGTCCCGAGCCCGCCTTCAGCGACGACACGATCGCCCAGTAGAACGGGAACACCGTATAGATCACGATGAAGGCGACCAGGACGTAGAACATGACCCGGCCGATGATCTTGCGGCTGCGCATGGCTCACTTGCTCCCCTGGTCGAAATTCACCTTGCCGACGGTGATGTAGATGACGGTGAAGGCCGCGATGATCAGGAACAGGAAGGTCGAGGCGGCGGAGCCGTAGCCGACGTCCTGGAAATCCACCAGCTGCTGGCGCGCGTAGACCGACATGGACGCGGTCGCCCGGCTGTTGCCGGTCAGGACGTACATCAGGTCGAAGATGCGCAGCGCGTCCAGCGTCCGGAAGATGATCGCCACCATCAGCGCCGGCTTGATCAGCGGCAGGGTCACCTTGAAGAAGACCTTCACCGGGTTGATCCCGTCCACCCGCGCGGCCTCGTAGACCTCGCCGGGGAGCAGCTGGAGCGCCGCCAGGATCAGCAGGGTCATGAAGGGCGTGGTCTTCCAGACGTCCACCGCGATGACGGCATACATGGACAGGTCGGGGTCGGCGATCCAGGCGCGCGGCTGGTCGATCAGCCCGAGGAACAGGAAGATCTCGTTAATCACGCCGTAGAGGTCATGATACATCCAGCCCCACATCTGGGCCGAGACCACGGTCGGGATCGCCCAGGGGATCAGCATGGCCGCCCGCAGCAGGCCCCGGCCGGGCATATGCGCGTTGAGCGTCAGCGCGATGACCATGCCCAGCACGGTCTCGATGCTGACCGACACCACGGCGAAGAACACCGTGTTCCAGACCGCGCGCCACCAGTGCGGGTCGATCGCCAGGTAGTAGAAATTCAGCAGGCCGATGAACTCGTGGTATTCGAGGTCGTACAGCGTCGCGTCCGTGAAGGAGAAATAGATCGTCCGCAGCAGCGGCCATCCCGCGACCAGCGACAGGACCACGATCATCGGCGCCAGGAACAGCCAGGCCGCCCGGCGGCGCTGGCGGGTCAGCAGGGAGCCGCGGAACGGAGCGGCGCCGCCGCGCGCCGCCGGGGTGGTGGCTCGTCCCGCGTCGTAAACGGTCGTCATCGTCGCCTCCTACCACCGGCCGCCGCGGCTGACCCGGTCGAGCGTCCGCTCCAGGTCCGCGAGGCTCGTTTTCGCATCGGTCTGGCCGGACAGCGTCGCATGGACCGCGTTCCAGAACTCCGCCGAGACCTGGTTGTAGCGCACGCCGGTCACCCGCGACGGGCGCGCCACCGCATTGACGAAGACCTCGTACAGGTCGCCGAAGAACGGGTTGGCGGCCAGGACCTCCTGGTCCTTGTACAGGGCATCGATGGTCGGGTTGAAACCGCCGACCACGGCCCGGCGCTTCTGCTCCTCCAGGCTGGTCAGGTAGCGGACCAGATCGGCCGCGACCTCCGGATGTTTCGAATATTTGGACACGGCGAGCTGCCAGCCGCCCAAGGTGGCGGTGTGCTTGCCGTCCGGCCCTCCCTTGGGAAGCTGCGCCACGGCGACCTTGCCCCGCACGGGGCTGTCCTCCGCATTCAGCAGCGGCCAGGCATAAGGCCAGTTGCGCATGAAGACGGCATTGCCGGACTGGAAGACGCCGCGGCCTTCCTCCTCGCTGTAGTTGATCACGCCCTGCGGCGATATGTCGTTGACCCACGAGGCCGCCAGCGAAAGGGCGTCGGCCGCGCGCGAGTTGTTCACCGTGATCTCGCCCTGCTCGTCGACGATCGTTCCGGCGTTGAAGCTGTCCAGCCATTCCAGCGCGTTGACCGTCAGCCCTTCGAACGCGCGGCCCTGGAAGACGAAGCCCCACATGCGGTCGCTGCCGGCGGCCCGCTCGCCCTCCTGGATGATCCGGGCGGTCTTCGTCATCTCCTGCCAGGTGGTGGGGAGCGGCCGGCCGTATTTCTCCAGCAGGTCGTTCCGGTAATAGAACAATCCGGCGTCGGTGAACCAGGGCATGGCGACCAGCCGGTCGTCGACCACGTCGTTCGTCACGATCGCCTCGAAATGCTGCTCCAGCACCTTGGGATCGATGAACTCGCGCAGGTCGATCAGGTGGTTGGCGAGGATGCCGGGCCAGACCACGTCGATCTGGAAGACGTCGATGTCGCCCGACTTGGCGGCCAGCAACTGCTGGTACAGGGCCAGGCGCTCGTTGCTGTCGTTCGGGGTCGAGACGAGCTGGACCCGGTGGCCGGTGGCCTTGGCCCAGGCTTCGACGCCGGTACTGCAGACCTGGAATTCGATGCCGACCGAGCCGCAGGAGATCGCGATGCCGACGCGTCCGGGATCGCCCTGCGAGTAGGCGCCGCCGGAGAAAAGGAGGGCAGCCGACAGGGCCGCTGCCGCGACAATTTTCCTCATGGCTCGTCGGTCCTCCCTTATGTCACCTTTGCTTCAGGCCTTATTTGTCGACCTTTTTTACATCCCGAGTTAGCGGTTTCTTCATCCACGGCACGCTTATGATTTGACCGGATGAGGCGAATTTGACCACAGCGGATTGACGCCAACTAAGCGATTGACACTCATTCTCACCTGCTCTAACCATTGGAGCAACATCGGCTGGGTTCAAACGATCATGTATGTCTGCATCTGCCACGGATTTACCGAGAAGAAGGTCAAGCAGGCTCTCGCCGAAGGCGTTTGCTCTGCGGCGGGCTTCTTCACCTGCATGGGATGCAAGCCGCAATGCGGGAAATGCGTCCCCTATGTGCGCCAAATGGTGACGGACCATCGCAACACGCTGTCCTGCGCGAATACCTGCTCCGCTCCCATTCCTGAAGAAGCCGCCATCGCGGCCGAATAGTCCCTTCCCATTCGCATACCGCCGTTCGAAGCCGGGCCGCACCAAGGCTGCGCCATGGTGCGCCTCGCGAGCCTATGCAACCCTCGAAGGGCGGAAACGTTCCTCCGCGATCCGGTCGGCGGCGATGTTTGTCGGAATCCCCTCCGCATCGGACCGCTGGAAGATCTCCAGCAACGTATCGTGGATACGGTCGACATGCCTGAACGCCGCCGCGCGGTCATAGCCCCGGCCGTTCCGACCGAACTCGTAGCTGATATTGATGACTCCGCCGGCATTGATGACGAAGTCGGGCGCGTAGAGGATGCCGCGCCGGGCAAGCCCGGTTCCGTGGCGGCTCTCGGCGAGCTGGTTGTTGGCCGACCCGGCGACCACCGCCACCTTCAGGCGGGGCAGGGTTTCGTCGTCGATCACCGCGCCCAAGGCGCACGGGGCGAAGACATCGGCTTCCACGTCGAAGATCCGCTCCGCATCGACCGGCGTCGCGCCGAAGGCTTCGACCGCCCGTTCGACGGTGTCGCGGCGGATGTCGCTGACGGCTAGGCGGGCGCCTTCCTCGGCCAGCTGGCGGCACAGGTCCCAGCCGACATGCCCCAGGCCCTGCACATTGACCCGGAGGCCGTCCAGGCTGTTCCGCCTCAGCCGGTGGCCCACCGCGGCCCGGATGCCCATGAAGACGCCGCGCGCCGTGGCGGGGGAAGGATCGCCGCTGCCGTCGCGCAGCCCGGCCACGTGCCGCGTGACGCCGCGGACCGTCGCCATGTCCTCGACCGACGTGCCGACGTCTTCGGCGATGATGTAGCGGCCGGCGAGGCGTTCGACCGCCCTGCCCATGGCAGCCATCAGGTCGGGGGTCTTGTCCGCGCGCGAATCGCCGATGATCACCGATTTGCCGCCACCGAAGGGCAGGTCGGCCAGGGCGTTCTTGTAGGTCATGCCGCGGGACAGCCGCAGAACGTCGCGAACCGCGACATCCTCGCTCGCGTAGTTCCACATGCGGCAACCGCCCACGGCGGGGCCGCGGGCGGTGTTGTGGACGGCTATGATCGCTTTCAGTCCCGATTCGGGATCGGATGCGAAGACAACCTGCTCATGTCCATCAAAGTCTTGCATTGAAAA
Organism: Skermanella pratensis; assembly: GCF_008843145.1. Classification (GTDB taxonomy): domain Bacteria; phylum Pseudomonadota; class Alphaproteobacteria; order Azospirillales; family Azospirillaceae; genus Skermanella; species Skermanella pratensis. The sequence goes on along the minus strand of NZ_CP030265.1, from coordinate 3,893,197 downwards.
TACGGCCATACTCATCCTCGTCTTGTGCGATGCAGCAATCTTTGGAGGTGGTCTTGAAGCCTGATCATTACTTTAGTATTGATCCATTATTGGCCTTCGGCAACGAGTTCTGGCTGTACGGAGAAAAAAGCAGTTAAGTTATTATTGCGATCTCCCGTCCGCCTTAAAGGGGCTTGTAACGGTTGGTCAGCGAAACAATGTTGCCGACAAGGGTCGATCCTGCCCTGTCCTCCGGCCGAAGGCGGCGGAGCGCGGCATGGAATACAGGATCGACGGAGTGGTTAATAACAGGCGCAACCAAGGTGCCGGTTAGGGTTCTTGGCGCAGGGAAAGCGGTGGCCCGGATAATGCAGGTGGATGATCGATGGGGAGTGTAGTTGGGAGGGTCTCATGACACATCGGAGCAGGGATCGGTTCGAATCGGCTTCGTCGCTTGAAATGAAGGCCTTGACTGAACGGTTGGACAATCTGCGTGCCGTGGCCGAGCGGGTACCGGGTGATCAGAAGTTCCTTCTGGAACGCTCGCTCGATGAACTGCGCGGTCTGCGCAACCGCTGCGAGGCACGGCTGGAAGATGCGCGCCGTGCCTCCGAGGATGCCTGGTATCTGGTCAGGGTGCACGCAGAGGCGGCACTTGCCCAATTCCGCGTCGGGATCGAGGCGATCGAAAACCAGTACCGCCGCTTGGCCGCCTGACTTTTCCTTGCCAGGATCGGGCCTGCCCCGGGGGCAGGCCCGAAGAACGCCGTAGTCCGCCTCAGGAGCGGGTGAGTTTGCGCTCCAGGAAATCCAGCCTGTCCTGGCCCCAGAACAGCTCTCCGTCCAACGCATAGGTCGGCGCGCCGAACACGCCGGCTGACAGCGCCTGCTCCGTGTAGGCGTCCCGGAGGGCGCGCACCTCGTCGGTCTGCGCCCGGTCGATCAGGTCGGGCGAGGCTCCGTGTCGCGACAGGATGTCGGCCAGGGTCTCGGGCGCCGACAGGATGCGATCCTCGATCCAGACCGCGCGGCCGAAAGCGGTGCAGAGCGCCGCCATGTCGGCCCCCGCCTGATCCGCCGCGATCAAGGTTAATGCCGCCAGTTCGTCGGGCTGCGGAAAGTTGGATGGCTGAGGGATCAGCGGAATGTCCAGGCGTTCCGACCAGCGCTTCAGTTCGGCCAGCCGGTATGCTTGTCGTTGCGGCGCGCGTTTCGGCAGGGGCAGCCCACCGGATGCCGGGAAGATGCGGCCGAAGTCGACCGGCCTGTAGGCGATCTCTGCGCCCGCCTTGCCGGCGATCTCGTGGAACCGCTTCGATCCCAGGAAGACCCAGGGCGAGATCGGTGTGAAGAAGTAGTCGATCCGTGGTGCCATGGCGGCGTGTCCCCCTCGTTGTTCATTGTGGTTGTGGTTCGTCGTTCCGGGCTGCGCCCGAGAGCGCGGCTTGGGCGAAGGTATGGAAGCTGGTGGCCGGACGGCAAGCCCCGCGAGCGCGCCGCCCAGCCTCCCGGCGGCGACGTCGAGGCCGACGATGGCCGGCCCGTCCGCGCCGCGAAGCAGCAGGGGAGAGCCGCTGTCCCCGTGCGTTGCGTCGCAGGTGTGCAGCAGCAGGCCCGGCGGAGAGGCGCCCGGCCGGGGCGCGCAGCCGTCGTGGATCGACAGCAGATGGGCGCGGTCCTGGCCGTAACCGGCGCGGACCAGTTCGACCCCGGCGGGCAGCGGCTCCTTCCGGATCGGCACCGGCTTGATGGCCATGGGCTTGGCCAGTTCGAGGATGGCCCAGTCGGCCCCCAGGTTGCCGGCCTCGAACGGGGCGGCATAGTCGTAACCAGCCGCTACGAAGACTTTCCGGGCCACCGAGTGCGACAGATAGGCGCCGCGCCGGTAGCCGGCCAGGAAATGGATGTCGCCAGCGCCGATTATCCGGCCCGTGCGCTTGTTGAACAGGCAATGCGCCGCGGTCAGCACGTGGCGCGGCCCGATCAGCGTTCCGGTGCAGAATCCGCCGATCGTCCGGTTGACCCGGCCGATCGCCGCCCAAGGCCAATCCTGGTTGTCCAAAGGCGTGCGGTCGTCGCGCCCCAGTATACCGGGGAGGTGGTCGCGGTCCGCACCCATGGCTCTGCCGACCGTTGTAGACGCTACTATTAAAACCACTGCGAGCAAATGAAGCACCTGCCGGGTGGTTGAACACATCGCTTGCAAACCGCTGCCCGCTCCATTACCCCTATTGGCAGAATACTGAAGAAAATCTCCTTCGGAGGAAAGTTCATGCGTATCTTCGCTACCGCCATCGCCCTTGCTGGCATTCTCGCCGCCGGAACGGCTTTTGCCAAGCCGGTAACGATCAAGTTCAGCCATGTGGTAGCCGACAGCACGCCCAAGGGCCAGGGCGCGCTGATGTTCCAGAAGCTCGTCAAGGAGCGCCTGGGCGATGACAAGGTCAAGGTCGAGGTCTACCCGAACTCGCAGCTGTTCGGCGACGCGAAGGAGATGGAGGCGCTGGCTCTCGGCGACGTCCAGCTCATCGCGCCCTCGCTGTCGAAGTTCGACAAGTACACCAAGCAGCTCCAGGTGTTCGACCTGCCGTTCCTGTTCGACGATATCGCCGCGGTGGACCGCTTCCAGGCGAGCGCCGAGGGCAAGAAGCTGCTGACTTCGATGGAGAAGAAGGGTTTCATCGGGCTGGCCTACTGGCACAACGGCATGAAGCAGCTTTCGGCCAACAACCCGCTGCGCAAGCCCGAGGACGCCGCCGGCCGCAAGTTCCGCATCCAGGCGTCCGACGTGCTGCTGGAGCAGTTCAAGGCGCTGAACTCCAACCCGCAAAAGATGGCGTTCGCCGAGGTTTACCAGGCGCTCCAGACCGGTGCGATCGACGGGCAGGAAAACACCTGGTCGAACATCTACTCGCAGAAGTTCTACGAAGTCCAAAAGTACATCACCGAGAGCAATCACGGCGCGCTCGACTACATGGTTGTCGCCAACACCGACTTCTGGACCGAGCTCCCCAAGGACGTCCGCGCCGAGCTGGAGAAGATCCTGAACGAGGTGACGGTCGAGGTGAACAAGATGGCCGAGGATCTGAACCAGCGGGACCGGCAGCGGATCGCCGAGAGCGGCAGCTCGGAGATCATCAAGCTGACCAAGGAGGAGACGGAGGCTTGGCGCAAGGCCATGGCTCCGGTCTGGGCCACCTTCGAGAAGGATATCGGGGCCGACCTGATCAAGGTCGCGAACGCTTCCAACACCGCCAAGTGACGACTCCCGGGGACCCCTGCAATCGGGGCTCCCGGACCACACCTACACGGGAAGAGGGATCGTGACCCGAGTGATCAACCATCTGGAGGAGGGCTTCATCGCCCTTCTCCTGGCCGGCATGACGATCCTGACCTTCGCGCAGGTCGTGCTGCGTTACGGATTCAACTCCGGCATCATCTGGGGCGTCGAGGCGACCAACTACATGTTCGCCTGGATGGTGCTGTTCGGCATCTCCTACGGCGTCCGCGTCCATGCCCATATCGGCATCGACCTGCTGGTCAAGAGCCTTCCCGCCGGCTTGCGCCGCTGGGTCGGCCTCGTCGCGATCGGCCTGTGCCTGCTCTACGCGGGCATAATGGCCTGGGGCTCCTACGGCTATATCAGCCGCCTGATGCGCCTCGGCATCGAGGCCGAGGACATTCCGGTCGAGCGCTGGATGCTCACCGTCATCCTGCCGATCGGCTTCGGGCTGCTCGGCCTCAGGCTCGCCCAGGAGGCCTACGCGATCCTGACCGGCCGGCGCTCGGGCTTCGAACTCGCCGACGAGGCGGCCGATGTCCTGAAGGAACAGGGGCTCACCGGCGGCAATCCCGGACTCGATAGGACGTCGCGATGACCACGGTATTCCTCTTCGTCACGCTGTTCGTCTTCATGCTGCTGGGCATGCCGATCGCGATCTCGCTGGGCCTGTCGTCGCTGCTGACAATCCTGCTGTTCGCCAACGACAGCATGGCGTCGCTGTCGCTCAAGTTCTTCCAGACCTTCGAGCAATATACGCTGCTGGCGATCCCGTTCTTCATCCTGGCCGGCTCCTTCATGACCACGGGCGGCGTGGCCCGTCGCATGATCAACTTCGCCATCGCGGCGGTCGGCCACCTGCACGGAGGCCTTGCGATCGCCTCGGTGCTGGCCTGCATGCTGTTCGCCGCCGTCTCGGGTTCCAGCCCGGCGACCGTGGTCGCGGTCGGCTCCATCGTGATCGCCGGGATGGTGCGGACCGGCTACACCAAGGAGTTCGCTGCCGGCGTCATCTGTAACTCGGGCACGCTGGGCATCCTGATCCCGCCCTCGATCGTGATGGTCGTCTATGCGGCCGCGACCGAAAGCTCCATCGGGCGCCTGTTCATGGCCGGCGTGATCCCCGGGCTGCTGCTCGGCCTGATGCTGATGGGCGCCATCTATATCGTGGCCCGCTACAAGAACCTGCCGCGCCAGCCGCGCGCCTCGCTTGCCGAACTCGGCCAAGCCGGCAAGGAGGCGTTGTGGGGCCTGCTGCTGATCGTCATCATCCTGGGCGGCATCTATGGCGGCGTGTTCACGCCGACGGAAGCGGCGGCGGTGGCCGCGGTCTACGGTTTCGTCGCCGCCCTGTTCATCTATCGCGACATGGGCTTCAAGGATGTGCCCAAGGTGCTGGTGGACAGCGGCCGCGTCACCATCATGCTGCTGTTCATCATCGCCAACGCCTTCCTGTTCGCCCATGTCCTGACGACCGAGCAGATCCCCCAGAACATCGCGCGCGGCATCTCGGAAGCCGGGCTGGAGCCCTGGCAATTCCTGATCGTCGTCAACATCATCCTGCTGGTCGCCGGCAACTTCATGGAGCCGTCGGCCATCATCCTGATCCTGGCGCCGATCCTGTTCCCGATCGCGACGCAGCTTGGCATCGACCCGATCCATCTCGGCATCATCATGGTGGTGAACATGGAGATCGGCATGGTGACCCCGCCGGTCGGCCTGAACCTGTTCGTTACGGCCGGCATCACGGACATGAGCATCATGCAGGTCGTCCGAGCGGCCTTGCCCTGGCTCAGTATCCTGTTCGTCTTCCTGATCATCATCACCTATGTGCCGTGGGTGTCGCTGTTCCTTCCGAACTTCCTGTTCGGCCAGGCGGCGGTGCAATAGGCGCCAGGGGCCGGATCGCGGTGGTCCGGTCGAACCACACGTAGAGATCGAACTGGCCGGGCAGGGAGGCCTGGAAATAGTGGTTCTCCCGCTCGGCCCCAGGGCGGTAGATCGCGCCGATCGCCCGCTCCAGCCGGAGTCGCTTCAGATCCTCGACCAGCGGCTCGTTCCGTCCGGGCCGCAGGTCGAGCAGGAACCGGGGCTTGCCGGAGCGGACGCACAGGTGCTCGTAGCTGTCCGGGTGCGCCGGCGGCACCTCCATCACCTCCATCGGGCCGCCCCACCCGGACGCCGCGACGACTGTCCCACGGTCGGTTCCGAACCCGACGAGCGCCGCCTCGCTTCCGAACGCCTCGCGGCACAGCATCCCCAGGTTGACTTGACCCTGGCGGCCCATTTCCGTGGCCGCGGCGTCGCCCACATGGGTGTTGTGGGCCCAAACCACCGCCTTCGTCTCCGGTCCGCGGGTCTCCATCACCGCCCGGAGCGTCTCGAACATGTGGCGGTCGCGCAGGTTCCAGCTGGTGGTCGCGCCATGATAGAGTGTGCGGTAATATTCCTCCGCGGAGGCGATCAGCCGTGCGTTCTGCCGGGCGTCCAGCCAGCTGTCCTCACCGGCGGCGGCCTGATGGGAGAGCCGCTTGTCGAGCAGTTCCCGGAGCATGTCCAGCACCGCCTTCTCGCAGGTGTCGAACCCGCCGGTCTGCGCCGCGCGCCCATAGGTTTCAGGTGCCAGCCGCCACGGCGCCAGGCAGCCGTACCGCTCGCGCGCGATCCCGGCGGTTTGCGGATCGACCTCGTCCAGATAGTCCAGCACGGCGGCGATGGAACCGTTCAGGCCATAGAGGTCCAGGCCGTGGAACCCGACCCGCCGCCTTGGTTCCGGCACCCCGTCGTTGTGCCGGCGCAACCAGTCGACGAAGCCGGCGACCTCCTCGTTCCGCCACATCCAGGCGGGAAAGCGCGAAAACGCCGCGTCGTCGGACCCGCCCGGCGGCCGGCCGCGGACATACCGGTCGATCTGTTCGGCATCGGGCCAATCGGCCTCGACCGCCACGACGGTGAAGCCGTGCCGGGTGATCAGCCGCTCGGTGATTCGCGCGCGGGCGCGGTGAAACTCCGAGGTGCCGTGGGTCGCCTCGCCCAGCAGGACGACCCTGGCATCGGCGATCCGGTCGAACAGCACGCCGAACCGCTCGTCGTCCACGTCGGGCAGCGGTTCGGCGGCGTCTCGGACCCGCTCAGCCGCGTCGGGCGGCAGGGCCGGGGAACGGCGCATGGCCTCGGTGCGGGTTGCTTCCGGCCAGCCATGGGCGCCGATCAGCGGCACGAAGGCGACCAAGCCGAGATCCTCCTCGGCGAACATGTCCTCGCCGGTGCGGCGCTGCCGGATCAGGCGCTGGCCGCCGGCTTCCGCGCCGGCCGGCATGATCATCCGCCCGCCGACCTTGAGCTGGCGGGACAGCGGCTCCGGCAGGCGCGGCCCGCCGGCGGTCACGATCACGGCATCGAACGGCGCCACCTCCGGCCAGCCCAGGGTACCGTCGCCGGCCCGCAGGTGGATACCTGCATAGCCCGCCCGCTCCAGCCGTGTCCGGGCAGCCTCAACCAGGGAGGCATGGCGGTCGATGGAATAGACCTCGCACCCCATCGCCGCCAGCGCGGCGGCGGAGTAGCCTGAGCCGGTGCCGATCTCCAGCACCTTGGCGCCGGGGACCAGTTCAGCCGCCTGCATCATCAGGGCGACGACGAAAGGCTGCGAGATCGTCTGGCCTTGTTCAATCGGCAGTGGCGAGTCGTCGTAGGCGATTTCCAACAGGTACTCGGGACGAAGAGTTCCCGCGGCACCCGGCCCAAAGCGGCGATCACGCCGGCGTCGTCGATCCCCCGGGGCATGATGTCGCGTTCGATCATGACCCGGCGCTTTTCGGCGAAATCCGTGCTGCCCATCATCCAGCCTCCCGGTGACGCACTCCTCTTTCCAGATCAACATCACCGCGGCGCGGATTGTTCGACCAGTTCCGCCGATGGTTCTTCCGGTGCGAACTGCTCCAGCCCGCGCAGCCCTTCCTCGGTCAGCCGGTAGGTGCCGCGGCTCACCCGCTCGAACCAGCCGTAGACATTGCGCTGGAGGATGCCGGCGGCGCCGGGAGCATCCCCGTCCCGGCGCAGTGCCGCGACGGCCATGGGGCCGTTCGCCTTCAGCAGAGCCGCGCAGCGCAATGCTTCCTGGCGGTAGGCTGTCACGATCTTGACTTTGCTCGACCCGCCGCGGTTGGGATCGCCCAGCCGCCGGCCGTGCTCCCTCAGCAGCAGCCGGGCGCGCTTGGCGTTCACCCGCGGCCGGTAGGGTGCCGGCTCGATCACAAGGTCCACCTGCCTGCCCGCGCGGGCGGTGGGATCCACCGTCAGCAGCCCGAGCCCCAGCATCCGGCAGAGCTTGCGGACATTGCCGTCGTTCGCGTTCGGCCCCGTCGCCCGCCGGCCGGCGGGCCGGGGAACCGCGAGGTAGACGCGGTCCGACAGGGCCAGCCGGTCGACTCCCTGGAGAACCAGCGACAACGAGAACCGCAGCTTTAACTCAACCAAAACGGGCGGTTCGCCGGCGCGGACGGCGACCAGGTCGCAGCTCCGCACCTCGCCTTTGACATCGTACCCCTGGGCTTCGAGGAAGGCTTTCACCGGATCGTAGAGGTCGACCTCGGAAGTGATTGGCAAGGCGGCTTTCTCGCTGGCTGCGGGGCGGCTGGGGCGGGCGTTCCGACCATTGCTCTCCGGCGGAGCCCGTGTCAATTCACGCATGGCTGCAACCTTTCTTGACTTGAGGCGTTGCCGGTCGGATCGCAGCCGATATCCGCGGCGAAAGGGTTTAGGCCGAATACCCCGATCCGCCGGATACGCGAATATGATATCTCGAACCTTCGATATTGAGCCCCGCCGGAGAAGAGGCGGACAGATCAGCTTCATGATGGACCGTTGAGATCAGAATGCCGGAATCCTCCGCAGAGATTGTGAAATTTCTTCCCTACTTGCGGCGCTATGCCCGAGCCCTGTTGGGATCCCAGGATCGCGGCGACCAATATGTCCGAGTTTGCCTCGAAGCCTATCTGGCAGAGCCCGACCGCATCGATCCCGCCGGCAACATCCGGCTCGAACTGTTCGCGCTGTTCCATGAGGTCTGGTCCCTGGTGGACGAAACGTTCCCGGAAGCGGTGCCCGACCTTCCCGAAGGTACCTCGGACACCAAGGTGATCCAGGGCGTCGGCAGGCTGCCGCCGCGCCAGCGCCAGGTGCTGCTGCTGATCTCCCTTGAAGGATTCTCCTTCGACGAGGCGGCCCGCATCCTGAACGCCACCACCGAGGAGATCCGCGTCGAGCTGGAATCCGCCCGGGGCGAGCTGTCCAAGCAGACCTCCGTCCGTGTCCTGATCATCGAGGACGAACCCCTGATCGCCGAGGACATCGCCGGTCTCGTGACCGACATGGGCCACAAGGTCTGCGGTTCCGCCGCCCGCGAGGAAGAGGCCCTGAGACTCGCCCGCGAGACCGCGCCGGAACTGATCCTGGCCGACATCCAGCTGAAGGGCGGCGACAGCGGCATCAAGGCCGTCCAGAAGATCCTGCGCTCGACCAACCTGCCGGTGATCTTCATCACCGGTTTCCCGGAAAGGTTGCTGACTGGCGAACAGCTGGAGCCGGCCTTCCTGATCGCCAAGCCGTTCCAGCCGGAGGTTCTCCGGACCGCGATCGGTCAGGCGCTGGCGGTGCATCCGCCTCAGAAGATGAACTGACGAGAAGAAGAAAAGATGCCCGACTCTTCCGGCAGCAAGCTCCCGGCTCTCCTGAGCCGGTACCAGGACCGTATCCTGACCGACTGGATCGCAGCGCAATCCGACGTCGGTGTGCTTCGCGCCGATCTGATGCGCGAGGCGGAGATCCGCCGCCAGTCGCGCAGCTTCCTGACCCATCTGACCGCCGCGACCAAGAACGGGGTCAATTTCGACATCGAAAGCGACCAGTGGCAGGATGTCCGGGACATGCTGACCGAGGTCACCAACTACCGGGTCGATCACGGCTTCACCCCGACGGAGACCGCGACGTTCATCCTTGCGCTCAAGCAGCCGATTTTCGAATGCCTGCGCGATCAGTACAAGGATGACCCGCAGACCCTGGTCGACGAGGCTTGGTCCGCCACCGTCCTGCTCGACAAGCTGGGCTTGTACACCAACGACATCTATCTGCGCGGCCGGGAGGATATCATCCAGCGCCAGCAGCAGGAGATGCTGGAGCTGTCCACTCCGGTGGTGCAGCTTTGGGACCGCATCGTTGCGCTTCCCCTGATCGGCACGCTCGACAGCTCGCGCGCGCAGATCGTAATGGAAAATCTACTCGAAGCCGTGGTCGAAAGCAAGGCCGAGATCGTGATCATCGACATCACCGGCGTGCCCACGGTCGACACCCTGGTCGCCCAGCACCTGCTGAAAACGGCCGCCGCGGCCAAGCTGATGGGGGCGGAGTGCATCATCAGCGGCATTAGGCCGCAGATCGCCCAGACCATCGTGCATCTGGGCGTCGAGCTGCCGCAGGTCGCGACGAAGGCCGACCTACAGAGTGCCTTCGCCCACGCGCTGAAGCGCACCGGCGTCACCTTCACGGGCCACTGAGCGGCGGCATCGACATGACCCATTTCCTCGAGCCGAACCGCATCCCCATCTTCCAGATCGGCGACTGCCTGCTCCTGACGATCCAGGTCGACCTGGAGGACAGGATGATCATGACGCTGAAGGACGATCTGGCCGAACGGATCGCCAAGACCCACGCCAAGGGCGTCCTGATCGACATCTCGGCCCTGGACGTGGTGGACAGCTTCATCGGCCGCATGCTTGCCAACATCTCGGCGATCGCCCGCATCCTGGACGCCTCGACGGTGATCGTCGGCATGCGGCCGGCGGTGGCCATCACTCTGGTCGAACTGGGCATGTCGCTCCAGGGCGTCCGCACCGCCCTCGACGTGGACCGCGGCATGGAGCTGATCCGCCGGGGCGCCGCCGAGGAGGCCGCGCGCCTCCATGAGGCCTGAGCCGGAGCAGGAGGAAGGAGCCGCCGACGGCGAGGTGATCCCGATCCGGACCGGCGCCGACGTCAGCCGGGTCAGGCGGGTGACAGCCGCCGCCATGGCGACGATCGGCGCCTCCAAGATCGAGACCACCCGCATGGTCACCGCGGCCAGCGAGTTGGCGCGCAACACGCTGGACTATGGCGGCGGGGGCGAGATGCGGATCGCCATCGTCGGCCGGATGTCGAAGCGCAAGGTCGAGATGATCTTCAGCGACCGGGGGCCGGGGATCGCCGACATCGCCCTGGCGCTGAAGGACGGATACAGCACGGGCGGCGGACTCGGGCTCGGGTTGAGCGGTGCCAAGCGCCTGTGCAAGGAGTTCGAGATCCGGTCCGTCCCGGGCGAAGGAACCATAGTGAAAGTCGTATCATGGACGGAACGGCCGTAGTTTCGGTCCCCATCCGGGAACAGACCCAGGTCGCCGAGGCGCGCCGCAAGGCGGTGCAGCTTGCGACTCCAGCCGGCCTCGGCGAACAGGAGTGCGCCCGCCTGGCACTGGTCGTGACCGAGGCGGCGACCAATATCCTGCGCCATGGCGGCGGCGGGGAGATCCTGCTGGACGCCCGGTCGTCGGGCGCCAGCGGCGAGGTCACCGTCATCGCCATGGACGCCGGCCCCGGCATGGCGAACGTCCAGGATTGCCTGCGGGACGGCGTCACCAGCGGCGACAGCCCGGGCACCGGGCTGGGCGCGATCCAGCGCCAGTCCGACCATTTCGATATCTATTCCAAGCCGGGGAACGGCACCGTGATCGTCTGCGGCGTGCGGGCCGGCGGCCGCCAGCCGCCGCCCGACTTGCCGGGTCTGTGGGTCGGGGCGGTCTGCCTTCCGCGCATCGGGGAGGTGGTCAGCGGCGATACCTGGGCTGTCCGGGTGACCGATCGAGGCGCCACGCTGTTGTTGCTGTGTGACGGTCTCGGGCATGGGCTCGGCGCGGCCGACGCGGCCGATGCGGCCCGTGCCGGTTTCAGGCAATCGAGGGAGCGGATGCCCGAGCCGCTGGTCGAGGATCTGCACCGGGCGTTGCGCGGGACGCGCGGCGCGGCGATCGCCGTCGTGCGGATCGAACCGGCCGAACGCCGGGTCCGGTTCGCCGGGGTGGGCAATATCGCGGGATTTTTCCGCTGGCGGGACAGGCAGGCCCGAACGGTGTCGCAAAACGGCGTCGTTGGGCATAATATGTCGAAAGTGAAGGAATACGAGTATGCTTACGGTGGCGACCTGCTGGCGGTTTTCCATTCAGACGGTTTGAGCACCAAATGGGATATCGACAGCTACCCGGGGCTGGCAACAAGACACCCGACGATGATCGCGGCCGTGCTGTACCGCGATTTCAAGCGGGTCCGGGACGACAACCTGATCGTCGTGGTGAAGAGCAGAGAACCCTGACCTGGCCGCTTTTCACGGTCCATGTGCGCCATGACCGGGACATCGTTCATGCCCGGCAGCGTGCGCGGCTGGTCGCCGACCGGATGGGCTTCGAGGTCCAGGACCAGACCCGCATCGCCACCGCCGTGTCGGAGGTTTGCCGGAACGCCTATGCCTATGCCGGCGGTGGCAAGGCCGATTTCCGGATCCAGGAGGTCGGCGGCAGGGTGTCCCTGATGATCGAGGTCGGCGACCGCGGGCCCGGCATCACGGAACTGGACGACATCCTGGCCGGCCGCTATCGCTCGCGCACCGGCATGGGGCTGGGTCTACTCGGCGCCCGCCGCCTGATGGACCGGCTGGACATCGAGACGTCCGGCGAGGGAACGACGGTCCGGCTGACCCGGTCGCTGTCGAAGCCCCTGGGCATGACGGTCCAGGAGTTCATCAACAAGCTGATGGACGAACTGGCCCGCCAGCAGCCGCTCGACCCGGTCGAGGAGGTCCAGCGCCAGAACCAGGAACTGCTGAGCAGCCTGAGCGACCTGCGCCAGCGGGAGGAGGAGCTTCTTGAGGCGAACGCGGCGCTGCGCGCCAGCGTCGTCGAGAAGGAAGTGCTGTTGAAGGAGGTCTACCACCGGGTCAAGAACAACCTCCAGATCATCTCCAGCCTGGTCAGCCTGAAGGCGCGGAAGTCCACCAGCCCGCTGGTCCGGCAGGAGCTGGACGACGTGCGCAGCCGTATCCATTCGCTCAGCATCGTCCACGAAAAGCTGTACCAGTCCGACGACCTGGCCCGGGTCGACCTCTCCGGCTATGTCCGGGACCTGTGCGCCCATCTGAGGACCTCCTTCACCGCGCGGGGCGACGGGCCGGAGCTGATGGTCGAGACGGACAACGTGGCGCTGGGGCTGGACATGGCGATCCAGCTCGGCCTGCTGATCAACGAGATCGTGACCAACGCCTTCAAGCATGCCTTCCCGGACGGTGCCCAGGGGGAGATCCGGGTGTCGCTGACCGTCCTGCCGGGCGAGCGGCTCAGGCTCGAAGTCTCGGACAACGGCAAGGGCATGCCGGAGGAGGCGGCCGACAGCCTCGGCATGAACCTGATCCGCGCCCTGGTGACGCGGGTCGAAGGCGTGCTGGAGATCGCGGGCGGGTTCGGCGGAGACGGCGCGGCCAATGGCGGTGGGACGAAGGTGACGGTCACGATGCCGCTGCACGGGGACTGAGGGAGAGGACGGCCGATCCGCAGGTTATCGGAGTGGCTGGGGACTGGCCGTCAGGAGGTACCCATTTGCGCCGGTCCCGCATGAAAAACTGTCATGGGCACCGGATAGCTTCCGCGAACCGATAAACCGGAACGGGAGAATCCGCGATATGTCCAAGTTGCCCGAGCCCCGGCGGTGGGTTACCCGCCGCTCGTTCCTGTACAATTCGGCATTGGCCGGCGGCGGGCTGCTCGTCGCGGCGTCGACGGCCGGCCGGGCACTGGCCCAGGCGCCGGCCCCGGCCCCGGCCATCATCACCGCCGACAGCCGCCGCATCGCCATGCCCTATGGCGTCCAGTCCGGCGACCTTTCCGGCGGGCGGGCGATCGTCTGGAGCCGCGCCGACCGGCCGGCCCGGATGATCGTGGAGGTCGCCACGACCGAGAGCTTCAGGAACGCCAAGCGCTTCGATGGTCCGGTCGCCGTCACCGACAGCGATTATACCGCCCGGATCGACCTGTCCGGGCTGCCGGCCGACCAGCGGGTGTTCTACCGCGTCAGCTTCCAGGACCTTTCCGACCTGAAGAGCTTCAGCGAGCCGGTGACCGGCCAGTTCCGCACCGCCCCGGGCGATGGCCGGGTCCGCTTCGTGTGGTCGGGCGACACGGCGGGGCAGGGATACGGCATCAACCCCGATTTCGGCGGCATGAGGATCTACGAGGCGATGCGCCGGGCCGAGCCGCACTTCTTCATCCATTCCGGCGACACGGTCTATGCCGACGGCCCGATCCCCGAGACCAAGGAATTGCCGGGCGGCGGGGTGTGGAAGAACGTCACGACCGAGGCGAAGTCCAAGGTCGCCGAGACGCTGGGCGATTTCCGAGGCGCCCATGCCTATAACCTGATGGACGACAACCTGCGCCGCTTCAACGCCGAGGTGCCGATGTTCGCCCAGTGGGACGACCACGAGGCGACCAACAACTGGTACTGGGAAAAGCGCATGGACGCCGACCAGCGCTATAAGGAGAAGAGCGCCGCCGTGCTGGCCGCCAACGGCATGCGGGCTTTCCTGGAATACATGCCGATCCGGCACGATCCGGAGAACCGCGACCGGATCTACAACAAGTTCTCCTACGGCCCGCATCTCGACGTGTTCCGCATCGACATGCGCAGCTATCGCGGCCCCAATACCGCCAACCTCCAGGAGGAAATGGGACCGGAGACCGCCATCCTGGGGTCCGAGCAGATCCGCTGGCTCAAGCAGGCCCTGCTGGCCTCGGACGCGACCTGGAAGGTGATCGCGGCCGACATGCCGATCGGCCTGATCGTCTACGACAACGGCAAGGACAAGACCGGGTCGGAGGCGATCGCCCAGGGCGACGGCCCGGCACGGGGGCGCGAGCTGGAGATCGCCGACCTGCTGAGCTTCATCCGGCGCAACGGCATCCGCAACACGGTGTGGCTGACCGCCGACGTCCACTACACCGCCGCCCATTTCTATGATCCGAACAAGGCCAGGTTCCAGGATTTCGAACCGTTCTGGGAGTTCGTCTCCGGCCCGCTGAACGCCGGCACCTTCGGCCCGAACCCGTTGGACGACACCTTCGGCCCGCAGCTGATGTACGTGAAGGCACCGCCGGACGGGCAGTCCAACCTGGCTCCCTCGGCCGGGATGCAGTTCTTCGGCCAGGTGGACATCAGCGAGGACGGCGTGATGCTGGTCACCTTGAAGGATCTGGACGGGCAGAGCCTGTACACGAAGGAACTGCTGCCGGCGGCGTGACGACGCCCCCCTGGCGTGGGGAAATGTCATCATTCGTGGTAGTGGCGTCGGCGGGGAGAGGGCGCCCCGTCCCGCGCTGCGGATGGTGGCCCCTCCGCTTGGCCGCAAATGTCAACATTCGATGCGAAATGTCGTCATGGCCTGCCCATTTACGCTTCCTGGCGGCTTGCCCTGCCGCCGGGAGGTTGGTCGCCCGGTTTCAGGCGAAAGCGCATCGCCTGTTCTTCATGATTCACGGTTTGAAAGATCCCGGCGGGCCGCCGGGTTGTTCATATCATTTTCATTCTAGGAATACAATCCGATAGGCGTGAGTTGGGGTGATGGGGGCAAAAGGCCGGGCGGGGAGCGAGTTGGAGCTGTGCCCGATCAGGTCGATCCGGCCGGGGCAGCCGGGTCGATGCGTTGGGCCACGGGCCCAACCTACGATCGACGAACCGCATCACCTTTGCCCTGCATCGAACCGTAGCAACTGTTTTTGTGAGCCGCATCGTTGGGTGTGGATATACAACTTCAAGCAGCATGCATGGTCACGGGAAGACGCCGCCGTCAGCGGTTTGCCGCGGCGGTTGTCGGACGTGCTCTTGGCCGCCCCACCTCGGTCCAGCGGGCGGCGGGCGGAGCGGCCATCAAGGACGCTGCGCGCCGCTCCGCGGTGGCCTTCGGCCCTCCTTGACCGCCGCTCCGCCCGCCGCCCGCTGGACCCTCAGGTCGGGACGGAGGGATGGTGCCGCCGGTCGAACAAAGGGATGGGGCTCAGGATGCCGTGGCGGAGGCGGCTTCGGCCGGCGGCCCGTCGGCGGCGTACTCCGCCACCCAGGGCCGGCCCGTCCGGAGCAGGGCGTTGAGGATCACCAGCGCCTTGCGCATGCAGGCGACCAGCGCCACCTTGCCCGGCTTGCCGCGTCCCTTCAGGCTGTCATAGAAGGCCTTGAGCGTGGCGTTGTGGCGCAGGCCGACCCGGCCGACGTGGAACAACGCCCGGCGCACCTTGGCCCGGCCGCCGAAGATCGTGCGCACCCCGCGCAGGGTGCCGCTGTCGCGGGCGAACGGCGCCAGGCCGGCCAGGCTGGCCGCCTGCCGGCCGGTCAGGCTGCCCAACTCGGGCATGTGGACCACCAGCATGGCCGCGCTCAGCGGCCCGACCCCGGGGAAGCTGCGCAGCAGGGCGGCCCGCTGCCGCAGCCCCGGGTCGTCGTTCAGCTTCGCCTCGATCATCCAGGCCAGGGTGTCGGCCTCGGTGCGCAGCGCTTCCAGCGCCGTCTCGGCGCGCCGGCGCATGAAGTCGCCGCGCAGGTGCTTGAGCTGATGGCCGCGCGCGACGATCTCGGCCAGGATCTGGTCGCGGTAGTCGAGCATCTCGATCAACTCGGCGCGCAACGGCTCCGGGACCGGCGTCGGGCGGGGACGGGTGGCCTCGCCGAAGGCCTGGAGCATCCGGGCGTCGACCCGGTCGGTCTTCGCCAGCTGGCCGGTCGAGCGGGCGAAGTCACGCGCCCACTTGGGATTGACGACGGCGACCGGCACATCGGCCCGGGCCAGGGCGTGGTGCAGTTCGCGCTCGCAGCCGCCCGACGCTTCCATCATGACCAGCACCTCGTCGCCGCCCGCGCGCAGCGCGCCCAGCACCGTCGCGAGGGCGGTGTGGCCCTCGGCCGTGTTGGGAAGGCGCCACGCGCCGCGGCCCGGCACGCCGCAGGTGTCAAGATAGGCTTTGGAGGCATCGATCCCGATGCAGTAGGATTGGCAAGACATGGTGAACTCGTCCTTGTCTGCGGCGTCCGGCCAAAAGCACGGCGCCTGGCAACTGTGCGAGAAACGCCGAGGGCTCGGGGCAGGCACTCTGCTACGTGCGGTGCCTAACCTTGGTTGGGCTCAGTGTCCTGACCCCGTGAACCGGGTGCTCCTGACGGGGCACCCGGTTCCCCCCGACAAAACCTCTATACAACGTCACCAAAAGACAAGGTTGGGCCCATGGCCCAACGCATCGGTCCGCCTGTCCCGGTCCGGTCAACCTGGACGGAAACCTCTCTATGCGATCTCCCGCCACGCGGCGACGAAGCGTTCCGCCCGCTGGGCGAGATCGGGGACGGCCATGCCGGGGGTGTAGAGGGCGGAGCCGAGGCCGAAGCCTGCTACGCCGGCGCCGCGGTAGTCGCGCATGGTTTCGGGGGCTATGCCGCCGACCGGTAGAAGACGGACGCCGGGGGGCATCACGGCGCGCATGGCCTTGACGATGCGGGGGCTGATCAGTTCGGCCGGGAACAGCTTGAGCGCGTCGGCGCCGGCTTTCAGGGCGGCGAAGGCCTCGGTCGGGGTGGTCACGCCCGGCAGGCAGGCGAGGCCGGCGGACTTGGCGGCGCGGATCAGGTCGGTGTCGCCGTGGGGCATGACGACGATGTCGGCGCCGAGGCCGGCGAGCGTCTTCACCTGGTCGGCGGACATCACGGTGCCGGCGCCGACGATCGCATCCGGGGGCAGCAGCCTGCGGATCGCGCCGATGCTGTCGAACGGCTCCGGAGAGTTCAGCGGCACCTCGATCAGCCGGAAACCGCGGTCGTACAATGATTGCGCCGCGGGTTCCGCCTCCCGGGGGGTCAGGCCGCGAAGGATGGCGACCAGCGGCAGGGCGGCGAAGGCGCCGTTCAGGCGCGTCTGGAGGTCTGAAGAGGGCATGGCCGGGGTGGTCATGGGATGTCGCTCCGGTCGGAGGAAACGGGAGAGGTCACCAGTCCGGCCTCGACGGCGAACTGGAAGAGCCCGCGGGGGGCGGTGTTGTCGAGCAGGGCGGCCGGGACGGTGTCCAGCAGGTCGAGGGCACGGACATAGCGCCGGCACAGGCCGGCCTCGCCGATCAGAAGCAGAGGCGTGTCGCCGGCCAGCGTGTCGCGCATGCGGGCGAGGCCGGAGACCAGTTCGTTGCCGATCAGCAGGCCCGACAGGTAGTCCTTCAGCACTCCGGGTGGTAGCCGGCGGGTGAGGCCGAGCGTGCGGGCGGCGAAGATCTGGTGCGCCAGGTCGCCGGGCAAGCCGTCGCGGGCGGTGCGCACGCCGGCCGCGAAGGCGGCGTCGGCGGACTGGTCGGCGGAGACGGTCGCGGGGTCGTCCGGCATCAGCCGGCCGAGGATCGAGTGGCGCGACAGCACGGCGAACAACTCGCCGGTCATGTAGGTCGCGAACCGCGCGATCCTGCCGTCGGTCACCTGAACCCATTTGGAATGGGTGCCCGGCAGCGCGACGCAGGCCCGGCCGGCAAAGTGGGGGTGGTCGGCGAGCGCGCCGGAAATCTGGATCTCCTCGCCGCGCATCACGTCGGGGTCGGCGTCGGGCGGATCGAAGATGACACCCGGCGCGATCAGCACCCGCACGCCCGACGCGCTGTCCACGGCGACGGCCTTGCCGGCCAGGCTGCCGGTGTCGGCGGGGCAGGGGACATAGGGCGCTTCCGCCCAGCCCTGGGCGCTGCCGACCATGCCGCCGGCCACCGTAGGAAGCGTGCCGTGGGTCTCCAGCCATGCGCCGCAAAGGCCGGCGAGAGCCTGTTCGAAACCGGGTATGCCGGGCACCGGCAGGTTCTGGATGCCATGGGCGGTGGCGCGCCGGTCCAGCACCCTGCCGCCCGCGTCCATCAGGTACCCGCGCAGGCTGGAGGTGCCCCAGTCCAGCGCGATCAGCGCGGGGGATGCCTGATCCGCGGTCACTGGGGTTTCCATCCCAACTCCTTCGAAATCGTGTCCGCGCAGTCGCGCACCGCCGGTCCGAGCTCCCGCATCCGGTCCTCGGGCATGAAGGGGACGGCGCTCGCCACGCTGACCGCCGCGGCCACCTGGTTGCGCACGTCGCGCACCGGCGCTCCGACGCACCGGATGCCGACCTCGTTCTCCTCCAGGTCCAACGACCAGCCCTGCCCGGCGTAGTCCGCGAGCCGGCGCTGGAAATCCGGCCACGGGGCGAGCGGCGGGCGGTCGGGAACCTTGGCGGCGAACGCGCGGGCGCGCTCGTACAGCGCGGGCCAGCGGTCAGGCGGCAACCCCAGCATCAGGCTCTTGCCCAGGCCGGTGGAGGCCACCGGCATGGCGAGGCCGACGCGCGACCGCATCTCCAGCCCTCGGGTGCCGGGAACCTTGTCCAGGTAGAAGACTTCTTCGTCCTCCAGCACGCCGAGATGGACCGTGTCGCCGGTCAGCCGCGCGAGCGCCTCGATATGGGGGCGTGCCATCGCCACGAGAGGCCGATGCTCCAGCGCTCGCATGCCGAGCTGGATCAGCTTCGGCCCGAGCAAATAGCCCTTGTACGGCACATGATGCAGGTAACGTTCGGCGACGAGGCTGTTGAGCATCCGGTGCGTGGTGCTGCGCGGCGTGCCGAGCCGTGCCGCGATCCCTTTCACGTCTCCGATGCCCTCCGCGACGCATTCCAGCAGGGCAAGCCCCCTCAGAAGCGTCTGGGTGCCGGTACCCTGGTGTTTTTCCGGTGTCCGGTCCGGTGTTTGGAGCTGTTCCAGGACAGCTGCGTGGTCGCCCTTCATCGTGGAGGTCCGCTCCCGCGTTGGCCGGTGATCATGGTAGGAAGCGATACGGGGGTATGTCAAATAGATTGCGATCACTTCACATAGTGGAACATAAATGTAAAAGTTGTTAGGATGCCGCAGTTGTTCAACCCGTCTTCGCCCTTATCTAGGTCTCCGAATCGACGAGACGAGGAGAGACTCCCATGCGCAACGTCGCCCCCGCCATCGCGGCCGCCTTCTTGGCCACCACGGCGCTTGCCGGACTGAATCCGGCGCTGGCCGTCGACCAAACCTTCGAGACCGAAAAAGGCCGGGTGCAAGTGACGACCTTCGCCGACGGCCTGGCCAACCCGTGGGGCCTGGCCTTCCTGCCCGACGGCGGCATGCTGGTGACCGAGAAGCGCGGGAACCTGAGGCATGTCTCGGCAGACGGCACCGTGTCGGACCCGATCCGCGGCATCCCGCAGGTCGACAGCCGCGGACAGGGCGGCCTGCTCGACGTGGCGCTCGACCCGCAGTTCGCGCAGAACCGGCTGGTCTATTTCAGCTTCTCGGAGCCGGGGGATGGCGGCAACTCGACCGCCGTTGCGCGCGGCGTGCTGAGCCCGGACGCCGGCAGCCTGTCGGAGGTGCAGGTCGTCTTCTCGCAGAAGCCGAAGCTGCCCAGCACCAAGCATTTCGGCTCGCGCCTGGTGTTCGACGGGCAGGGATACCTGTTCATCGGGCTTGGCGAGCGGTCGGAGGAGCAGTTCCGTACCCAGGCGCAGGACCTCGACTCCCATCTGGGCAAGGTCATCCGGATCCGCCCGACGGTTCGGTTCCCGAGGACAACCCGTTCGTCAACCGGGAGGGCGCCCTGCCGGAGATCTGGTCTTACGGCCACCGCAACATCCAGGGCGCCGCGCTGCATCCGGAAACCGGGGTGCTCTGGGTCAACGAGCACGGACCCAAGGGCGGCGACGAGATCAACATCCCGGAGGCGGGCAAGAACTACGGCTGGCCGGTAGTGTCGTACGGCGTCGAATACGACGGCAGCCCGGTCGGAACCGGCAAGCAGCAGGCCGAAGGCATGGAGGAGCCGGTGCATCACTGGACCCCGGTGATCGGGTCGTCCGGCATGGCCTTCTACACGGGGTCGGCGTTCCCGGCCTGGCAGGGCAGCGTCTTCAACGGCGGGCTGGCGACCAAGGACGTGGCCCGGCTGGAACTGGACGGCAACCGCGTGACCCACGAGGAGCGACTGTTCAAGGACCTGAACCAAAGGATACGGGCCGTCGAGCAGGGGCCCGACGGCGCGCTGTACCTTCTGACCGACCACTCGGCCGGCGAGATCCTGCGCGTTTATCCCGCGGAGGGATGATCCGCTACGCTGCCTTGATCGAGCGCAGGAAGTTGCCGACTTCCCGCTGAAGCGCCGCCGACTGGCCGCTGAGCTGGCCGGCGGTGCTGCGCACCGTCGAGACGGACCTGGTGGTCTCCGACGAGGACGAGGTGACGCCCGCGATGTTGATCGCCACCTCCTGGGTGCCGACCGCCGCCTGCTCGACGTTGCGGGCGATCTCCTGGGTCGCCGCGGCCTGCTCCTCCACCGCGGCGGCGATCAGCGAGCAGATCTGGTCCATGTCCATGACGGTGCCCAGTATGTTGCGGATGGCGGCCACCGCGCCTTGGGTCGCCTCCTGGATCTCGCCCACCTGACCCTTGATGTCGCCGGTGGCACGGGCCGTCTGGGTGGCGAGCTGCTTGACCTCGTTGGCGACCACGGCGAAGCCTTTGCCGGCCTCGCCGGCGCGGGCGGCCTCGATCGTGGCGTTGAGCGCCAGCAGATTGGTCTGGTTGGCGATGTCGTTGATCAGGCTGACGACGGCGCCGATGCTTTCGGCGGCGGTGGACAGGGTGTGCAGGAGCCCATCGGTCCGTTCGCCGTCGGCGACCGCCCGGCGCGAGGTGTCGGACGAGCGGGTAACCTGCCGGGTGATCTCCTGGATCGACTTGGACAGTTCCTCCGCGGCGGCGGCGACGGTCTCGACGTTCTGGCTCGCCTGCTCGGCGGCGGCGGCCACGGCGACCGCCTGGCGGCTGGTTTCCTCGGCCGCTGCGGACATCGCCTCGGCGGTGACGTCCAGATCGCCGGCCTGTCCGCCGACGGCCTCGACGATGCCGACGACGGTGTTCCGGAAGCTCTCGGCGAGCTGATCCAGCTGCCGGTCGTAAACCGTCTTGTTCTCCTCGATGTAGATGGATATGGCGAGGTCCATGTCGAGCATCACCGCCTTGTTCAGCGCGCCGAGCAGGTCGGACAGCTTCGCCCGGGCCACTTCCGGCCGCCAGCGGTTGCTGAACTTGCGGGTGGCGGAATCGTAGAGGTGGTTGACGGTGAAGGCGTAGCCGCCGATGTACCAGCGGGGCTCCAGCCCGATCCGGCTATGGGTCAGGCCGATCCGCCTGACCGAGGCGAAATACTCGCCGTCGAACCTGCCGGAGAACAGATTGAGCCAATGCTTGAGCTGTGCCGACCGGGCGTGTTCGATCCGGCTTTCGCTGGAAAACATCGCCTTCAGTTCGGGATAGTCCCGAACGTGCCGATAGAACTGGTCCAGAGCCGGCGGTAGAAGTTCCTCCAACTCGGAGGCGAACTCCTTCAACGTGTCGCGGGTTTTCTGGTCAATCCGCAAAAAGCTCAGGCGCTGGACTTCATCGCGATCGCTGCCGGCATCCATATCCCATCCCCTAACTCCGGTCCGACCCGGGGTCGAACGTATTACTCCCAAATGCGTGGGAATAGTGCGCGCGATGCGGGGCAATTTCGACATGTCTTTGGTCATAATCACCGTACCGTAAGACGCCTAGGCTTACTGGGATTTCATTCGTTCCTGGAATGAATAACAAGTCTGCTTGTCCGGGAAAGGAAATAGCGCTTGGCTGATATTCATAGGCGTCTCTGCCAAAGATCCTGGATGTGTGCTTGGGCGAAGGAGATTTTACCAACGAGAGAGTCACTATTATTAAAGGTTGGTAACAATGAGGATCGGAGATGCGGCTTCGTTCATGTTCCGGGTCATCGAGGCGCGCCCGACATCCGCCGGTCGCAACGCTGCGGGTTGACCCTGCCGATCCCCGGTGCGCATCTTCGGGTCTTCCGATCCGAAGGAATCCCCTGAAGAGGCCGAAGGCAGTGGCTGAAAACGATGGCTGAAGAAATGGACGTCCGGGACTTCCCCGAGGACGCCGACCCGCACCTGATCCACGAGATCGCCCGCCTGCATCCGGACTGCCTGACCCTTGCCGACGCCGGGATAGCGAGGATGGAGATGGCCCCGGCATCCGGGCTGGCCGCGCTGGGCCTGCCGCTGCCCAGGGGCAAGCGCGACCTGCTCGTGCCGGCCGAGCGGCGCGACGCGGTGGTGCGCGAGATCCAGGGGCATCTGGACCGGGCGAGGCGGCGGAACGAACTGCTCGCCGCGTCCCGCCGCGTTCTCGACCCGGCCGGGCACGTCTCGCTCCATCCCGGCGACGGGCGCGACAGGGTCCGGCTGGCCATGACCGACGCGCTGCCCTGGACCGGCATGGCGGAGCCCATCCGTTTCGCCGTTTCCCGCCAGATCGACGTGGACGAGTTCGCCGGACTGCACGATGCCGGGCCGGACCATGCCGGATTGCGCGACCGCCTGGTCGCCGACGGCGTCCTGGCCGAGCGGCTGCACGCCGACGCGGCTCGGCTGGCCGAACGGCTCTGGCGCTATGCGGAGGAGGCGGGCGCCGCCGACGACGGCTGGACGTTCGGTTCGCTGTGCGACCGGCTCGGCCGGGGGAGCCGCAACCACCAGGACGCCGACGAGATCCTGCGCCGCTGGGACCGGGAGTTCGACGCATGGCGGCGCGACAGAGCGGAGGCGCGCGGCCGGGCCTTCATCGACCGGCATTTCGATTTCTCGCGCTACGAGCTTCTCTTCCCGGTGGCGCGCGGCATGGGGCGGCGCCTCGTCCTGGTGATCGGGCCGACCAACTCGGGCAAGACCCACCGCGCGCTGGAAGCCCTGCGGGGCGCTTCTTCCGGGGTATACCTGGCGCCGCTGCGGCTGCTGGCCCTGGAGGTCATGGATCGGTTGAACCGCGACGGCACCCCGACGACGCTGCTGACCGGCGAGGAGGAGATCCGGACGCCGGACGCCCGGCACATGGCCTCGACCATCGAGATGATGGACCCGGAACGGCCGGTCGACGTGGCGGTGATCGACGAGATCCAGATGCTGGCCGATGCCGACCGCGGCTGGGCCTGGACCGCGGCACTGATGGGAGTCCCCGCGGATACCGTCTACCTGCTGGGGGCGCCCGAGGCCCGGCAGCTGGTCGAGCGGGTGGCGGCCCACCTGGGCGAGCCGCTGGAGATCGTCGAACTGGAGCGGAAGGCGCCGCTCTCGATGATCCCGCGCCGGCTGGAATGGACCGACGTCGAGGCCGGCGACGCGCTGATCGCCTTCTCCAGGCGGGACGTCCACCTGATCCGCGACGCGGTCCATGCCCAGGGACTGACGGCCGCCGTCCTCTACGGAGCCCTGGCGCCGGACGTTCGCCGGCTGGAAGCGGAACGCTTCCTGTCCGGGCTGGCCGACGTGGTCGTCGCGACCGACGCCATCGGCATGGGGCTGAACCTGCCGGTGCGCCGGGTCCTGTTCACCGCCCTGGAGAAGTTCGACGGCACCGCGGTCCGGCCGCTGGCGCCGGCGGAGATCCGCCAGATCGCCGGGCGGGCGGGGCGCTTCGGCCAGTTCGAGGCAGGCGAGTTCGGCGTGGTCACCCGCAACACGCCGCAGGCCCTGAAGACGCTGATGGAGCGGCCCGACGCCAGGCTGGGGCCGCAGGCCTCGCTCGCGATCCGGCCGACCCGCTCCATGCTGGCCCGGCTGGCGGAGTACAGCGGCACGACGGCGATGACGCTGCTGATCGACTGGTTCTCGGCCGCCAGGACGGCGGGATCGCTCTACCGCATCGGCGACCTGGGGGCTCTCCGCCGCCTGGCGCTGCTGCTCGACGAGCGGTCGCTGGCCTTTCCGGACAAGCTGAGCCTGCTGTTCGTCCCGGCCGACCTGGAGAAGGAGGCCGAGATGCGGCTGTTCCGGGCGATCCTCCAGGCCGTCGAGACCGTGGAGCCGATGCCCATCGGACATGTGGTGCCGAGCCGGATCGACGGGCTGGGCGACCAGGCGCTGGAGGACCTGTCGCGCGCCTGCGACCTCTATTACTGGGCGGCTCGGCGGTTCCGGACCCTGTTCCCCGACCGCGACGGGGTGCGCGAGCGACGGGCGCTGATCGGCAGCCGGCTGGGGGATCTGCTCGCCTCCCGCGCACGCCGCGAGCGGGAGCCGAAGCAGTCCGCCGGATCGGCGGGGAAGGGCGGGAAGCCCGGGCCGGGCTTTCGCGGGGCGCCGCGCAAGCGCTTCGGGCCGCGGCGCCGGTAACGGCCGGAGGGTGCGGCGCCAACCGTCCACAGGCGCGCGCGCCGGGTGTAGCGCCGGCTGTCAACTGTATTCTTCGCAGGACGGAGATGTTCTCAGGGTGTTGTAAGGACGGCACATGAATACTGATTCTTCATTGAGGCGGTTCCAAGTGAAACCTGAATCTTTTGCTTGACACCCCGAAATCAAAGGAGTGCCTAAAAATTAGGCATCTGGTTCAAGTGGCAGGATCCGGCTAGGGTGGGGCGTCTCGATCCACAGAGTTATCCCCAGATTCTGGGGATGAAAAATCCGCGTCGCAGGCGGTGCCGGAAAGTTGGAATGCAGTGGATTGGAATATGCACTTCGTATTATGCCAAACGGCTGAGGCGGCAGGGCGGCACGGAAGCGGTTCAAGGAACAGTCTGTATTCATATCCTGGCGGTTGCATGCTTGGCCGATAAATGGCTTGATGCAGGCAATTACGTTGAATGTACGGATCAATCGGGAAGAATGATATTATAATTTTATATATCGAGCACGATGATTGCTTCCGGTGACTTCCGCCCCCTTGTCCCCCCGTTCCGTGGTCCCAAGGGCTACCGGAACTGTCCGAGGCAATGAGCCTGGCTATCCAGCGCACCCAGGACGCTGCGCCAGATCTCCCGTCCTTCCCGATCGCCGCAGGCGTCGGCATCCTCGATCCGCGCTTCAGCCTGGCGGGCCGCGAGACGACCATACCGGCCGATCAGGAGGTTGGCCACCGCCCAGTGTTCATGCTCCACCACCATCCGTTCCCCCGCTGCGTCGTCTTGTCGCCGGGCGGAACAAGTCCCGCCCGATACCCCTTTTTAACAGCAGCAGCCACTCCATTATTCCACCCACCGACGACGTTTTCTCGCGTATGCCTCGCGCGATCGGCCTGTCGGCGGATCCCAATCACGCTAATCGACGGAGCTATTCCACCCCGATGAGTTGGATCGTCAGAATCATCGTGCTTTCCCTGGTCGTCGGGCTGGCCTTGTCGTTTCTCGATATCGAACCGATGGGCATTCTCCACGACACCTGGGACACCGTCCTGGATGTCTTCGGCCTGTTCGCGAGAGTCGCGGAATGGGCGCTTCCCTATGTCCTGGTCGGCGCGGTCGTGGTCGTTCCCCTGGCGCTGGTCGCGGCCCTGCTTCGTTATCTCCGGCAGCGCTGACAAGGTGGAACATGGCTAATTCGTGCGTAGTGTGACAAACCTGTGATGCTCCGGGTGCGCAGTGTCAGGGTCGGCACGTTATGGTTAATTTACGCCTGCGACCGGAACATGACCTGACCTGCACTGAGAGCCCATGGCAGCAAAGGTCCGCTCGCATCCTCTACTCATCGCGCATTCGCCTCGGGTGACAGCTTGCTGTCACCTCTTTTTTTGCCGCTCCCATAGCAGAAGGCAAGCTATCACCTTGCTCGTCGTGGGGTCTTTTCCCCATGCGCGAAAGAAAAGAGCCAGAGGTTCTTGGGAGAACCCCTGGCTGAAAGGCGATTACAGGGAGGGTTAGAGACAAGAGTGTTTCTATACCAGGGCCGCGGGCGCCACGTTGATCTAGATCAACGGTCGGGATTCTTATCGAAGGTTTTCGCAAAAAGTCTGCCGACTTGGTCGGCATTAGGCTTTCGGAAGTCTTAACGCGTCTCTTGCGGCATTCCTCCGCATTCCTTCGGGTTGTCTAGGCCTTCGACCCGTAGAGATTCTCCGGGTCCGTCTCCACGTCCAGGATGGTCTCGACACCCCCCTGCCGGGCCGCCCGGTAGAAGCAGCTCCGGCGTCCGGTGTGGCAGGCGACCCCGGTCTGGTCGACCAGGAGGAGCACGGCGTCGCCGTCGCAGTCGACCCGAAGCTCCTTCAGGTGCTGGATCTGGCCGGACGTCTCGCCCTTGCGCCACAGCTTGCCGCGCGAGCGGGAGAAGTAGCAGACGCGGCCGGTCGCCAGCGTCTCCTCCAGGGCGGCGCGGTTCATCCAGGCCAGCATCAGCACCTCCCCGGTGTCGTGCTGCTGGGCGATGGCCGCGACCAGTCCGTTGGCGTCGAAGCTGACGAGGTCGAGCACCTCGCGGCTGCCGGCGTTCATGGTCATGCCGCGGCCGCCAGACGGGCGAACCCTTGGTCGAGGTCGGCGATCAGGTCGCTCGGGTCTTCCAGGCCGGCGTGCAGCCGGATCATGGGGCCGTCGGAGCGCCAGCGGGTGGCGGTGCGCAGCTTCTCCGGGTGGATCGGCAGGATCAGGCTCTCGTAGCCGCCCCAGCTGTAGCCCATCCCGAACAGCTCCATGCCGTCGAGGAAGGCGGCGACCGCCGCCGCGGAGCAGGGCTTCAGCTCGATCGCGAACAGGCCGCAGGCGCCGGTGAAGTCGCGCCGCCAGAGCGCGTGGCCGGGATCGTCCGGCAGGGCGGGGTGGAGCACCCGGACGACCTCGGGCCGGGCCTGGAGCCAGCGGGCGAGAGCGATGGCGGTGTCCTGGTGCTGCCGGAGGCGGGCGCCCATGGTGCGCAATCCGCGCAGGCCCAGATAGATGTCGTCCGGCCCGGCGCAGGTGCCGAGCTGCACCGCGTTGCGCTTCAGGCGGTTCCAGACCTCCTCGGTGCCGGCGGTGATCACGCCGAGCATCGCGTCGGAGTGGCCGACCATGTATTTGGTCGCGGCGTGGATCGACAGGTCGACGCCATGGTCGAACGGCTTGAAGAACAGCGGCGTCGCCCAGGTGTTGTCGATCATCACGACGGCCCCCGACTTCCTGGCGGCGTCGGCGATGGCCGGCACGTCCTGCACCTCGAAGGTCAGGGAGCCGGGCGATTCCAGGAAGACCACGCGGGTGTTCGGCCGGATCAGCCGCTCGATGCCGGCCCCGGCCAGGGGGTCGTAGAACTCCGCCTCGACGCCGAGCCGCTTGAGCATGTCGGAGCAGAACAGCCGGGTCGGGCCATAGACGCTGTCGGTGACCAGGATGTGGTCGCCGGCCGATACGAAGGCGAGCAGCGCCGTAGAGATCGCCGCCAGCCCGGACGGCGCGGTCACGGCCTTGAAGCCGCCCTCAAGCCGGGCCACCGTCGCCTCGAACGCCTGGGATGTCGGCGTGCCGATGCGGCCGTAGCGGACGCCGTCGAACGAGTGGCCGGCCTCCTCCAGCGCCGCCACCGTGGGGAACAGCACGGTCGAGGCATGGTAGACCGGCGGGTTCACGATGCCGAAATTGGCCTGCGGGTCGTTGCCGGCATGGGTCAGGATGGTGTCTGGACTGGCGTTTTTCATGGCTTCTGCTGAGAAGATGGGCGGTTCCTCCCCGGCGCGCCGCAGGGCGGGCGACGGGGCGCTGGACGAAGGCGCAGTCTGTCATTCCCGCGGGCTCCGGCCAACCCCGTTCGCCGACGCGCGGCGCAGGGCGGCAGCGCTATCGATCGAGCCGGCTCATGTCCCGCGGCGCGACCGGGGTCATGCACTTTTGTAGGGGCAGCATCAATCAAAAGCTATTCCAAATGGCTCAAACATTGCTAGAACTTGATCGGGTGGCCGGACGGTACCGGCTGCTCCCAAGGCCAGTTCATGCAAGTTGTAAAAATAACAGGGTAGGTCCAATGAAAACCAAAATCATTGCCGCGATGGGCACAGCGCTGGCGATCGCTCTGGGAAGCACCGCCGCATTTGCGGGACCGACGCTGAACGCGGTCAAGCAGAAGGGTTTCGTACAGTGCGGCGTCAACACCGGCCTGCCCGGTTTCTCCAACCCGGACAGCCAGGGCAACTGGACCGGGCTGGACGTGGACTTCTGCCGCGCGGTCGCGGCCGCCATCTTCGGCGACGCCAAGGCCGTCCGGTTCACGCCGCTCTCCGCGCAGCAGCGCTTCACGGCCCTGCAATCCGGCGAGATCGACATCCTGTCGCGGAACACGACCTGGACACTTACCCGCGACACCTCGCTCGGCCTGAACTTCGCGCCGACCACCTTCTATGACGGCCAGGGCTTCATGGTTCCGAAGGCGCTGGGCGTGTCGAGCGCCACGGAGCTGAACGGCGCCACGGTCTGCGTGCAGCCCGGCACCACGACCGAGCTGAACCTGGCCGACTATTTCCGTGCGAAGGGCATGCAGTTCCAGCCGGTCGTGATCGAGTCCTTCGACGAGGTGAACGCCGCGTTCTTCTCCGGCCGCTGCGACGTCTACACCACCGACGCCTCGGGCATGGCGTCGATCCGCTCGACCCTGGCGCCCAACCCCGACGACTACATCATCCTGCCCGAGCTGATCTCGAAGGAGCCGCTCGGCCCGGCGGTGCGCCACGGCGACGACGAGTTCTACGACATCGTCAAGTGGACGGTCTACGCTACCCTGGAGGCGGAGGAGAAGGGGGTCAACTCCGGCAACGTGGACGAGATGCTGAAGAGCCAGGACCCGACCATCCAGCGGCTGCTGGGCTCCACCCCCGGCGTGGGCCAGGCGCTCGGCCTGGACGAGAAGTGGGCCTACAACGTGATCAAGACCGTCGGCAACTACGGCGAGATCTTCGAGCGCAATGTCGGCGTCAAGACGGCGCTGAAGCTGGAGCGCGGCCCGAACGCTCTGTGGACCAACGGCGGCCTGATGTACGCGATGCCGGTCCGCTGATCCGGCGTGCCGCCGCCGCCGCGAGAACGCGGACGGCGGCGGCGGCCCTCTCTTCGCCTTCAATTCCGCCCGTCTTCCCGGCCCGTTCTCCTTCAGGCCAGCCGACAGGCCATGGGTCCGGGCCAGGCTCCCGTTTCAACCGGGAAAGGAGAGATCCTTGGCAATATCGACCAGAGGCCCCGGGAGCCTGGCTCCCCAGGCGCCGCGCCGCTCCCTGATCAACGATCCGAACGTCCGGGCGATCTTCTTCCAGATCCTGGTGCTGGGCGGCGTCGTGCTGCTCGGCTGGTACCTCGTGTCCAACGTGCTGGAGAACCTGGCGCGGCAGAACATCGCGACGGGCTTCTCCTTCCTGGACCGTGAGGCCAGTTTCGCCATCGGCGAGTCGATGATCGCCTATTCGCCGGCCAGCAGCTACAGCCAGGCACTGTTCGTGGGGTTCCTGAACACCATCAAGGTGGCGGTGCTGGGCATCTTCCTGGCCACCATCCTGGGCACGATCATCGGCATCGCCCGGCTGTCGAGCAATTTCCTTGTGGCGAAGCTGGCCTCGATCTATGTCGAGGTCATCCGCAACGTGCCCGTCCTGCTGCAGCTGTTCTTCTGGTACGCCGTGATCAGCGAGAGCCTGCCCGGGCCGCGGCAGGCGCTGAACCCGGTTCCCGGCGTGTTCCTGAGCAACCGCGGCATGAAGTTTCCGGGGCTGGCCGACGACCCGATCTGGACCTGGGTGGGGTTGGCATTGGTGGCCGCGATCGTCGGCGTCTGGCTGCTGGCGCGCTGGGCGCGCAAGCGCCAGGAGGCGACCGGGCAGCAGTTCCCGGTGGTGCTCGCCTCGATCGGCGTGCTGGTGGCGCTGCCGCTGCTGACTTGGGCCGCCGGCGGCGCTCCGACCGCGCTCGACGTTCCGGAGCTCCAGGGCTTCAATTTCCGCGGCGGCATCAACATCAGCCCCGAGTTCGCGGCGCTGCTGCTGGGACTGGTGATCTACACCGCCAGCTTCATCGCCGAGATCGTGCGCAGCGGCATCCGGGCGGTCAACTGGGGCCAGACCGAGGCGGCCTCCGCCCTGGGCCTGCACCGCGGCGAGGTGCTTCGCCTGGTGGTGCTTCCCCAGGCCCTGCGGATCATCGTGCCGCCGACCACCAGCCAGTACCTGAACCTGACCAAGAACAGCTCGCTCGCGGTCGCGATCGGCTATCCCGACCTGGTCAGCGTCGCCAACACGACCCTGAACCAGACGGGCCAGGCGATCGAGGCGGTGTCGATCATGATGGCGGTGTACCTGACCATCAGCCTCGGCATCTCGCTGTTCATGAACTGGTACAACACACGCATCGCCCTGGTGGAGCGCTGACATGGCAGACCATATCTCCCTCCAGGGTCCCGACACCGTGTCCTCCGGCTCCGCCGGCTCGCAGGTGGTCAAGCCGCCGGCGCTGGCGCTCGGCCCGCTCGGCTGGGTCAGGGCGAACCTGTTCAACAGCTGGTTCAACTCGATCCTGACGATCTTGATCCTGTGGCTGGGATACCTGGTGATCCCGCCGCTGCTCAACTGGCTGTTCTTCAACAGCGTCCTGCCGGGCGAAGGGGTGACCAACCAGACCTGCCGGGCGTCGGGCGGGGCCTGCTGGGCCTTCATCCACGAGAAGTACCGGCTGATCCTGTTCGGACTTTACCCCTACGAGGAGCAGTGGCGGCCGATCGCGGCGATCCTGATCATCATCGGGATGCTGGCGCTGAGCTGCAACCGCAACTTCTGGCGGCCCTGGCTCGCCGCCGTCTGGGCGGGCGCCGCGGTCGTCGTGGGCGTGCTGATGTGGGGCGGCGTGCTGGGCCTGCCGTTCGTCCGCAACACCCTTTGGGGCGGCCTGCCGCTGACGCTGATCCTGTCGGTGGTGGGGCTGGTCGTGGCCTTCCCGCTGTCGATCCTGCTGGCGCTGGGACGGCGGTCCGACCTGCCGATCGTCAAGTCGATCTGCGTGGTCTATATCGAGCTGATCCGCGGCGTGCCGCTGATCACCGTGCTGTTCATGGCGTCGGTGATGTTCCCGCTGTTCCTGCCGACCGGCGTGACCATCGACAAGCTGCTGCGCGCCCAGATCGGCCTGATCCTGTTCGCGTCCGCCTATCTGGCGGAGGTGATCCGCGGCGGCCTTCAGGCGATCCCGAAGGGCCAGTACGAGGCGGCGGACAGCCTGGGCCTAACCTATTGGCAGAAGACCCGCAAGATCATCCTGCCGCAGGCGCTGTCGATCACCATCCCGCCGCTGGTCAACACCTTCATCGGCTTCTTCAAGGACACCTCGCTGGTGATCATCATCGGCCTGTTCGACCTGATGAGCGCGTCGAAGGCGGCGCTGACCGACCCCGCCTGGCGCGGCTTCTACAAGGAGTCGTACCTGTTCGTGGCGCTGATCTACTTCGTCTTCTGCTTCTTCATGTCGAAGTACAGCCAGTGGCTGGAGCAGGAGCTGCACCGCGGCCACAAGCGATAAACGCATTCCACCGGGAGACGACACATGAGCGACGCGAGACAAACGGCGGCGACGCAGGCTGGCAACGATATCGCGGTCCAGCTCAGCGACGTGCACAAGTGGTACGGCGAGTTCCACGTGCTGAAGGGCATCAACCTGACCGTGGCGCGCGGCGAGCGGATCGTGATCTGCGGCCCGTCCGGCTCCGGCAAGTCCACGCTGATCCGCTGCATCAACCGGCTGGAGGAGCACCAGCGCGGCAGCATCATGGTGGACGGGGTCGAGCTGACCAACAACCTGAAGAACATCGACCAGGTGCGCCGCGACGTCGGCATGGTGTTCCAGCACTTCAACCTGTTCCCCCACCTGACCGTGCTGGAAAACTGCACCCTGGCGCCGATCTGGGTCCGCAAGATGCCCAAGGACCAAGCCGAGGCCATGGCGATGAAGTACCTGGAGCGGGTACGTATCCCCGACCAGGCCCGGAAGTATCCCGGCCAGCTCTCCGGCGGCCAGCAGCAGCGCGTGGCGATCGCCCGCTCGCTGTGCATGAGCCCCAAGGTGATGCTGTTCGACGAGCCGACCTCCGCCCTCGACCCCGAGATGATCAAGGAGGTCCTGGACGTCATGATCAGCCTCGCCCAGGAGGGCATGACGATGCTCTGCGTGACCCACGAGATGGGCTTCGCCCGCACCGTGGCGAACCGGGTCATCTTCATGGACCGCGGCGAGATCGTCGAGCAGAACGAGCCGATCGAATTCTTCAACAACCCGCAGTCGGAGCGGACCAAGCTGTTCCTGAGCCAGATCCTGGCGCATTGAAAGCAGGATGGCGGCGGCATCCGTGCCGCCGCCGTCCCATCGGCCGCTGCCCGAGTCGGCGTACGGATGTCGGGGGAGGCTGCTTCGGCTGATCGATATCTTCTTCTTATTGGGGCTGTTTCATGGCTTCGCAGCAGGCTTGATTGCCTGGAGGCTACGGTACAATGCGGAACTTCAAATCGAACTCAGTGATGTTCTCGGGATTTCAGTCGACCTGGTAGAGCGGGAGGCCTCGCGTCCTCGGTTGGCCGAAGCCGTTCTGGCCGAGGTCGTGCCCCTGTGAAACGCGACACCATAGTTGTATTCCCGAACTGATCGCCGAGTTGAAGAATGACTGAAGCTGCGAGAGTGATGCGGGCGTTCAAAACAGCCTGCTGCACGGAAGACGCAGTTCTCCTTGTTCGAATGGTTCTGGGGACGATCCCGGGCGAAACCTGTTGTCAGGATCTAAGCGATCCATTCAACCGGAGACTTCGGCATGAGCAAGGGCCTGGACGGACATTCCCCGACCGACGTGACCCATCACCTGAAGGGGATCGATTTTCCCGCCGGGAAGGAGGATCTGGTCAAGCACGCGAAGCAGCAGGGCGCCGACGAGAGCGTGGTCGACCTGATCGGCAAGATGCCCGACGGCCGGTACGAGACCATGGCCGATGTCATGAAGGGCGTGGGCAAAGCCGGCTGAACGCTTGCGGAGGACTGGCGATGACGGGGAACCTGGAAGATCGCATCCGGCGGCGCGCCCATGAGATATGGGAACATGCCGGACAGCCCGAAGGCCGGAACGACGAGCATTGGGAGCAGGCCTGCCGGGAACTGGCGGCCGAGGATGCCGCGACGGGCCGGGAGTTCGACGTCGAGCCGAACCTGTCTGCCGTGGCTGCGGGACGGATGGAAGCGACCGGGTCGCCGCAGGCTCCCCTGTCGCCCGGCGCGGCCAGCAGCGGCAGGATGGCCAAGGCCCGGCGGAAGGACGCGACCTGATGCGCGGAGTTGAGCGGAGGAGTGGTTCGATGCGTGCCCCGATCCTTGCCATGGCCGGCCTGATCGTGGCCTGCACTGCATTTCCGGCGGTTGCGCAGCAGGACAGCTGCCTGGACGAGATACAGCGGCTGGAAGCCGCGTTCGCGCAGGGCGGCGGGCCGGCGGGCGACCAGGCCGGAGCCAGTCCGCAAGGCGGAGGAACGCCCAACGCCGACCGGGCCCAAAGCCCGGCGACCAGCCGGGAGGCGATATCCAAGGATCTGGCGCGGTCGGGCGGCACGGTGGCGCCGTCCAGCATCGGCAGCGGCGTCGGTTCCGAGCAGCCCGACCGCGGCATCGAGCCCATACCCCTGGGCCAGAACCCCGGCCAGCAGCCGGGAACGCGCGCGGGCGCCACCATCACGCCGCAGCAGCGCGACGACATGGCCTCAATGCTGCGCGAAGGCCGCGCCGCCGCCGAGCGGGGTGATACCGGGACCTGCCTGGACATGGTCCGGCAGGCGCGGCAGACGGCACGCTCCGCCATGACGGGGGCGGGAGGCGGGTGATCGTTTGCTTGGGCGGGATGCACGCGTCCGTGCGCCTCCTACCTCCATTCTCGGGAAACGAGTGACCCAAACCATAGGCCGGCGCGCGCCTCCGGCGAGGCCGAACCTACCAGGCGCCGAGATGGACGGGTCAGCGTCATAAGCGATCGAACCGTAACTCCAAGGATTCACGGTAAACCAGCGACGAAGGCACCTACTCGAGCGCCGTCACGCGCGCAGATTCCCGATGGTGGGCAGCGGGAGGATTTGCCGATGGGAGAGACCTCGGCGCGGCCGGATCAGGCGGCGGCGGCAGTGTGAGGAGCGATGTTCATGCGGCCTGGATCGGCGGAACTGCTGGCGTCGGGCGGTCGCCAGTTGAACGGCAGCAAGGTATCGAGCGCTTGGATCTTGGTCCGTCCGATCCGGCCGATGACGTCGGTCAGGTAGGCTTCCGGGTTGATCCCGTTCAACCGGCAGGTTTCCACCAGGCTGTAGATCACGGCGGCGACCTTGCCGGCAGCATCCGAGCCGATCACGTTCCAGTTTTTCCTGCCGATGGCTATGCCACGCAGCGCCCGCTCGGCCGTCAGATTATCGATTTCCAGCGTGCCATCGGCGGCGTAGCGCGCCAAGGCATCCCACTGTGCGTTCATGTAGCCGAGTGCCTTAGCCAGTTCGCTGCGCGGCGCCACCTGGCTCAGCCGCTCGGTGAGCCAGGTCCGCAGGGCGTCGAGCAGCGGCACCGCCTCGCTCTGGCGCACCGCCAGGCGTTCCGCGGGCGGCAGCCCGTAGATCCGCCGCTCGATGCGGTACAGCGCGGCAATCTGCTTCACGCCCTCGCCAGCAACCGGCGAGCCCTTGGCGCGCACCAGATCGACCAGCTTGCGGCGGGCGTGGCCAAGGCAGCCGGCCTCAACCATGGCACCACCCCGGTACAGGTGATCGAAGCCGGAGAAGGCATCGGCCTGCAGGGTGCCCTTGAAGCCAGCCAGGTGCTGGCCCGGATGCTTGCCAGCGCGTCCGGCGGAGAAGCGGAACACCGCGATCGACGGTTCGATGCCGCCGCGCGGCCGGGTGTCGTCGGCATAGACCCAGAAGCGGCCGTCGTGAGTGCCGGAACGGCCCGGATTGAGAACGGTCACCGGCGTGTCGTCGGCATGGATCTTGGTCCGCCGGAGCAGCAGCTCGAGCAAGCGGTCGGCAATCGGCGCCAGATCGCGCGCGGCCGCCTCGACCCAGCCGTACAGGGTGGTGGTGGCGAGCAGCACGCCGAACCGGGCGTAGTGCGCCGCCTGCCGGTGCAGCGGCATGTGGTTGAGGTACTTGGCGATGACGACCTGGGCGATGGTGCCGGCGGTGGGCAGGCCACGCTCGATCGGCCGGTCGTCAGGAGCCGGAGCCTGGGCCAGTTCACCGCAGGTCCTGCAGGCGAACTTGGGCCGGACCGTGACATGAACCTCGGCATGGGCCGGCACGAGGTGGAGCTGTTTGCTCTCGTCCTGGCCGATCCGGGCCATCTCCCGGCTGCAGCACGGGCACTGCGTGCTGGCGGGCAGGATCTCGCGGGTCACTCGCGGCAGACTGTCGGGCAGAGGACGCCGACCCCCGCGGCTGCGGCGGTGCCGTCCGGTCGTGTCCTCGCCCGAGGGTTCCGCCTCGCCGGGATCGGCTGGCGCAGGTGCTGCCGTGTCGAGCAGGCTGAACTGATCCGGGCTCATCTTCTCCGAGGAACGGCCGAAGATCCTGTGGCACAGAACCGCCAGGAACGTCTCCAGTCGTTCGTTCTCGCGCGTCAGCACCGCAACCCGACGTTCCAGCACGGCGATCCGCTCGAGCGGATCATCCTTCGGGTTCGCAGGATTGCTGTCGCGCTGGTCATCTTTCATGTAAAGAAAGTATCCGCGCCGGCCCTCCTGGTAAACAGCGGCAGAAGCAGTAACATAGAAGTAATGCAGGCTTCTGTTCAGACGATAAGCAGGGGCTTCGCGATGGGTTTTGTCTTGGCTGATCGCCAGTCCAGACCGTCAACGAGCAGCGACATCTGGGCCCGGCTGATCGTCACGATGCCATCCGCCGGGCTTGGCCAGATGAACTTTCCCTCGGTCAGGCGTTTCTGCATCAGCAGAAAGCCGGTGGTGTCGTACATTAGAACCTTGATCGTGTGCGCCGAACGCCCTCGGAAAACGAAAAGATGGCCACTGAAGGGATCCTGGAGCAGCACTGTCTGAATCTGTGCGGCAAGGCCGTCGATGCCACGGCGCAGGTCGGTCCGACCCGCCGCCAGATAGACACGCACGCCATCCGGCAGCCCGATCACGAACGCCTCTCGACGACGTCGAGCAGCCGGCCCAGGGTCACGGCGTCGAAGCCACGCCCAACCCGAAGGACGCTGCCCCCCTTCAGAACCAGTTCGATCCGGTCATCCCACGGCTCCGAAACACTCACCGCCGGTTCGGCGACATGGACCGCCAGATATGCAGTCAGGGCATCGGCGGCCTGCGCTTTGAGCCGGGAGTTCCAGTAGCCCAACGTGCCTGCCTTCAGCCCATGACGCTCGCTGTACAGCCGCAGCGACAGGCCGTTGCTCTTCCAGCCCGCCACGTGATCCCGCCAGAACTGCTCACGGTCTCCCAAGTGCCCGCCATCGGCCATCGCAGCCTCCATCGATTTCCTGTCACCAGGAAAGCTCGGCTTCAACAGACCGGCGGAAAAGGTGCCTTCGTCGCTGGTTTACGATTCACGCCAGCTCCGGATACCCCACCGCTGCGGCCTGGGCCGCCAGGCCGGTGACGACGCGGTAGGCGCGGTCGGGCAGGAGGTCGAATCCGTCGAGCAACAGGTCCGCGCGCGCCGCCGACAGTCCGGGCGACGTCGCGGCGGCCTGGAGTGCCGCCCGCAGGGCCGCCAGGGTCCCGTCGTCGGTGCCGGCCGCGGTGACCAGGGGCAGGCAGGGCGTGGCGGCCGTGACGGCGAGGACGCGCACGCCTTCCACCAGACTTGCCCGGTGGCGGCTGAGGTGGGCGAAGGTGACGCAATCCACCGCGGCCACGTCGGCGCCGCCGTCGGCAACCCGGTGCAGGCTCGCCAGATGGCTGCCGCTGACCGAGACCGAGCCGAAAAAGCGGCCGTCCCGGGCCAGCGGGGCTACGGCCGCGCGCAGCATGTTCATGCCGGTGTTGCTGTCCCAGCCGTTGATGATGCAGCGGCTGCCGCGCAGCTCGACCAGCCGCTGCACCGGACTGTCGGCACCCACCACGATGAAGCCGCGATGGCGGCTGCCGCTGCATCCCGGCGCCCGGTAGCGCGGCGTCGCCACGACCCTGACCATGCCGCCCAGACTGGTCACCAGCGGAAGCCCGCAGGTCTGGCTGAGGAACAGGTCCGGTGCCTGCCAGAGGTCGGCCGGCGCGCCGTCGAAGGTCAGCAGGCCGGGTACCCCATCCAGGCCGGCCTCGTCCATGTGCCTGGCGACGGCGCTCCACAGGGCGATGTGGGCGTCCCGCAGTTCCGGGAGATCGTACATCGGCAGGGAGGCCCGCCCGACGGTGGCGAGGGTGGATGTTTCATGAGAGCCAACCGCTTCGGGACTCATGGGCGCCGGCCGATCGGCAGCGGGGCCTGCGGCGCCCGGGCGCGCCGGGGCTTTTGCGCCGCCATCCCTGCCACCTGGGACGCCTCCAGCGCGTCGAGCGCCACCCAGCACCGGATCATGTGTCCCCCTCCCGCATCGCGCCAAGGCGGAGCCTCGCTCCGGCATTTATCATACGCCCGCGGGCACCGGGTTTGGAACGGGCAGCCTTCCGGCCGGTCCGCCGGACCGGGAGCCGGCCTGTCCAGGCTGACCGGCCGCTCCGGGACGATGCCTCCCAGCTTCGGCACCGCCTCGATCAGCGCGTGGGTATAGGGATGGAAGGGCGGCTGGAACACCCGCTCGGTCGGCCCGACCTCCACCAGCTCGCCCAGATACATCACGCCGATCCGGTCCGACAGGTAGCGGACCACAGCCAGATCGTGCGAGATGAACAGGTAGGCCGCCTGGCTTTCCCGCTGGAGGTCGAGCAGCAGGTTGAGGATCGACGCTTGGACCGACACGTCCAGGGCGGAGGTCGGCTCGTCAAGGATCACCAGGCGCGGGTCGCCGGCGAAGGCCCGGGCGATGGCGACCCGCTGGCGCTGGCCGCCGGACAGTCGGTCCGGGGTGGCGTTCATCAACTCCGCCGGAAGCTGCACGTCGCCCAGCAATGCCGCCGAGCGGTCGCGCTTTCGCCGCCCGCCCAGGCCGGCCAGCACCCGCACGGCGCGGCCGAGGATCGAGGCGACCCGCTTGCGCGGGTTGAGCGTCGTGTCCGGCGTCTGGAACACCATCTGCACGTCGCGGCGCTGCCGCCGGGTCCGCCGGCCGGCCTGTCCGGCCACCCGCTCGCCGGCCAGGGCCACGGTGCCGGCGCTGGGCGGCACCAGCCCGGCGATCACCTTGGCGAGCGTGGACTTGCCGCTGCCGGATTCGCCGACCAGCCCGAAGGTCTCGCCCGGCGCGATCTCCAGGTCGATATCCTTGAGGATGTGGGCGCGGCCGTAGCGCCGCCCGACGCCGGCCAGGCTGAGCAGCGGCATGCCCTGGATCGGCTCCGGCATCGGCTCCGGTCGGCCGCGGGCGGCGCTGCCCGGTGCCGGGGTCTCGCCATGGAAGAAGCAGCGGCTGAGATGCCGGGTGCCGGCGCGCAGCAGGTCGGGATGCTCGACCCGGCAGACCTGGCGGGAGATCAGGCAGCGCGGCTCGTACAGGCAGCCGGTGCCCAGGTCGGCCAGGTCCGGCACGCCGCCGGCGATCCCGGCCAGCCGGCGGTCGCGCTTGCGCGCGCCGAAATCGGGGATGCAATCGAACAGCGCCGCGGTATAGGGATGGCGGTGCCTCTTGAAGACCTCCGCGACCTTGCCCTGCTCGATCAGCTCGCCGGCATACATCACGCCGATCCGGTCGCAGACCTGCTGGACCACGGCAAGGTTGTGGCTGATGAACAGGATGGCGGCGTTCATCTCCCCGCGCAGGTCGGCGAACAGGTCCAGGATGTCGGCCTGGACGGTCGCGTCCAGCGCGGTCGTCGGCTCGTCCAGGACCAGAAGGGCCGGATCGGTGGCGAGCGCCATGGCGATCACCGCGCGCTGCTGCATCCCGCCGGAGAGCTGATAGGGGTACAGGCCCGCGACCCGGTCGGGGTCGGCGATCCGGACCCTGCGCAGCATGCCGAGCGCCGCCTCGGCGGCGTTGCGGCGGCTCATGCCGGCGTGCAGGCGGAACACCTCGGCCACCTGCTCGCCGACCTTCAGGGTGGGGTTCAGCGCGCCGCCCGGGTTCTGGTAGACCATGGCGATCCGGCCGCCGCGCACCCGGCGCAACTCCGCCTCGCCGAGTTGGAACAGGTCGCGGCCTTCGAACAGGACGTGGCCGCCGCTCAAGTTACCGTTCTTGGGCAGGTGGCGCATCACGGCCATGGCGAGGGTGGACTTGCCGCAGCCGGATTCGCCGACCAGCCCATAGGCTTCGCCGGGCTGGATCACCAGCGAGACGCCGCGGACGGCATCGACCCGGTCGCGCCGGCGCCGGTAGCTGATGGTGACTTGGTCGAGTTCGAGCAGGGGGGCGGATGCGGTCACGGCTCCAGATATTCCTTAAGCCCGTCGGCGGCCAGCCCTATGGCGACCACCACCCAGGCGATCGCCAGCGCGGGAAACAGGACGGTCCAGGGCGCCGTGGTCAGCAGCGCCTGGTTCTCGCTGACCATCAGGCCCCAGTCGGGGGTCGGCGGCTGGACGCCCAGGCCCAGGAAGCCTAGCGTCGCGGAGGTGAAGACGGCATAGCCGAGCCGGACCGTCCCCTCGACGACCAGCGGCCCGCGCACGTTGGGCAGCAGCTCCATCGCCATGATGTAAAGGGCGCCCTCGCCGCGGAGCTGGGCCGCCATGACATATTCCTTGCGGGCCTCGACCAGCGCCGATGCTCGCACGGTGCGGGCGATCAGCGGCGCGAACACCAGCCCGATCACCAGCACCACGTTGCCGGTGCCGGCCCCCAGGAATGTCAGCGCCAGCATCGCCAGGATGACGATCGGAAAGGCCATGACGGCGTCCAGCACGCGCATCACCACCTCGTCCACCCACGACCCGAACCAGGCGGTGGCCAGCCCGATGGCGGCGCCCAGGGCCAGCCCCAGAAGCGTCGCCGCCGGCGCTATGGTCAGCACATAGGCGCCGCCGTGGATCACCCGGCTCAGGATGTCGCGGCCGAGCTGGTCGGTGCCGAACCAGTGGGCGGCCGAGGGCGGCTGGGAGATCGCCAGGA
This sequence comes from Skermanella pratensis, assembly GCF_008843145.1. Classification (GTDB taxonomy): domain Bacteria; phylum Pseudomonadota; class Alphaproteobacteria; order Azospirillales; family Azospirillaceae; genus Skermanella; species Skermanella pratensis. The sequence goes on along the minus strand of NZ_CP030265.1, from coordinate 3,852,831 downwards.
AGTCGATGTCGGCGGGCGGGTAGGGGGCGATCCAGGAAGCGCCCAGGGCGGTCACCACCCAGACCAGGATCATCAGCAACCCGATGGCGAGCGATACCGTGCCGCGCGGCATCGCCGCCCGGTGCCTGTTCCTGTCGTGTCGGCTCCCGTCGCGGCGGCCGCGGTCAGTGAGCGTTACGGCCATGGCGCACCCGTGGATTCAACGCGGCATAGAGGAGATCCGCCGCCAGGTTGCCCAGGGCGAACACGAAGGTGATGGCGAGCGAACAGCCGACCAGCAGCGGGATGTCCTTGTTGGTCGCCGCGAAATGGATCAGGCTGCCGATGCCGGGATACTTGAACAGCGTCTCGACCACCACCAGCCCGCCGACCAGCCAGCCGATCTGGGCGCCGATCACGGTGATGGTCGGAAGCAGCGCGTTGCGCAGCACGTGGCGGCGGATCACGGTCCGTTGCGGAAGGCCCTTCAGCACGGCCGTCCGGGTATAGTCCGCCGCCAGCGCCTCGATCATGCTGGCCCGGGTCATGCGGAACAGGTAGGCGAACAGCAGCAGCACCAGGCAGCCGACCGGCAGCACCAGATGGGCCGCCACGGTCAGCGGCCCGGCGCCCTCGGGCGGCAGAGCCTGGATCGGCAGCCATCCCAGCCAGATGCCGAACACCAGGATCAGCAGGACGCCGGTGACGAATTCGGGCAAGGCCCCGACCGCCAGCCCGGCCACCGACAGCACGCGGTCGAACAGCCCGCCCTCCCGCCGCGCCGCGGCGACTCCCGCCGCGACCGCCAGCGGAACCAGCACGGCCAGGCCGCTGCCCGCCAAGGTCAGGGAGCGGCCGAGCCGTTCCGCCACCAGGGGGAAGACGGCGGTGTCGAAGGCGTAGGACCGCCCCCAGTCGCCCCGGACCACGCCGGCCAGCCACTCGGCATAGCGGACCGCGACGGGTCGGTCGGCGCCCAGCTCGGCGTTCAGCCGCTCGACCGCGTCCTGGGGCGCGAACGGCCCCAGGATGATGCGGCCGACATCGCCGGGAAGCACGTTGGTGATGGCGAAGATCAGGACCGACGCCACCGCCAGCGTCACCAGGACCAGCAGGACGCGGCGCCCAAGGAAGCGCAGCATGCCCGCCCCCTCAGGCGTCCAGCCAAGTCCGGGTCATGTCGAGATAGTTGGACATGCTGCCGGTCAAGCCCTTCACGCTGGTGCGGGCCGCCCGCAGGTTCTTGTTGAAATAGGCGATGACGGCCGGGACCTCGTCGTTGAGGATCGCCGCCATCTCGGAACCCAGCTTGCCGCGTTGCGCCACGTCCGGTTCCGCCTCGAACCGGGCGAGCAGGGCGTCGAACGCCTCGTTCTTCCAGTGGGCGGCGTTCCATTCCGCGCCGCCGCGGAAGGATTGCGCCAGGATCTGCGCCGCGACCGGTCGGCTGGTCCAGTCGGTCAGGCCGAAGCCGACCTCCGTCCAGTGGTTGTAATAGAGATTGGTCGGCTCGACCTTCAGATTGACCTTGATCCCGGCGGGCGCGAGCATCTGCTGGGCCAGCGCCGCGAATTGCGGCAGTTCAAGGTACTGGTGGGTATAGAGGTCGATCGGGAAGCCCTGCGGGTATCCCGCGTCGGCCAGCAGTTGGCGCGCCCGGGCGATGTCGGCCTGGCGCTGCGCCAGCTCGATCTTCTCCGGGTAGATCGGCGCGATCGGGTGGTCGTTGGCGACGTCGGCCAGTCCGCCCAGAAGCCCCCGGACCATGGCCGGGCGGTCGAAGCAGAGCGCCACCGCCTGGCGGACCCGCTTGTCGTCGAACGGCTTCATGTCGGTGCGCATGCAGAGCTGCCGGTGGTCGGCGGCGTCGGCCTGGATCAGCGCCACGTTCTTGTCGTTCCGGATGCCCTGGGCGTCGATGTAGCTGAGCTGCTGGACCACCTGGACGTCGCCGGACTGGAGCGCCAGCACCATCGGCTGCGGCGACTCGAAGGTCTGGATCTCCAGCCTGTCCAGGTAGGGCTTTGGCTGGTCCCAGTAATCGGCGTTCCGCTCGAACTTCGCTCCTTCCTGGGGCCGGTAGGAGACCAGCTTGAACGGTCCTGTACCGATCGGCTTCTCGGCGAAGTTGCCGGCATAGTCGGCGGGCAGGATCACGCAATTGTAGGTGTGGGTGAAATAGGGGAAGGTCCCGATCGGCCGGTCGAGCGTGAAGCGGACGGTGTGGTCGTCCACCTTGGCCACGCCCTCCTTCTTCAGGAACGGCATGGCGCCGGCGGCCGGCGAGGCGTTGGCCGGATCGACCAGCCGCTGGAAGGTGGCGACCACGTCGTCGGCGGTCAGCGGGCGCCCGTCGTGGAACTTGACCCCCTGGCGCAGCGCGAAGGTCCAGACCTTGCCGCCCTCGCTCGGCTCCCACGAGGTCGCCAGCACCGGCCGCAGCGTCAGGTCGGGCTCGGCATAGACCAGGTATTCCGCGACCTGCTGGACGATCGCGATGCCGCCCGAGCTGTTCAGCCTGACCGGGTCGATCGAGGTGGCGGCCGGGACCGCGATCTTGAGAGACCCGCCGCGCCGCGGCGTGCCCTGCGCGGATGCCGGGAGGGTCCATGCCGCTGTTCCGGCCAGCCCGAGGGCGGCTCCCAGCGCCAGCGACGACGCTCCGGCAAGGAACTGGCGGCGGGTGGAGCCTTCGGCCGTCAGGCCCGGCAGGGTAGTGGCGGGAAAGCTCCCATCGGTGCGCTTTACCATGGTTCTGGTGCCTCCAGTTCTTGGGCGCGCACTTCACGCGACGCCGGTCTTTCGTAGTCTCGGGACCGCCATCCCGTCAGGACGGCGGCCGGATCGGTCGAGTTTCGCACAGGCTGAGGATCAGCGCCGGATAGCCATTATCGCACCGTAGCCGTCTTGTTCAGATAAAATGGTGACAATAAACGCCACCGACCGTATTTGGTTGCCGGCGTAACCCGACCGGCCGGATCGGGCGGGCTTGGTTCCAGGTGAAAGCTCTTAACGCTTCGTTATCGGTCGATGTGCCATGCTGGACCCGACGCTGTTTGCAAGCCGGGACTCCTGCGACCTGATGGCGACCGCCGCCCAAGCCACCGCCCCCGGATCCGGTTCTGCCGGCCGCGATGTCGAACCCGTCTCGCTGGCCGGGCGATTCGAGATACAGCCCGGGAATCCGCTCCCCGCCCTGGATGGACCGGCCGGCAAGGCCTATGCCGTGCGCGCGCTCCGCGACCGCAGGATGGAAGTCTTCGCGATCGTCGGCACGGCAGGCGTGCCGGCCCGGATGGACCTGCTGTCCGGCATCCGCGGCGTCGAGCATGTCGCGCTGATGCGCATGGTCGAGTGGGGGATGGTCGACTGGCCGCTCGACGGGTTGAAGCGGATCGTCTTCATCCTGGAAAATCCCGGCGGGCGCCGGCTGATGAACAGCCTGAACGACACCCGCGAGCAGATGACGCAGGAGCAGATCACCCGCGCGGTGATCCAGCCGCTCGCCTCGGCGCTCCGCGAGTTGTCCAGCCGGGGCATCGTCCACGGCGACATCCGTCCCACCAACATCTTCCTGCGCGACCAGGGGACGGCGGGCGTGATGCTGGGCGAATGCGTCTCGACCGTGACCTCCTTCGGGCAGGTGCCGCTGTTCCTGACGATCGAGCGCAGCATGGCGCAGCCGTCGGGGCGGGGCGCCGGAACCACCGCCGACGACCTCTACGCGCTTGGGGTCACCATCCTGCTGCTGTTCCTGGGCCGCAACCCCGTGCGCCACCTGGACGACGAGGCGATGCTTCAGGCCAAGCTGGACCGCGGGACATACCCGGCGCTGGTCGGCACGTCGCGGCTGTCGCTCAACCTGATGGAGCCGCTGCGCGGGCTGCTGGCCGACGATCCCAAGATGCGCTGGACCCTGAACGACCTGGATCTCTGGCTGAGCGGCCGGCGGCTGAGTCCCAAGCAGCCGCAGGTGCCGCGCAAGGCGGCCCGGCCCTTCGAGTTCTCCGGCACGAGCTACTGGCATTGCCGCGGGTTGGCCCGGGTCTTCGCCAGGAACCCCGCCGCGGCGGTCCCGGTGATCGAGAACGGCGACCTGGACCGCTGGCTGCGCCGCAGCCTGGGCGACGAGGCGCGCGCCGAGGCGGTGGCGACCGCGGTCGAATCGGCCGGGGCCAACAAGGGCGGCAACTTCGAGGAGCGGCTGGTTGCCCGGGTCTGCATCGCGCTCGATCCGCCCGCACCCATCCGGTACAAGCAGAAGGCTGTCATGATCGACGGCTTCGGGACCGCCATGGCCGAGGCCTTCGCCCGCAACGAGGGCTACCAGGCGCTGGGCGAGGCGATTTCCGCCCAGCTGCCGATGTTCTGGGTCGGCATGCAGGCCGAGTTCAAGGCCGAATACGTGCCCATGAGCCAGACCTTCGACGCGCTGCGCACCCTGCTGGAACGACTCGGCTCCGGCTACGGCATCGAGCGGGTGCTGTACGAGCTGAACCCGATGCAGCCCTGCTTCAGCCCCATGGTCCGCAACCATATGGTGACCAGCGCCAACGAGCTGCTGACCGCGCTGGAGGAGGTCGCGGGCCAGCCCGGCCGGCCGCGGGAACCGATAGACCGCCATATCGCCGCCTTCCTGATCGCGCGCTACCGCAAGCTGGACGAGCGGCTGATCGCGCTGACCACGCCGAGCGGCGAGACGTTGCGGCGCATCTCGGCCATGGTCAACGTGCTGGCGGAGGTGCAGAAGCGCTATGGGCCGGCCAGCCTGCCGAACCTGTGCGGCTGGATGATCGACCTGATCGGCCCGGCGATCGACCGCTTCCACAGCCGTGCGCACCGCGGCAGGCTGCGCGGCGAGGCGGCCCGGTCGGCGGCGGAGGGGAACCTGATGGGCCTGCTGAAGCTGATCGACGACCCGGCGGCGATCCGCAAGGACGAGATCGAGTTCGCCCGCGCGCGGCGTGAGTTCCAGATCGCCGGCCGCGAGGTCGAGAAGCTGAGGCGGGAGATCGCGAACCGCACGGAGATCGCGGAGAGTTCGGGCCGTCAGGCGGCGGCGGTGGTGTCCAGCGTGTTCGCCACCGTGGCGCTGGTCGGCATCGGTATCTACATGGTGATGCTGCGATGAGCCGGGGAGGAAGCGGAAGGGGCCGCAAGGGCAATTCCAGCGGCATGGTGACCGCGCTGGTGATCCTGTTCCCGGCGGGACTGATCTTCCTGCCCAGCACGATCCTGCTGATGGTCGGCATGATCCCGACCGCGGTCGCCTATGTGGTGGACCGCGACCCGGACAAGACGGCGCCCATGACCGTGGGCGCGCTGAACTTCGTCGGGGTGGTCGCTTTCATCATCAGCCTCTGGCAGGGCGGGCACACGATGGGAGCGCTGGCCAAGGTGATGTCGGACCCCTTCGCCTGGCTGGTGATGTACGGCTCCGCCGGGATGGGCTGGGCGCTCTATTACGGGATTCCGCCCGCGGTGGCGGGCTGGATCACGCTCCGCGCGGAGAACAGCATCGCCAAGCGGCTGGGCGAGCAGCAGGAACTGATCGCCGAATGGGGGCCGGAGGTCAGCGGCGTGGTCGAACCCGAAGAGGAGAACCCGGAATAGGGGCGGATCGCAACGGGGAGCGGCCGGCCCTCATTGGGCCAGCCGCTGCTCGATAGCCGCGTTCTTGATGTTCTTCTGGAGCTTCTCGAACGCCCGGACCTCGATCTGGCGCACGCGCTCGCGGCTGATGCCGTACTGCTGCGACAGGTCCTCCAGCGTGGTCGGCTCGTCGCGGAGGCGCCGCTCGGTCAGGATATGCCGCTCGCGCTCGTTGAGGTTGGTCATGGCGCTCTTGAGCAGGGCGCGGCGCTTGGTCAGCTCCTCCCGCTCGGCCAGGTGGATCTCCTGGGTGTCCTTCTCATCGACCAGCCAGTCCTGCCACTCGCCCTCGCTGTCGGCCCGCAGCGGCGCGTTCAGCGAATGGTCGGGGCTGGCCAGGCGGCGGTTCATGTTGACCACGTCCTGTTCGGGCACGTCCAGCTTGGTCGCGATCTGGGTCACGTGCTCAGGCGACAGGTCGCCCTCGTCGATCGCCTGCATCTGCCCTTTGAGCTTGCGCAGGTTGAAGAACAGCTTCTTCTGCGCGGCCGTGGTGCCCATCTTGACCAGCGACCAGCTGTGCAGGATGTATTCCTGGATAGCGGCGCGGATCCACCACATGGCGTATGTCGCAAGCCGGAAGCCGCGGTCCGGGTCGAATCGCTTGACCGCCTGCATCATGCCGACATTGCCTTCCGAGATAAGCTCGGACAGCGGCAGGCCGTAGCCACGGTAGCCCATGGCGATCTTGGCGACCAGCCGGAGATGGCTGGTCACCAGCTTGTGCGCGGCCTCGGTGTCGCCGTGCTCGCGCCAGGACTTGGCGAGCATGAACTCCTGCTGCGGCTCGAGCATGGGGAACTTGCGGATTTCCTGAAGGTAGCGGGCCAGATTGCCTTCGGAACTGATGACCGGGACGCTGGGAGTGTTCGACATTTGCTAGCCCCTCTCTTCGGGCGGTGGTTATTCGTGCCTGAGTAACCTTGATCCCCGACCGCCACGGGAACCGACCCATCCGGGGCCCGGCCTTTGCGACCATAATACCCCACGTCACAGCTCGGGTATAGGTTTAAATCGATTCCAAGCTGGCTATTAACCTTTGGATGTCCATAGGTAATTCGGATTCGAACTGCATCGGACGGGCGTCGCGCGGGTGGTTGAACCGCAGCGCCACGGCGTGCAGGGCTTGTCGACCGAATCCAACAACCGCGTCCCGCGCCGGTTCCGGAATTCCGCGGGCCCTTGATGCCGCCGACCCGTCGCTGCCGGTCCTTGCAGCTCCCCTAATTCCACTTTTCCGACCACCATAGACCGGATCGCCGATCAGTGGATGTCCGACATGGGTCATATGCACCCTTATTTGATGCGTGCGGCCGGTCGCCAGGGTGCATTCCACGAGTGACGCCCAGGTTCCGAACGCCTTGATCACGCGATAGCGGGTCAGCGCGGGCTTGCCGCCGGAGACGACCGCCATCTTCTTTCGGTCCGACGAACTGCGCCCGATATTGCCGGTGATCTCGCCCCGGGTGGGGGAGGGGACTCCGGCCACGACCGCCCGGTAGGTCCGGCTGAGCGACCGGTCGGCGAACTGGGCGGCCAGGCCGGCATGCGCCAAGTCGTTCTTCGCCACCACCATCAGCCCGCTGGTCTCCTTGTCGAGCCGGTGGACGATACCCGGCCTGCGGACGCCGCCGATGCCGGACAGGCGGTCGCCGCAATGCCACAGCAGGGCGTTGACCAGCGTCCCGTCGGCATTGCCCGCGGCCGGATGGACCACCATGCCGGCGGGCTTGTCGACCACCAGCAGGTCGTCGTCCTCGTAGGCGACGCTGAGCGGGATTTCCTGGGGGACGGGGAGCGCCGGTTCCGGCTCGGGCACCAGGACGTCGAAGATCTGGCCGGGTTTGACCCGCAATGACGGGTCGGCTATCGTCCGCCCGAGACTCGAAACCCGGCCCTGGTCGATCAGCGAGCGGATACGGGTGCGCGACAGGCCGTCGAGCCCGCAGGCCAGAAGCTTGTCCAACCGTTCGCCCCGGTCCGCCTCGGCCGCGGTGAAGCTGAACGGCTCGCCCCCCGGATCGGCTTCGCCGTCCGTGTCCTCAATGTCGTCCTCTTCTTCAGCCGTCATCTTCAACAGACTGGACCTCGATCGTGCGGGCACTCAAAGCCATCCTCGTCATCATGGGCCTCTTCATCGCCGCGGGGTTCGTCTTCATCAGCTATGAGGTCTACGACCGCATGACCGATCCCGAGCGCCGGGCGGAGCCGGGTGCTCCGCCGCCTCCACCGCCGGGCGGCATCGCCGAGACCGCCCTGGGGCTGCCCGAGGGCGCCACCATCGAAACATTGGTGCCGTCCGGCAGCCGGATCGTTTTCAGCGTGCGCCTGCCCGGCGGGCAGGGCGACCGCCTCTACGTGCTCGACCCCCGGAACGGTGCCGTGACCGCGACCGTCACGACCGGCCCGGCCAAGACCGGCTCGACGATCGGCTCGGCAAGCGGAACAGGCCCCGAGGATGCCCGGGCGGCCGCCCCGCGCCAATGATGCTCATCACACCCCGTTATACTATATCATTCCAGCATACAGTCGATCTTGCCCGCAACACCGGATCAGAGTCCCGTGAACTTCACCAGTGACAACGTGACCGGCGCCGCGCCGGAAATCCTTGAAGCCCTCGTCGCCGCATCGTCGGGCCCGACGCCGTCCTATGGCGAGGACCCGCTGACCGCCCGCGTTTCGGAAAGGCTGTCGGCCCTGTTCGGCCACGAGGTGGCGGTCTTTCCCGTGGCGACCGGATCGGCCGCCAACGCGCTGGCCCTGGCCGCCGTGGCACCGCCCTATGGCGCGATCTACTGCCATGAAATGGCCCACGTCAACACCGACGAGTGCGGCGCGCCGGAGATGTTCACCGCGGGCGCCAAGCTGGTGGGATTGCCCGGCGCCGGCGGCAAGATCGAACCCGCGACCCTGCGCGCCACCCTGGAAACGGCGGGCGCCGGCGTCGTGCACCATGTCCAGCCGGCGGCGGTGACGCTGACCCAGGCGACCGAGTCCGGCACGGTCTATACCCCTGCCGAGGTTGCGGCCCTGTCGGAGGTGGCACGGTCCCACGGCCTGCCGGTCCACATGGACGGCGCCCGCTTCGCCAATGCCGTGGCGCGGCTGGGCTGCTCCCCCGCCGACGTGACGTGGCGGGCCGGCGTGGACGTGCTGTCGTTCGGCGCCACCAAGAACGGCGCCCTGGCCGCCGAGGCGGTGGTCTTCTTCAAGCCGGAACTGGCCCGAAGCTTCGCCTTCCGCCGCAAGCGCGCCGGGCACCTGTTCAGCAAGATGCGCTTCCTGTCGGCCCAGCTCGACGCCTATCTGGAGGGCGGCCTGTGGCTGCGCCTCGCGACCCATGCGAACGCCATGGCCGACCGCCTGGCCGCCGGACTGACGGCACTGCCCGGGGCCGCCCTGCGCGACCCGGTGGAAGCCAACGAGATCTTCATCAGCCTGCCCGAGCCGGTCACCGCCGGCCTGCTGGAGCGGGGTTACGGCTTCTACCGCTGGGACGGCCCGGTGGTGAGGCTGGTGACGGCCTGGAACACCTCGGCCGAGGACGTGGACCGGATGATCGCCGACGCGCGGGCCTTGGCGAAAACTTGAAGGCGAAAACTTGAACGCCCGTTGAAATAGCCCTTGCGGGAGGCCGGCGCGTTGGTTATACAGCCGGCCTCTCGCCCAGCGATGTCCCCATCGTCTAGAGGCCTAGGACACCGCCCTCTCACGGCGGTAACAGGGGTTCGAATCCCCTTGGGGACGCCAGCGAAATGAAGCACTTAGGTCTGTTGGCCTTGCCACATCCCACTAACTTCTCACAATGTGGGATGCGCGTCGGTGCATTCTGGTGCTCGCTGTAATTATTCAGCGAAGGTGTTAGCTCCAGACGGAAGCCACCTTACCCTCGATGAGCTTCATGAACTTCCCTGTTGGCGGAATGCTAAGGGCGTCTGGCAAAACCTTGGGAGATTGACTTCGCCTGCCTGACGCGCATGGCGAAACCCCTTGTCAGCGATGAGTTGTAAGCGGTCGTGGCGCCGCTGTTGCCGGCCCGAACCGCCGCCCGATTCGGTTCAGGTCGCTGACCGCCGGCACCTTGCGGCCGGGCGGTCCCGGATCATCCGGATTTGCCGATATCATCGGCATGCGCTTTGACATGCGTCACGGCGGATGGCCCGATACCGTAGCTTAATCCCTCTCGACACGCTGCGAACCGAGGGGGTCCCTGCCGTGGAACCGTCCGCCATTCTCGTCCGGATCGTGCAGAGCGGGTTCGGAAGCCTCGCGGCCTATCTGGCCGCGCATGTGCTGCTGTGCCTCGTCCCGGCCTTTTTCATAGCCGGTGGTCTCTCCGCGCTGTTGCCGAAGTCGGTGATCACCCGCTTCCTGGGGCCTGGCGCGCCGAAGGCCATAGCCTATCCGGCGGCCACGGCCGCCGGAAGCCTGCTGGCCGTCTGCTCCTGCACCATCGTCCCGCTGTTCGCGGGCATCTACAGGAAGGGCGCCGGGCTGGGGCCGGCCATCACCTTCCTGTTCTTCGCGCCCGCGGCCAACATCCTGGCGCTGACCTACACGGGCGCCGCCCTGGGGGCCGAGTTCGCGGCGGCGCGTCTCGTGCTGTCGCTGGTCTTCGGTATCGGCATCGGAATGATCATGGCGCTGGTCTTCAGCAAGGACGACCGCGTCCATGCCGGCGAGGCCGACGGCGCTTTTGCCGGGAGCGAGCGCTTCCAACTCCCGGCCGTCGTCCTGATGCTGCTCCTGGTGCTGCTGCTCGTCGCCGGGACCCTGAAGGTCGGCATCCTGCTCGACAGCTATGCGAGCGTCACCCTGCCGATCCACGGAATGGACGAGGTCGAGGCGACGCTGCACCGGATGATCCCCTTCGATCCCGCGCGGGGAGAGGAGGGGATCGGCGCGCAAGGAGCGGTCCTCGTCCTGCTGCTGGGCATCATCGCGGCGGTGGCCCCGCTCGGACTGGGCCGGGTGGACGAGGGATTCAACCGCTGGACTTGGGCGGCGCTGGCTCTGGTCGTGCTGACCCTGGGGGTGGCCTCCGTCGGCGTGCAGCCCGGGGCCGACGGCGTCACGCTTCACCTGACCGGGAGGCTGGTGGGCGTGGCGGCTACCATGGCGGCGATCATCCGGGTCGCCTGCCGCCACATCGACCGGTTCGAGATTCAGCAATGGCTGTGGGAAAGCTGGCGGTTCGTCCGCCAGATCTTCCCGCTGCTGGTCGTCGGCGTCTTCGCGGTGGGAGTCCTGCGCGTGTTCATCCGGCCGGAATGGGTGGAGACGATGGCCGGCAGCAACACCGTGCTCGCCAATCTGGTGGGCGTCGTCTTCGGCGTGTTCATGTACTTCCCGACCCTGGTCGAGGTGCCGGTCGCGCAGATGTTCCTGGCGCTCGGCATGCATCCGGGGCCGCTGCTGGCCTACCTGATGGCGGATCCCGAATTGAGCCTGCAAAGCATCCTGATCACCGCCAGCATCATCGGCCGGACCAAGGCGTGGGCCTATGTCGGCCTGGTGGCGCTGTTCAGCACGGCGGCGGGCTTGACCTTCGGGGCATGGCGGGACGGAGTCAGCCCATGGCTGCTCGGTGGAGGCTTCGTGCTTTTCCTGCTGGTCCTCGCCGCGGTCCTGCATGCCTTCCATCGCCGGACCGGCACCATGACGAAGGCCGCCTGAGCCTCGAACGCTAACGTGAGCAACCACCGATTTGAAGGAGGATCGAACCATGCGAGTCAAAGTCCTTGGGCCGGGTTGCGCCCGCTGCAAGCGCCTGGAGGAGTTGACCCGGGAGGCGGCGCAGGAAGCCGGCGTCGCCGTCGAGATCGAGCATGTCACGGACATGGCCCGGATCCTCGATCACTCCGTCATCAGCACGCCGGGCCTCGTCGTCGGGGACGAGGTCAAGGTGTCCGGCCGGTTGCCGCGCCGGGAGGAGATCGTGGCCTGGCTGAAGCAAGCCGCCGCATAGGCCGGACCGGCGGAACCGCCAGGGAGGAGGTTTGCCATGTCCGAGAGCATTCACGTCGCATGCCCGAATTGCGACACCCTCAACCGCATGCCGCGCGACCGCCTGGGCCAGAAGGGCAAATGCGGCCGGTGCGGCGGCACCCTGTTCCAGGGCAAGCCGCTGGCCCTGGATGCCGACCGGTTCGCGGTCCATGCGGAGCGGAGCGACCTGCCGCTCCTGGTTGATTTCTGGGCCGCGTGGTGTGGCCCCTGCCGGATGATGGCCCCCGTTTTCGAACAGGCGGCGGCCCGGCTCGAACCCCGTGTCCGGTTGGCCAAGGTCGACACGGAAACCGTTCCGGAGCTGGCCGCCCGTTTCGGGATCAGGAGCATCCCGACCCTGGTTCTGGTCCACCGGGGCCGAGAAGTCGCGCGGACCGCCGGAGCGATGCCGCTTCCGGCGCTGCTCGCCTGGGTCGGGGAGCATGAGATGAAGTCGGGTTGAAATGTTCCGGTCGTCGCGGGCGCTGGCGACAGCCTCCGCGCGCCTGGCGACACCTCGTGTCGAGGCCCTGGTGAAGGCGATCAGAGCAGGCCGAAGGCGCCCGCGTTCCGGTACAGCATGTAGGCGGCGACGGCGAACATGACGCCGGCGAAGATTCGGGTCAGCGCCCCCTTGCGGGTGGACAGCCGGACCGCCGCCTTCAGCCCGGCGAAGCCGCCCGCCAGCCCGCCCGCGATGAACAGGCCCGCGACCGTCCAGTCGATCAGGCCGGAAACGGCGTAGTTGGCCGCCGTGGTGAGGCCGAAGGCGCCGACCGAGAACAGGGAAGAACCGACGGCATTGAGCACCGCCATGCCGCTGCCGAACAGGATGCCGGGCACGACCAGGAAGCCGCCGCCGATCCCGAACAGGCCCGATACGGTCCCGACCAGGAACCCGATGGCCAGCAGCCGAGCCGCGATGCGCCGGTCGATGTGGACCGTGGAATCACCCTCGCCGCCCCGCCGGCGCAGCATGGAAACCCCGACCGCGACCATCGCCAGCGCGAACAGGAACAGCAGCTTCTCGCCCTCCACCGCCTTTCCGATGGTCGACCCGACCAAGGCCCCGAGCACGCCGGAGGCGGCGAAGGTCACGGCGCACGGCCACTTCACCGTCCCGGCCCGGGCGTGCTGGGCAAGGTTGGCGAAGGCGCTGACGGCGACCGCCAGCGCGCTGGTGCCGATCGCGACGTGGGGATCCGGCATTCCCACCACGTAGAGCAGCAGCGGCACGGCCAGGATCGACCCCCCGCCGCCGATCAGGCCGAGGGTAAATCCGACCAGCGAGCCGGACAGGATCGTGAGGAGTTCTTGCATCGGGGCACCCTCGGGCTGTTGGGGGCGGGCTGTTGGGGGCGGGCTGTCGGGAGCGGGCTGTCGGGAGCGGGCTGTCGGGAGCGGGAAGGCGCGTCAGCCGGGTCGGCTTTCGGCGCGGAACAGACGGTGCAATTCGGCCAGGGTCGGGCGGATACGGTCCGATGCGATGCGGTAGTGGATCGCGGCTCCCTCGCGCCGGGTCGCCACGGGATCCTCTTCGCGCAGCTTCGCGGGATGCTGCGACACGTTGGACTGGGATCGGCCCAGCCGCCGGACCAACTCGCCGGCCTGCATCTCGCCTTCGGCAAGCGAGCACAGGATCATCAGGCGCTGGCGGCTCGCCAGCGACCGCAGGAACGATTCCGCCTCTGCGGCCTGCGCCTCCAGCTCTGCCGGGTTCATCGGACTGCCGTTCGGTTCGACCATTTAAATAGCATCATCTAATTTAGTATTGACTAATATAATGGATGGACACACCTGTTCAAGCAACAACGCGAGTGGCCCTCGGAAGGGCCGTACAGGAGGTCATGATGAAACCGGAGGTCATCCCCTTTTTCGACGAGGCGACCAACACCGTCAGCTACGTGGTCGTCGATCCCGCCACCAAGGCCGCGGCCCTGATCGACAGCGTGCTCGACTTCGACCCGAAATCGGGGCGCACCTCGACCGCCTCGGCGGACCGCCTGGTCGCGGCGGTGCATGAGCGCGGCCTCACGGTCGAGTGGATACTGGAGACCCATATCCACGCCGATCACCTGTCCGCCGCTCCCTACCTGAAGGAGAAGCTCGGCGGGCGCATCGGCATCGGGGAGCATATACGCGAGGTCCAGAAGGTCTTCCGGACCCTGTTCAACATGGAGCCGGCCTTCGTCACCGACGGGCGTCAGTTCGACCACCTGTTCGCCGACGGCGAGCGGTTCGATGTCGGCGGGCTTGAGTGCAGGGCCATCCACACGCCGGGCCACACGCCGGCCGACATGACCTATGTGGTCGGCGACGCGGCTTTCGTCGGCGATACGCTGTTCCAGCCCGATTACGGCACGGCGCGTTGCGACTTCCCCGGCGGCGATGCCCACGCCCTGTACCGCTCCATCCGGCGCATCCTGGACCTGCCGCCCGAAACCCGGCTGTTCACCGGCCATGACTACAAGCCACCGGGCCGGGATCATTTCGCCTGGGAAAGCACGGTATCTCTGCAGCGGGCGCGCAACGTCCATGTCCATGACGGCGTGGGCGAGGAGGAGTTCGTCGCCCTGCGCGAGGCCCGCGACAGGACGCTCGACATGCCGAAGCTGATCATCCCTTCGATCCAGGTGAACGTCCGGGCGGGCCGGTTGCCGCCGCCGGAGGGCAACGGCAAGCGCTACCTGAAGATCCCCATCGACGCTCTTTGAGGGAGGGTTCGGGAAGGAAAGGGGTGCCCGGTGCGCTCAGGCCGTGGCCGGCTCAGCGCGCCAGGGTTTCAAGATAGGCCGCGATGTCGATGATCTCGGCGTCCGACAGGGAGAGGTTCGGCATCGGCGGGTGCGGATCGGCCAGCCACTGCCTCAACCGGGCGAATCCCGGATCTCCCTGCGCGGCGGGAATATCCCTGGCGATGCGCTCCAGGCTCGGGACCGCGTCGGTTCCGGCTCCCGAGACGACGTGGCAGGACGAGCACCACTGTTCGGCGATGCGTCCCCCGGCGGCGGGATCGCCGCTCCGCGCCTGGCCGGCGTCGGTGACCCAGGGGGTCGCCGCGGCTCCCAACAGGATCGCTGCCTTCCAGGATAGTCCGGCCATCTGGCGCTCCTCATGAAGGTCACGGACGGCGTTGCCGCTCGTCCCACTCCCATATGCCGGTGATGGCACGCCAACGCCCCGGCCGCATTAACCTGGATCAGGAAAACCTGTCGAACCGTTCGGAACACCGATGCGCGCTCCGCGGAGGCGGCAACCCACACCGTGTTGAGGTCGTAGAGGCTGGGCGCGGTGAAGACGAGGTGCCCCAGCCCCCCGCCGGGACCTGCATGAGGGACCTGCATGATCGTCCCTCACGATCCGGGCTTCCCGTCACGCCGCCTCGAACCTGATCTTCTGGGCGCCGTGCCACAGGGCGAGGCGGCCGACCTCGGGCAGGTTCTCCAGTCCGAGGTCAGGGTGATGAAGTGGTTGCCGGCCAGCTGGCCCATCTTGCTGGCGAACTGCACCCCGCCATAGGCCAGCAGGATCTCGGTCTCGCTGATCCCGCCGGGATACAGGATGATCTGGCCCGGGGCCGGATAGCTGGTGTGGTTCTCGTATCCGACGCCGAAATCATAGTCGCCGAGCGGGATCCAGACGCCTTCGCCGCTCCAGCGGACATGGACGACCTGGGAATCGAACGGCAGGCGCTGGATGAAGGCGGCACAGGTCTTCGGCGCCGCCTGGAGTTCCAGTCGTGCGTCGAAGACCATCTCGTTGATGGTGATCTTCAGATTTTCCATGGTCTCTCTCCTCCCCGTCAGGGGATTGGTTTCGTCCGGAGCGCCCAGCGCCCCAGCATGGCATGGATGCCCTTGCGCCGGTTCACCAATTGCGTGACGCGCAGGTCGGCTGCAAGGCTGCACAGCCGGTAGGCTTCCTCCTCCGACAGGGGCGTGCGTTCGGTGATCAGCCCGATCATCTCTATCAGGGCCATGCGCGCGGCCTCGTCCAGGTCCTCGTCGAAGCCCATGGTGATCAGGTGGTCCGGCGTTTCCGCCCGGGGAGACGTCAGTCCGGCCCGCTTTACCAGGTCGATGCGGAAGGTTCCGGTCAGGCCCGTCTCCACCGCGGTCAGGCAGACCTCCCCGTCGCCCTGGGCGGCGTGGCCGTCGCCGGCAGAGAACAGCGCGCCCTCCGTCCAGACCGGCAGGTACAGGACCGATCCTGCCGTCAGCTCCTTGTTGTCGATGTTGCCGCCGAAGGCTCCCGGCACGATCGAGGTGAGCCGCCCCAGGTCCGGCGCCGGCGCGGTGCCCATCACGCCGAAGAAAGGACGGGCCGGGATCTCCAGCCCCCAGGGCGTCAGCACCTTTCCCGCCGCCCGGTCGATCGGCAGGTGTATCCGCCGGTGATCGGGGAACCGGTCCGGCAGGGCTCCGGCGCCCGGCCTGATCAGGTTGAAGCCCCAATTCTCGCGCAGCGCCACGTCCAGGATCTCGACGCGAAGCGCGTCGCCCGGTTCGGCGCCCCGGACGGCGACGGGGCCGGTCATGATGTGCGGCCCCATGTCCGGCTCGACCGCGTCGAGGATGCGCCGGTGCTCGGGCCGGACCGTCATGCCGGAGCCGGGCGGCGGCAGGTCGTCCCGGCCGCCGCTCACGGTATGGATGACGACGGTGCCGCCGCCGGCGATCTCGGCGACCGGGGCCAGCGCCGCGTCGAAATGGCCCCAGTGGACCGTTCCGGGTTCGGGGAGGAGTTCGATCCGGCCGGGCATCGGCTCAGGCCCGTTCCGCGATGATCGCGACCGGCCCGCCGCCGTCCGGTCCCTGGTGCTCGGCCCCGCCGGAAACGAACAGGTCGGTCATGCCCATCGTCCCGGCCAGCACGCCGGCGACGAAGGCGCGGGCATGCCGGGTCGCCGAGATGTCGCTGTCGTCCAGCATCGTGTGCCGCAGCCCCCGCACGGTGCCGCTTCGCGACGCCTCCGCCTTGGCGAGCACGGCCCTGACCCTGGCCCGCGCGGAGGCGTCGAGCTGCCCCTCCGCGTCGAGGCCCAGCCGCGCCAGCGCCGCGCGCAACGGGCCGATGTCGGCGGCATCCCGCATCACCGCATGGTCGATGGCGAGCGGACCGGTCCAGTCCGGACTCATGCCGAGCACCAGGATCTCGTGGCCCATCAGCTCGATCCCCGACGAGGTGCTGGCCCGCCCGGACCACAGGCCCATGTCGGTGCCGATGGCGCCGTTGGGGATTTCCCCGATCGACAGCTCGCCCAGCGCCACGGCGACGCCCAACGCGCTGGCGCCGCGCGACAGCCCCATGGACTTCAGCGTGTCGCGCGTGGCGGTCGCCCGGCCCCGGGCCTCGGCCTCGGCGGCGCGGGCCGCCGTCAGCAGCGGGCACTTGATCTGCACGAAATGCACGGCGGCCGGATCGGCGATGCCCGCTCGCTCCATGGCGTCGGCAACTCCCCGCGCGACCATCTCCACCTGGGCGCGGCGGCCCAGATGCTCGGGCGGCAGGTCGGGGGTGATGGCGCTTCCCATGGCGAGCGCCGGACCGCGCGCCGACTCATCCGACTCCCGGCGCTCGAACACGATCCAGTGGGGGGAGAGGGCGCCCTCGGTCCCGCCGGACATCACGAGGCAGACGCGCCCGGCCGCCTCCCGCCCGACATGCCCCTGGAGGAACAACTTGAGGCTTTGGGTGGCGAAGCCCCGGCTGAAATCGTTGACGCAGCCGTTTCCTTCCGTCTTGCCGAGGATCGCGACAATCCCGGCCGGGTCCAGCTCGCCCGCCCGGACCAGCCGTTCGAGCCCGGCCACGTCGTCGGGGCCGGTGGTCGCGACGCGGTGGACCGCGACGCCGGGGCGAATGCCTGATGTCATGATGTGTCCTGGTCTTCCGTTCGTTGGGCGGCTCAGCAGCAGGGTGCCGCCGCGAAATGCCGGTGCAGCGCGCGGCCCAGCTCCGGCAGCGCGGCCCGCAGGGCGTCGTTCTCCTTGATGCCGTGGCGCATCCGGTCCAGCAGCTCGGCCTGGGCGGCGTCGTGGTCGATTCCCGTCACCTTGCCCCGCCGCACGACCGTCCGTCCCGCCACGATCACCTCGGCGACATGGCCGGCGCCGGCGCGGGCGAACAGCAGGTCGCGCGGCGACAGGTCCGGCACCAGCCGGTCGGAGTCCAGCCTTCCGGTGTCGAGTAGCAGCAGGTCCGCGGGCGCTCCGGGTTCGATGGCGCCGCCCTCGTCCCGTCCGGTCACGGCGGCACGCCCGTTGGCCAGGGCGATCCGCAGCATCGCCGTCTCGTCGATCGCGGTGTCGAAGCCCCAGCCGCGGTGCAGCGCGTTGGCGAGGCGCATCTCGCCCAGCGCGTCGTCGTCCTCGTTCAGCGTCAGCCCGTCCAGGCCCAATGCTACCTTGCAGCCGCGCGCCACCATCTCGGCCACCGGCGCGATGCCGGACCGGATGCCCAGGTTGGAGCCCGTGTTGACCGCGACCGTGGCGCCTGATTCGGCGATCAGGTCCAGCTCTTCCGGCCGCGCCCAGGTGCAGTGCGCCAGCGTCAGGCGCGGCGACAGCAACCCGATCCCCTTCAGGAAGGCGAACATCCCCCCGGGTTCTCCGGCGAAATTGCGGTCCGCCCAGTCACGCTGGTAGCGCGTCTCCAGGCAGTGCATATGCACCCGCCGGCCGGTCCGGGCGGAGGCGTCGGCGACGGCACGCAGCAGCCCGGGCGAGCACCACTGGACGCCGGTCGGCCCGTACTGCACGTCCACCAGGTCGCCGGCCGCGGCGCCGGCCACTTCCTCGACCAGCCGGATCTGGTCCTCGACGGGCATCGGGGCATTGCCGGTCCGCCGGGCGATCTCGCGCCGGGCGTCCTCCGGCAGCAGGGCCAGCACTTCCTCCGACGGGCCGTAGACCAAGGGGTTGCGGTCCTTCAGCGCGACCGCGAAGCCGATCCGCACCCCGATGTCGGCGGCGGCGCGGGCGACCTCGGCGGCTTCCAGGGGAAGCGGGGTCAATCCCTGCACCCGCGTATGATGGACCATGACGGCGCCGGCCCCGCCCAGGGCGCTGCGGCCCAGCGAGGCCGCGGCGGCGAGGTACGGGTCCACCGCCGGCAGCAGCGCCAGGTACTGGAGCCAGAGTTCCAGCGGCTTGCCCGCCGCCCCGAAGGAACTGGACCGCACGGGCCGGCCGTGGTCGTGGGCGTTGACCAGCACCGGCAGGACGAACAGCGGGTCGGCCTCCCCGTCGATCCCCGCCACGCCGGCGATCCGGCCGCCGTCGAGCGAGACCCGGCACGGCCCCTGCAGGTCGTAGCCCCTGCCGTGGAGCAGGCCGGCGCAGGCGATGGATCTTTCCGTCATGTCGGGCCTCAATTCCCCGCGCCGGCGACGAGGCGCCGGTCCTGCGGCGGCAGGAACGACCGGTCGAACACTTGCGACGGCTCGGGCTTCCGCGGCAGGTCGTAGGCTTCGGCCATCACCGCGATGGACCGCTCCAGCCGGGCGTCGTCCACGTCGCCCAGCCCGATCTTCCGCGTTTCCGGCGTGATCATCAACCGGTCGAAGGCGAACCGCACCCGGCGCCCCTCGCTGCCGGCATCGACCAGCGGCTCGACCGCGGTCAGCGCCTTCACGCCCATGTCCGGATCGGCCATCACGTCCTGCACCGCCCGATTGATCGCCCGGACCAGCCCTCGGACCGCCTCCGGCTTGTCGCGGGCAAGATCCCGGGACACCATCACGCCGTTGGAATAGAGGTCCAGCCCGTGGTCGGCATAGTCAAGCCAGCGGAAATCGCCGTCCGGGTCCTGGCCCTGCTGGATCAGGTTGACGTAGCTGGTCACGTTGAATACCAGGGAGGCCGCGACCTCGCCGCGGATCAGCATCTGCTCCTGCAGGTTCGGCTGCATGTTCAGCACCTCGACCGACGGCTCCGCCACGCCGTTCCGCGCCAGCAGCGCCGGAAGCAGCCGGGTCGCGGCACTGCCGGCCGGGCCGCCGACCTTGCGGCCGGCCAGGTCCTTCATGTCCTCGATGCCGCTGTCCGTCCTGGTCAGCACCGCGAAGGGCGGACGGTTGTAGATCTGGTAGACCATCACCGGCGCCTCGCCGGGCTTCTGCGCCGCCTGCTGGATCACGGCGTTGATGTCGCCGAACCCGGCGTCGTAGGCGCCGGACATGATGCGGGTGACGGTGGCGGCGGACCCCTCGCCCTGGTCGATCGTGACCTCCAGCCCCTCGTCGCGGAAATAGCCCTTGTCCTGGGCGACGAAGTACCAGGCGTGGATGCCCTGGTACTTCCAGTCCAGCGTGAAGCGGATCGGCGTCGGCTCCCGGGCCTGGGCCGGGGTGACGGCGAACGGCTGCGAGACGGCGAGCGCGAGGCCGAACCCGGCCGCCAGGGCGGCCCGGCGGGATATGTCGATCATGGTGTTCTCCGATGCTGTGCGCGGGCGTCAGCCCATCGCGAATTCGGTCTTGCGGTTGGCCCAGCCGGTCACGCGGCGCTCGATCAGCGAGAAGACGACGTAGAGCGCGATGCCGAGGCCGGCCAGGATGAAGAGCCCGGCGAAGACCAGGGGGACGTTGAAGTTGGAGGAGGCGATCAGCATCATGTTGCCGATCCCCCGGTTGGACGCGACCGTCTCCGCGATGACCGTGCCGACGAAGGACAGCGTGACCGCGACCTTGAGGGAGGCGAACAGGTACGGCATGGCGCGCGGCAGCCCGACGTTCAGCAGGATGTCGCGCTTGGTCGCCTTCATCGTGCGCAGCACGTCCTCCAGCTCCGGCTCCGTGGTCGCCAGCCCCGTCGCCATGTTCACCACCACCGGGAAGACCGAGATGATCATGGAGGTGAGCACCGCCGGAACCGTCCCGGCGCCGAACCACAGCACGAAGATCGGCACCACCGCCACCTTGGGGATCGACGAGAAGCCCACCAGCAGGGGGAACGCCACGTTGTAGGCCAGCCTGGACGACCCGATCAGCATTCCGATCAGCACCCCGGCGGAGACGCCGAGCGCGAACCCGACCAGCGTGGTGTAGAGTGTCTGTACCGCGTGCGGCATCAGGGCGGGCCAGCGCTCCACCAGCACCATGACGATCTGGGACGGGCGCGGCAGGACGTATTCGCTGATGCCGAACAGCAGGCAGCCGACCTCCCATGCCACGAAGACCCCGGCGATCAGGGCGGCGGACGCGATCTTCTCCCGGTTCAGGCTGGTCATGGGGTACCTCCCGCGGCGCTCCGGGCCTCGACGATCAGGGTGCGCAGCTTGTGGGTCAGGTTGGTGAAGCCCGGCTGGTAGGTCGTGTCCAGCGTGCGCGGGCGGGCGAAGCCGACCGGCTCGTCCACCAGGATCCGCCCGGGCCGGGCGCTCATCACGACGATGCGGTTGGCCAGGAAGGCGCTCTCGCGCAGGTCGTGGGTGACCAGCAGCACGGTCGGCTTGCCGTCGATCCACAGCGTCTGGAGGATGTCCCAAAGCTCCTCCCGCGTGAACTGGTCCAGCGCGCCGAACGGCTCGTCCAGCAGCAGCAGGTTGGGGTCGTGGATCAGCGCCCGGCACAGCGAGGCCCGCTGCTGCATGCCGCCCGAGAGCTGCCAGGGATACTTGCCGCCGAAGCCGCCCAGGCCGACCTTGGCCAGCAGAGCTTCGGCCCGGTCGCGGTACTCGCCGTGCCGCTTGCGCTTCCAGTCGGCCCGGAAAGGCTGCACGATCTTGAGAGGCAGCATGACGTTGTCGCGGATGCTCAGCCAGGGCAGCAGCGTCGGGTTCTGGAAGGCCATGCCGATCCGCACGTCCTGCGCCCCGACTTCCCGCCCGGCCACGAAGACGTGGCCGCTCGACGCCTTCAGCAGGTCGCCGACCAGCTTCAGGATCGTGCTCTTGCCGCAGCCCGACGGTCCGACCAGCGCGATGAAGTCGCCTTCGCCGACCTGGAGCGTGATCTCGGAGAGCGCCTGGGTGGCGCCCGGCCCCTTGCCGTAGGAGACGGTGACCTTTTCCAGTTCGATGAACAGCTTGCGCGGGGACTGCTGGTCCGGGTCCGGCTTCAGCGGGATCGGGACCAGGCTGGGTGATTTCGCCGTCTGCATGGATGTCCTCGGGTTCGTCTTCACTCGGCCGCCCGAACGGACGGAGCCGTCGCGCCAGCCGGACGGGCGCCGGTGATCGCGGCGGTCGTCTCCTCGACGTGGCGGGGCTGGGGTTCCGGCATGGCCTGGACCCGGCCGACCGGAAGGCCCCACCCGGAGGCATCCTCGACCAGCCGGCGGTACCGCATCACGAACCGACCCCGAACCAGCGTGTGGATCGGCGCGCCCACCGTTTCGAACCCCTCGAACGGCGTGATCCTGCCGCGCGAGTGCAGCGCGTCGGCGCGGACCGTTTCGCGCCGGGCCAGATCGACCAGCGCGATGTCGGCGTCGGCGCCGGGCATGATCGCCCCCTTCCGCGGATGGAGGCCGAACGCCTTGGCCGGGGCCGTCGAGGACAGCCGCACATAGTCGGTCAGCGACAGGCGGCCGGCGTTCACCTGGGTCAGCATCAGCGGCATCTGGGTCTCGACGCCGGGGAAGCCGCAATCGGCCGTCCAGATGTCGTCCCGCACCTTTTCCCCGGGATCGTGCGGCGCGTGGTCGGTCGCGATCATGTCGATCGTGCCGTCCCTGAGGCCCTCCCAGAGCGCCTGCTGGTGATGCCGCTCGCGGACCGGCGGGTTGACCCGGATGATCGAGCCCAGGTCGGCATAGGCCCGCTCGTCGAACAGCAGGTAATGCGGACAGGTCTCGCCGGTGACGTCGACGCCGCGCGCCTTCGCCTCCCGCAGCGGCCGCAGCTCGTCGCCCGAGGAGATGTGCAGGACGTGGATGCGGGCGCCGGTCCATTCAGCCAGGATCGCGGCGCGCGACACCGCCTCGGTCGCGACCACGGCGGGGCGCGACGCCAAGTGGGCGAGCGGATCGCGCCGGCCGGCGGCCATCAGCTTGCGCTGGCGCCACGCCATGATGGAGGCGGTCTCGGCATGGAGCGAGATGCGAAGCCCGTGCCGCGCGATGATCTCGAACCCTTCCAGCATGGCGCCGGTGGAGGGCGAGGGCAGGTTGCCGAAGGTGTTGCCCATGAAGCATTTGAACGCGGCCACGCCGCCCGCGACCAGGCCGTCCAGCTGGTCCAGGTTGTCCTCGGCGAGCAGCCCGTACAGGCCGTAGTCCACGTGCGCCTTGGCCGCCGCCTGCTGCTTGATCCTCAGCGCCTCGACCGTGCCGGTCGGCGGGTCGGTGTTGGGCATCTCGAAGACGGTGGTGACTCCGCCCATGGCCGCCGCCGCCGTTCCGGTCCGCCAGTCCTCCTTGTGGGTATAGCCCGGTTCGCGGAAATGGACGTGGGCGTCGATCGCGCCGGGCAGCAGGTGCAGGCCGGCCGCGTCGAAGGTCTCCCGCGCGGCCGGCATGGACTCGTCCGCGCCCACCGCCAGGATGCGGCCGTCCTTGACGGCGACGGCGCCCCGGAAGCTGGCTTGGTCGGTGACGATGGTGCCGCCGGTGATGACGAGGTCGGCGAGGGTCTTTCCGGTTTCCATGTTCCTGTCGTCCTGTGTCAGAGGGAGGCCCAGCCGCCGTCCACCGGCAGATCGACGCCGGTGATCTGGCGGGCCGCGTCGCTGGCGAGGAAGAGGCACGCCTTGGCCACGTCCTCGCCGGTGGAGACGCGGCGCAGCGCGTAGTCGGCGGCGTGCCGCTCGGCCGCCTCCTCCTCGGTGATGCCGAGCCGCCGGGCCATTTCCGGCACGACCTTGCCGCGGAAGCGCGGCCCCTCGACCATGCCCGGCGCCACGCAGTTGACGTTGACGTTGTAGGGCCCGGCCTCCAGCGCGAAGGACTTGGTGATGCCGCGCAGGCCCCACTTGGACGCCGAATAGGCCATCCGGCCGGCCCGGCCGCGCATCCCGAAGGTGCCGCCGACATTGACGACCTTGCCGTAGCGCTGGTCGATGAAGGTCGGCATGACGGCGCTCATGGTGTTGAAGCATCCCGCCATGTTCAGCTCCACGATCTCGTCGAACTCCTCGCGGGTGGTCTCCCAGCCGGTCTTGCCGACCGGGCCGGAGCCGCCCGCCACGTTGACCAGCACGTCGATCCGCCCAAAGGCCGCGAGCGTCCGTTCGGCCGCCCCGGCGCATTGCGCCTCGTCGGTGATGTCGCAGTGGATCACGATCGCCTCCGCGCCCAGCGCCCGGACCTTGGCGGCGACCGGCTCGATCGCGGCGACGTCGCGCCCGACCAGCGCCAGCCGGCAGCCTTCGGCGGCAAAGGCCATGGTGACGGCCTCTCCCATTCCTTTCGCGGGGCCGGTGATCATCACGACCCGCGATTTCAGACCCAGTTCCATGTGTCTTCTTCTGGTTATTGCTTGATGACGGCGGTGGGCCGCTCGGACAACGGCGGCAGGTACGCGTCGGTGAAGATCGCCGACGGTTCCGGGGTGTTCTCCAGGCCGTTGGCCTCGACCACCATGTCGATGGCGCGCTTCAGGCGTTCGTCGTCCACGTCGCCCAGGCCGATCGCGGCGATCTCGGGATGGTTCATCTCCATCCGCAGGGTGGCGACGGTGCGCTCGATCTCGACCTTCTCGTTCAGCAGGGGCTCGCGCCTCATCACGGCCGCGACCGAGCCGGCGGGGTCGGCGATCATGTCCTTGGCCGCGCGGTTGATCGCCCGGACCAGGCCCTTCGCCGCCTCGCCGTTCTGGCTCAGGAACGCCTTGGACACGACGATCGCGTTGGAATAAAGGTCCATCCCGTAATCGCCGTAGTTGATGAAGCGGAAATCCTTGTCCGGGTCCATGCCGGCGCTCTTGGCGCTGAAGGCTATGGTGTTGACATAGCCGAAGATCCCGTCGACCTGGCCGCGCTGGAGCATCTGCTCGCGCAGGTTCGCCTGCATATTGGTGACGGAGACCTTGCCGGCGTCGATGCCGGCGACCTGGGCGAACGCCGGGAACAGCTTGAGCGCGCCGTCGTTGGCGGGGCCGCCGATGGTCTTGCCTTCCAGGTCCTTGGGCGTCCGGATCGGGCCGTCCGCCTTGACCGCGACCGTGAAGGGCGGCGTGTTGTACATCATGAAGACGGCGACCGGCGCCTCGTCGGGCGACTTGGCGGCCAGGGTGATCAGCGCGTTCACGTCGCCGAACCCGGCGTCGTAGGCTCCCGTCGCCACCTTGGTGATGGAGGCGGCCGACCCTTCGCCCTGGTCGATGGTGACGTCCAGCCCCTCCGCCTTGAAGTAGCCCTTGTCCTCGGCGATGAAGAACAGCGCCTGCGGTCCCTGGTATTTCCAGTTGAGAACCATCTTGACGGGTGTCTGGGCGGATGCCGCGCCGGCCAGGCCGAAGGCCCCGACCAGGGCGCCCGCCAGAACCGCGGGCCATTGGCTGATGACGCTGCGCATGTGGCCTGTTCCTCCTATGGGGTGGGGAAGGGGAGAATGCCCGTCATCCGGACGCCGACGACGCTATGCGCGATCCGACGGCGCCTCAAACGCCGTTTTCCTGCTAGGGTGTAGACGGAAAGTCTACACAGCGGGGTATGTCGGAATGAGGCACATGCGGATCTGGCGCTATGTCGACGAGGCGGCGAAGTTCGGTTCGCTGCGGAAGGCGGCCGAACAGCTCAATGTGACGCCGTCGGCGCTCCAGCGCCGGATCCAGGACGTGGAGGAGGATCTGGGCGCCGCCATCTTCGAGCGCTCCGCCCAGGGGATCCGGCTGACCGCGGCGGGGGAGAGCTTCATCCGCTGGGTGCGCAGCCAGTCCGCCGACCTGGAACGGGTGCGCTCGCACATAGAGGACCTGTCGGGCCTCAGGCGCGGCCATGTCCGGATCGCGTGCAGCCAGGCGCTGGTGAACTATCTGCTGCCCCGGCAGATATCGGAGTTCCGGGAGCGCTTCCCGCTGGTCAGCTTCCAGATCTCGGTGGTCGACCAGGGCTCGGCGATCCGGATGCTGCGCGAGTACGAGACGGACCTTGCGATCATCTTCAGCCCGCGCAGGACACCCGAGTTCCAGCCGCTGATGACCCTGGGCCAGCGCGTCGTCGCCATCGTCGCCGCCGACCATCCCCTGACGGGGAAGGAAGTCGTGCGCCTGCGCGATTGCGCGCAATACCCGATCGCCCTGCCGGACGGCAGCTTCGGTACCCGCGCCATCCTGGAGGACCTGCTGTCCGTCAGTTCGGCGAAGCTGTCGGTGGAGCTGGAATCCAACTCGTTCGAGATGCTGCGGAACCTGGCGCGGTCGGGCAGCGTGGTGACTTTCCAGATCGAGATCGGCGCGCCGGTGCCGGAGACCGATCCCGGCCTCGTGGCGCTTCCCCTGAGCGACCTGGAGATGGCGCACGGCCCGCTGGTGCTGGGCCAGCAACGGGGCCGGACCCTGCCGGTCGCGACCGCGAAGTTCGCCGAGCAGCTCGCGCGCCGGCTGGACGAAGCCCGGATGAAGCCGCAGCCCGCGTAATCCGAGACCGCCCTCCTTGCGATGAGCTTGGGCCGGATCGGAGCTGTATCAGCGTCGGGAAGCCTTCTGCCAAGCCATGGCCGGCGGTGCGCCGGCGCTCCGCGCCATGGAGTTCCGCCTGAAGCTGTGCGGCGTCTTCGATAAGGTCCCGCGCCGGGGATCGCTGCCGCCACTTCCCCCAGGGGGAAATCAGCAAGGAGAAATCCCCTTATACGTTATATCGATGGAAGGGTATTAATTCATGGTAATACTCGCAAAAGCCGTATTCGGGTGCCGGCCTGCCATCCGGACCTCTCGCCGAAGGAGTAGCCATGACCCCTGGAGCAACCGACCTTCCGGGACTGCCCGAACTGCCCGAACTGGTCGATGATGTTGTCTGCGCGGATTGCGTCCGTCAAGCTGGTGTAAATTGGGAGGAGGCCATCAGCATCGTAGGTCAGGTCTTGGTCAGCGCGGCGAGGGCCGCTTCATCACTGGCGGCCATGCCGGTCATGGTCTCAAGCGTCAGGTAACGATGTTGTAGTTGCCACTCGTCATTCTGCTCGAGAAGTACAGCACCAACAAGCCTGCGAACGCTGGCCTCGTTCGGGAAGATGCCGACGACATTGGTCCGGCGCTTGACTTCCTTGTTCAAGCGCTCGATCGGATTGGTCGAGTGCAACTTGCTACGATGGGGTTCAGGATAGTCCATGTAGGCGAGCACGTCGTGTTCGGCATCGTCGAGCAGGGCGGCGACCTTGCGAAAGCGCGGGCGGAGCTGATCGGCGACGTGGCGCCAGGCCTGTCCGGCAGTCTCGCGATCGGGCTGGACGAAGACCTGCCGGACAGCGGCCGAGACGACCGACTGCTGGCTTTTCGGCACATGGGCCAATAGCGATCTCATGAAATGCACCCGGCACCTCTGCCAGGTGGCGCTCAGGACCTGGGTGATGGCCGCCTTGAGACCTTCGTGGGCGTCGGAGATCACCAGCTTCACGCCCTTCAGGCCGCGACGGACCAGACCACGCAGAAACTCGATCCAGAAGGTGGCGGCTTCCGACTGGCCCAGGCCGAGCCCGAGGATTTCGCGGCGGCCGTCCTGGTTGACGCCGGTGGCGATTATTGCCGCGATCGACACGATGCGGCCATTCTGGCGGACCTTGATGTAGGTCGCATCGAGCCAAAGGTAGGGCCACTCGCCATCCAGCGGCCGCTCGAGGAAGGACAGCACGCGGGTGTCGATGTCCTGGCACAGGGCCGAGACCTGCGACTTGGAGATGCCGGTCATGCCCAGCGCCTGGACCAGGTCATCGACCTTGCGGGTGGACACGCCCTGGATCCACGCTTCCTGGATCACGGCCGTCAGCGCCTTCTCGGCGGTCTTGCGGGGCTCCAGGAAGGCCGGAAAGTAGGTTCCCTGGCGCAGCTTCGGTATCTTCAGGTCGAGCGTGCCGAGCCGGGTTTCCAGCTGACGATCCCGATAGCCGTTGCGGTATGTGGTGCGCTCGTCGGAGCGCTCATGGCGCCCGGCGCCGATCAGGCCGTCGACCTCGAACTCCATCAGCCGCTGGAGCGTGTGAGCGGCGATGGCGCGCAGGAAGTCGCCATCGGTACTGGCCTGGATCTGGTCGAGCAGAAGTGTCATCGTATCCTTGGTCATCATGCCTCTCTCGGGGTCTGGTCTCGTGTCGCAACTCGACCTTACCTGATGAGCGTGATGACCACCTCCGCGTCGTTGCGGCCCCAGGGGCGGAGGGTTGAGGCGGCCCGGGTTCCGCTCTGCGAGCTCCACCCGGGCCGCCTCAACCCTTCAGGGGCCAATTTCCACCACTCCGCTGGACGTTACCTCTGCGCGCGGGCGGCTAGAAGCCTGGAAGCGGAGCGGCTCGACGAAGCGGCTGAAGTACTGATCACCCATTTGCGGCACCAGGCGGACCTGCCCGCTGGAGTCCTCGTCAAAAGGATCCTCGGCGAACTCCGGAAATGGCGGCATTTCGGCACGATGCAGAAGTTCGCCGACGCGATGATCCGGCTCGGATGCGATTCGCACCTCGTCTACCGCCAGTACGGCCAGGCGTTGATCGACCGGGGGGAACTCATTCCCGCCCTCGATCTCCTGAAACGCCTGGAGGAGCGCGCCCGGGACGATCGCGACGAGTATCCCGAGGCCTGCGGTCTGCTCGGCCGCGTGTACAAGCAGATCTTCATCGAGGCCCGGGGCAGCCGGCTCGGCATGGGCGAGTCGGCCTTGGGCCAAGCCGTCGCATGGTACCACAGGATCTACGAGTCCGACGCGAACCGGGTCTGGCACGGCGTCAACGTGGTCGCCCTGTTGCGCCGCGCCGAACGGGACGGCATCCGGGTGCCCGACGCGCCCGATCCGGGGCACTTGGCCGCCCGCATCAGGGACCATATCGGCCGGCGCTGGGCGGAGGAGCTGCCGGCCTGGGACTATGCCATCGCCGCCGAGGTCTGCCTGGCGCTGGAGGACTGGCGGGGGGCGGAGCGCTGGCTGGGCAAGTACCTGGGTGCGCAGGATGTGGACGCCTTCGCCATCGCCGGCACCTTGCGCCAATTCACCGAAGTCTGGAACCTTCGGATCGACGGAGGGCCGGGAGGCGGCCTGTTGGCCGTGCTCCGGGCCGAGCTGCTCCGGCGCGAAGACGGCCGGATCAGCCTCACGCCCGATCAGGTGCAGGGAATGCAGGGTGCCGATCCAAGCACCTTCGAGCGTGTCCTGGGCGATACCGGTTCCAGCACCTACAAGTGGATGTGCCTGGGTATGGAGCGGGCCCGGGCGGTCGCCATGATCCGCGCCCCGGACGGGCGGGGCAGGGGGACCGGCTTCCTCCTGCGCGGCAGCGACCTGCACCAGTCCCTGGGCGACGGGAATTTCCTGCTGACCAACGCCCATGTGGTCAGCGACGATCCCTGGGACCGCTCGGAACTGAACAGCGACGAGGCGGTGGTCAGTTTCGAGGCCCTGGCCGAACCCGGCTGTTCCGCTCCACGCTATGGCGTGACCGGAGTGGCCTGGAGTTCCCCCGCCAAGGATCTCGACGCCACCCTGTTGCGGCTGGAGGAAACGCCGCGCGGCGTCGAACCCTGTCCCATCTCGAAGGCCATGCCTTTCCTGGACGAGGGCCAGCGGGTCTATGTCATCGGCCATCCCCTGGGCGGCGAACTCAGCTTTTCGCTGGAGGACAACCGTCTGATGGATCACGACGGGCCGCCGGCGGGTCGTCCCGACCGGCCCGAACGCCGCCTGCTGCATTACCGTGCCCCCACGGAACGCGGCAGTTCCGGCAGCCCGGTATTCGCCGGGCAAGGCTGGCGGGTCGTCGGCCTGCACCGGGCCGGCGGGCAGTCCGTACGCAAGCTGAACGGGCAGTCCGGCACCTACGCGGCGAACGAGGGGGTCTGGATCCAATCGATCCGCGACGATGTGGCGAAGTCGATCGAGACCGGCCGAGACGCCCCGTAAGGCTCCGGGGGCCGCCGCGGGATCACCTGAGCCGGGACACCCTGATCCACTCCACGGCTGTCCGGCACGTGTTCTGCTAATCAACTATTGAGAACATTCCTGGCGACTGTTTTCTCCTTCGGTTCGTCATCCGCGGGCTTGACCAGCGGATCTCAAGGCACGGAGGCTTCGATGCTTCCCGCGAAAGATGGCCGGATCAAGTCCGGCCATGACGAAAACGGAGTGCTTCTGCCCGCGATTAACCTTTTCCCGTAATAAGCAATCACCATGCCGGACAGCCGTGGATCCACTCCGAGATCGACGTCCTGGGCTGGCGTGACCGGGGCTGGCGTGACCGGGGCTGGCGTGACCGGGGCGGCGGTTACCAGGCGACCGCCGCTGCGGGAAACACTTCGGACTTGGCTCCGCGCGGATCGCAGCCGGCTTCCAGCGTGCCGGCGGGGCCGGACGACGCCGAATGGCGCTCGGTCGCGAGCATGAAGCCTTCCGACCAAGCCGGGCCGACCGAAACATCGTGGCCGCGCCGGGCCAGCTCCTCCAGCACGGCCGCGCCCAGGGTCTCCTCGGCGCGCAGGCGATTCGTGAAAAAATTATGCGGCGCGAAGAAACCGGGGAAATGCTCGCTGGAAAATTTCGGGGCTTCGATCGCCTGCTGGATCGGCATGCCGAACAGCAGGCGGTTCAGCAGGAACTGGAGCTGCCACTGGTCCTGCTGGTCGCCGCCCATGCTGCCGCAGGCGATCCAGGGCTCGTCGTTCCGCGTCACGATCGTCGGGCTGATGGTGGTGCGGGGCCGTTTGCCCGGCGCCACCACGTTGGGGTGGTTCGCCGGTCCCAGGTGGAAGTTGGAGATCCGGTTGCCCAGCGGGAAACCCAGCGCCGGCATCACGGGCGACGACTTGATCCAGGCGCCGCTCGGCGTGAAGGAGCACAGGTTCCCCGCCGCGTCCGCCGTGTCGACATGCACGGTCCCCGGTCCCCACGACGCGCCGCCGAACCGCTCGGCGGGGTCGAGCAGGGCCGCGGGCCGGGTCGGGTCGCCCGGGCGCAGTTCCGCGTTCGCCGCGGCGGGATCGATCAGATCGGCGCGGAGGCGGCCGTAGGCGTCGTCCAGCAGGTCGTCGACCGGGATGTTCACGTGGCGGGTATCGCCGTAGTATTGTTCCCGGTCGGCGAAGGCGAGCTTCATCGCCTCCGTGACGGTATGCACGTAGTCGGCGCTGTTGTGCCCCATGGCGGCCAGATCGCGCGCCTTCAGGATGGACAGGCTCTGGAGGAGGGCGGCACCCTGGTTCCAGGCCGAGCATTTGTAGATGCGGGCACCGGCGAACTCGATTGAGACAGGCTGCTCCAAGGGGATTTCGAAGGCGTCGAAATCCGACCGCTCCAGCAAGCCGCCCTGCTCCTTGGAGAAGGCGACGATCTCGCGGGCGACGTCGCCCCGGTAGAAGCCGTCGAACACCGCCTGCAGCCCTTGTTCGCGCGATCCCCCGGATGCGGCCTCGACCGCCGCCAGATGGCCGAACATGCCTGCCAGCGCCGGATTGGTCAGAACGGCGCCTTCGGCCGGCGGGACTCCTCCCGGCATGTAGACATCGCCGGTCGTGGTCCAGTGGGTCAGGAACCTCTCCGCGTTCGGGACGATGCCGAACTTGTGCTGGCGCAGCAGTCCGGCATGCACCGGGAAGCCGTCGCGCGCCAGCTCCAGCGCCGGCCGGACCAGGTCCGCGAAGCTCAGCCTGCCGTACCGCAGGGCCGCCACGATCAGCGCGCCGAAGGCCCCGGGCACACCGGCCGCCAGGACGCCTTCCGACGGGATCGTCTCGTGCCCGAGCGCCCGGAAGGCTTCGGGGGTCGCCGCGGCCGGGGCCGTGGCGTTGCCGTTGATGCAGATGATCCCGCTGCCGTCCGCGGGCGCGATCAGGATCGGGCATTCGCCGCCGATGGTGTGCATGTTCGGATTCAGCACGCCTTCGACGAAGGTCGCGGCGACGGCGGCATCCACCGCGTTGCCGCCCGCCTTGAGGGCGTCCAGGCCGGCGCCGGCCGACAGGTAGTGGTGGGAGGCGACAACCCCGCGCCGGCCGAACACCCGCGGGTAGAAGGTGACGTCATCGTTGGGGGTGATCCTGAACGACCGTTCGCTTGTCATGTCATCCTGTCCCTGCAGTATCCTCGGGCGATCCTGGCGATGCTCGTCCAGCGGCCGCGCTTCGCTTCGCTTCGAAGGCCATGTGATGGTTCTGCGCCTTCCCGACCATGGTGTCCACGATCAGGATGCCCGGACTCCCGCACGTGCCAGTATGCGCTGCATGGCGAGCACGACCGGCCGTTCGACCATCCGGCCGTCGAGCAGGACGACGCCTCCCGTGGCGGTTCCGCTGGCCTCCTCCAGGGCCGCGATGACGCGGCGGGCCTGGTCGATCTCCTCCCGGGTCGGCGAGAAGACCGTGTTGACGACGTCCACCTGGGTCGGATGGATCACCATCTTGGCCGAGAAACCGAGACCCAGGGCGCGGCGTGCCTCCCGCCCGCAGCCGTCCGGATCGCCGACATCCACGAAGGGCATGTCGATCGCCGGAACTCCCGCGAGCGCCGCCGCGTGGATCACCCGCGACCGGCCGTGGAGCAGGGCTTCCCACGATGCCGGCGCGCCCAGCTCCGCCGCCAGGTCCAGGCCGCCGAACATGATGCCGGAAAGGCGAGGCGAGGCGCCGGCGATGGCGGTCGCGTTCTCGACCCCGCGCAGGGTTTCGATCTGCGCCACCACCCGGAGGCCGGAGCCGGCGGCGGTCAGCAACTGGTCGATCCAGCAGACCTCTTCCGCGGATTCGATCTTGGGAACGGCGATCGTTCCCTGTTCCGGGCGCGCTTCGATCACGGCCAGCAGGTCGCGCAGGCCGGGTTCGGTGCGCACGCCGTTGATGCGGACCACGCGGTCGCATCCGGTGCCGTCGGGACCGGCGAGGAAGCCCAGGGCCTCGCCGCGGGCCTCTTCCTTCCGGCTTGGCGGCACCGCGTCCTCCAGATCGACGCAGACCGCGTCGGCACCGCTGGCCGCCGCCTTGCCGAACCTGTCCGGCCGCGTGCCCGGAACGAAAAGCAGGCTCCGCCAGCCGATTCCGTTTGTATTCATGATGTTCCCGTCCTTGTCGTCGCCCGGTGCCGGTTCATTCCAGGATATTGGCGAGGCGGCCGATGCCTTCGACCTCGATGGCGACGCGGTCGCCCCGCGTCAGGTATTTCGGCGGGTCGAACCCGATGCCGACGCCGGCCGGCGTTCCGGTCGCGATGACGTCGCCGGGCACAAGGGTGATGCCGGCTGAGATGGTTTCGATCAGCGTCGGGATGTCGAAGATCAGGTCCCGGGTGTTGGCGTCCTGCCGCAGCTCGTCGTTCACCCAGCAGCGCACGGCCAGGGATGCCGGATCGATGTCGTCGGCCGTGACGATCCAGGGTCCCATCGGGCAGAAGGTATCGAAGGACTTGCCCAGGAACCACTGCTTGTGACGGCCCTGGATGTCGCGCGCCGTCACGTCGTTGATGATGGTGTAGCCCCAGACGTGCCGGTAAGCCTGCTCCCTGGCGATCCCGCGGCCGCCCTTGCCGATGATCACCGTCACCTCGGCTTCGTAATCGATGCTGTCGCTGATGCCGTCGGGGTAGCGGATCGGCTCGCCGTCGGCGATCACGGATTCCGGAACCTTGGTGAAGATGATCGGGAACTCGGGCACCGCGTCCGCCTTGCCCCCGGCGCTGCTGTCGAACCCGCTGCGGGCGAACTCGTGCGCATGGTCGTGGTAGTTCTTGCCCACGCACATGACGTTCCGGGCCGGGCGCGGGATCGGCGCCATGATCCTCACCGATGCGAGATCGACGGCCCTGCCGGTCGGGCGGATACGCCCCTTCAGCTCGTCGTAGCGCCGGATCAGGTCGACCATGTCGTCCACGGGTTCGCCCAGGAGGGCTTCCAGCGGCCAGATCTTGCCATTCTCGGGGTCGACCAGGCCGACCGCGGTGCGGCCATCCATCTGGAACGTGGCGAATTTCATCAAGCTCTCCTGATCCAATTTGGTGCCAATACCAGGGGCATTATCACCAGCCGTAGTGAATTGCGCAACAATGGATCAACGCGACACGGGCGCGGCGCATGCGCTCCGCCTTCCGCTGCATGTTAATCTCCCGGTGGTTAAGGCTTTTCTGGTTATTGCCGCCGACCCGTTTGGCGGGTAGAAATGGGCGCTGTTTGGTTCACCATCGCGGACTGCGGGAACGGCTGATGAGCACGCAAGACATTCGTACCCAGAATATCCGCACGAAGGCTGCGATGGGAGCCAGCGCCCTGGTCCAACTCATCGAAAGCAACATCGCGGAGGGCGTCTGGAGCGCGGGCTTCAAGCTCCCCGCCGAACGCGACCTGGAAAAACAGTTCGGCGTGTCGCGCAACACGTTGCGCAAGAGCCTGAAGCTGCTTCAGGACAAGGGCAGCATCATCCGCCATGTGGGAAGGGGGTCGTTCGTCGCTCCGCCGCAACCCGACGCCGGTGCCGAAGGGCCCGCCCCGACCGACAGTCTGGTCCGGCGGATCCATGGCGCCAGCCCCGCGGAAATCATGGAGGTGCGCCTCGTGATCGAGCCCGCGGCGGTCGAACTGGCGGCGGTCCGCGCCAATGCGGAGGATTTCCAGCGCATCCGGGAGTGTCTCGCCCGGTCGGAAACGGCCCAGGATATCGGGGATTTCGAGCATTGGGACGGCCAGCTGCACGTCTCGATCGTGACCGCGTCCAAGAACAGCCTGCTGATCGACCTCTACCGGACGATGAACGAGACCCGCAACCAGCCGGAATGGCTCAGGCTGAAGCGCCGCTCGCTGACGCCGGAGCGGCGCCGCACCTACCAGGAGCAGCACCGGCGCATCGTGGAGGCGCTGACCGACCGGGACGCCCAGGCCGCCCGTTTGGAACTGCTCGACCACCTGCTCATGGTGCGGTCCAACCTGATGGGCCCGGCGAGTTCCTGAGAGGGCTGCGGCCCGCTATCCCGAGGTCGAATGGCGAACTTTTGGCGCGCGTATTGAGCTGATTCTTCTTGGAGGGGATCGGCCTCCGGCGTTAAGCTGCGGACCATGTTCCGCCGCTCCCCCAGCATCGAGACTTCCGGCCCCGGCATGCCCGAAGACCGCTCCAGGGAACCCCCGTGAGCGCCGGCACGATCCTCGTCATCGCCGCGATCGTGCTCGCGACCTCCTTCCTGTCCGGGATCTTCGGGATGGCCGGCGGCATGATCTACATGGGGGCGCTGCTGCTCCTGCTGCCCGTTCCCGCCGCCATGGTGCTTCACGGCGTGACCCAGACGGCGTCCAATGGCTGGCGGGCCTTCCTGTGGCGCGGCTACATCGCCTGGCCGATCCTGCTGCGCTACCTGATCGGCTCCCTGCTGGCTTTCGCCGCTTTCTCGCTGGTGCGCTTCGTGCCCGATCCGGCGCTGGTGCTGGTCACGCTCGGATTGACGCCGTTCCTGGCCCGGACCGTGCCGGACCGGCTGGCGCCGCGCGCCGACCGGACGGGCGGGGCCGAACTGTGCGGCTTCATCGGGACCGCGTTCCAGCTCCTGTCCGGCGTTTCCGGCCCGCTGCTCGACGTCTTCTTCGTGCGCTGCCCGCTTGACCGCCGGGCGGTCGTGGCGACCAAGGCCGCGTGCCAGGTCGCGACCCATCTGCTCAAGCTCGTGTATTTCGGGCAGATCATCGGCGGCGCCGGGGATTCGCTCGACTGGCCCGTCCTGGTGATCTCGGTGGCTCTGGCCATGGCGGGAACCAGCCTGAGCCGGGCGGCGCTCGAACGCCTGACCGACGTCCAGTTCCGCAGCTGGACCCAGCGCATCGTGCTCGGCGTCGGCCTCGTCTACCTCGTGCAGGGCATCGCGGCCTTCGCGGGGGGTGAACAGGAACAAGCGAACAGGAACAAGCAAACGGGGAGGAAGGACAATGGAGCGTCGCAGCCTGGGAAACGCCGGTCTCCGCGTTTCCGCCATCGGACTCGGCTGTTCGGGCATGACCGGCGACTACGGAGTTCCCGACGATGTCGAGTCCACCGCCACCATCCACCGCGCCATCGAGCTTGGCGTCACCTTCTTCGACACGTCGGACGCCTACGCCGACGGCCGCAACGAGCAACTGATCGCCGGCGCGATCGCCGGGCGGCGCGAGGGTCTGGTCCTGGCGACCAAGTTCGGCAACATCCGGGGCCCCAACGGCGAAAGGGGAGGGGTGAACGGCCGCCCCGATCATGTGTTCAAAGCCTGCGAGGCGAGCCTCCGCCGCCTGGGCGTCGACGTGGTCGACCTCTTCTACCAGCACCGGGTCGACCCCGATGTGCCGATCGAGGAGACGGTCGGCGCCATGGCCAAGCTGGTCGAGCAGGGCAAGGTCCGTTTCCTCGGCCTGTGCGAGGCGGGGCCGGAGACCATCCGCAGGGCCCATGCGACACACCCCATCTCCGCGCTCCAGATGGAATACTCGCTGTGGAGCCGGGATGTCGAGGAACGCGTCCTGCCGGTGCTGCGGGAGTTGGGAATCGGCCTGGTGCCGTACAGCCCCCTCGGCAGGGGTTTCCTGACCGGAGCCTTCCGCCGGCGCGACGACCTGATCCCGACCGACCGGCGCCACGCCCATCCCCGTTTCCAGGAAGGCAATTTCGAATCCAATCTCGCCCTGCTGGACGTCCTGGACCGCATCGCCCGGACGCGGCGTCTGGCGCCCGCGCAGGTGGCCCTGGCCTGGGTGCTGTCCCGCGGTCCCGACATCGTGCCGATCCCGGGGACCAAGCGCCGCTCCTGGCTGGAGCAGAACGTGGCGGCATCGGAGGTTCGCCTGGAGGACGCCGATCTCGCCGCGCTGGCGAAGGCTTTTCCGCCGGGCGCCGCCTGCGGTCCGCGTTACCCGGAAGCGCAGCTGCGCCGGCTCGGAATCTGATGCCCGTTCTGACCAATCGATGATTGGTTATCGCTGCGCAGCAATAGTCCGAGAATGCAAAACACCGGCTTGACAATGCTACACCATTGTCGCCCAATGTGAACCTATTGCGGATTGGTCATTGAATGGCTCAACGACGGGACCGCCGCACCGCCAATCCGTGATCGTGACTTGCACCGCCAGACGGGAAAGGATCCGATGACGCAAGCTCAAGCCTCCCACGAAACATCGCCCGGCGGCGTTTCACCCAGCGGCAGGGAACACTGGACGACCAAGGACGACGTGCGGCTGTTCCTCTGGGAAAAGCCCGCGGTCGCCGGCTCCGGGAAACGGGGCACGATCCTGTTCGTCCACGGCTCGTCCATGGCCTCGACCCCGACCTTCGATCTCCAGGTTCCCGGTCGCGACGACTCCTCCGTCATGGACTTCTTCGCCCGTCGCGGCTTCGACACCTGGTGCGTCGACATGGAAGGCTACGGCCGGTCGGACAAGCACCGGAGCGTCACGTCGAACATATCGGACGGCGCCGACGACCTCGCCGCCGCGTCCGCCTACATCAAGGCCGAACGCGGCTGCGGCCCTCTGCTGGTCTACGGCATATCGTCGGGCGCCCTGCGCGCCGCGCTGTTCGCCGAGCGCCATCCCGATCGCGTCGCGCGCCTGGCCCTCGACGCCATGGTGTGGACCGGTGAGGGGAGCCCGACGCTGGCCGAGCGGCGCAAGAAGCTGCCCCAGTTCAAGTCCGGGAAGCGGCGGCCGATCGACCGGGCCTTCGTTCATTCGATCTTCACCCGCGACCACCCGGGCACCGCCGACGAGACGGTGGTCGACGCCTTCGCCGACGCGATCCTGGCGCTGGACGATTCGATGCCGGTCGGGACCTATATCGACATGTGCGAGAACCTGCCGCTGGTCGACCCGGCCCGCATCACGATGCCGACCCTGGTGATGCGCGGTGAGTATGACGGGATCGCCGGCTTCGACGACCTGCTGAAGTTCTTCGCGCTGCTGCCCAACCCCGACAAGCAGTTCGCGGTGATGCCGGGCATCGCCCATGCCAGCTTCCAGCAGAAGAACCACGCGATCGTCTACCATATCCTGAGCTCTTTCTTCGAGCAGCCGGCTCCCGTCTACCGCGGGTGACCGGCACCGGCCCCCAAGGGCTGTCTTGACTAGGGCCGTCCCGACAAGGGCAGCCCAACGAAAAAATAACCTGGGAGGGAAAACCATGGATCACTCGACGCGCATCACCCGCCGGGCGCTGTGCGGCGGCATGGCCGCCGCCGGACTGCTGGCCGGGCTCATGCCAGGACTGCCTATGTCCCGCGCCTTGGCGCAGTCCTACCCCCAGCGGAACTTCCGCGTGATCATCCCGACTGGACAGGGCGGCGGCGCCGAAAGACTGGCCCGCGCCTTCGACGATGCCTGGTCGGATCTGCTCAAGCGGCAGTTCGAATACACCTTCCATCCCGGCGCCGCCGGGCAGATCGGCTACGAACTTTTCGTCAAGCAGCGCGAGGCCGACGGCTATAACCTGCTGTTCGGCAACATGGGACCCGAGATGATCATGTACGCGGTCCAGAAGCCCGACTACAGGTTCCCGGAGGACTTCATCTATTTCAGCCGGACCGACATCGACGACAGCTGCATCTTCGTGCGGAACGACTCTCCCTACAAGGACCTGAAGTCGGTGGTCGAGGCGGCCAAGAAGCGTCCCGTGAACGTGGCGGTCAGCCGGATTCCGCACCCGGCCTCGATCGGCATGCTGGCGCTTGGGGAAGCGACCGGCTCGACCTACAACCTGATCCCCTATGGCGGCGGCAATCCGACCTACGTCGCCGTGATGAACGGCGAGGCCGACATCGGCGCGCTGCCCATCACCGGCGTGCTGTCGCTGTCCAGCCAGTTCAAGGTGCTCGGCGTCTTCAACCGCGAGAACATCTTCGCCGGAATCACCGACAACGCGCCGACGGTCAACGGAGCCTTCGGCACCTCGATCCCGGACCTCTATTCGTCGCGGGCCTGGGCGGTGCATTCCAGTTGGGCCGATGCCAACCCGGAGGATTTCGCCCTGCTGGAACGCACGTCGCAGGAGGCCCACGCCTCGGCCGAGTTCCAGGACGCCTTCGTCAAGACGGGAGCCCCGGTCGAATCCCTGAAATACGGCGACCGCCAGGTCTGCACCGAATACGCCCTGGCGATGCTCGACCTGGCGAAGCGCTACGAACCGGTGCTCAGCGCGCAGCGATAGTCCCGGCGGCCAAGGAGCAACGTCATGAGCCAGAAAGTGCTGCAATCGCTGCGGCAGCGCCGGAACGCACAGCTCGGCGCCGACCTGATCATACCGGTTCTCGCCGCCGGCTTCACCCTCTACTACCTGATCTCGTCGTCCAACCTGGTGTGGGAGGCGCGGGCGAACGGGACGGTGATCGGCGTCGTGCTGCTGGCCCTGATCGCGGTTCAGGTCGTCCGCATCGTCCTGAACCTGCGGAACGGCACCGGTTCGCTCGGTTTCGGCGACCTTGGCCGGTGGACGCCGGCGCAGGGCCAGCGGCTGGCCCTGATCGGCGTCCTGATCCTGTTCATCGTCACGATACCCTGGCTCGGAACAACGCTCGGCCTGTTCCTGGTCATGCTTGCGGCCATGTGGATACTCGGCCTGCGGCAGCCGGTCACCCTGTTGGCCGTCGCCGGCGGCGTCGCCGCGTCGGTGTTCCTCGTCTTCATCGTGCTGCTGGGGGCGCGGTTCCCGCCGGGTCCGGTCGAGCGGGTCGTGGTCCCGCTGCTCGGCGGGGGGGTCTGAGCATGGGATGGGACAGCGCACTGCTCCTCTCGCTCGCGGTCGACGCGGTCATGCTCACCTGGATCGTGGTGCCGGCGGTGCTGCTCGGCATCCTGGTCGGCGCGATCCCCGGCTTCAGCGCGCAGAACACCTTGATCATCCTGCTGCCGCTGACGTTGGCCATGGACATCAACATGGCCCTGGCCTTCATGGTGTCGCTCTATTGCGCGACCCATCTGGGCGGCGGCATCCCCGCGATCCTGGTGAACATGCCCGGTACCGGCGGGGCGGCCGCGACCACGCTGGACGGCTACCAGATGACCCTGAAGGGGAAGGCGCAGCAGGCGCTCGTGCTCTGTTTCGTGGCTTCCACCATCGGCGGGCTGGTCACCAGCATCGCGACCGTCGCCCTGCTGCCGTTCCTTGCCCAGGTGGGCATGTACCTGCGCAGCGTCGAGATGGTGGCCGTGATGGTGTTCGGCCTGGTGCTGATCGCCGCCATCGCCGCCGACGATCCGTTGAAGGGGATCATCGCCGGCTTCTTCGGCCTGATGATCGGGGCGATCGGCACCGACCATATCTACGGAACGCCGCGTGCGGCGTTCGGCTTCCTGGAACTGTACGACGGCGTGCCGCTGGTGCCGGCCCTGATCGGCCTGTTCGCGATTTCCGAAGCCTTCAGCATGATGGAGCGGTCGACCATCGTGCCGCGCTCGGCCGTCGTGGACACCCGCGCCCACTGGGCGGACACGCTGGAGGGCCTGCGGCTCAGCCTCAAATACTGGTGGCTGACGATCTGGACCAGCTTCGTGGGCTTGCTGATCGGCGTCGTGCCGGGCGCCGGCGCCAGCATCGCGTCGTTCGTGGCATACCAGCAGGCGCGAATGTTCTCCAAGACGCCCGACGAGTTCGGCAAGGGCTTCGCCCCCGGCGTGGTGGCGCCCGAGGCCGCCAACAACGGCGTCACGTCGGGCACGCTGGTGCCGCTGATGGCGATCGGCGTGCCGGGCGGCAGCACCGCCGCGGTGATGATGGTGGTCCTGCAGTACCATGGCATCGTGCTCGGTCCCCGGCTGTTCATCGAATCGCCGGAGATCGCCTACGGCATCTTCTTCTCGATGACGCTGTCCTACATCGTGATGCTCTTCACGATCCTGCCGCTGGCCCGCTACATGAGCCAGGTGGTGTTGATCCCGACCAGGATCCTGGTGCCCATGATCCTGTCGCTGACCATCGTCGGCGCCTTCGCCAACCGCGAATACGTGTTCGACATGAGCCTGGCCCTGGTCTTCGGGGTGATCGGCTACATCGCCCGCAAGACCCACTACCACGTCACCGCGATCCTGATCGGCATCATCCTGGGACCGCTGTTCGAACAGTACCTGCTGCGCTCGCTGCGGATCGGGCAGGGCGACCTGACGATCCTGTTCTCCTCGACCATCGGCAACGTGCTGTGGGCCTTCGTGGTGCTCTCGGTGCTGCTTCCCTGGCTGCGCAGCCGGCAGCAGGAACGCCGGCGGAGGGTGGAGCGCGAAACCCCGACGGCCCTGACCGGAGACCAGCCCCGATGACCGACATGCCCCTTGCGAAGAACCTCCGCCTGGTCGGCCACCTCGACCTGCCCGGCGGAGGACAGGTGACGGTGTCCGGCGGCCATGCCTTCGTCGGCCATATGAAGCCGCCCTTCGGAACCACCATCGTCGATGTGCGGGACCCGGCCAATCCCCGGATCGCCTCGGCCATCGAGCTGCCGAACGAGGATTCCCACACCCACAAGGTCCGGGTCGTCGGCGACCTGATGATCACCAACGTCGAGCAGAACGACCGCCACGCCCTGCGGCGCGGAGCCAGGCTGGCGGAGGCGACGTCCGACCTGGCCGCCCGGCTCGGCCGCCCGCCGTCCGATGCCGAGGTGGCCGCCGCCCTGAAGATCCCCGAAGACCTGCTGCCCCGCCTGCGCCACGTGCTGGAGCACGGCTACCGGGACGGCGGCTTCAAGGTGTACGACATCGCCGACCGGTCCCGCCCGCGGGAGATCGCCTATCTCCGCACCCACGGCGTCGGCGTCCACCGCTTCGACATGGACGACCGCTACGCCTACATCTCGACCGAGATGGAAGGCTATGTCGGCAACATCCTGGTCGTCTACGACATCGCCGACCCGGCCCGGCCGGCCGAGGTCTCGCGCTGGTGGATGCCCGGCCAGCATGTCGCCGGCGGGGAGACGCCGCACTGGACCGGCCAGCGCAACCGCCTGCACCACGCGCTCCGCTTCGGCGACGAACTGTGGGCGTCGGTCTGGTATGCCGGCCTGCGGGTGATCGACGCTTCCGACATCACCGACCTTCGCACGATCGGATCCTACGATTACCACCCGCCTTTCCCGGAACCGACCCACACCGTGGCACCGCTCCCGGTGCGGTGGCAGGGCCGCCAGGTCGCCGCCGCGGTGGACGAGGAGCACGACCACACCCACGGCCAGCTTCATGGCGGACTGTGGTTCTTCGACGTGGAGGACCGGGCCGACATCCGGCCGATCGGCATGTTCCACCTGAGCGAGCTGGATTCGCCCTTCGCCCGCGCCGGTGCCCGCTTCGGCGCGCACCAGTTCCAGGAGCGGGTGACCGGCGACCGCCTCTACTGCACCTGGTTCTCCGGCGGTCTGCGCATGCTGGACATCGCCGACCCCACGGCTCCCCGGGAGATCGGTTGGTTCATCCCGGAGCCTCCGAAGGGCCAGCCCTGCGCCCAGAGCAACGACGTCTTCGTCGATGACCGGGAACTGGTCTATGTGATCGACCGGAACCGCGGGCTGGATATCCTGGAGCCGCTGATCTGACGGCAGCCGGCCTCCGTCTGTATTTCTGTATCTCTCCGTTTACGCTGTAAGCCTTGCCATACAGCCTAGCCAAACCATTGGTCCTCCGAAGACTTTTTCGGCACCGGGCTCTTTGCGCCGCGAATGCGTAAACATTCGCGTACATCCCGGGGCCGGCATTCCGCCGAAAACCCGCGCGATATCGCGGTTTCCGGAGTGGCATGCCGTTTGCTGAATTCTGGTTAACGGAGATCGACTCCGGGCCGGCGATCGAGGTCGCATGCGGGTCCGCCCGATCTCCTCAGAACAGAGAACAAAGAATCGTTCGGAGGAAACGTGGAAGCTTTCACTGAAAGCCTCAATGCCTTGAACGGCATTGTCTGGGGTGTCCCCATGCTGGTGCTGATCCTGGGCACCGGCCTGTTCCTGCAGTTGCGGCTCAAGCTGATGCCGCTCGCGAAGATCGGCTACGGCATAAGGCTCGTCTGGCAGGGCCGCAAGACGGGATCGGCGGAAGACGGCGAGATCAGCCCGTTCGCGGCCCTGATGACGGCGCTGGCCGCGACGGTCGGCACCGGCAACATCGCTGGCGTCGCGACGGCCATAGCCCTCGGGGGCCGGGCGCCCTGTTCTGGATGTGGTGCACGGCGCTGGTCGGCATGGCGACCAAATATGCCGAGGTTCTTCTGGCCGTCCACTACCGCGAAGTGGACGACAAGGGCGAGCATGTCGGCGGTCCGATGTACGCGATCAAGAACGGCCTCGGCCCCCGCTGGCGCTGGCTGGGCGTGGCGTTCGCGCTGTCCGCCGGCTTCGCGGGTTTCGGCATCGGCAACATGGTGCAGGCCAACGCCATCGCCGGGGTCGCGGAGAACACCTTCGGGGTGCCCGTCTGGATCACCGGCATCGTGCTGACCGTCGTCACCGGCGCGGTCATCCTGGGCGGCATCAAGCGGATCGGCCGGGTGGCCGAGGCGCTGGTCCCGGCCATGTGCGTCAGCTACGTGGTCTGCGCCCTGTTCGTCCTGGTGGTCTTCGCGGACCGGCTGCCCGAGGCGATTTCCCTGGT
This sequence comes from Skermanella pratensis, assembly GCF_008843145.1. GTDB lineage: Bacteria > Pseudomonadota > Alphaproteobacteria > Azospirillales > Azospirillaceae > Skermanella > Skermanella pratensis. The sequence continues at coordinate 3,809,587 of NZ_CP030265.1, read as the reverse complement.
ATTCACCCATGCCTTCACCCCGGTCGCGGCCAGCGGCGGCTTCGCCGGCGCCGCCGTTTGGGCGGCCATGCGCTACGGCGTCGCCCGCGGCATCTTCTCCAACGAGGCGGGCCTCGGCACCGCCGGCATCGCCCAGGCGGCCGGCACCACGCGCAGCCCGGTCCGCTCGGCCCTGGTCGGCATGATGGGCACCTTCATCGACACCATCATCGTGTGCACCATGACCGGCCTGGCGATCATCGTGTCCGGCGTCTGGAACAGCGGCCAGTCCGGAGCGGTGCTGTCCTCGTCGGCCTTCGAATCGGCGATGCCGGGGATCGGCCAGTATCTCCTGTCGGTCGAACTCGCGGTCTTCGCCTTCACCACCATCCTGGGATGGTCCTACTACGGCGAGAAGTGCTGGGAATTCCTGGTCGGCACGAAATCCGTGAAGCCCTACCGGATATTCTGGACGCTCGCGGTGTTCCTCGGCGCCGTGGCGCAGCTCGACCTGGTCTGGCTGATCGCCGACACGCTGAACGCCTTCATGGCGATACCGAACCTGATCTCGCTGCTGCTGCTTTCGCCCGTGATCGTGAAGTTGAGCCGCGAGTATTTCGTGCGGGAGAGCAACGGAAGTCTCGTCGCCGCCGAATAATAGAGCTGCGGTAAAACTGCACAGGATCGGGTATTTTCGAAACTCGTCTTGACAGAATCCGCGGGAAGTGAATAATCAATAAAGTCCGATACTGTCATGCGGGAGAGTTCGACGCAGCCCCGGCTGACGTCGGCGCCGACGGAGCAACCCCCAGGAAACTCTCAGGCACAAGGGACCGCATGGCTGGACGATCTGGAGAGAGGCGGCCGGCCGCGATCAGCCGGTGATGCCCACCGAAGGGGAAGCCCGGCGCTCCGCGGAGCATCGGGGCAAGCTCTCAGGTACAGCGACAGATGGGGAAAGCCGGACCGGGCCGAAGCCCGGTCCCCATTGCCCTCATGCGCACCGGAGAATCTTTCATGCGCCACATCGCCGTCATCGGCGCCGGTATCACCGGCGTGACCACCGCCTACGCCCTCGCCGGGAAGGGCTATGCCGTCACCGTGTTCGACCGCCAGCGCTACGCCGCGATGGAGACGTCGTTCGCCAACGGCGGCCAGCTTTCCGCCAGCAACGCGGAGGTCTGGAACCACTGGTCCACGGTCGTCAAGGGCATCGCCTGGATGCTGAAGAGCGACGCGCCGCTCCTGATGAACCCGTCGCCCAACTGGCACAAATATTCATGGATGGCGGAATTCGTCGGCAACATCCGCCACTACCGGGCCAACACGGTCGCGACCACCCGGCTCGCCATCCAGGCGCGGCGCCACCTGTTCGACATGGCGGAGCAGGAGCGCATCGACTTCGACCTGGAGACCCGCGGCATCCTGCACTTCTACCGCGACCGCAAGAGCTTCGAGCATGCCGGCCGCGTCAACGGGATGCTGGTCGAGGGCGGGCTGGACCGGCGCCCCGTGACGCCGGCCGAGATCCGCGCCATCGAGCCGGCGCTGCCGGGCGACTTCCACGGCGGCTTCTTCACGCCGTCGGACGCCACCGGAGACATCCACAAGTTCACCCGCGGCCTTGCCAAGGCGTGCGTCCGGCACGGCGTTCGCTTCGTCCATGACGCCACGGTCGAGCGGATCGAGCATATGGGCCCGGGCGTCAGGATCGTCTGGTCCGGAGCCGGCGAGGCGGACCCCGCGGCCCGCGACGAACTGGTCGCCGACGGCGTCGTCATCTGCGCCGGCGTGGCCAGCCGGAAGTTCGCCGCGATGGTCGGCGACCGGGTGAACATCTATCCGGTCAAGGGATACTCGATCACGGTCCATCTCGACGACGACGCGAGCCGCGAGGCGGCCCCCTGGGTCAGCCTGCTGGACGACAAGGCCAAGATCGTCACCAGCCGGCTGGGGCGCGACCGCCTGCGCGTCGCCGGCACCGCGGAGTTCAACGGCGAGAACCGCGACATTCGCGCCGATCGGATCCGGCCGCTGGTCGACTGGACCCGGGGCCTGTTCCCGACGGTCGATACCGGGCGGGTGGAACCATGGAGCGGCCTGCGTCCCATGATGCCGGACATGATGCCGCGCGTCGGCGCGGGGCGCCGCCCCGGGGTTTTCTACAACACCGGCCACGGCCATCTCGGCTGGACGCTCTCCGCGGCCACCGCCCGGATCATCGCGGAGAAGATCGCCCTCGCCATGCCGGTCGACCTGCCCGTCACGGAGACCCGGGCGGCCGCCTGAGCGGTCGGGAGCTAGGCCGCGATCTTGAAGCGGGGGATCACCGCGGGACAATCGATCCGCCGGTAGACCCCCTCGATCACGCTGTAGATGCCGAAGGCGAACAGACCGGCGGCAACGACGCCGAGCACCCAGGCGCCGTAGGGCTGTTCCTGAAGCATCTGCAGCGCCTTTCCGAGCCCGCCCGATTCGGACGAGTCGACCTGCCAGGCGGCGGTCAGGAAGAACATGCCGATGATCAGGAAGACGACGCCCTTGGCGGCGAGGCCGATCCGGCCGATCGGGCAGATCATTTCCATCGTCTTCGGATCGGCCCGCAGGTAGCGGCGGAAGGTCGCCTTCCAGGCCTTCACGAAATGTCCCGCGGCGGCCCCCAGGACCGCTATCCCGACGGCACCGACCAGCCAGCGCCCGAAAGGCTGGGACAGCAGCCAGGCGGTCCAGTCCCTGGCTCCGTCGCCGCCGCCTCCCGAGCCCGGCCCCTGCCAGCCGAGCACCAGGGAGACCGCGAAGAAGGCGAGCGAGACGTGGATCGCCCCGCTCGCCAGAAGGCCGCCCCGGACCACCAGCCCCTTGGCCTTGGCGCCGTGCCCGTCCAGATCGAGCCAGGCCTGGGCGATGCGCCACGCCGCATGGCCGATCAGTCCGAGCGCGACGACCGCGAGGAGCGCCTTGCCGAAGGGCTGCTGCAGGATTTCCCGGAGAACCCCTTTCGTGTCGGTCAGCTGGCCGGCGCCGATCGCGGCCATCATGGCGAACCAGCCGACCAAGACGTAGACGACGCCGCGGGCTCCGTAGCCGAGACGCGCCAAGGACTCGAAACGACCCAAGTTGCCCATTACAGCGTTTCCACCGGAGTTATCGTTGCTCGGGCGGTCCAATGCCGCCCGGTTCCAGGAGATTGCGCGGGTGTGCGCTCTCAGTCGTCGACTGTCGTCTTGCGCTCGGTCGTCACCGAGTCCGAATAGGTGCCCGGCGTCGTCGTGGTCGTCGTCCGCTCCGTCACCGTGTCGTCCGATCCGCAGGCGGCCAGGAGCACCGGGACGGCCAGGGCGACAAGGACTATCTTCATGGTACGCATGGATTGCATTCCCCTAAAGTTGGCTTCAATCCATCAACCAGGAAGCTCGACGATCGTTGCGCATAAGGGGTGAAATCGAAAGCGGTACGACCTGCGGCCGCGGTGGCGGTGCTCATGCCTTCAGGTGGGGGGCGATCAGGACCAGGTCAGCCGCCGACAGGCGGTCGGATGCGGTGTTCGCCTGGTGCCAGTAGGGATAGAGCAGGGGCGGCCGGCTGACCTCGTCCAGCCGGGTCCGCTCGTCCGCGCCGAGGGTGAGTTCGGCCGCCTTGAGGTTATCGGCGAGCTGTTCGTCGGTGCGCGCGCCGATCACCGCCGACGCGACGCCCGGCCTGCCGAGCAGCCATGCCAGGGCGACCTGGGCGGCCGAGACGCTGCGCGCCTCCGCGATCTCCACCAGCACTTCGACGATGTCGTGGAGCTTGTCGAGGTCGCGCACCGGCGGCTCGCGCCAGTCGTTGGCCTTGCGCGTGCCCGCCGGCTCTGGCTGGCCGCGCCGGTACTTCCCGGAGAGCAGTCCCCCCGCCAGCGGCGACCAGACGAGGATTCCGACGCCCTGGTCGACCGCGATCGGCGCCAGCTCGTATTCCGCTTCGCGGGCTTGCAGCGTGTAATGGATCTGCTGCGAAACCGGGCGGACGAACCCGTCCCGCTCCGAGATCCCCAGTGCCTTCATCAGGTGCCAGCCGGAGAAGTTCGACACGCCGACATAGCGGACCTTTCCCGAGCGGACGAGGTCGTCGAGTGCCGCCAGCGTTTCCTCCAGCGGGGTCAGTCCGTCCCACTCGTGGAGCTGGTAGAGGTCGATATAATCGGTCTTCAGCCGCCGGAGGCTCGCCTCACAGGCGCGGACGAGATGGTGGCGGGACAGGCCCCGGTCGTTGGGGTCCGTTCCCATGGGAAAGCGCGCCTTCGTGGTGATCAGCAGCCGGTCGCGCCGGTCCGCGACGGCCTCTCCCAGGATCTCCTCGGACAGGCCGCTCGAATAGACGTCGGCCGTATCATAGAGGTTGATCCCGGCATCCAGGCACATGTCGATCTGGCGGCGGGCGCCGGCCGGATCGGTGTTGCCGGTCTTGGCGAAGCTTCCCTTGCCGCCGAACGTCATCGTGCCGAGCGTCAGCGCCGATACCTTGAGGCCGGATCGGCCAAGTTGACGATATTCCATCTGGTGGGTTCCTTGCAGGATCGGGAAGGGTAGGAGAGGGTCGAAAATGCTACGTCGTCTGGTGCCCGGCCGGCGGATCGACGAAGGCCTTGAAGGATCGCCGGACGAGAGCCGGGTCCAGCCCCTGGGCGATGACCACGATACGCGTGCCGGCGACGCCGTCGGGCCAGGCGTCGAGGTGAACCGGCTTGTGGATCAGGTGCTGCACGCCCTGGACGACGACGGGTGAGTCCACTCCCCGGATCGACAGCAGTCCCTTGATGCGAAGCACTTCCGTGCCGTGGCGGTTGAGCAGCATCGACAGCCAGAGCCCGAAGCGGGCCCAGTCGAGCGGCGTCGGCGATGCCAGCAGGAAGGCCCGCACGTCGCCGTGGCGACTCACGTCCGGGCGGCCATGGTGGTGATGCTGTTCCACGGTTTCGGAAACCAGCCAGCGCGCGACTTCGTCCCGGCGGGCGCCGGCGTCGTGGATGTCGCCGGTGAACAGCGACACGTCCGGCGTCCGGGATTCGTCGAGCCGGATGATGTCCGCCGTCGGGTTCAGCGCGGCCAGCCTGCGCTCGACCAGATCGACCGTCTCGGCGTCCGCCAGATCGGTCTTGGACAGGATGAGCCGGTCCGCCACGGCGGCCTGCCGCACCGATTCCGGATGAGCGTCGAGGTTCCGCGCGCCGTTGACGGCATCCACCACCGTCACGATGTTGCCGATCCGGAAGTGATGGCGCAGTGCCGGGTCCGCCACCAGGGTCGCGACGATCGGCGCCGGGTCGGCCAGCCCCGTCGTTTCCAGGATCAGCCGGCCGAAGGCGGGCACCCGCCCGGCCGCGCGCCGCTGGTCCAGGTCCAGAAGCGCCTCCTTCAGGTCGCCGCGGATGGTGCAGCAGATGCATCCGCTCTTCAGGAGGACCACGTCCTCATCGACCTCCTCGATCAGGAAATGATCGATGCCGATCTCGCCGAACTCGTTGATCAGGACCGCCGAGTCCTTCAGGTCCGGCTGGGCGAGCAGCCGCTTCAGCAGCGAGGTCTTGCCCGAGCCCAGGAAGCCGGTGAGGATATTGACAGTCACCGGCGGCAGCGCGTCGGAGGTCACGGCGTCAGCCACGATTTCAACCATGGCCGCCGGCGCGCTGCCGGGCTTCCATCGCCTCGATCACCGCCGGGTCGAGCGGGTCGCAGGTCCGCCCCGTGAGCCGTTCGGCCTCGGTCCAGATGGCGCCGAACCGGTCGACCACGGCGGACTTCCCGGTCCGGCCGGTCAGGGTGAATCGGTTCGCCCATTCCGTCAGCTTGAGCCCGTAGTGGCCCAGCACCTCGTTGGCGACGCTCGCGCGCCGCCTCCGTTCGGCGGAGGGGGAGAGCGCGGCACCTTCCCCCAGGCCGTCGGTCCAGTGATCGGCGGTCCCGAATGTTCCGCATAGCCCGCACATGGTGTTCATCGCCTCCGGTGTCGGCGTGGCGTCACGACTGGGGCCGTGCCGAGCCCGACTTCGGGAATCTCCGGGCGAAGTCCCCGGCGATCTCCTCCATCGTGACGAACCGGACGCCGTCGTGACCTTTCAGGTAGTCGAACAGGCGCTGGTGCATCTGAAGCACGTGCGGCTTGCCCGAAACGTCGGGGTGGATGGTCAGCGGGAAGACCGCGTAGTCGTAGTTCTCGTACACCCAGTCGAACTGGTCGCGCCACATCTGTTCGATGTCGTGCGGATTGACGAAGCCGTGGCTGTTCGGCGACGCCTTGATGAACATCATCGGCGGCAGGTCGTCCAGGTACCAGGAGGCGGGGATCTCGATCAGGTCGGTTTCCTCGCCCGATACGTAGGGTTTCATCCAGGCCGACGGATGCTGGGAATAGTCGATCTTCGTCCACTGGTCGCCGACCGTCACGTAATAGGGATGGTGGTCGTTGTGCATCAGCGAGTGATCGTACTTGATGCCCTTCTTCAGGAGCAGCTCGTTGGTCTTGGAGCCGAACTCCCACCAGGGCGCCACATAGCCGCGCGGCGGCTTGCCCGACAGTTCGGCGATCAGGTCGACGCATTTGTCGAAGATCGCTTCTTCCTGCACCGGGGTCATGGCGATGGGGTTCTCATGGCTGTAGCCATGCATCCCGACCTCGTGGCCGGCGTCGGCGACGGCCTTCATCTGCTCCCGGAAGGTCTCTATCGAGTGGCCGGGCATGAACCAGGTCGTCCTGATCCCCCATTTCTCGAACATGCGCAGCAGCCGCATGCTTCCGACCCGCCCGGCGAACACCCCGCGGGAGATGTCGCAGGGGCTGTCCTCGCCGCCGTAGGACCCGAGCCAGCCCGCGACCGCGTCCACGTCGACCCCGTAGGATACCAGAATCTCTTTTGCCATGTTTCTTCTTCCCTGTATGTGGGTTCCGCCGGATCAGTTGCCGTGAAGCTCCATCCGCCGGCGGATGGTGGATAGGTCCGCACCGGACCCCAGCAGCAGCGCCAGCAGGATTCGTGCCTTGATGCCGCTCAGGTCGCCGCAGAAGATCGCTCCGGCGGACGCCAGGTCGGATCCTCCGCCGGCTCCATAGATCGGCTCGACCCTCCCCTGGGGAGAGCGGGAGGTCACGGCCACGGGTATTCCCCGTCCGATCGCCTCGATCGCCGCCTCGGTGACCTCGGGCGTGGCGTTGCCCCGGCCGAAGGCTTCAAGGACAAGGCCGCGCGCACCGTTCTCCACCGCCGCCCTGACGAACGCCGCGTCGGATCCCATGACCAGCTTGATCAGGTCGACCCGCGGCTCGATCCGGCCGGTTTCGACGGGGCCGCGGCGGATGGTCCTGCGCTGCAGCCTGATCCGGCCGGCGTCGATCTCGCCGAGCTTGCCGTGCTCCGACGAGGCGAAGGTCCCGACTCGTGACGCATGCACCTTCGTGGCGTCCCGCGCCGCGTGGATTTCCTGACCGAACACGATCAGGGCACCCAGTCCGCGGGCATCCGCACAGGCGGCGACCCGGATCGAGTCCGCCAGGTTCCTCGGCCCGTCGGAGTCCGGCTCGTCGGCATGCAGCTGCGCCCCGGTGAAGACCACCGGCTTTTCCGTATCCAGTACCAAGTCCGCAAGATAGGCGCTTTCCTCCATGGTGTCGGTTCCATGGGTGACGACCACTCCGGCGATTTCCGGGTCGGACACAAGGACGCCGATGCGCTGGACCAGCTCGAAGGCGGTCGGCAGGTCGATCCGGTAGCTTCCGAGGTTGGAGAATTCCTCCGCCGTGACCGGCACGTCGGGGCGAGGGGGCCGAGGGTCGAGACGAGCTCTTCGCCCGCCACGTTGCTCACCACGGACTCATGCTCGGCGCTGTAGCGCGACGCGATGGTTCCGCCGGTGCTGAGAACGACGATACGTGCCACTGGACTCCCTCCCCGTTGGGCTCGCCCCGTTGGGCTCGATGGCGGATTGGGTCGGGACGGGAAGTGCCTGTCCCAGACCGCTTCCTCCATAGCAACACCCCGTCCCGGCCCTTGGGTCCACCCCGGCCGCCGCTTGTGGCACCGGAGGCGCGAGAAAGGAGCGTCAGCGGGATCGCGGGGAAATTAGTTTAATGAGTCACAATTTATGGATAACGTTTGGTTAACAATCTGGGGCGCACTCTACAGGATCAATCACGGAGGTCATGCTCAGCATAGGGGTCGCTCAGATGCCTTTCACTGGAGACACCGCCACCAGTACGGAACACACCAGCGCGCGGCGCATCCTGGTCTGTGAGGACAACCATTTGATCGCCATGGGGTTGGCGTCCATCCTGACCAGGGAAGGCTACACCGTCCTGGGGCCGGTCGACACCGGCGAGGAAGCCCTTCGTACGGCATTCCTTGACCTGCCTGACCTGGTGCTGCTCGATATCGGATTGGCAAGCGCCGTCGACGGCATATCGGTGGCGGCCGAACTGCATCCGATGGGGGTGAGCGTCATTTTCGTGACCTCCGACTACCAGAGGGCGGCCATGGACGGTCGGGAATACGCATCGGACGTCCTGATCAAGCCCGTGCGCGTCAGTGCGGTGCTGAACTCCGTGGCCGCCACTCTCGCCAAGAGACCGCCGCAGGAGAAGCGCCAAGCCGCCCTGCTCGCATCCTGATCGCCGGGGCGGCGACTCCCGGTGACGGCGGCGGCCGGAGCCTTTATGGTCTCGGCTGGATCTCACTGCCCAGGTGCCGCCTTGCCCAGGATCGAACTGAACGCGCCGGTGACCGTCTGCTACACCTTGGCCGCCGTCGCGGCCACCATCCTGCCGATTCAGGGAAAACTGGCGATCCATGGGCCGATCCGTCCGTGGGACGGCGACTTTCTCCTTTCCCTGCTGACCTGGACGCTGGCTCATGGCGGCATGACCCACCTGCTGTCGAACTTCGTGGTGATCCTGCTGACCGGGCCGCTGCTGGAGGATCGATTCGGCTCCTTCAGGATGCTGGCCGTGCTGGTCACGGCATCGGTGTCGGTCGGGCTGGCCCAGTGCATCCTCGACCCAAGGGGCGCCTTGATCGGCGCCAGCGGTACCGTTTTCTGCCTGATCATGCTGACAGCCATGCTGGCCGGGCGGTCCGGCACGATCCCGCTCACCGTGCTGCTGGTGGCCGCCCTCTATCTCGGCCGCGAGGTGATGGCGCTGTTCGCGGACGACGGCATCTCCCAGACGGCGCACATCCTGGGCGGAGTTCTCGGCGTGATCCTGGGGGCCGCCATGCGCGCCAACTCTTCCGGGGCTCCGCGCCAATCCGTCTCCCGCCGGTCCTGACGCCCGTCGCCGGGACGCCGGCCGCTCACCGCGCCAGGAAGTCCTTGACCGGCTCCAGGGAGGCGGCGGGGGCTTCCTCCTGGGGGACATGGCCGATGCCGGGCAGACGCACCAGCGTGCCGTGGGGCAGGGCCAGCAAATAATCCTCGGCGTTGGCGACCGGGATCAGGGCGTCCTTTTCGCCCCACAGCAGCAGGGTCGGAGCCTGGATAAGCCGCAGCAGGGGCACGGGGTCCTCGCGTACCGCCTGCTCCATCCGGGCGATCATCGCGTCCCGGACGCCGGGAGCCCGGATCAGGTCGTGGTAGCGGTCGAGATAGGCATCGCTCATCCTGCCCGGATCGCCGTAGGCCGGCGCCAGGTTCATTCCCAGCAGGACGCGCGGCAGGGCGTAGCGCATCAGCTTCATGGGGAAGGGCACCTCCGTGCGGCGCCCGTATTCCTCACCGGGGCTAGCGAAACCGTCGGGAGAGATCAGCACGAGCTTGTCGACCCGCCCGGGGTTCCGGGCGGCGAAGTTCCAGGCGACCCGCCCGCCCAGGGAGTTGCCCACCAGGCTCGCCCGGTCGATCTCCATCCTGTCCATCACGGCCGTCAGGATCTCCACGCTGCGTCCGACCGTGTAGTCGCCCGTCGGGTCCGGCTCCGACAGGCCGGAGCCGGGGAGGTCGAAGCGGATCACCCGGTAACCGGGGGACAGGCCGCCGGCCCATGCCTCCCAGGTGTGCAGGCTCGACCCGAAGCCGTGGATCAGGATCACCGCCGGAGCCTCCCGCGGGCCGCCGTCGCGCACATGCAGGCGCAAGCCCGCCACGTCCACCATGTCGGCCGGCGCGTCGAGATACCGGGATTCCAGCTCTCCCCTGGACTTGTCGGGCGTCCACAGCCAAAGGCCGAATCCGACCAGGGCGGCGAGCAGGATGGCCGCCGCCATCCAGGCTAAACTTCCGGGGCCGGGGAAACTCATGTGCCGCAGCGATCTTCCGGGCAGGCGCCCGTGGACGACGGCAGGGGGCGCAGGCGCAGGAAGAGATCGTAGCCGCGCTCCAGCACCCAGATCATGCCCGGCAGGCGCGCCAGGGCGCCGAGCCCCCGGAAGCCGGGAGTCAAGGACCAGAGGGTGGCGAAAGCCGCAGCGCCCGAAACCACCGTGCCGTCCGCGCGGCGGAGATGGAAACGGGCGAGCGCCGCCGCCTGGGTGATCCCGTCCAGGGACGGGTCGACCGGCTCCCGGCGCAGATCGTGCCAGCGGACGCGCCCTGCCGCATCGCGCCGGCGATAGAAGGCGATCTCGCGAGAGCAGATCGGGCAGGCGCCGTCATAGTAGACGGTCGCGGCGGGAGGGGATAAGCGTGGCGCGTTCATGGCATTGACATGGGCGTCCGCAGGCCGCCGACCAGGGAGAGTGCTACCGATGATCGCTGCGGACGTGCCTGTTCGGTATCCGGTACCCTCGACGCACCAAGCCGGGCGAAAAACGGGTAGCCTTCCCACATGAATGGTCAAGGTTCCCGAGGGGCGACCCTGAACCCGGATCTTGCGAAGAAGACGATCGGAGGAACACCCATGGCAACCGAACTGGCCTACCAATCCGGCTTCGGCAACGGTTTCGAATCCGAAGCGCTGCCCGGCGCCCTGCCGGTCGGCCGCAACTCGCCGCAGCGATGCGCCTATGGCCTTTATGCTGAACAGCTCAGCGGCTCGCCCTTCACGGCGCCGCGGGCGTCCAACGAGCGCTCCTGGCTGTACCGCATCCGGCCGACCGTCGCCAACTGGGGCCGGTTCGCCAAGGCCGACGCCGGCCTGTGGTGCACGGCGCCCTGCGTCGAGGTCGAGATCCCGCCGGCACCGATGCGCTGGGACCCGGTGCCGATCCCCTCGCAGCGTCTCTCCCTCGTGGAGGGCGTGCGGACCATCACCACGGCGGGCGACGCCGGCAGCCAGACCGGAATGGCGGCCCACGTCTATCTCGCCACCCGTTCCATGGAGGACGAGTATTTCTACAACGCCGACGGCGAGATGCTGTTCGTGCCCCAGCAGGGCGCGTTGCGGCTGCGCACCGAGTTCGGCGTCATCGACATCGAGCCCGGCGAGATCGCGGTGATTCCGCGCGGGGTGAAGTTCAAGGCCGAACTGCGTGACGGTCCGGCCCGCGGCTATCTGTGCGAGAACTACGGCGGCGGCCTGACGCTGCCGGAGCGCGGCCCGATCGGCGCCAACTGCCTCGCCAATCCGAGGGACTTCCTCACCCCCGTCGCCGCCTACGAGGACCGCGACGCGCCGTCGACGCTGACCGTGAAGTGGGGCGGCTCGCTGTGGGTGACGGAGATCGCCCACTCGCCGCTCGACGTGGTCGCGTGGCACGGCAACTATGCGCCCTTCAAATACGACCTGCGGCGCTACTCGCCGGTCGGCCCCGTCCTGTTCGACCATGCCGACCCCTCGATCTTCACGGTGCTGACATCGCCCTCGGAGACGCCGGGCACGGCGAACATCGACTTCGTCATCTTTCCCGAGCGCTGGATGGTGGCCGAGAACACCTTCCGGCCGCCCTGGTACCACATGAACGTCATGAGCGAGTTCATGGGACTGATCCATGGCGTCTATGACGCGAAGACCGGCGGCGGCTTCGTGCCTGGCGGCTTCTCACTGCACAACATGATGCTGCCGCACGGGCCCGACATGGACGCCTTCGAGAAGGCGAGCAACGCCGAGCTAAAGCCGCACAAGCTGGAAGGCACCCTGGCCTTCATGTTCGAGACGCGCTTCCCGCAGCGGGTGTCGGCCTACGCCGTTGGACTGGAGCAGCTCCAGCAGGACTACGGCACTTATGGTACGCGGTTGCGCAAGCATTTCGATCCCGGACGCCGCTGAGGAGGAAACGACATGCACCCCAACGATCCCTCCCTCAAGTCCTTCGTGACGGTGGCGCCGGACAGCCACTTTCCGATCCAGAACCTGCCCTTCGGGGTGTTCTCGGCCGATGCCGGTCAGGCGCCCCGGGTCGGCGTCGCGATCGGCGACCAAATCCTCGATCTGGCGGTGATCGAGGAGGCCGGTTTGCTGGACGCGGGTTCCGGCGCCGTCGGGGTATTCGCCCGGCCGAGCCTGAACCCCTTCATCGCGCTGGGGCATGACGCCTGGCGGCGGGTGCGGGCACGGGTCAGCGAATTGCTGCGCCACGACGGCCCGATCCTCCGGGACGACCCGGCCCTGCGCGCCCGCGCCCTGGTGCCGATGGCCGGTGCGCGTCTGCACCTGCCGGTCGAAGTCGGCGATTACACCGATTTTTATTCGTCCAAGGAACACGCCACCAATGTCGGGTCGATGTTCCGGGACCCGAAGAACGCGCTTCTGCCCAACTGGCTGCACCTGCCGGTCGGGTACAACGGCCGGGCCAGCTCGGTGGTGGTCAGCGGCACGCGGGTGCGCCGGCCCAACGGCCAGACCAAGGCGCCGGCCGACGAGAAGCCCGGCTTCGGACCGAGCCGCAAGCTCGACATCGAACTGGAGACCGCCTTCATCGTCGGCCAAGGCAACGACCTGGGCGAGCCGATCCCCGTGGGCGAGGCGGAGCGGCACATCTTCGGCATGGTGCTGATGAACGACTGGAGCGCCCGCGACATCCAGCAGTGGGAATACGTGCCGCTCGGGCCGTTCAACGCCAAGAGTTTCGCGACCTCGATCTCGCCCTGGGTGGTCACTCTGGATGCTCTGGAGCCGTTCCGGGTGCCCGGTCCGCCGCAGGAACCGGAGCCGATGCCCTATCTCCGACAGATCGGCAAGGCGTCGGTCGACCTCCACCTGGAGGTGGCGTTGCGGCCGGACGGACGTACCGACGCCACCATGGTCTGCCGGACGAACTTCAGGCACCTGTACTGGAGCATGGCGCAGCAACTCGCCCACCACACGGTATCGGGCTGCAACACCCGCGTGGGCGACCTGATGGGCTCCGGCACGATCAGCGGCCCGGAGCCGGACAGCCTCGGCAGCTTGCTGGAACTGACCTGGAACGGCCGGAACCCGCTCGCCCTGGCGGGAGGCGGCGAGCGCTCGTTCCTGGAGGACGGGGACGAGGTGACCATCACCGGCTGGTGCCAGGGAGACGGCTATCGCGTGGGCTTCGGCGAGGTCGCGGGGCGCGTGATGCCGGCCCTCAGCTGATACCGGCGGACTTCCAGCGGTTCCGGACGTTCTCCGGCCAGCGGCTCGCGATGAAGGCCAGCACCGCCCGGATCTCCTGGTCGGACAGCGTTCCGCCGAACGCGGGCATGTCGCTCTCGTAGCCGGGAGGGGCGTACGCGGCCATGCCGTCCTTGACGATGCCGAAAAGCGTTTCGGCGGGATGGTGCCAGGTGTGGCCGGAGACGTCGTGGGGCGGGGCGGGCAGCCTGCCGTCCGGCTTCCGCTCGCGCCAGTCCGGCTGGCCCTCCAGGTCGGCGCCGTGGCAGGACGCGCAGTTCGCCGCATAGACGGTCTCGCCGAGGGCCACCTGGGCGGGGTCGCCCGGATCGATCCGGCCGTCTTCTGGAGAGAGCATCCAGGCGGCCAAGCCGCCGGTGGCGAAGAGCACCAGCGCGGCGACCAGCGCCGTCTTCCGGCCCAGGACGGTCGGGACAGGCATGGTGGTTCTCCTCCGAAGGCAGGGGCCGGTTCAGGCGACGCGGATAGTGCTCATCATCCCCGCGGCCTGATGTTCGAGGATATGGCAGTGGAACATCCAGTCGCCCGGATTGTCGGCGACGAAGGCGATCTCCACGCGTTCGCGCGGGGCCAGCAGGACGGTGTCCTGCCATTCCTTGAAGCGGGTCGGCCTGCCGTTCCGCGACAGCACCCGGAAGGTGTGGCCGTGCAGATGCATCGGATGGTGCCACGCCGTGTCGTTGGCCATGGCGATCACGCAGGTGCGCCCGCGCTCGATCGTGAAGATCGGGTCCATGACGTGTCCGGAAACCTCGCCGCCGCCGTGGCGGTCGGCGCCGCCGGCGGAAACTCCGTTGATCGCCCAGGCCATGCCTTGGCGCAACAGGGTGCGCATGTCCGTCATCCTGCCGTCCACCATGGCTCCGGCCATGGTTCCCATCATCCCGCCGCCCAGGGCCACCTCGTGTCGGACCGCGGCGGAGAGGTCCGGCTCCGCCACCGGGTTCGCCGGCAGCCGGACCGGCGTGTCCGGCGGGCGGTCCCGCAGACGGTCCGGCCCGTAGCCGAGGTCCAGCAGCCGGTAGGCGAGGTTGGGATGGAAGTCGTCGACGACGTTGGAGCGGTCGCCGGGAGCGCCGGCCATGTCGAGGACGAGGTCCACGCGCATCGCGGGCGCCAGGACGATGCGGCCGTCTTCCGGTTCGTGCGGTTCGACCGGATGGCCGTCGATGGCGATCACCGTCGGCCGGTGTCCCTGGAAGCGCAGCCCGAAGATACGGGCGTTGGCGGCGTTGACCAGACGCAGCCGGACCCGTTCGCCCGCCCGCACCGGCACCACGTCGAGCACGCGGCCGTTCACCGTGACGGTGTTCCCGACCCGGCCGCCGTGGCTGATGTCCATCATGGCGCCGAAGTCGTTGCTGATCGAAGCGTCTCCCTTCAGCCGCCAGTCGCCCAGCACCCAGCAGAGGTCGCGGTCGACCGGGACCGGTTCTCGCTCCTCGACGATGAGCGCGCCGTGAAGGCCGCGGCCGACCTGTTCATGGCTCCGCTGGTGCGGGTGGTACCAGAAGGTCCCGGCATCCAGGGCATCGAACTCGTAGGTGAAGGTCTCGAAGGGGCCGATCGGGCGCTGGGTCAGGTGCGGCACGCCGTCCATGGCGTTGGGGACGCGAAGTCCGTGCCAGTGGACGGTCGTCTCCTCGGCCAGCCGGTTGGTCACCTCGATGCGAAGACGGTCGCCCTGCCGGACGCGGATCTCGGGACCGGGCACCTGGCCGTCATAGGCCCATACCGTCGTCTCCGGATAGGCGTCGCCGACCATCCGGACCCTCCCGGGGCCGGCTGCCAGCGCGTGGGTCGGCGTCTTTGCGGCTGCCGCGGGGCGCAGGGCCACGGGCACCAGCGCAGCGGCCCCGGCGGCGCTGCCCCCAAGGAGAAGGCGTCTGCGGGTGAGCGGCCGGACCAGCGGGTTCTGGCTCATGATGTCCCTCGCCTCATCGCCGCAAGCTGTCGAGCCAGCGTTGCTTTACGGTGGAAAGCCGGTCCGGAGGCTCGGCCACGAGACCGCGCGCAGCGCTCCGGACGATCTCCCTGTCCATCTCCCCGGTCAGGTACTCGACGGGGGATTTTCCGTCGACGCGGGCAAGCAGGAGCGCCGGGAGCAGGGCCGCGCAACGGCCCTCGAAGGCTTTGGCGTTCTCCCAGGCCACATGGGGCAGGTAGGCGCCGATCATCCGGTCGAACGCATCCATGAGCAGGCTCGTGCCGTCTCGGACCGGAAGGCATTTCAGGAGCAGGTGGTTCAGGCAGAAGGCCAGGTCGAACGCCGGGTCGCCGTACCAGGCGCATTCCGCGTCGAGGATCACCGGGCCTTCGGGACCGGCCAGGATGTTCTTGGGGCTGACGTCCCCGTGGACCAGCGCCAGCTTGGTGGCCGCGGTCGTCCGGGCGATCGCTTCCAGCCGGCCGGCAAGGTCCGGGTGCCGGCGGGCGGTCGCCAGGAGATAGGGTTCGAGGCGCAGCGCGTGGAACGACGCGTCTGTCGCGAAGGCCCCGGCGGTGCGGCCGTCGCCGGCCGTCCCGGCGTGGATCGCGCCCAGGATCCCGCCGACCGCAGCCGCGAAGTCGGGATCGACCTTCCCCCGGAGCAGCAGGGCTTTCCACAGGGGATGGCGATCCGCCGGGAGGAACGCCATGGCGAACATGTTGCCGTCGGCATGGCGTCCGATCAGCGGCGGCACGGCCGCGGGCGCTATCTCCCGCACCCTCTCGAACCATGCGTATTCGTAGCCGCTGCGCTCGATCGGGGCGGTCCAGTGCGCCGCCACCCGAAGCGTCGGCAGCGCCCGCTTGATGCAGAGCGTGCGCCCGTCCGCCTCGACGAACCAGATGTCGGAGGACACGCCGCCCGTCAGCGGATGGGCGCGGAGGTCCCGCCCCTGGATGCCCAGGTCGGCGAGGAACCGGCGCATGTCGTCGGGAAGACCGGCATCCGGCGCCGTCATGGTCCCCTCTGTCCGGCCAGGAAACGCGCACCGGCATAGCCCACGGCCGGATCCTCGGCGATCCGGAGGAGCTGGTTGTATTTCTCCAGCCGTTCGGTGTTACGGACCGAGCCGATCTTGATCTGCCCGCCGACCGCGCCCACGGCCAGGTCCGACATGAAACTGTCGCCGGTCTCCCCCGACCGGGCGGAGACCACGGTCGAGTACCCGCCGGCCCGCGCGGTCGCGATCGCGTCCAGCGTGCCGGTCAGGGTTCCGTTCTGGTTGAGCTTGATCAGCACGCTGTTGGCAGCACCAACTTCCATGCCGCGCCGGATGCGCTCCGGGCTGGTGCTGAACAGGTCGTCCCCGACCACCTGGATGCGGGAAAGCCGGCGGGTCAGTTCCGGCCAATGGTCCCAGTCCTCGTCGTGCAGGCCGTCCTCGACGGACACGATCGGGAAGCGCTCGACCCATTCGGCGACGGTTTCGATCATGCCGGCGCTGTCCAGGGAGCGCCCTTCGCGGGAGAAGGCATAGGAACCGTCCGCCCCGAGAAGCGACGTCGCCGCCACGTCGATGGCGATCCCGATGTCGCGGCCGGGCGTCAGCCCCGCGCGCTCGATCGCCTCCACCATCAATCGCAGCGCGATCTCGGCCGAAGGGCATCCCGGGCTCAGCCCTCCCTCGTCGGCGAGGAGCACGGGGGCGCCATAGCGCTCCACGACCTCCTCGGCGGCGGCACGCACCCGGATGATGTCGTGGAGCGCCGAGGGATAGTCGGTCGCGGTCAAGGGGACGGCCAGGAAATCCTGCACGTCCATGCCGCGTCCCGCATGGAGGCCGCCGCTCAGGATGTTCACCATCGGCAGCGGCAGCACAGGATCGCCGGCCCCCGCCAGGGCGCCGAGCCGGCGATGAAGCGGTTCCCGGGCGGCTTCCGCCGCGGCCCGGCAAGTGGCGAGCGAAACCGCCAGGACCGCGTTCGCGCCGAGACGCTCCAGGCGCGGCGTTCCGTCCAGCGCCTGCATGGAACCGTCGACTCCCGCCTGGTCGTCGGCATCCCGGCCCCGCAGGAGCGGCGCGATCTCCTCCGCGACGTTCGCCACGGCATTCGACACCCCGCGGCCGAAATAGATTACGGCGTCGCCGTCGCGGAGTTCGTGCGCCTCGCTCCGGCTGGTGGACGCGCCGGACGGCACCGACGCCCGGCCCATCGCCCCGCCTTCGAGCATCACGTCCGCCTCCACGGTCGGCCGCCCCCGGGAGTCGAGGATCTGCCGGGCCTTCACGGCCGTGATCGTGGTCTTCGCCATCATTCCTCCCGTGATCCTGATCCGCACCAGCGTGTGCCGGAACAGCGGCGTCGCCACCGTGCCACATCGTGCCTTCGCATGGAAACTTTGCAAGTTCATGTTCGCGTTCGGCAGGGACCCGCCGATTGCGCGGCACTTTCGCGCTTGCGCTCAGAACCATATTTCGATATTTCTCGAATCATGGATACGAAACACGCCATAGCCTCCCTGTCGGCGCTGGCCCAGGATACCCGCCTGGATGTCTACCGCCTGCTCGTCAGGGCGGGCGGGGAGGGCATGCCGGCCGGGGAGATCGCGCGCACGCTGGGAGTGCCGCCCAACACGCTGTCGAGCCATCTGGCGCTGATGGCCAACGCCGGCCTCGTGACCGCCAGCCGGGTCGGCCGGTCGATCATCTACAACGCGAATTACGATGGCATGCGGGACCTTCTGGTCTTCCTGACCGAGGACTGCTGCCAGGGAAATCCCGACGTCTGCAGCCCGTCGCTGCAGGCGCTCGCCGCGGCCGCCTGTCCTCCCGAGCGGCGCGGGGGGCGCCCGGACCGAGCCGAACCCGCAGCATGGAGTGCTCCGATGTCAGACCGCCCAAGCCTGGAGAAACCTTACAACGTCCTGTTCCTGTGCACCGGCAACTCGGCGCGCAGCATCATGGCGGAATGCGCCATGACCCGCTGGGGGCAGGGCAGGTTCAACGCCTACAGCGCCGGCAGCCAGCCGCGCGGCGCCGTGCATCCGAAGGCGATCGAGCTTCTGAAACGCCTGAACTACAAGACCGACCATCTCAGGTCGAAGAGCTGGGACGAGTTCGCCGCACCCGGCGCACCCGAGCTGGACTTCGTCTTCACCGTTTGCGACAGCGCCGCCAGCGAAACCTGCCCGGTGTGGCCCGGCCAGCCGATGAGCGCCCACTGGGGCGTCGAGGATCCCGCCGCTTTCGTCGGGTCCGACGAGCGGGTCCGGAAGGTCTTCAAACGCTCCTACCTGGAGCTTGAATGCCGGATCAAGATCTTCACGAGCCTCCGGCTGGAGGCGCTGGACAAGCTCAGCCTGCGCAACCGCCTGGCCGAGATCGGCAGGATCAGGCTGTCCGAGGAAGAGGTAGCCGCCGCCGGTTGATCGCCGGGCAGCTCCGCGACTAGTGGCTCGGCACAGTAGTTTTGATTGATTTGTCGTATGTCGGCCACGGCCGAAGGCCGACGCCGACAGCGTGGCCGGAGCGTTGACGCAGGGTGTCGGCGTTCGCCCTGACGGGCGAAGGCCGACCTACGGCACTCCGCTTTGCCGAACGTCATCAAAAAACACTGTGCCGAGCCACTGGTGCTTCTTTCAAGATGCTGTTTCGTTTCAGGACGGCTCGTCCCTGGGGGCGGGCCGGAAAGGTGTACCATGACCATCCGTGTCGGCATCAACGGCTTCGGCCGCATCGGGCGGCTTGCCTGCCGGGCCGCCGTAGACCGCGGCCTGCTCGACATCGTCCATGTCAACGAGGTGAAGGGCGGCCCGGAAACGGCCGCCCACCTGCTGGAGTTCGACAGCGTCCAGGGCCGCTGGCCCGTGCCGGTCGCCGCCGAGGACGGCACCATCCGGATTGACGGCCGGCGCATCGGCTTCACCGACCATGGCGAGCCGGGCGGCATCCCCTGGGCCGACCTGGGCGTCGATCTGGTGCTGGAATGCTCGGGCAAGTTCGTCACGACCGGAACGGTGACCCCGCACCTGGACCGGGGCGCCCGCAAGGTGGTCGTGGCGGCGCCGGTCAAGACGCCGGGCGCCCTGAACGTCGTGATGGGCGTCAACGACCATCTGTACGATCCGGACGAGCATCATGTGGTTACCGCCGCCTCCTGCACCACCAATTGCCTGGCGCCGGTCGTCAAGGTGATCCAGGAAAGACTCGGCATCCGCCACGGCGTCATCACCACGATCCACGACGCGACCAATACGCAGGTCGTCGTGGACGCGCCGCACAAGGACCTGCGGCGCGCCCGCTCGGCGCTGATGTCGCTGATCCCCACCTCGACCGGCTCGGCCACGGCGATCGGGCTTATCTATCCCGAGTTGCAGGGCAAGCTGAACGGGCTGGCCGTGCGCGTGCCCTTGCTGACCGGCTCGCTGACCGACTGCGTGTTCGAGGTGGCCCGGCCGACTACGGCGGAGGAAGTCAACGCCTTCCTGAAGGAGGCGGCCGACGGCCCGCTGAAGGGCATCCTGGGCTTCGAGTCCCGGCCGCTGGTGTCGATCGATTTCCGCGGCGACACCCGGTCGTCGATCATCGACGGCCCGTCCACCCTGGTGGTCGACGGCACCGCCGTGAAGATCTTCGCCTGGTACGACAACGAGATGGGCTACGCCCACCGTCTCGCCGAACTGGCGGCCAAGGTGGCCGGCCACATGCAGCAGGGTTGAGGCGGTCGGACATGGGCGGAACCCTGCGCGACTACGCCATCGTCACCGCGGCATACTGGGGCTTCACCCTGACCGACGGCGCCCTGCGCATGCTGGTCCTGCTGCATTTCCACACCCTGGGCTTCACGCCGTTCCAACTGGCGTTCCTGTTCGTCCTGTACGAATTCTTCGGGATCGTCACCAACCTGATCGGCGGCTGGATCGGATCGCGGCTGGGGCTGCGGATCACGCTTTATGCCGGGCTGGGGCTCCAGGTGGCGGCGCTGGTCATGCTGTCCCTGCTGGACCCGGAGTGGCAGTTCGCCCTGTCCGTCGCCTACGTGGTTGCGGCGCAGGGGCTGGCCGGCATCGCCAAGGACCTCACCAAGATGAGTTCCAAGAGCGCGATCAAGCTCGTGGTGCCCGCCGGTGCCGAGGGCACGCTGTTCCGCTGGGTGGCGCTGCTGACCGGCTCCAAGAACGCGCTGAAGGGCGTGGGCTTTTTCCTGGGCGGTCTGCTTCTGTCCACGATCGGTTTCGTCCAGGGGCTTTGGCTGATGGCCGCGGCGCTTTCCCTGGTGCTCGTGGCGGCGATGGTGCTGTTGAGGGGCGATTTCGGGAAATCCAAGGCGAAGGCCGGGTTCCGCAGCCTGTTCGCCAAGTCGCCGGAGATCAACATCCTTTCGGCGGCGCGGTTCTTCCTGTTCGGGGCGCGCGACGTCTGGTTTGTGGTCGGCGTACCGATCTTCCTCTACGCCCAGCTCGGCTGGAGCTTCGCCCAGGTGGGCGGCTTCCTGGCGGCCTGGGTGATCGGCTACGGCTTCGTGCAGGCGGCGGCCCCGGCGATCGTCCGGCGCTCCACCGACGGCACCTCGTCCGAAGTGCGGGCCGCCCGCTTGTGGGCGGCCGTGCTGGCGGTCATCCCGCTGGCGCTCGTCGGGGCGCTCCGGGCCGGGGTCGACCCGGCGGCGGCGGTCATGGTCGGCCTGGGCCTGTTCGGCGTTGCCTTCGCCGTCAATTCCTCGCTGCACTCCTACCTCATCCTGGCGTTCACCGATGCCGACAAGGTCGCGCTGAACGTCGGTTTCTATTACATGGCGAATGCCGGCGGGCGTCTGGTGGGGAGCCTGCTGTCGGGCCTGACCTACCAGTGGTTCGGCCTTGCCGGCTGCCTGCTGACCGCCGCAGGACTGGTCGCGGCATCGGCGGCGCTCGTGCTGCTGCTGCCGACCGGCGCCCATGTGGACGCGACCCATGCCGCCCGGCCGGCGGGTGCTGTTCCCGACGGCGATTGAAGGAGATATTTCAACATCATGTCCGCTCAATGCGAGATCACGGCCCGGCGTTCCGCCGGCGCGCCCCTGGGTGCTTTCGAACGTTATCTCAGCGTCTGGGTCGCCCTGTGCATCGGCGCCGGCATCGCCCTGGGGCTGCTGATGCCGAGCCTGTTCGGCCTCCTCGCGACGCTGGAATTCGCCTCGGTCAACCTGGTCGTCGCGGTGCTGATCTGGGTGATGATCTATCCCATGATGGTGGCCGTGGACTTCTCGTCCCTACGCCGCATCGGCGAGCGGCCCAAGGGGCTGGTGATCACCGTGGTGGTCAACTGGCTGATCAAGCCCTTCACCATGGCGGGGCTCGGCATCCTGTTCTTCGAACTGCTGTTCCGCGACCTGGTCGACCCGCAGGACGCCAAGGAATACATCGCCGGCATGATCCTGCTGGGGGCCGCACCCTGCACCGCGATGGTCTTCGTGTGGAGCCAGCTCACCCGCGGCGACGCGACCTACACGCTGGTCCAGGTCTCGCTGAACGACATCATCATGGTCATCGCCTTCGCGCCGATCGTGGCGTTGCTGCTGGGCGTGACCGACGTCATCGTGCCCTGGCAGACCTTGATCCTGTCGGTGGTGCTGTATGTGGTCATCCCGCTTGCGGCCGGCTACGCGACCCGCCGCGCCCTGCGTGCCGCGGAGGACCCCGATGCCGTCACGCGCTTCACCGGCCGGCTGAAGCCCTATACGATCGTCGGCCTGCTGGCGACCATCGTGCTGCTGTTCGGCTTCCAGGGCAGGACCATCGTCGAGCAGCCGTTCGTGATCCTGCTGATCGCGGTGCCGCTGCTGGTCCAGAGCTATGCCATCTTCGCGATCGGATACGCCTGGGCCTGGGCATGGCGGATACCGTACGCGATCGCCGCCCCGGCGGCACTGATCGGCACCTCCAACTTCTTCGAACTGGCCGTCGCGGTGGCGATCAGCCTGTTCGGGCTGGAAAGCGGCGCCGCCTTGGCGACCGTGGTCGGAGTGCTGGTGGAAGTGCCGGTGATGTTGTCGCTTGTGGCCCTGTGCAACCGCACCCGCGACCGTTTCCCGGAAGAGGCGGCGGAACCGGTACGGGCGCCGGCCGGGCCAAGCGGCCTGTCCCGCCATTGAACCCGATCTTCCGGAACGAACTGCACCGACCGGTCTGTTGACGGAGGTGGCTTCACTCTGTTGGAGTGAGAAACATCCTGATCCGGGGTCATTCAGCAGGAATTGGAGTCGAACATGGCGAGATATGACGAGACGATTGCGCCGCTTCCCAGGGCGGAAGTGGAAATTTCGGGAGACAGGCTGACTGCCGGTTGGCAGGACGGGCTGTTGCTGATCGGCCGCGTCGCGATCGGCGCGATCTTCCTGCACAGCGGGTTCGGCAAGGTGATGGAGCTTTCGGCGTTCACCGCGCGGATGGAATCGATGGGGGTTCCGGTTGCGTCCGTCATGGCACCGCTCGGAGCCTTCGTCGAGTTCTTCGGCGGGCTCGCAATCATTCTCGGCGCATGGACATGGTTGGCCGCCCTCCTGGTGGCCGCCTTCACCGTCGTCGCGACCTACATCGCACACCGCTACTGGATCATGCCGCCCGAGCAGATGGCCGCCCAGCAGACCCAGTTCATGAAGAACCTGGCGATCACAGGCGGTCTCCTGGCTTTCGCCGCGGCGGGACCCGGCCGCTTCAGCATCGACGGCTGGCGGTGGCGCCGCGAGAACGGCCGTTATCTGTAGCATCTCGCGCCGGGAGCGGGTCGCGGCGTGGATGCAAGATATCCACGCCGCGACTCGTGCTCACGCGGCGGCCGAAACGTCGGCTTCGGCGCCCGTCGGAACGGTCGCGACAGTCTTCAGGATCTGGGAAGCGATCTGGTACGGGTCGCCCTGGGAGTTCGGACGGCGATCTTCCAGATATCCCCGGTACCCGTTGCGCACGAAGCTGTGCGGCACGCGGATCGAGGCGCCGCGGTCGGCGATGCCGTAGCTGAAGGTGTGAATCGACTGGGTCTCGTGCTTGCCGGTCAGCCGCATGTGGTTGTCCGGGCCATAGACCGCGATATGCTCGTCCTTCGCCGTCTCAAACGCGGCCATCAGCTTCTCGAAATACTCCTTGCCGCCCGTCTCGCGCAGATAAGCGGTGGAGAAGTTGGCGTGCATGCCGGACCCGTTCCAGTCGGTCTGGCCGAGCGGCTTGCAATGGTACTCGATGTCGATGCCGTACTTCTCGGTCAGCCGCTCCAGCAGGTACCGGGCGACCCACATCTCGTCCGCAGCCCTCTTGGAGCCCTTGCCGAAGATCTGGAATTCCCACTGGCCCTTCGCCACCTCGGCGTTGATGCCCTCATGGTTGATGCCCGCGGCCAGACAGATGTCGAGATGCTCCTCGACGATCTTGCGGGCCACGTCGCCCACCTTGCCATAGCCGACCCCGGTGTAATAGGGACCCTGGGGCGCCGGATAGCCGGTATCGGGGAAGCCGAGCGGCCGGCCGTTCTTGTAGAAGAAATATTCCTGCTCGAAACCGAACCAGGCGCCCTCGTCATCCAGGATGGTCGCCCGCATGTTCGACGGGTGAGGGGTCTCGCCGTCGGGCATCATGACTTCGCACAGGACGATCGCACCGTTCTTGCGTTCGCTGTCCGGGAAAATGCGGACGGGCTTCAGGACGCAGTCGGAACTGCTGCCTTCCGCCTGCTTGGTCGAGCTTCCGTCGAAGCCCCAGAGCGGGAGCTGTTCGAGCGTGGGGAAGTCTGCATATTCCTTGATCTGCGTTTTTCCACGCAGATTCGGAACCGGAGTGTACCCGTCGAGCCAGATGTACTCCAGCTTATACTTGGTCATTGCGGGTCTCTCATCAGGTGTTGGACATGTTGTTCGAAAAACTGGTGCAGTGCTTCCTGCCGCCGGGAGGCGCGGGCGCCCACCGACGCATCGTTTCTCTTTGCACGCGATGTCTCTTTGCACTCGGCATGCCAGCCGGCGCGGTGGTCGGGGACGGCTCGGGCACCCGCCATCGATGCGTCGGCGACGTGTGGGGATCGTCCCAAATCCTTTCGAAAAGCCAAGTCGGGCACGGTACCGGCTCGATGAATGCCTTCCTTGGCAGATGGGTGCCAAAGAACTGGGCAAACATCCAAGTGCCAACAAAATAGGCAATCAGTGATTTTAAATGAAGCCGTTTGCACAAAAGGGTGCAAACCCTGCCGGTGCGACATTATATACTCTGATGGCGGTAGCCTAGTTTTGGGGGCCTGATTTAAGGAGATGTAAACAATGACCATGAACCCCGGTTTTCAAACGGCCAGAATAATCAAGTTTCCCGCAAGAGCCGGCGCACGGCTCCGCAGCTTTGCCGAAGAGGCGAAGGCGGCGGCGGATCCGGCATCGACGCCGGTCTTCGAAGGTGCTTCCGGCAGCGGCTGGTATCATGAAGCGGCGATCCGGGAAGCCGACCAGAACGCCAAGCGCTGAGGCTCCCGGCTGGCCGGTAACGGTCGATCCGGTGCCGAATAGGGACCGGAAGATGCCGACATACTGGAAACGGACCGATCCAGCTTCAGATCTGAGGGGAGACGATGCCCGTCATCATCTCTCGAAAGGTCCATGATGCCTTGTGACTGCTGCAGTTTTTCCGGTCCGCGCCCCCTCGCCCTGAGCCGGCGCTCCTTACTGGGCGGACTGGCGCTCGGCACGGCGCTGATGCCGTTCCGCTCCTCCCTTGCCGAAACCGGCGCCGCCGGATCTGGTCGACTCGTTCACCAGTCCCCGCGCCGCGGCGAGTTCATAATCCGCGGTGCCCATGTGCTCACCCTGGAGGCTGGCGCCGGCGACCTTCCGGAAAGCGACGTCCATGTCCGGGACGGGGTCATCGTCGCCGTCGGCAGGGACCTTGCCGCGCCGTCCGCAGAAACCATCGACGGCACCGGCTTCGTCGTCGCTCCCGGGTTCGTCGATACGCACTGGCACATGTGGACGTCGCTGATGCGCAACATGGCGACCGGCACCCCGGGGAACGGATATTTCCAGGTCGTGTCGAAGATCGGATCTGCATTCGATCCCGAAGACATGTATACCGGCACGCTGCTGTCGGCCGCCGAGGCGATCAACGCGGGCATTACGACCGTCCATGACTGGTGCCATAATATCCGCACTCCCCGGCATGCCCGCGGCGACCTCCAGGCGCTGGTGGACAGCGGCATCCGCGGCCGCTTCTCCTATGGTCCCTATCGCCCGCTGTCGCCGCAGCAGCCGCTGGACGTCGCCGACTTCATACGGTTGCATGACCAATGGGACGAATACGGGGATGATGGCCTGCTTACTCTGGGCCTCGGCTGGCGCGGCGTCCAGGCGGTCGCGACGGACGATGGCGGGAGCCGCATCGTTCCGGTCGAGCCAGCCGTCTACCGGGCCGACTACGATGCCGCGCGTGAGCGCGGGCTGCCCATCACCCTCCATGCCAACTCGACGCCGGCGGACCATGGGCACGTGGCGGCACTGGAGCGTCTCGGCCTGCTGCACGAGGGTTTCCAGGTCGTCCACGCCACCCACATTTCGTCCGCCGAGATCGGAATGCTGGCGGACCGCAAAGCCGTCATAACCGTTTCACCCTATTCAGAAATGACCATCGGCTACGGCGTTCCTCCGCTCAAGGCTTTCCTGGACGGCGGCGTCGGCATCGGGCTGTCGGTCGACACGACGCCGCTGACCGGCAGGGCCGACATGCTGGAAGTCATGAAGATCACCCACAACCTGTTCAACGGCCAGGCGGAGCAGGAGTCCGGCATGACCGCGAAGCGGGCGCTCGAACTGGGCACGCTGGAAGGCGCCCGCTCGCTCGGTCTGTCCGATCGCGTCGGATCGATCGCGGTCGGCAAGCGCGCGGACCTGATCATGATCGGCACCGGCGGGCTCCAGGCGGTGTCGACGACCGACATTGCCCATATGGTGGTCCATTCCGCCGGTCCGTCGGACATCGACATGGTCATGGTCGACGGCCGGATCCTCAAGCGGAACGGCCGGCTGACCTCGATCGACACGGCGGAACTGGTGCGCCGGGCCACCGAAGCCAGCCTTGGGGTTCGAGGCAGGGCCGCGGGCTGAGCGCCCCGCACCGTCCTGCGTCGCCGTGGACCCTGGCGCCAAGGTGATCGCCCATGCTGTCGGAACCGGTCTCCGGACCCGCGCGTTTCACCATTCTCGCGCCATGGGGCGCGGAGGCGCCGCGACGGCAGGAGACAAGCACATGCCCGACACCAAGGTCCTTCTCATCACCGGAGCTTCCAGCGGCATCGGCGCCGCGACGGCGCGCGCCGCCGCCGAGGACGGCTGGAGTCTCGTGCTGGCGGCGCGCTCCGCCGACAAGCTCGAAACCCTGGTCCGGGAGATCGGCGAGGATCGGGCCTGCGCGGTGGCTTGCGACGTCACCGACTTCCAGGACCAGCAACGGATGGTGGACGCCGCCGTCATGCGGTTCGGCCGCATCGATGCCGTCTTCGCCAATGCCGGCATCGGCGGCGAGCCCGGCGGATTCTCCGGAGCGCCCCCGGAGAGCTGGCGAAGGATGGTGGACGTCAACATCCTCGGCGTCGCCTATACGCTCCGGACGGTGCTGGAGCATGTCAGGAAAGCGCGCGGCCATGTGGTGATCACCGGGTCCGTCGCGGGGCGGCGGGTGCTGGCCGGGTCGATGTACGCGGCGACCAAATGGGCCGTTTCGGCCATCGGGTACGGTCTGAGGGAGGAACTGCGCGGCAGCGGGGTCCGGGTTACCCTGATCGAGCCGGGGATGGTGGACACTCCCTTCTTCGATGCTCCCCCATCCGATGCCCTGCAGCCTGAAGACATCGCCCGCAGCGTCATCTACGCCCTTTCCCAGCCACCGGGCGTGGACGTGCACGAACTGACGATCCTGCCGACCCCGCCCGTGAAATGATCCATCGCGGGCCGGGAAAGAAAGACGGCATGGCTGTGATCTCTCCTTGGTGGAGCCCTGCCCGATACAGCCTTCATGCATACCGCCAACATGCCACGGAAAGTTCCATCGGGTTACGCTCTTGAGATAACGCCAAACTTTCTAAATATGTTTCCAAATCAGGGAATAACTGTGTATCAATAAGATTGAATTGTTGTTCAATCGTTTTATGTGCTGGTCTACCCTGGGCGGAAAATAATGGGCAACGTGATGGAGAGACGGAGCAACTACCAGAGCCATCCATCATCATCACAGAAAGTCAAAATGGTTGTGGGGGCGCTGCCTGCCGATGATCGGGATGTTCTCATGCTGGTTTGCGTACAGGGCATGAGTTATCAGGATGCCGCCCATCAGCTCGGCATCTCGGCTTCGACGGTCAAGGATCGATTGCTTCGTGCCCGGCTGACCCTTATACGGAAACTAGATCTTTAAAAGACGCTATTCCGTGGGACCGTGGGAAGGGGAGTGGCCGCGCCGTCGCTCAGACGGGTTCGTCGCCGTCCTCGTCATATGCGGCCTTGATCAGCCTGCTCAGCTCGCGGAGCTGCACGATCCGCTGGCTCACATCCGGATCCTTGGCGATCAATTCCTCGACCAGCTGCCGCTGATCCTCGTCCAGTTCGCCATCCACATAGGCGAACAGCAACATATCTTCAGTACGCTCTTCGATTTCCACACCATTCCCCCCTGTAGATGCCGGATCGGTAGGACGCTCTGGACCATTCCTTATAGACCGGTCCGTGTAAGAAGCTGGCTACAAAAAAATGATAAAATTCTGCATAATTATGGTTAACAGGTTGTTAGTAACTCCTGTCGGATGATAACGGCCGCGCGATGCGGTACCGCGCTCAAACCTCGCACTGCCCCGCGCTTCCTCAAGCGCGGGGCCTTTCCGCGTCAGCATACCGCGCCGTCGATCCCACGACACTCCAAATCCCGATTTCCGCAGACCACCGTCGTAAAAAAGGAAGCATTTTATAAGATTTGATCGAAATCATACATCGCCAGCGCCAATGTTGGAGGCCCGTGCTGATGTACACAGCGGTATTATGGTTAATAGAAAAATCGATATAGGTATTATTAACCCGTAGAACGCAACCTGACGGAACCCATTATTCTGTTTCAGGTGTTCTGCATGTCTCAAAGTCCGGCGAAACGTTGGGATGCTCCGGTTCTCAAGCCGGACCACACTGTCATTGATCTGAGCAAGACAGGTTCAAGAACCGTGTGGACCTTCGATAGGGATGAGGATGTCCTGTTCATCGCTTCGGACGAGGTGAGGACTCTGGACCGGCTGCAGACAACCGGCGGGAACAACATCGTCCTGATCGGCGGCAAGTTCGAACCGCAATCGCACGGCTCCGCGGCCGGCACCCTCAATTTCACCAAGGTGAACGGGTCGGTCCATGTCGAAGGCGTGCATATCGACCACCGGTACGCCGGCGAGAAGGACGCGATCAACTTCTACAGCGCCGCCGGCAAGCGGGCGGACTTCACCCTGCAGAACTCCCTGATCGAGAACGTGAAGGGCAGCTACCACGGGACTCACGGCGACGTGTTCCAGCCCCAGGGGCCGGTCGGGGATCTCAAGTTCTACAACGTCACCGGCACGACGACGTACCAGGGCCTGTTCCTGCAGCCCAGGGATCCGATCGGGTCCGTGACCCTCGAAAACGTCGAGATGCGGAAGCTGCCGGGCGGCGATGCGAAATCCTGGCTGTATTACTTCTCCCAGCCCGGCGACCAGAAGTACCCGGTCTCCTTCAAGAACGTGCTGGTCACGGAGCAGCACGGCCAGAGAGCCGAGTACAACTCCGTCTATCCGTCGGCCTGGCTGGACGGCGCGGTCCGCAAGGGCGACACCATAACCTTTCCGAACCACCCCTATTCCGGATCGATCAAGGTGGGGACCGCCGGCTTCGTGTCAGCGGGGGAGGTGGGCCTCCATTTCGACCGCTCCGGATACGACAATGGAGAATTGTCTTCTTCCGGCGCCTTCCGCGGGACCGCTGCGGACGATGTGTTCAGGGGTGACTACGACCGGGATCTCGTGGACTACAGCTGGGCCAAATCGGGAGTGGTCGTCGATCTCTCCCTCGGCAGGGCCAGCGGCGGCGGCGGCGACGATCGTCTGAGCGGGATCGACAACGTGCTCGGATCGCCCTACGCGGACCGCTTGACCAGCGACGACGACCCCGGCGTGCTCGTCGGCAACGCGGGGAACGATGCCCTGTTCGGCAAGGGAGGGGCGGACCATCTCTCCGGCGGCAGCGGGAACGATACTCTCGACGGCGGGACCGGTGCCGACCGGATGATCGGCGGTTCCGGCGACGATACCTTCGTGGTCGACAATGCGGGCGACCGGATCGAAGAGCATGCCGGCGAGGGGCGGGACACCGTCCTGTCGTCGATCTCCTGGACTTTGAACTCCTCGGTCGAGAACCTCACCATCACAGCCTCTTCCGGAGTGACCGGCCGGGGGAACAAGGAGGCCAACACGATCCGCGGCGGGGACGGTTCCGACAAGCTGCACGGCCTGGAAGGCAACGACAGCCTGTTCGGTGGCGACGGCAACGACCACCTGTACGGCGGCAGCGGCGGCGACCTCCTCGAAGGCGGCGCCGGCAAGGATATCCTCAAGGGCGGCGAGGGCAACGACGTCCTGAAGGGCGGAGCGGGCATGGACCGGCTCTACGGCGGAAGCGGAGCCGACCGTTTCGTTTTCGAAGCGGCCAGGGACAGCGTTCCCGGCTGGGGGCAGCGGGACAGCATCCTCGATTTCGAACGCGGCCTCGACCGCATCGACCTGACGGGGATCGACGCCAACGCGGCGGCAGCCGGAAACCAAGCCTTCACCTTCATCGGGGAAGGGGGCCTCGGCAGGACCGCCGGAACATTGGCATGGTCGAAGGTCAAGAACTTCAAGCTCGTGCAGGGCGACGTGAACGGTGACGGCCGGCCGGACTTCGAAATCCAGGTCTTCGGCATCGCGGCTGTCGAGAAATCCATGTTCCTGCTCTGATCCGGCGGGGGAGGCCGGTGCATCGGTACATGATCTAACTCCAGGTTGACCTTCGGCGCCGTTCCGCATTTAGGATCGCCGCATTGCGCAACCCGGAGATGGTTATCGATGCATATCGATTGGGAAAAGACGATCACGTTCAATCCGAAGTTCGGCCCGAACCTGTCGGAGGAGTTCCCTCGGGGAGGGATCAAAATCCCGTCCTACGGTGATTATGGCGGGCCTTTCAACGATGCGGGAGAGGACGGCATCCCGGTCGACGCCCTCGACGACCTGTTCAAGACGCATGACCGGACAATCGAAGGTTTTGCCACCGACGCGGATGGTCTGACGCCGGCCGACCTGGTATCCGCCCACGCCGACCTCATCGGCGGTATCGCCGGGCTGGATGCCGGCGGCGGGCTCAAGGATGCGGAGGCCAGCCTCTACGCTGGCCTGAGCACGCTGGCACTCACGGCAGAGATGGCGTCGTTCGGCGGACTGGGCATGCTCGCCCGGGAACTCGGCCCCGAGATCGACCTTCCGACCGTGCTTGGGGAGGCGATCGACAACATGGAAACCGGACTGGCGGAAGTCCGTGGCGAGGGCAAGAGCCTGCACGGCGCCTTGCACTGGTTCGAGCAGCAGTTCGTGGATCTTCTCGGCGTTCCACCGTCGTCGGACGCCTTTGGCTGATCGGCAGGGGCCGGCCAAGGACGAGCTTGGCCGGCATTCCGCCTGTCAGAGTTCCATTTTCATGCCCTGGGGATGGTAGCGGAAACCCTCGCCCTGCTTCGCGACGTGGCCGATGCCCGGCCACGCGAAATGGTATGCGAGGATCGGGGTCCGGTTCGCCGCCAGCATGCTCAGCATCTTCATGCGCGACTGGGCCGACTGCTTTGGGTCGGTGTCGTACATGAACTCGGTCAGCGGCTTTTCCAGCAGCAGGACCGGATGATGGGCCAGGTCCGCGATGTAGCACAGCGAACTGTTGCCTGAACTGATCATGAAGATCGTGTGCCCGACGGTGTGCCCCGGTGCCAGGATCGCATGGATGCCGGGCAGGAACTCCTCACCGTCCTTGATGAACCTTATCCGGTCGCGGTTGGGTGTGAGGTTCTTGACGGCTGTGTCCAGGAAGACCTTGAACTGGGCGGGGACGTTGGCCTCGTTGGTCCAGAACTCGTAATCGGCCTGGGTGATATAGTACTGGGCATTCGGGAAATTCCGCGAGCCGTCGTCAGCCATGCAGCCGCCGCAATGGTCGATATGGGCGTGCGACATCACCACGGCGTCGATGTCCTTGGGATCGATGCCGGCCTGCCGGAGGCTGTTCATCAGCTTTCCCGTGGTCGGCCCGAAGAGCTGAAGGCTTCCCATGCCGGTGTCGAACAGCACGAGCCGGTCACCTGTATTCAGCACGAGCGCGTTCTGCTCCAGCACGGCGTTGTCGTCCGGCAGGAAGTTGTCGGCAAGCTGGCTCCCGATCTCCTCTTCGGAGAGACCGGCAAAGTTCTTGCGCGGATCGCCCAGCGGCAGGGTGCCGTCCGACACAATGGTCCCCTCGGCATCGCCGAGCTTGAAACGATAGAAGTACGGCGCCTGGGTGTTGAGCATCGGCGCCCGGGCCAGGGCGGGCGCTCCGAGCGGCCCCGCCAGACCTCCCACGACGCCTGCGGCGGAAGCTCCGATCAGTAGCTCGCGGCGCGACAGAAACAAACCATCCCTGGACATTTCTTACTCCCTTGTCGTTGTTGCCTTCGCCGATATCGATTGTCTGCAACTGGGAACGCGGCGCCGCATCGCGGCCCTGGCGCATCGAATTCCCTCTGCCCAGTGCGCCATCATTTCATCCTCGCAGCAGAACGGGATCGTCACCATGCCGAGCCGGTTCAGGATCATGGGAGCGACCGACCCGGCCATCGCGCCGACCCGCTGGCGAATGCTTCATCCTGTCGCTTCACCTCCGCCGAACGAAGGGCGCGGCCGACCGATGGCGGAACCTGCAACAGCCCCGGCGTAGCCGATCTGTGCGGTGAGCATCCGGACAACCGACATCATTGGATTCTGGATATGCAGTCATGAAGAGCAAGCATCGACGTTCCCCGCCCGCATCCAAGTAGATGCTCGCGGCTGCCCGAAGTATAGTCGCATTCTTCGGCGCATAAGTATTAATTCGTCGCCGGATATGTGGACTTGGGGCGGAAGCCGGACGGATGCCGTTTCCCCAAGGAAACTCCAGATCGCCACTGCGTGCCATGTCGGGTCCGGGCAGCCGGGGACGATCGGCGCTTGAGGTGTACTCTGTCGGGGCTCCACGCGGGATGATTGACGAAAAAAGCGCTGGAATGCGAGAAATCGAGGAATGCCGCCCTTTGACCGGAGACGCCGACCATGCCTATGCCGTCCGCATCCGAGATCCGGGATGCCTATCGCCGTGACGGGTTCATCGTCGTGCGGGGCGTCTTCACCGCCACGGAGGTGGCGACGCTGGCCGAAGCCTTCGACCGTCAGTTCCAGGCCGGGCTGAAGCACCCCAGCAGTTTCCGCCACGGCAATTTCCACGTCCGCGTCGCCGACGACGGAAATCTGGGCCATACGGTCCGCATGGTGCAGTGGCCGTCCTACGGCGACCCGGTGCTGAACGCATTCCGTCAGGACGACAGGATGTTTCGGCTGATCGAGCCGCTGTTGGGGGGCGATCTCAAGCAGATCATCAACCAACTGCATTGGAAACCGCCCGGGGCGGCCGGCGGCGATTACGCCTTCCACCAGGACAGCCGGTTCCGCCGCCCGCGCGAGGCTTACCGGAACCTGTCAGGGTCCTATGTGCAGACCGGCCTCGCCGTGGACCCGCATACCGCCGAGAGCGGGGCCATGCGCCTTTATCCCGGCAGCCACCTGCTCGGCGACCTGGACCTGATGCCGCGGGCGAGCATCCTGGGGTCCGGCATCGCGGAGGAGGCGCTGGAGCGATACGGCCTCGACCCCGCCAAGCTGGTCGATTTCGCGATGGAGCCGGGCGACGTCGGCCTGTGGCACCCGTACATGATCCACGGGTCGGCCGCCAACCGGTCCAGCCATGACCGGCGGCTCTACATCAACGGCTATGTCCGTGCGGCGGACTGCGACCGTGGCGAATGGACTTGGCGCGACGGCCGGCCGGTCCCGCTCGGCGAGCCTGTCCTCGTCCATTACGAGGATCTGCACCGCCGCCCGGAGCCGCATTATGTGAGTGGCTGAAAAAATCGTCTCGCCGTTTCGTCACCATATCTGTTGAGGCTAGGGACACCCGAAACCGGAGCGAGACATGCCGATCAGCAGTACCGAAGAGTTCGAGAAGGCCATGCAGGAGTTCCAGCAGCTTCGCGACGCGCCGGACGATTCCCCGCAGGGGCGCCGCCGCATGGAGCTCGACGCCGAGATCAAGGCCTATGGCGCTACCCGGCAAGATGGCGGGAGCGGAGATCAGATGGGAGGAGGCAGCGGCACGCCGGGGCGCTACTGACGGTCACGTGACGACGATCGGACCCGCCCGGAGGCGGGTCAGTCGTCCCTATGGTTCCCCCGGTCCACCGCCTGGTCGCGCCGGCTTCGCCGGCCATAGAAGATGACCGCCATCAGACCGATGCCGAGCGCCATCGTGGCGGCGACGGCAAGTGCCGCCGCCCAGCCGGCGGTCAGGCTTACCCCCGCATGATCGCCGAAGACCCAGAACAATCCGATCGCTGCAAGGGCAAGACCAACGCAGCAGACAGCCGGCCAGACAAACCTGCGTTCCATCGTTTCCTCCCCCATCGCTTCCTCCCCCATCGGTTCCTGCCAAGGAGATCCCGCGAGGCTCGTTCTTCTCAACAACCCGCGTCCGGCATGGTCTCGACGGCAGGTCGGCCTTTCGGGGCGCCTTCATCCCGGTGCCCGATCAGGAACAAAGAGAAACAGCGGCGGTTGTCACGGCAGGCCGGCGTCGCCCCCGATCGGCGCCGGACATGTTCCGCTGTCTTCGAGAGGGTGTTGGTCGATGCCGAAAGTGCTGGTGCTGTATTATTCGAGCTATGGTCATGTCGAGCAGATGGCGAACGCCATTGCCGAGGGAGCCCGGTCGGTGCCGGGCACGGAGGTCGCCGTCAAGCGGGTGCCGGAACTCGTTCCCGAGGACGTCGCCCGCGCCGCCCACATGAAGCTGGACCAGGCAGCGCCCATTGCCAGCCCGGACGAGCTCGGCGCATACGACGCCATCATCGTCGGCACGCCCACCCGCTATGGCCGCATCACGTCCCAGATGGCGAACTTCTGGGACCAGACCGGCGGCCTGTGGGTCAAGGGGGCGCTGGTCGGCAAGGTCGGCAGCGCCTTCACCAGCACCGCCTCCCAGCATGGCGGGCAGGAAACCACCCTGTTCTCGATCATCACCAACCTGATGCACCACGGCATGATCATCGTGGGACTGCCCTACAGCTTCCCCGGACAGACGCGGCTGGACGAGGTCAGCGGCGGAACGCCCTATGGCGCCAGCACCCTGGCCGGCGGCGACGGGTCGCGTCAGCCCAGCCGGAACGAGCTGGATGGAGCCCGCTTCCAGGGCCGGCACGTCGCCGAGATCGCCGCCAGGCTTTCCGGCACGGCGGCCGAGGGCGGTCCCGTGGCCCCGGACATGCACACCCCGGCGAACGAGGTCGGCGGGACCGCCGGCCAGCCCTGATCTTTGGCCGGCAGCCGGCTAATAGCAGGCGGCTCCCGTGACCATGTCATTCGCCATGTTCGTGATGATGATCCGCCGGGGCGGCACGAATTGCTGCATCGAGATGCCTTCGCCGGGCGCGACCACGGTACAGTCCTCGCCGAACGCCTGCCGGGCCGTCTCGATGAAGGTGTCCACCGTCAGCGCCTGGTCCAGCAGATCCGCCAGGACCGCCTGCCAGCATCGCGCATATCCGTCATCCGCGGGACGGGAAGGCGTGTCCGTCCCGCTACCCCAACCCGGCCGAACCGGGAAATTCCAATCGAAGGGGGCATCCGCCGTGGCGGGCT
Organism: Skermanella pratensis; assembly: GCF_008843145.1. Lineage (GTDB taxonomy): Bacteria > Pseudomonadota > Alphaproteobacteria > Azospirillales > Azospirillaceae > Skermanella > Skermanella pratensis. Next base: position 3,774,167 of record NZ_CP030265.1, on the reverse strand, counting down.
GCAAAAGGTCCGTCATGGGTCACCGGATAATCTGCGATTTCTCCTCATGCCAACATGTCGAACCTGATGTTGTTTCAACCGACTTTGGTACAGCCCCTAATTCCTTTCTCGGGAGCGCCGGGGTGGCCAGCCGACCATGAGCAGGAGATGGCGATGATCGATGTCGACCAATTGGTCGAAACCCTGCGAGGCCATTTCGGCGTTGCCGGCGATGCCGTGAGCGATGCCTTGGCATCGCTCGACGGCGATCACCTCGAGATTCTGACCCGTAACCTCGACCCCGACGAAGTGGTCCGCATGCTGGAGGCCGCCGGGGTGGAGGCCGAGGAACTGCCGCCCGGCCAGCTCGCCGACGTGCTCGAAACCCTGGCCGAGGCGATCAGCGAGGTGGCCGACGAGACAGGCGGCCGCAAACCGGCCTCCACGGGAGCCGAGGGAGCGTGATGGCCGCGGAGAAACTGCCCGAACCCAAGGCGGAGGAGATCGACAAGAGCTTCGAGGAAGCCGACGACGATACCCGGACCCCGGAGGAACGGGCCGCGGCGATCATCAACCACGCGACCGCGCAGGCCGCCTTCTGGGGGGCATGGCCCGCCGTCTCCTGGGTCGCCCTCGTGATGATCAACATGACGATGATCGTGTTCATCGGCCGGGCCTACGGCCATCTGTGGGACAAGGCCAAGGCCAAGGGATTGCTGTTTCAGATCCTGAGGGGAATGGGGCTTTCGACCGGCCTGCTGCTCGCGGGCGGCAAGTTCGTCAACGACGCCCTCAAGCTCACCGGCCTGGGGACGATCCCGGCCATGGCGGCGGACGCGGTTCTGTGCGGGGCCGTGACCTATGCGGTGGGCCACACGGCCGAGGCCTATTTCAAGCAGGACGGCCGGATAAGCAAGCAGGCCCTGAAGGCGGCGTTCAAGGAACAGTACCGCCAGGCGAAGCAGAGAATGAAGGAGGCGCCGCCGGCCGGCACCTGATCATGATCCGCGATCCCGGGGTAGCCGATCCGGTCACCGCCCCTAATGAGCACTGGTGCATCGGGACCAGTGCTGTAGAATGAAGTTCATGTTTTGTTCTTTGCGGAAGCAGAGAGTCCTCGGTGGCGATCGTTCGAACGAGGGGGGAAACAATGAAGACGGGGATCGACGAGGCGGAACTGGACAAGCGCCTCGCAACGCTTGAAACGGTGCGGGCCTGGAGCCCGCGGGTCATGTCGAAGCTCGAAGGATTCCTGCGGACGGCGGACGACCGGGACCTCTACCGGATCAACCCGCTGGCGTTCGGCGCCGAACGGGGCATCGCCGAGCGGGAAGCCATCGACCTGTTCCTTCACGCGTCCTCGCTCGGCCTGTTCGAGATGGACTGGCTCCTGGTCTGCCCGATGTGCGCCTGCATCGTCGAGAGCTTCGGCAGCCTGCGCACGCTCGAAAAACACTATCGCTGCGCCCTGTGCCGTACCGATTACGAAGCTGTCCTGGACGACTACATCACCGTCACCTTCACGGTCTGCGCCAATGTCCGCCGGATCAGGTTCCATGATCCGGACCGCCTGCCGGCACGGGATTACTGCTTCGAATGCCGCGTCACGCTCGACGGCGTGACGCCGGACGGGGAACCCTGGATCGCCCACTTCGCCGATGCGACCCCGGAGGTTCGTTTCATACCGCCGCACGCGGTCGAGCGGATCGAGATCGACGTGCAGGAGGGAACCCTGCTGGGGTGGGACTTCGATGCCGACGACGGCTTCGAATTCACCGTCGCCAAGGACGCGCCGCCCGCGCCGCGACCGCTCACCCTGAACTATCAGGACAGATCGTGCGCGCCGGCATCGGGCCGGATAGCTCCCGGCAGGATCGTGCTGGAGATCCGGAACGCCTCGGCTCGGCGCCGCCTGTTCGGCCTTACCCTGACTTCGCCGGGATTTTCCCACCCGGATATCCGGTTCAGGCCGTTCCTCACCGGCAAGCGGCTGCTGACCACGCAGACCTTCCGCACCCTGTTCAGGTCCGAACTGATCCGGGCGACAGAGGGGATCGGCGTCAAGGACATAACCCTGCTGTTCACCGACCTGAAGAGTTCCACGGCCCTGTACGACAGGATCGGCGACCTCAGCGCCTTTTCCCTGGTGCAGCAGCATTTCGACCGGATTCAGGACGTGTCCGTCGCCAACGGCGGCACCGTGATCAAGACCATCGGCGATGCCGTCATGGCGGCCTTCCTGAACCCGCGCGATGCGGTCAGCGCCGCGGTCGCCATGCTCGACGAGATGGACAGGTTCAACCGCGACCATATCGACCGGCCGCTGATCCTCAAGATCGGGCTGCACAAGGGGGCGTCGATCGCGGTCACGTCGAACAACCAGCTCGATTACTTCGGCCAGGCGGTGAACATCGCGGCGCGGGTGCAGAGCCTTGCCCAGGCAGAGGAGATTTACCTGACCGGGGACGTCCATGACTATCCCGGCGTCGGGGAACTGCTGGAACCCTTCGCCGTCGAACGCCGAATGGCCCAGTTGAAGGGCGTCAACCTGGAGATGCCGGTCTTCCGGGTGGCGGGAGGCGAGCGGCGCCAGACAACAGGTAGCTGACCCCGTCAGCCCGGCTCCGGCCGACAACCGACTCATCAGAACCGGCGTGCCGGACCGTCAGGCTTCTCCGACGATCAGGATCTCCAGCCGGCGCGGACCGTGGACGCCTTCGACCCGGTTCAGTTCGATGTCCGAGGTCGCCGACGGTCCCGACATGAAGGTCAAGGGGCGGGGCAGGGAGCCGCGCAGCGCCCCGATGGCTTCGGGCACCGACCCGACGATCCGTTCGACCGGAACGATGCAGACATGGAAATCGGGCAGCAGGGTGATCGCCCGGCGCCCCTGTTCCGCCCCGGCATCCAGCACGATGGTCCCTGTCTCGGCGATGGCGATGGCACAGCCGGTGACCACGCCGACGACGGCGTCCAGCTCGCGGTGGCTCAGGTTTCCATCATCCCGCACGAAATCGGCCGGCAGCCAGGACTCCGCCAGATCGGACGGCACGACGAAACGCCCCTGAAGCCGCCGGATCGCCTCCGTTGCCCCGGCGGCATCGACCCGCCGCACGGTCGCCTTGTAGGCCTCGGCCCGCTCGGCGAAGCGGTCGGCCAGGGCGGCGCCCGACAGGTCGGAGGTCTTCCGGTAGCCGCGGGCGACCGCGACCTCCCCGGCGGGATCGCCGGCCAGGGCTCCCCTGATGCGGCCCAGGATCTCCTCGCGCGCGGCGCTCACCGGCGTGTCCTCCACCAGTCGCGGAAACTCTGGCCGGGGATGGCGGGCAGGTCGCGGGCCCTGGTCCACTGGCGCACCGGACCCAGCCCGCCCGTGATGTAGCCGTCGCTGACGAACGGCCGCTGCGCCACCCGCGCGATCTTCTGCGCCGTCTCCAGCAGGCCGGGATTGTCGAACATCCGGATCGCGGCCCCCATGGCCAGCTTCTCCATGTTGAATCCGCTTCGGGCGACCGCGCGGGTGCGCAGATGCACCAGCACCTCGGGGATGTTGATCTTGACCGGGCAGACCTCGTAGCAGGCGCCGCACAGCGTCGAGGCGAAGGGGAGCGAGGCCGCCTCGTCCATCCCGTGGAGCTGGGGCGTCAGGATCGCGCCGATCGGCCCCTGGTACTCGGAATGATAGGCATGGCCGCCCGTCCGGGCATAGACGGGGCAGACGTTCAGGCACGCGCTGCACCGGATGCAGTTGAGCGTCTGCCGCCCGGTCCTGTCGGCCAGCACGTCGGTGCGGCGGTTGTCGAGCAGCACGAGGTGGAATTCCTGCGGGCCATCCCCCGGCGTGACACCGGTCCACAGCGAGTTGTAGGGGTTCATCCGCTCGCCGGTGGAGGAGCGCGGCAGGAGCTGGAGGAAGACTTCCATGTCCTCCCAGGTCGGGACCAGCTTCTCGATCCCCATCACGCTGACCAGGACCTTGGGCAGCGTCAGGCACATGCGCCCGTTCCCCTCCGACTCCACGACGCAGATCGTGCCCGTGTCGCAGATGCCGAAATTGGCTCCGCTGACCGCCATGGGCACGGTCAGGAACTTCTCGCGCAGATATGTGCGCGCCGCGGCGGTCAGGTCGGACGGGCGGTCCGACAGCTCGGCCAGTCCCAGTTTCCGCATGAACAGTTCGCGGATTTCCGCCCGGTTGCGGTGGATCGCGGGCACCAGGATATGGGAGGAGACGTCGTCGCCCAGCTGGATGATCAGCTCGGCAAGGTCGGTCTCGAACGGCCGGATGCCGGCCGCCTCCAGCGCCTCGTTCAGCTTGATCTCCTCGGTCGTGATCGACTTGACCTTGATCACCTCCTTGACGGAGTGGCGGTTGGCGATCTCGGTGACGATGCGCGTGGCCTCGGCACCGTCGCGCGCCCAGTGGACCTGCCCGCCGGCCTTGGTCACCGCCTCCTCCAGCTGGACCAGGTAACGGTCCAGGTTGCGCAGCGTGTGCTCCTTCAGGGAGCGGCCGGCCTCGCGCAGCTCCTCCCAGTCCTGCACTTCGGCGACCACGGCGGCGCGCTTGGTGCGGATCGTCTGGGTGGCGTTGCCGATGTTGCGCCGGAGCTGGGTGTCGGCGACCGCGCGCTTCGCCAGCTGCGGGAAGGTGTGCGGCTCAGCGGCGCTCGCCATGGATGAAGTCCTTTTCCGTTGAAGCCAGGATTTCCGCCAGATGGACGGTCCGCACGCCGCTGCGCAGCCGGTGCAGCCCGCCGCCGATATGCATCAGGCACGAACTGTCCAGGGCGGTGCAGATCTCCGCCCGGGTGCCCAGCACCGACCGCATCTTGTCCGACAGCATGGCGACCGAGGTGTCCTCGTTCTTGACCGCGAAGGTGCCGCCGAAGCCGCAGCATTCCAGCGCGTCCGGCAGCTCCACGAGGTCGAGGCCGCGCACCTTGGCGAGCAGCCTCATCGGCGCTTCCCCGACTTTCAGGGCGCGCAGCGAGTTGCAGGTCGGGTGGTAGGTGACGCGGCGGGGATAATAGGCCCCGACGTCGTCGATCCCGAGCCGCTCGACCAGGAACTGCGACAGCTCGAACACCCGCGGCACCAGCTCGGCCACATCGCGCTTCAAAGCCTCGTCGCCGGTGTCGGCCAGGGTGCGGAGCCAGGCGGTGCGGATGTTCGAAACGCAGGACGACGAGGGCGAGACGATCACCTCGGCATCCCGGAACGACTTGACGAAACGCCTGATCAGCGGGATGGCCTCGTCGCCATAGCCCGTGTTGGAGTGCATCTGACCGCAGCAGGTCTGATCCTCCGGGAACTCGACGGTATGGCCCAGCCGCTCCAGCAGGCGGACGGTGGCGATGCCGGTCTGCGGGAACAGGGTGTCATTGTAGCAGGTGATGAACAGCGCGACGCGCACGGGCGGCTCCGATCCGGGTAGTCGTATGATGTGAACACCTGAACCGGCCGGCCGTTACGCCGCCTTTCCGTCATCGCCCCCGTCAATGCAGCCGATTGGGCTTCAGGAAGCGGCTGCGGTCGGCGGAGCCGACGCGGAGATCGAACACGTCGCCTTCGCGCTCCACGGTGAGAGGCACGTCGATTCCCGCGGGGCCGAGCGACCACAGGGACCGGTAGAACCCGGCGAGCGACTGGATCGGCTTGCCCGCGATGGCGCACATGATGTCGCCGGCGCGAAGCTCCGCCCGCCGCGCCGGGCCGTCGCCCGCCAGTCCGGCCAGGACGACGCGGTCGCGCTCGTCCTCGGTGGCGTAGAGCCCGAGCCAGGGCCGGGAGGGTCCGCTGGAGCGGCCGAGCCTCAGAAGATCGTCCAAGATCGGCTTCAGCAGGTCGATCGGCACGCTCATGTTGAGCGGAACGAGGCGCCCGCCGGGGTCACGGGACTGCAACTGGAGAGACCCGATGCCGAGCAGTTCGCCCTGCGCTCCGAGAAGCGCCGTGCCGCCCCAGTTCGGGTGCGCGGGTACCGTGAAGATGGCGTCGTCGAGCAGGTATTCCCAGTAACCGGCGAACTCCTGCCGCGCCGCCACCCGCGCCTCCAGGGAGTGAACCCGGCCGCCGGCCCCGCCGACCACCACATGCTCGCCGACCGTCGCAAGGCGGGAGTTCCCCAGGGACAGAGCCGGCACGCCCAGCGGCGACAGCGCCTGGACGATGCCGAAACCGCTGTCGTAGTCGTAGGCAAGGACATGTCCCTTGACGGCGCGGCCGCCATTGGTCGTGAGCCATATCTCCTCGGCCTCGGCGATCAGGTAGCCGATGGTCAGCACCAGGCCGTCCTCGCGGATCACGGCACCCTGGCCCGCCCGCTGCGTCCCCAAGGTTTCGGCGGTGAAGGCATCGGCGGGAACACTTGCCCGCAGGGACACCACCGATGACAGGACGCGATCCAAATCAAAGGCTACCGCACCGGGATCCGGCTGGAATTCGGGGGGGATCTGCCAGTCATCGGATGATGGCATCGGAAAGCCTCCTTCGAGAGAACCCTGTATGAACGTGGTCCACACCGGTAGATAAGGTCCGGTCGGTCCTTCGAACAGGGAGAAGGGACAATCAGGCGGGCCAGCCGCAGGCGGCGGCGAATTTTTCGCGGACGGCACCGAACCCCGCGAGATCGAATTCGGCTTCATGCAGGATGCCCTGCCTGTCCTTCGCCCGCACGAACAGCCGGCCTCCGTCCGGCAGCTGCTTGAGGAATGTGACGGCTTCGCCGCGCAGCGACACGTCCGTGGTTCCGCCCAGTTCGTTCCATCGCCGCTCCTGGCCGCGATGCTGGACCCAGCGGCGCTCCACCGTTTGGTCCCGGACCGCCTCCTGGTTCAGCGCCAGGAATTCCAGCACCAGGGCGGTGCCCGCGGGATAGCGTGCGAAATCGGGGACTCCGAGCAGCAGCTCGGTCTTCCCCTGCCTGCAATGCATGGCGAAAGACATCTCGCGCCCTCCGGAGGATTCCGCGGAAAGCAGGGTGGCGCTGACCTGCCGGCTGTAGTCCACGGGGGAGGCGGTTTCGCTGATGACCCAGTCGGCGGCCCCCGTCCGGGGGGTATCGGCGGCGGTCTGCGCCGATGCCGGCCCGATGGCGGACAGCAGCAAGGCCGCCGCCAGGATGCAATGCCCCAATCTCTTCCGTCGATCCGGACCGGCGGACCGCGGGAATTTTCTGTCGGCAGGCGGGGTCGTCATCGCGGCAGGCTGCTTTCCTGGGCCGGTCCGGACTTGTCCAGCCATTCCTGCGCTGCGCGGTAGCGCTCCAGCCCGGGCACCCTGGACGCAAGGTTGACGTTCTTCCACTTCGGATCGAACCCCGGACCCTGAAGGGTCGGCATGCGGCTGAACAGGTGGTCGACGAAGCGGGCCATCCGCCGATAGCGGTCGGAGCTTCGCGGCCAGTTGTAGGCGGCCAGGAAGGTCGGGACGGCTATGGTCGTGATCTGGCTGCCTTCGGGGATCAGGCTCGGATAGTCGGACGGCTCCAGCCGCGACGGAAGATAGTAATCCTCGAATTTCCTGTCGTACTCGACCGGCATGAACTTGAATCCCGGCTCCCATCGGCCCTTGAGGAAGGCATCGACCGGCTTGGAGGTGATGAAAACGACCGCGGCCATGTCGCCGGTGCCGTTGCGCATCTGCTCCAGCGCCACCGGGTGGGGAATGAACGTCTTGTCGACGTCGAGGCCCAGCCGCGTGAATATCAGCGGTCCCGAATAGGCTGCCGCGGTGCCGAGGGTGTTGAAGTTGACCTTCTTGCCCTTGAGGTCGTCGAGCGACTGGATTTCCGGCCGCACGAACACATGCAGTTCCGAGGGAAACAGGTTCAGCACGTAGGTGATCTGCTGCTGGATGTTCGGCACCTGGGCCTTGTATTCCTCGATCACATCCGTGTTGATGATGGCCATGTCCACCCCCCGGAGATAGAGGAGGGAGTTCACGTTCTCGGTCGGGCCCCGCGTGACGATCGGCAGGACATGGGCATTGTCGCCATCGTCCACGATGCGCGCGATCTCCGACGCCAGACGGAGCGGCGCCCCTTCCAGCTGCCCGCCGGCCAGGCCGACGGTCCAGGCGTTGATCCGCTCCGCCGGGGACTGCCCTCCCTTGCGGAGGGGGGCCGCCGCCGTCCCGGGGGTTTCCCGCGGCTGCTGCGCCATGGCTTCCTGCGGGACGAGCATGCCGGTCGCGACGGCAACGGCAAATCTGGCCGCGATCAGTAGGGATTTACCGGTATTCAGCATCAGGACGGTGTCCGTATCGGGGGAGACTGCCCCAGGAGAGCAGCCGTCCCCGCATAAGGGAAAGGCAATTCCGATTATGATCGATAGGGCAGGATAGGGAGGGGTGCATCGTGGCACCTCTGACGATCGGCCAGGGTCGGTACCAGGGATGCCCCACGATTCCGTGGCCCCGGAATGCTAAGGTCGGAGAAAAGCATAACCTTCCGGAGCGCCCGCCCATGTCGATCGCCTTGTCCCGCCGCCGGTTCGTCCACCTCACAGGCATCGCAGCCGCGGCGTCCCTGCTGCCCGTCGCCGCCATGTCGGCACCGGTGACGTTGAGGGTGGGCTACATCCCCATCATTCCCATGACCCAGCTCTTCGTGATGGAAGGGGAGGGCTGGACCGGAAAGGCGGGCCTCAAGCTGGAACTGACCCAGTTCTCGTCGGGTCCCGCCATGGTCCAAGCCCTGGCGTCCGGCAGCCTGGACGTGGCCTATGTCGGGATCGGGCCCGCCATGGTCGCCCGCTCGCGGGGCATCGACATCAAGGTGCTCGCGTCGAACATCATCGATCAGGTGGCGCTGATCGGCCGCGGCCCCTTCGCGGAAATGATGGCGGCGGCGCCCTCGGCTGCGGAGGGATTCAAGGATTTCTACGAGCGGGCGGGGCGCCCGGCCAAGATCGCCACGCTGCCGACGGGGTCGGTGCCGGACACGGTTCTGCGATATTACCTGAACCGCGTCGCCCAGGCCGATCCCGGGCATGTCGAGATCGTCGGCGTCGGCGAGGACCAGGTGCAGCAGGCCCTGCTCGCCGGTGCGGTCGAGGGCGCCTCGATACTGGAGCCGATCCTGACGATCGTGCAGGAACGCGACCCGACGGCCCGCATCGTCGCCCAGGCGAGCGCCATGCTGCCGCGCCAGCCGGGCGCCGTGCTGGCGGTGCGCGAGACCGTCATCTCCGCCCACCGGGACGCCGTCGCGACGCTGGTCGAACTTCACGTCCGCGCGACCGACTTCGCCCGAACCCGGCAGGACCGGGCGGCCGACCACGTCACCGCCTTCGTCGGCAAGGGGCTGGTGGAACCGCGGATCATCGACAAGGCGCTGCGGTCCCCCAGCACCAACCTGGTCGCCGACCCCCATGTCATCCGTGAAGCCACGGCCGTGCTCCAGGACTTCCAGCAGACCCTGGGCACCCAGGTGAAGCCGGTCAACCTGGACGAACTGTTCGACTACAGCTTCTACGACGCGGTCCCGAAGGCCGGATGAAAAGAGAAGGGGAGGTGCCGACCGGCACCTCCCCCTGCGTCATGCGCCAGGCCGAATAGCAGCCTCAGTCGCGGGCCATCTCGCCGTCGACGCGGCGCCACAGGTTCAGCGGGTTGCCGTCCTTCAAAGCTTCCGGCAGCAGGCCGGCCGGAACGTCCTGGTAGCAGACCGGGCGCAGGAAGCGCCGGATCGCCAGCGTCCCGACCGAGGTGCTGCGGCCGTCCGCAGTGGACGGGAAGGGGCCGCCATGGACCATGGCGTGGCTGACGTCCACGCCGGTCGGCCAGCCGTTGAACAGCACGCGGCCCGCCTTGCGCTCCAGGACCGGCAGCAGCGTCCGGGCGGCGTCGAGATCGCCCTCGTCGGCCTGGACCGTGGCGGTCAGCTGGCCTTCCAGATGCTCCGCGACGGTGCGCACCGCCTCCATGTCCGGGCAGCGGATCACCAGGGAGGAGGCGCCGAACACCTCTTCCTGAAGGTCCGTCTCGGACAGGAAGCTGGCGGCGTCGGTCTCGAACACGGCGGTCTGGCACTGGTTCGGGCCGGCGCAGGCCTGGCCGCGGGCCAGCGGGCGAACCTTCGAATTGCCCGAAAGCTTCCGCACGCCCTCGTCATAGGCGGCGAAGATGCCGGGCGTCAGCATGGTCGAGGCTGCGCTGTTGCCCACTTCCGCCTTGGCCGTTTCCAGGAAACGGTCGAGGTCCGGGCCATCCAGCGCCAGCACGATGCCGGGGTTGGTGCAGAACTGGCCGGCGCCCAGGTTGAGCGAGGCGACATAGCCCTTGCCCAGCGCCTCGGCACGCGATGACAGCGCCGCCGGCATCAGGAACACCGGGTTGATGCTGCTCATCTCGGCATAGACCGGGATCGGCTCGCGGCGCGCCGCCGCGACGCTCACCAGGGCCATGCCGCCCCGGCGCGATCCGGTGAAGCCCACGGCCTTGATCCGCCAATCCGAGACCAAGGCGGTGCCGACCGAGTTGCCGGCGCCGAACACCATGGAGAAGACGCCTTCCGGCAGCCCGCACTCCGCGACCGCCGCCTGGACGGCCCGGCCGACCAGTTCCGACGTGCCGGGATGGGCCGAGTGGGCCTTGACGATCACCGGGCAGCCCGCGGCCAGCGCCGAGGCGGTGTCTCCGCCCGCGACCGAGAAGGCGAGCGGGAAGTTGCTGGCCCCGAAGACGGCGACCGGGCCGAGCGGGATGTGGCGCTGGCGCTGGTCGGGGCGCGGCAGGGGCTTGCGCTCGGGCAGGGCGGGGTCGATCCGGGCCTCGATCCAGCCGCCCTCGCGGACGACCCCGGCGAACAGGCGGAGCTGGCCGACGGTGCGGCCGCGTTCGCCTTCGATCCGGCCGCGCGGCAGGCCGCTTTCGGCGGAGGCCCGCTCGACCAGTTCGTCACCCAGGTCCATGATCTTCTGGGCCACGGTCTCCAGGAAGGTCGCGCGGGCTTCCAGGCCGGTTTCCCGATAGGTGTCGAAGGCGGCCCAGGCCAACTCGCAGGCCTGGCGGACCTCGGCTTCGCCGCCGCCGCCGAAGGCCGGCTCCATCTTCTCCCCGCTGCTGGGGTTCACCGCATAGAACGTGGTTTCGCGACCGCGCACGGACTTGGCGCCGATCAGCATGTCACCGGTGATCTTCATGTTCGACTAACTCCTCTGGAACCGTTTCTCGGGACCCCGTCCGTCCTCAGCGTGCCCAGCGGAGGACGAGCGGATCGAGACGCCGGGCGGTTTCGATCAGCCCGGCGCGGGTTTTCGGGTGCAACGGCTGAAGCGGGTGGCGGACCGCTTCGGACTTGATGACGCCGCCTTCCTTCATGAGAACCTTGGCCGCGATCAGGCCGGCCTGGCGGTTCTCGTAGTTGATCAGCGGCAGCCAGCGGCCATAGGCTTCGACCGCTTCCTCGCGGCGTCCGGCTTCGTACGGATCCATGATCTGCCGGATGCCGTCCGGATAGCCCCCGCCCGTCATGGCGCCGGTCGCACCCGCATCGAGATCGGCGAGCAGCGTGATCGCCTCCTCGCCGTCCCAAGGCCCCTCGATCGCGTCGCCGCCCAGCTCGATCAGGGTGCGGAGCTTGGCGGCGGCCTGCGGGACCTCGACCTTGAAATAGGAAACGTTTTCGATTTCGCGAGCCATCCGGGCGAGAAATGCCGCGGAAAGCGGTGTTCCGGCCACCGGCGCGTCCTGGACCATGATCGGGATGTCGATCGCTTCGGACACGCGCTGGTAGAATTGGAAGATCGATTCCTCCGGCACCCGAAACGTGGCGCCATGGTAGGGCGGCATGATCATGACCATGGCCGCTCCCGCCTCCTGGGCGCGCCGGCTGCGCTCGGCGCAGATGGACGTGCCGAAATGGGTCGTCGTCACGATGATCGGCACGCGGCCGGCGACATGCTCTAGGACGGCGTCCTGGACACGCTCCCGCTCCGCATCGGTCAGCACGAACTGCTCGGAGAAGTTGGCCAGGATGCAGATGCCGTGGGAGCCGGCGTCGATCATGAAGTCGATGCACCGGCGCTGGCCGTCCAGGTCCAGGTCGCCCGAGTCCGTGAACACCGTCGGCGCCACCGGAAAAACGCCTCGGAAGCGCGGCTGTCCTTGTGCTGTCATGATTGCGGGTCCTTGTCGATGGGTCCGGCCCTCAACGGGCCCGGACGGTCACTCCGTTCATCTGCCCAAGTACATCGAACAGATGAGGCACATATTTGTCGCCATGCCCCAGGTTGGTGGCAAGAACGTAGGTCTGGTGGACGGCCTGCGCCGCAAAGGCCGTGGCGGGCGCGGACTCGGCCAGGCGGGTATAGGACCGCATGTCCTTCACGGCGTTCCGCAGGGTGAACTTCTGTCCGGAATCGTCGCCTTCCAGGACGAAGGGAACGATCCGGTCGAAGGTGCGGCTGTGCGCGCCGCTGAGCCGGCAGAGATCTGCGAACGCCTCCAGGTCCAGCCCGACCTTGGCGGCGGTGCAGAACGCCTCGGCGAGCAGGACGGCGGTGCCCTGGGCGATGAAGTTGTGGATCAGCTTCGCGCGATATCCCGATCCCAGCGGCCCGACATGGTGGATGGTCTCGGAATAGGTTTCGAGCACCGGGCGCACGTCCTCCAGCGTCGCGGCATCGCCGCCGGCCAGCACGTTGAGCCGGCCTTCCGCCGCCTCCTTGGGCGTCCGGTTGACGGGAGCATCCATGAATCGGCCGCCGCGCGCCGTGACGGCCGCCTCGGCCTCGGCGGCGAACTCGGGATCGCCCGTGCTGCTGTCGATCACGGTCAGGCCGGCGTGCACGCCTTCCAGCAGGCCGCCTTCCCGGAACAGGACGTCGCGGACCTGGGGCGTCCCGGTGACGCAGACGATCACCACGTCCGAATTGCGCGCCAGTTCGGCGGCACTCGCCGCCTCGGCGGCGCCTTCGGCCAGCAGCTCTTCCAGGGGCTGGCGGTTGCGGTGGGCCAGGACGGTGACGGGGAAACCCTTGCGCAGGATGTTCCGCGCGATCCCCGTGCCCATCAGCCCGAGACCGATGAAGCCGACCCGTGTTGTCTTGCTCATATCTGGGCCTCCCTCTTCTGATTGGAATTCGTTGCCTGCCCCGCGACCGGGGTCGGGATGCCGCGCCTGGGCTCGACGTTCCGGGCCGGCGGTATCGGACGGCCCGGCCAGCGCAGGAAGCTGGTGTCGAGTTGCGACAGGTCGGCGCAGCCGAGCAGGCCGACCACCCGGTCCACCTCGGTCTTCAGGATGTCGATCGCGTGGGCGACCCCCGCCTCGCCGCCGGCAGCGAGGCCGTATGTCGTGGCGCGGCCGAGCAGCACGGCGTCAGCTCCCAGCGCCCGCGCCTTGACGATGTCGGAACCCCGGCGGAAGCCGCCGTCCAGCATCACCGCCAGCCGGCCGCCCACCTCGGACGCCACCTCCGGCAGGACCTCCATGGTCGAGACGGCCCCGTCCAGCTGCCGGCCGCCATGGTTGGACAGCACGATGCCGTCGGCCCCGCACTCCGCCGCCAGGGCGGCGTCCTCGACCGTCATGACGCCCTTGACGATCAGCTTGCCCGGCCACAGGTCGCGCAGCCACCGTATGTCCGTCCAGTTGAGCGACGGGTCCAGCTCCTTGGCGATGGCGGTGGCCGCCCCGCGCACGCTGTCCTGTCCGGGCGGCAGCAGGTCGCCCAGGTTGGCGAAGCGCGGCACGCCGTTCGGCACCAGCACGTCGAGGATCCAGCGCGGATGGAGCGCCACGTCGAGGGTGTTGCGCAGGTTCAGCTTCAGGGGCCGGGCATAGTTGCGCCGGTCCCATTCGCGGTTGCCGAAGATCGCGCTGTCCGTGGTGACCACCAGCGCTTCCAGGCCGGCCGCCTTGGCCCGCTCCACCAGCTTGGCCGCGAAGGCGCGCGTCCGGTACAGGTAGAGCTGCATCCACACGCGCCCGCCGGCCCGTTCCGTCACCTCCTCCAGCCGCATGGTCGAGGCGTTGCTGAGGATGAAGGGGATGCCGGCCGCGGCGGCGGCGCGGGCGAGCGCCAGGTCGCCTTCCTTGGCGAGCAGGCCGCTGAAGCCCGTCGGACCGATCATGAAGGGCGCCGCCGACGGCTTGCCGAACAGGTCGACCGCCTGGCCCCGGGCCGAGACGTCCACCAGGGTCCGCGGCACGAAGGCGATCTCCTCGAAGACCGAGCGGTTGCGCCGCAGGGTTACCTCGTCGTCCGATCCGCCCTCGACATACTCGAAGCAGAAGTTGGGAACGCGCCTGCGGGCGACGGCGCGCAGCTCGTCGATATTCTGCGCGCGCCGGAAGTCGGTTCCCTGGTAAAGCCGCCTTTTCATCCTAGTCTCCGAACGTCGGCCGTTACTTGCCGTCGCGCACCTTCTGGACCTCGGCCTGCATCTCCTGGACAAGCTCCGGGCCGATGCTCTGGACGTACTTGTCCGTCACCGGCTTGACTTTCTGGCGCATGCGGTCGATCTCGGACGCCGGCAGTTCGGTGATCTGCATGCCCTGGTCACGCAGGGTCTGCATCGACTTCTGGTTGGCCTCGCGCGAGACCTGGCGTTCGAAGAGGCCGGCTTCCGTGGCCGCCTCCTGGACGATGCGGCGCTCGTCCTCCGACAGCTTGTCCCAGACGCGCTTGCTGAAGATGGCGACCAGCGGGTTATAGACGTGGCTGGTGGTCGCCGCGTGCTTCTGCACCTCGTAGAACTTGCTGGTCTCGATCGAGGCGAACGGGTTCTCCTGGCCGTCCACGGTCCCGGTCTCCAGCGCGGTGTAGAGCTCCGGGAAGGGCAGGGGAACCGGGTTGGCGCCCAGCGCCGCGAAGGTGTCGATGAAGATCGGGATCTGGATCACGCGGACCTTCAGCCCCTCGATATCCTCCATCTTGTTGATCGGGCGCTTCGCGGTGCTGAGATTGCGGAAGCCGTGGTCCCAGTAGCCGAGGCCGATCAGTCCCTTCTCCGGCAGCATCCCAGCAGGCGGGTGCCGACCGGGCCGTCCATCACGGCGTCGACCTCGCGGTAGTCGTTGAAGAAGAACGGCAGGTCGAAGACCGAGAATTCCTTGACCAGGCCGGTGAGCAGGCCGGGGCTGACCAGCGTCATGTCCAGCACGCCGCCCTGGAGGGAGGAGATCACCTGCGCGTCGCCGCCGAGCTGGCCGCCGCCGAAGCCCCTCGCCTTCATCTTGCCGCCGCTCTTCTCCTCCAGCAGCTCGCCGAACTTCTTCACGCCGATCCCGTGCGGGTGGTCGTTGTTCTGGACGAAGGCGACCTTGAAGTTGCGCGACTGGATGTCCTGCGCCGCGGCGGCGCCGGCCGTGAACAGGGCGCCGGCCAGGGCGATGCCGGCCAGCACGGTCTTCAGGGAATGTTTCATCGGACGTTTCCTCTTGTCTTGAATTGGATGGAAGCGGGGCGGTCAGGGGGTCAGCCGTAGAACCAGCTTGCCGGCCCCGTGACGAGGATGGGGAACAGGATGAGCAGGGCCAGCACGATCAGGTGGGTGATCATGAAGGGCCACACCCCCCTGATCAGTTCGTCCATGCTGATCTTGGACACGCCGGCCACGACGTTCAGCACGACGCCGACCGGTGGCGTGATCAGGCCGATCGCGTTGTTGATGATGAACAGCACGCCGAAATAGATCGGATCGATGCCGGCTTCCTTGATCACCGGCATCAGCACCGGCGTCAGGATCAGGATCGTCGGCGTCATGTCCATGGCCGTGCCGACGATCACCACCAGCAGCATGATCGCGATCATCAGGAGCGTCTGGTTGTCCATGAAGGGCGCCAGCAACTCGGTCACCTGGCCCGGCAGGTCGGCGACCGTGATCATCCAGGCCGACACCATGGCCGCAGCGACCAGGAACATCACCACCGAGGTGGTCTTGGCCGAGTTCACGAACAGTTCGAACAGGTGCGACGGCTTCAGTTCGCGGTAGATCACAGTCGCCACGAACAGCGAGTAGACCGCCGCCACGACCGCCGCCTCGGTCGGCGTGAAGACGCCCATCTTCAGGCCGACGATGATGATCACCGGCAGCAGCAGGGCCCAGAAGCCGTCGAGGATGGCATGGGCGAGCTCCCGGCGGGAGGCGCGCGGCGGCGGCTCGACGTTCTCGTTGCGCGCGACCAGCCACCAGGTGAACACCAGGCCGAGGCCCAGGAGCAGGCCCGGCACGATGCCGGCCAGGAACAGCTTGGTGATGGAGACGTTGGCGGCGACGCCGAAGATGATGAAGCCGATGCTGGGTGGGATGATCGGGGCGATGATGCCGCCGGAGGCGATCAAGCCGGCCGAACGCGCCCTGTCGTGGCCGGCCCGCACCATCATCGGCACCAGCAGCGCGCCCAGGGCCGCGGCGTCGGCGACCGCGGAGCCGGACAGGCTGGCCATGATGCAGGACGCCAGGATCGCGACATAGCCGAGACCGCCCCTGACATGGCCGAGCAGCGCCATGGCGATGGTCACGATGCGGCGCGACAGGCCGCCGGCGTTCATGATCTCGCCGGCCAGCATGAAGAACGGGACGGCCATCAGCGGAAAGCTGTCGGCGCCGTTGATCACGTTCTGCGCCACGATCTGGGCGTCGTACAGGTCGAGGTGGAACATCAGCATCACGCCGCACAGCAGCAGCGCGAAGGCGATCGGGGTGCCGATGGCCATGGCGCCCAGCAGCGAGCCCAGGAAGATGGCGATGGTCATGGGAGGGGGCTCCTGCGGTCGTTCCGGAGGCCCGCCAGTTCGACTTCCCCCTCGGACTCGGTGACGGTGACGAGGTCCCGCTCGCTCGTGCGGCCGGTCAGGGCGCGAGCGAGATTGACGAGCAGGATCGCCAGCGCCGACACGCCGAACAGGATGCCGACGCCGTAGAACAGGCCCATGGACAGGCCGGTGGAGGGGGCCGCGACGTCGATGTTGATGATCGTCTGTTCCCAGCTTCCCGCGAGCAGCAGCCAGGTGACGTAGAGCATGATCAGGTGGCTGGCGACGAAGCACGCCAGCTTGCCGGCCTTCGGCAGCCGGTTGACCAGCATGTCCATGCCCAGATGCCCGTGGTCGCGGAGCGCCAGGATCGCGCCGAGGAAGGTCAGCCAGACGAACAGCAGCCGGGACAGTTCCTCCGACTCCGTGATGCCGCTGTTGAACCCGTATCGCAGGACCACGTTGCCGAATACCAGGACGACCATGACGACGAGGCAGATCGCGATCAGGATTTTTATGAGGCCGAAATAGGCATCAGCTATTCTTGACATTTGCCTCCCCAAGTTCCGCTTCCCGAAGTCGAGCATGCCTTTCGGAAGGCACGACTCAGGGTGGAACGCAAAATAATCGTGTCGTGCGAATCCGACGGCCTCTTGTCGCCGTGATCGCAAGTTCAGTTCTCAGGTGAGTTTTCATTTCGCATCGGTGCGGTTGTCCGATGACGCTATTGCATATGGGCATCGTCTTGGCTACGAAGCCCCGCTATCTCTCCCCCAATTTGCTTGTCATCGACGACCGCTCTGTGTGATGCTTAGCATCAATGGCTTTTGCCGACAATAGCCATTTCTGAGGACGGCCGATTCCGCCGGCGGCCAATACGGGGCACCTCCGGGTGCGGCAAGAAGGCCCTCCGGGCGCCAGGCGATGGCAAGAGCTCGGCGCCGCGCCATATTGATCTGTGCCGTGTCCGCGTCCGGCCGTCGCAACCATGGCTTTGAAAGTCTGCACGGGAAAGATGACGACTGCGAAGACCCAGCAACAGGACAGCCGCCTGACCACGAAGATCACGGCGCTGCTTCAGGAGGCGATCCTTTGCGGATTGCTTCCCAAAGGCCAATTGCTGCTTGAAACCCATGTGGCGAACCTTGTCGGATCGAGCCGCGGCCCGATCAAGCGGGCCTTCGCGCAATTGCACGCCGACGGCATGATCAGCCGGTTCGAGGGGCGGGGCTACATCGTCGGAAGCGACCAGGGCACCGTGATCCGGACCCCGATCAGCGCCAGGGCGCTGGGGCTGGAGGACCAGGAGGCGGCCGGCCTGAAGGAGCGGGCGCTGGAGAGCATCCACGATCCGGTGGAAAGCCAGCTGATACGGTGTTCGCTCCATGGGCGTTTCCGCATCAACGAGAACGAACTGGCCAACCATTACGGCGTCAGCCGCACGGTGATGCACGACGTGCTGATGCTGGCCCAGGTCAACGGCCTCGTCGTCAAGGACGAGCGGTCGCGCTGGTACAGCGTCCCCCTGGACGAGCACCGGGTCAATTGCCTGTACGAATTGCGCGAGCACCTGGAGCCCATAGCCTTGTCCAAGGCCGCCGGGGTCATTCCCATGAGCGAGTTGGAGCGGGTCGGCCGCCGGTTGGCCGAGGCCATGCCGCGCTACCCGAACCTGCCCGCCGATGAACTCGACGACCTGGAACTGGACCTGCACGTCCGCTGCCTCGGCCATTGCCCCAATCCGGAACTGGTGGAGGCGCTGAAGCGCACGCGCTGCATCCTGATCTTCGGCAAGCACCTGCTGGGCCGCGAGATAGCGCTTCCCCACGAGGAGCCCTTCTTCCATGAGCACCAGCGGATCTTCGATGCCATGATGCGGCGGGACGGGGAGGCGGTCGCACGCGAAGCCAGGGCGCACCTGGACAAGGCGCGGCTGAAGGTGCTGGACCGGGTCCGGCACTCCCGGTCGATGGGCGTGCCGCTCGATCTCCCCTACATCAAGGAAGCCGCCGTCCGGGAGGCCGCGCTCACCGCGTGACCGCCCAGGGGCGGTGTCTTACATGACCGCGCCGACCTGCCAGGGCACGAACTCGTTGTTGCCGTAGTCGTACTCTTCGCTCTTCGTCCGCTCGCCCGACGCGACGGCGACGATCTTGTCGAAGATCCTCTGCCCGGACTGCTCGATGGTCTCGTCTCCGGTGACGATCCCGCCGCAGTTGATGTCCATGTCCTCGGCCATGTGCTCGTACATGGTGTTGTTGGTCGCCAGCTTGATCGACGGCGTCGGCTTGAAGCCCGACGTGGAGCCTCGGCCGGTGGTGAAGCAGATCATGTTGGCGCCGCTGGCGACCTGGCCGGTCACGGCGACCGGGTCGTAGCCCGGCGAATCCATGAAGACGAACCCCTTCTCCTTGACCGGCTCGGCATATTCGTACACCGCGTTGAGCCGCGAGCCGCCGCCCTTGGCGACCGCGCCCAGAGACTTCTCCAGGATCGTGGTGAGCCCGCCGGCCTTGTTGCCGTAGGACGGGTTGTTGTTCAGTTCGGCCTTGTTGCGCTCGGCGTAGTCGCGCCACCACTCTATCCGCTCCAGCAGCTTGCGCGCCACTTCCGGCGACGCGGCGCGGCGGGTCAGCAGATGCTCGGCGCCGTAGATCTCCGGCGTCTCGCTGAGGATCGTCGTGCCGCCATGCCGGATCAGCAGGTCGGAGGCGTGCCCCAGGGCCGGGTTGGCGGAGATCCCGGAATAGCCGTCGGAGCCGCCGCATTCCAGCGCCAGGGTAAGCTCCGACACCGGCTCGGAGGTGCGGCGTGCCGAATCCACGTCGTCCAGCATGCCGCCGATCACGTCGATCGCGTTGGCGATGGTCTTGCGGGTGCCGCCGACCCCCTGGATGTTCATGGTCCGGAAGTTCGGCGACTCCGTCATGCCGTACATTTCCTTGATCAGCGAGATCTGGTTGGTCTCGCAGCCCAGGCCGATCATGACGACGCCGCCGAAATTCGCGTGGGTCGCGTATCCCCAGATGGTGCGGGTCAGGTAGCGGTATCCCTCCGCCTGGGTGTTCATCGCGCAGCCGCCGCCGTGTGTCAGGGCCACGACGCCGTCGATGTTGCGCCGCCCTTCCAGCCCGCCCATCCGGTTGAAATGGTCCGCGACGGCCTTCGACACCGTGGCCGAGCAGTTCACCGAGGAAATGACGGCGATGTAGTTCCGCGTCCCGACCTTGCCGGTCGCCCGCCGGTAACCCATGAAGCGCGCCCGCCGGTCCTCGGGGATATAGTCGGGTTCCCGTGCGTCCACGCCGAAATCATGGTGCTGCTCGACGTCGCGCATCTCCAGGTTCTGCGTGTGGACGTGCTGCCCCGGCGGGATCGCTGAACTGGCGACGCCGATGATCTGGCCGTATTTGCGCACCGGCTCCCCCTCGGCGATGCCCGCCACGGCCACCTTGTGCCCCTGCGGCACCGCGTCGGTGACCGTGACCCCGAACCCGTCGAGCACGGTCCCGGGCGTGAGCTTCACCCGTGCGACCGCGACATTGTCGAGCGGATTCAAATGGATGACGGGAGAAACCTGAACCATCGCGGGCGCTTCCTCTGACTGTGCGCGGGGCCGTGCGCCCCGTTTGAAATCTGGTGTGCCGGTAAAATATGGACTTTGCATCCAAAAATCAATCTTTCCATCCGGCGCCGGTGACCGAAACCGGCGCGACGGTGTTATCAAAATCTGGCGCAACGAACTTCGAGGGGACGGAAGTCATGCCCGTGCGACCTGAAACCCTGCTGCTCGCCCGGAACGGCTGGGTGCCGAACAACCCGGCGCTCCCCGTGCTGCTTTATCGGGGCGTGATCACGGGCAACTCCGCCGAAGAAACGGCGGCAGGCTTCGAGGCCCTGTTCGGGCGCAACGGCTGGCCGGCGCAGTGGCGGAACGGCGTCTTCTCTTATCACCATTACCATCCCGCGGCGCACGAGGTGCTCGGGTTCGCCGCCGGCTCGGCGAGGTTGATGCTCGGCGGCCCGGAAGGGCAGGAGGTCGCGGTGACGGCCGGGGACGTGGCCGTCCTCCCCGCGGGCACCGGCCACTGCCGGCTGGACGCCAGCGCGGACTTCCTGGTGGTCGGCGCCTACCCGCCCGGCCAGGACTGGGACATCAGCCGGGAGGCGCCGACCGACGCGGAGGCGGAGAAGATGGCCGGGCTGGGCTTCCCCGACACGGACCCGGTTGCCGGCCGGAACGGTCCCCTGTGCGGCATTTGGCGGCGGCCGTAGCGGGACCGCTCTCCCCAGCCTCAGGCTGCGACCCGCTTAGGAGCCAGTTCGGCCGCCTGCCGCAGCGCCTCGATCAGGCTGCGCTCGTCGGCGATCCCCTTGCCGGCGATGTCGAACGCGGTGCCATGGTCCACCGACGTGCGGATCACCGGCAGGCCGACCGTGATGTTCACGCCCGCTTCCAGGCCGAGCACCTTGATCGGGCCGTGGCCCTGGTCGTGGTACATCGCCACGACCATGTCGTAGTCGCCGCGCCCGGCCAGGAAGAACAGCGTGTCCGCCGGCAGCGGCCCCGTGACGTCCCAGCCCTTCGCCTTGCAGGCCTCGATCGCCGGAGTGATCTTGGCGGCCTCCTCGCCGCGGCCGAACAGCCCGTTCTCGCCGGCATGGGGGTTGATCGCGCAGACGCCGATCTTCGGGGAGGCGATCCCGGCCTTGACCAGGGTGTCGTGGCCGCGGGCGATCGTGCGTTCCACCAAGCCGGGCTCGATGCGCTCGATGGCGTCGATCAGGCCGATATGCGTCGTCACGTGGATGACGCGGAGCTTGGGCGAGACCAGCATCATGGAGACCTCGGGCGTCCCGGTCAGCATCGCCAGCAACTCGGTATGGCCCGGATACTTGTGCCCGGCGGCGTGGAGCGCCTCCTTGCTGAGCGGTGCCGTGCAGATCGCGTCGGCCTCGCCGGCCTCGACGATCCGCACCGCGCGCTCGATGTAGCGGAACGACCCCTCGCCGGAGATCGCCGAGACCTGCCCGAAGGGATGATCCTTGGGGATCAGCTTCAGGTCCACGCAGTTGACGGTGCCGGGCTCGAAACGGGCTCGCGCCGCATCGTCCAGGCTCTCGACCCGCAGCGGGGAGCCGACGATCCGGCCGGCCGTCCGAAGGCGCTCCGCGTCGCCGACGACCAGCGGATTGCACATGTCCCGGACCGCGGGCTGCGAAAGCGCCTTCATGATCACTTCCGGACCGATGCCCGAGGCGTCGCCCATGGTGATCGCTATGGTCGGACGGTTCATGCCAGTTCTCCCTTCTGTCTTATGGAACGCAGACGCCGCACGATCCGCACCAGGCTGCCCTGGTCGCCGAACGCGCCTGCCTTGGTGACGACCGGAACCGCCAAGTCCCCGAGCGTCAGTCCCAGGGACACTCCGGGTTCTATTTCGTCGGCCAGCCGGATGCCGCCCACTCCGAACCGCGAGAGGAGCGCCGCGGCCGTCTCGCCTCCCGTCGCGGCGAAGGCGCTCATATGGGATGCTGCCGGGTACAGCGCGTCTGCAAGCCCGGAGACCAGCCCGGGACCGATGCGCAGGTCCGGCTCTCCGCCCATGAGGATTTCGACTAGGACATCCTCGCCGGCGTCGAGGCCCTCCATCACCGCCCGCCCAAGGGCGGCGCGGCCGTCGGCTGCACCCGCGTCCAGCAGGATGGCCGGTCCGGCGGGGACGTAACGCACGCCCGGCAGTTCCGCAAGGCTGCGCGCCGCCGCCCGCGACGCGCCGGCCAGCGAGCCGACCACCACCAGCGCTCCGCCGTCGGCCGCAGCCAGGGATACCGGATCGGAACGCT
Source organism: Skermanella pratensis (assembly GCF_008843145.1). GTDB lineage: Bacteria > Pseudomonadota > Alphaproteobacteria > Azospirillales > Azospirillaceae > Skermanella > Skermanella pratensis. The sequence continues at coordinate 3,751,632 of NZ_CP030265.1, read as the reverse complement.
CGCCGGGAGCGGCGGCGGCGAGCGCCTGGGCAAGCCCCGCGCTCCCGATGAAGAACACCGCCGTCCCGGCCGCCAAGCCCGCCTCGGCGATGCGGTCCAGGTCCTCCCGGGTATTGGCGTCGCAGACGGCGACCACGTCTCCCCCGCAGCGAGATCGGCGAAGGCCGTTCGAAGCGTGTCCGTCCCGCCCCTGACCGTGGAGAGCGGAACTTTCTCGCCCGCCACTCCCGCCGTCGCCAGGATCTCCACCAGATCGGCGTTGGGATAGCTGTGGTCGCGCCGCCAAACCTCGGCCTCCTCAAGCGGCCTGCCGTCGACCTGGACGCGACCGCCCTCGGTGGTCCTGCCGGTCGCGGGAAAGGCCGGCGCGAAGATCCCGAAAGCCGAGCCCCCGCGGCCGCGCACGGCTTCCATCGCCGCGGCGATCTCGGCGGCGGGCTGGCCGCGAAGCGTTGAATCGATCTTCTTGAAAAGAATGCTGTCCCCGTCGAGGAAACGGGCGAGTGCCGCGCGGTGGACCGCCGCCGCCTCGGCCGCGGACAGGCCGCGGCTGTTGGCGTCGTAAGAGAAGACGGGGAAATTCCCGATCCTCTCCTCCGTGCGGCCCCACCCCACGACCGACGCCAAGCCCTGCCGGGCGAAGCCGATCGCGCAGTCCGCGGCACCCGTCAGGTCGTCGGCGACGATCAGCCACCGGGCCGTCGCCGGACCTTCGCGAGAAGAGCCATCGGACGACACCGGTGGAAGACTTTCGATCTGGTTCGGTGCTTTTCCCATACGTTGAAGAACAGCGCTGCTCCGAGGTGATCACCCGACCGACGCTTTATCGCCTCGTCGCCCCATCACTCGATCTTGGGCGGTTCGAGGTCCAGGGGCGGCAGGCCGGGCATGTCGCCGTCACCCATGCCGGGGAGCTGGAGGTTGTCGAACTGGCGCTGCACTTCCGTCGGGTCCAGCTGCGTCTCCGACGCCTTGTAGTGCATCACCAGATCCGGGAACAGGATCAGTATCCCGACCATGATGCACTGGATGATCACGAACGGCACGGCGCCCCAGTAGATCTGGCTGGTCGCGATCGGCTCCATCCTCTTCTTGGTGACCCGGTCGATGTAGGACACCTTTGGCGCCACGGACCGGAGATAGAACAGCGCGAACCCGAAGGGCGGGTGCATGAAGCTGGTCTGCATGTTGACGCCCAGGATCACGCCGAACCAGATCAGGTCGATCCCCAGCTTGTCGGCGGCCGGTGCCAGCAGGGGGATGACGATGAACGCCAGTTCGAAGAAGTCCAGGAAGAATGCCAGCAGGAACACCATGACGTTGACCACGATCAGGAAGCCGGTCTGGCCTCCCGGCAGCGAAGTCAGCAGATGTTCGACCCAGACATGGCCGTTCACGCCGTAGAAGGTGAGCGAGAACACGCGGGCGCCGAGCAGGATGAACAGCACGAAAGCCGAAAGCTTGGCGGTGGATTCGGTAGCCTGCCGGATGATGGAGGGGTTGAGACGGTCCGGGTTGCGGTCCAGGATACGCTTGACCCCCGCCAGGATCACGGCACCCAGCGCGCCCATGGCGCCACCCTCGGTCGGTGTCGCCACGCCGATGAAGATGGTGCCGAGGACGAGGAAGATCAGGAGAAGCGGCGGTACCATGACGAAGGTGACCTGCTCTGCGATCCTCGACATCAGGCGCAGTCCCGTCGTCCGCTCGACGATGCCGACCAGCAGCGCGTAGCCCGCCGCCGCGACCGCCATTTCGGCGGCGACCGTCCATGCAAGGTCGCCGGTCTGGCTGGCGTACCACCAGCCCGCCGCCAGCGCCGCCGTCAAGATCGCCGTGGCCGGCACCCGCTCCGCGCCGAACAGCCGGTTCAGCACGGCGCAGGCCAGCGCCACGACGACCGCGACGGAGATCAGCAGGATGACGAAGTCGGCACCGCCGGCGAGGCCCGTCTGGAGCATCACATAGTATCCGACCAGGCCGGAAAAGACCGCGAGGAGGCCGAGCTGCCAAGTCCCGCGCGATTTGTTGGGCTCGTGGTAGCCGATCGCGTCCAGCGGCAGCCCCGGAGCCGACCGGGGCTTCAGCAGCGTGATGAGGAAGACGTAGCCGATATAGAGGCCCGTGAGCACCAGGCCCGGAAGGAAGGCCCCCTCGTACATGTCGCCGACCGAGCGGCCGAGCTGGTCGGCCATCACGATCAGGACCAGGGACGGCGGGATGATCTGGGCCAGGGTTCCCGAAGCCGCGATGACGCCGGTCGCAAGCCGGCTGTCATAACCGTAGCGCATCATGATGGGCAGCGAGATCAGGCCCATCGAGATCACCGACGCCGCCACGACGCCGGTGGTCGCGGCCAGCAGGGCCCCCACGAAGACGACCGCGAAGGCCAGGCCGCCGCGTATTGTTCCGAAGAGCTGGCCGATCGTGTCGAGCAGATCCTCGGCCATCCCGGAGCGTTCCAGGATGAGGCCCATGAAGGTGAAGAACGGGATCGCCAGGAGCGTCTCGTTGGCCATGGTCTGGAACACGCGTTCCGGCATGGCCTGGAGGAGCGGCCAGGACAGCGTGATTTCCCCGTTGGAGAAAGGCGCCAGCTCGACCGCGATGACGAAGAACAGCAGGCCGTTCGCGGCGAGCGCGAAGGCCACGGGGTAGCCCAGAAGGAGGAAGAGGACGAGCGCCGCGAACATGATGGGCGCCATGTTCTGCGCGATGAATTCGATCATGGATGGTTCCTGGAAGCTTGCGGCGCTGCGCTGGTTTCAGGCTTTCCGGTTCCCAGCCCTTCACCGGGGCCATCCTTCTGGATGGAGAGCAGGCGCTCGACCTCGCTCTCCACCATGTCCTGGTGTCCACCCATCCCGGTCTCCGGAATAAGGCCGCGCATGATCGCGATGCGCTTGATCAGTTCGCTGACCCCCTGGAGGGCGAGCAGGACGAAGCCGACCAGGATCAGGAGCTTCGCGGGCCAGATGATCAGGCCTCCCGCGTTGGTCGAGACCTCGCCCGAGGCATAGGAGCCCAGGAAGAAGGGGATCGACGTGTAGATCAGGACGGCGCAGAAGCCGCCGAGAAAAAAGATGTGGCCGATCACCTCGATCCAGTTTCGGACCCGCCGGGGAAACCTGTTCGCGACGATGTCGATGCGGATGTGCTCGTTCGCGATGAACGTCCAGGCCGCGCACAGCATGAAGACCGCACCGAACAGGTACCATTGGAGTTCGAGCCAGGCGTTCGACGAGGTGCCCAGGACCTTGCGGACGATGGCGTTGATCGCGGAGACCAGGACGGCGACCACGATCGCCCAGGCGGCTATGCGCCCGACCCATGTATTTACGGTGTCGATGGTGCGGCTGACGCCCAACAATGCTTGCACAGGTTTCCTCCCGAGACTTTGTCCAGCTCCGAGAAACGATCGGTCAGCCGCGGCCGCGCGCCCGGATCATGAACGTCTCGTAGCTGTATTCCGCGATCTGCTGCCAGAGATACTGCTCGTTGCGGAACGCCGTCATATGTTCATGGAGGCGTTTGAACAGTGGGTTCTGCGCGCTGATCTCGGCGAACATTTCGTTTGCGGCTTTCAGGCAGGCTTCCATCACCTCGGGCGGGAATGCCCTCAGCTGCGCGCCTCCGGCGACGAGGCGGCGGATGGCGCCCGGATTGACCTGGTCGTACTTGGCGATGGTCAGCGTGTTGGCCTGATGCGCCGCCGCGGTGATCAGGGCATGATCGAGCGGCGAGAGCGCCTCCCACCTGTCCTTGTTGATGAACAGGAAGATGGCGGAGGCGCCTTCCCACCAACCCGGATAGTAGTAATAGGGCGCCACCTTGGCGAAGCCGAGCCGTTCGTCGTCATAGGGGCCGACCCATTCGGCGGCATCGATCGTCCCGCGTTCGAGGGCCGGATAGATGTCGCCCGCCGGGATCTGCTGCGGCACCGCGCCCAGCTTGGCGATGACCTGCCCGGCCAAGCCGCCGATCCGCATCTTCAGGCCCTTCAGGTCGTCCACCGACTTGATCTCCTTGCGGAACCAGCCGGCCATCTGGGCATTGGTGTTGCCGATCGGGATGCCGACGACATTGTACTGGTTGAACAGTTCGTTCAGCAGCTCCAGCCCGCCGGCCTGGAAGAACCAGGCGTTCTGCTGGCGCGTGCTGAGACCGAACGGCACGGAAGCGCCGAACGCGAAGGAGGGGTCCTTGCCGACATAGTAGAAGGGCGCCGTGTCGCAGCATTCCACGGTTCCGTTCTGGACGGCGTCGAGCGCCTGGAACCCGCCGACGATCTCCCCGGCGGCGAAGTGCTGTATCCGCATGCGCCCCTGGGAGATCTCGCCGAGGACTTTGATGAAGATATCGCCTGCGCCATAGACGGCGTCGAGCGAGGAGGGATAGCTCGACGTCATGCGCCAGTTGATCTCGGTGCTCTGCGCCTGCGCGGCACCGGGACCGCCTGCCACTACCGCGGCGGCGGCGGAAGCGCCCGCCAGGCCGCCGACCAGCATGTCGCGACGTTTCATCATGGGACTGTTTCCTCTTTGTTGTTTGTTTCTGGCTGTCTTGACCGGAGCCGGGATATCCCTCGTCGGCGTCAGCGATCGCTGCCGCGGCCCAGATACCCCCGTTCCGGCAGGGTGGGGAAGCGGCCCACGATGTCCGACGCGGCTTCAAGCAGCTCCCTCGGGATCTCGTTGCCGGAGATGGTCAGCGGAGCCGGTGCGTCGGCCCACCCCGCGCCATGGGCCCAGAGATGGTCCACCGCCCGGTTCGCATTGGAGAAGGGATTGCCGAAGGGCAGCTTCCCCGCCGCCTGGAACATTTCGTTCACCACGACCGTCAGCACGCGGGAGACCGCCTTGGCCTCCTCCTGCCGCCCGGCGTCCAGCAGGTCGATCATCCGGCGCAGCTGGGACCCGAAGGCGTTGCCGGTGCTCAGCAGCCATCCGTCGTAAAGTCCGGACGGCTTCAGATTATCGACATAACCGCCTTCCGCTCCCCGCACCATCAAGGGTCCGGTGAACCCCGACAGGGCCACCGCGTCGCTTCCGCTGGTGTCCTTGAACATGGTGATCCGCGGGTTTCCCACGAGCGAACGCATGGTGTCCGGCTCGATCGAGCAGTGGGTGACCTGCGGCAACTGATAGACCGCGATGTCGCTGCGGGTTTCCGCGAGGACCCGCTCGTAGTGAGTGACGATGTCCGACTGGCTGGCGTTGGCATCGACCGGCGGGCAGACCGCCAGGCCGCGGAACTCGCCGGCGGTGGTCCTCATCTCGTCCAGCGTGCTCTCGATTGCCCGCGCCCATTCGACGACGCCCTCGGTGGTCGGCCGAAGTGCTCCGACGAGGAACCGGCTGCCCTCGAAGAGATCGCGCCGGCTGGTGAGACGGACGAGCACCAGAAGCTGCTCCAGGCTCATCTCCCAGCCGTCCCCGGTGGAGCCGGCTAGAAGGAACTGGCCGACCCAGGGCCGGATGAACGAGAGATGCGCGGCGGTACGGTCCGGATCTATCTCGACCGCGCCGCCCTGCCGCCGGTACTGGGTGAGCAGGGGGACCCAGAGCCGGTCGGCCCGGGCATCGTGCTGGGAAGTCGACATCACGTTCTCCTGTCCGCGAGAGAATGGGGGAGCCGGTGGAGCGCCGCCGGGCTTCAGCCGATCGCCTCGGTCAGCATCCGCTCGTAGTCCTCGACCGTCGCGGGGCGGGCATTGGTCGCGTGGGAATGATCCTCGACGGCTGCCCGCGCGATCCCCGGCACGATGGCGGTGGAAACGCCCATCTCACTCAAAGTCTTCGGCAGGCCGAGCCGGCCGCTGAGCTGGGCGAAGTAGTCGGCCAGATCGGCGTCGGGCGCCAGGCCGAGGGTGGAGCGGATGGCCGCGTACTTCGCCTCGGCGCTGCTTTGGTTGAACCGCAGGGTGGCCGGCAGGATCACCGCGTTGAGGGTGCCGTGGTGGAGGGAGATTTCCTTGAGCCCTCCCAGGGGATGCGACAGGGCATGGACCGCGCCGAGGCCCTTCTGGAAGGTGAGGCCGCCTTCCAGGGCCGCCATCATCATCTGGTACCGCGCGTCGCGGTCGGAGCCGTCGGCGGTGGCCTTCTCGATATTGTCGACCGCCCGCTTCAGCCCGTCCAGGGCGATCGCCTCCGCGGGAGGGTTGTCGCGGGGGCTGAGATAGGTCTCTACGCAGTGGGTGACGGCATCCATGCCGGTCGCGGCGGTCAGCCAGGCCGGCAGGCCGAGCGTCAGCTCGGGGTCGCAGACCGCCCGTTTCGGGATCAGGTGCGGGGAGATGAAGCCGAGCTTGCGGCCGTCCTTCAGCGTGATCAGCGAAGCCCGGCCGACCTCGCTTCCGGTGCCGGCCGTCGTGGGGACCGCGATGACCGGCACGACGGCCGAGGTGATCCGGGGAATGCCGCCGAGGATGGCGGCATAGTGTTCGAGCGGACCGTCATGGGAAGCCAGCAGGGCAACGCCCTTGGCAAGGTCGATCGGGGAGCCGCCGCCCACCGCGATCAGGCCGTCGCAGCCCTGCTCGCGATACATCGACAGCGCCGCCTCGACCGCTTCCTGGGTCGGGTTCGTCGGCGTGCCGGTGAAAACGGGCAGTCCGCCGCCGCCTTCCAACAGGGCGGTGATCCTGCCGACGAGTCCGGCTTTCACCACCCCCTCGTCGGCGATGATCAGGGGCTTGCGGATCCCGAGATCGGTCAGGTCCTGCTGGATGCCGTTGATGGCGCCGAATTCGAAACGGATTGTCGTCAGGTAGGAGATCATCGACATGGTGCTGGTACCGGCTGGATGGATGGGAACTGTGCTGCTGGCGATGGAATCGCTCGCCGCCCCGGCCAGGGGCCGGGACGTCTTCGAGGCCCTGCGGGCTCAGGTCGGTCGTGCCGATCAGAGCTTGGAGCGCGAGCGGATCATGAAGTTGTCGAAGGAGAATTCCGCGATCTGGAACCACAGGTATTCCTCGTTGCGGAAGGCGCGCATCGACTCGTAGATCTTCTTGAAGTCGGCATTCTTGGCAGATAGATCGGTATAGACCTCCTGTGCCGCTTTCAGCGAGGCTTCCAGGATCTCCTGGGAGAACGGCCGCAGCTGCGCGCCGCCTGCGACGAGCCTTTTCAGCGCCGCCGGGTTCTTGGCGTCGTATTTCGCGACCATATCCACGTTCGCATAGGCCGCGCCCGCCTGGAGGATGGCCTTGTAGTTCTTCGGAAGCTCGTCCCATTTCTGCTGGTTGAAGAAGAAGTGGATCATCCCGGTTCCTTCCCAGAAACCGGGATAGTAGTAATAGGGCGCTACTTTCTGGAAACCGAGCTTCTCGTCGTCGTAGGGACCGACCCATTCGGCCGCATCTATGGTGCCGCGCTCCAGGGCGGGGTAGATGTCGCCGCCCGGGATCTGCTGCGGTACGACGCCGAGCTTCGACAGGATCTCGCCGGTCAGGCCGGCGATGCGGAACTTGAGCCCCTTGAGATCCGCCACGGTGTTCACTTCCTTACGGAACCAGCCACCCATCTGGGCTCCGGTGGCGCCGCCCGGCAGCATGTACACATTGAACTTCTTGTAGAACTCGTTGTAGAGCTCGAGGGCGCCGCCATAGTACATCCAGGCGTTCTGCTGGCGCGTGTTCAGCGCGAAGGGAGCGGCGCTGGCGAAGGCGAAGGTGGGATCTTTGCCGACGTAATAGTACGACGACGTGTGGGCCATCTCCACCGTGCCGTTCCCGACCGCGTCGAGCGCCTGGAAGGTGCCGACGATCTCGCCGGCCGCGAAGGGCTGGATCTGGAATTTCCCGTCCGTCGCCTCGGAAACATACTTCGACAGCAGGTCGGCCGCGCCATAGATGGTGTCGAGAGACTTGGGAAAGCCCGAGGTCAGCCGCCACCGGATCTCCGGCGAACTCTGGGCGATGGCGGGGGCCGCGACGCCGGCGGTCGCGATGCCCGCGCCGGCGGTCGTCAGGAATTGACGGCGTTTCATGAACGTCTCCCTGTTCGGTTTGTTCGTTGATTTTGTTCGGCTTAGCCGTACACGCGCCGGTGTGCAACAGCTTTGCCGGAAAGTCTTTGGCACCTAACGGATGAACTGGTCGATATAGTCGGCTCCCAGACCGTTGGTGGAATAATAGGCCCGGCACTTCTCGATGCGGGTGAACACGTCGTCGTAGCCCAGCGTCTTGCCGTCCGGGTCCACATAGATCATGGCGCCGTTGACCTGGAACAGGGTGATCATTTCCTCCACGTGGGGGTCGACCACCAGCGTGTGGGTTTCGCCCGGCGCCTCATAGGCATAGGAGCCCTCGGTCGCGACCCAGTCATGCTCCAGATAGCGCCACTCGCCCTTGAGGACGAAGGCGTGCACGGGCTGGGGATGGCGATGGCGGGACAGCACGCCGGCCTTCCTGACGCGCAGCAGGTTCATCCAGTAGCCGCGCGACGCGGCGAGCAGCAGGGGCCGGAACCAGACATTCTCCTCGACCGGAACCCAGATGCGCTCGTCGGTGGGGATCGCATTGGGGATCACCAGCTCGGGCGGGGAATCCACCGGCTGCGGGTGCCGGTAGGGAGCCCATCTTTCGTTGATGGGGGAAACGGCCGGTTGGCCTGGGGCCGAATGGTTCGGAGACTGGGTCATCGTGATTCGATCCTGATGGTTGTCCGCCTGGGTCCCGCGCGGCGTCATGATTCCTGCGGGAGATTGTAGGAACTGTCCTTATGCGTCGTCTATGTTTCGTGGGAAACTCTTCCGTCGATGCCGGGTACCATGAAGGGCAGTATTGCTTTGGTATGACGTGGGAATTTCCTGGTTTGACGGCCGTTTCATCGGCGGCGCGTCGCCAGCACGATCCCGACCGCGATCAGCGCGATGCCCGCGACATGGAAGACATGGAGCGTTTCCCCCAGGAACAGGATCGCCAGCACCGTTCCGAAAACCGGCACCAGATGGATGCACATCCCGGCGCGGTTCGGTCCCGCCACCGCCACCAGGCGGTTGAAGCAGAGATAGGCCAGGATCGACGGGAACAGCGCCACGTAGACGGTGGCCCCGACCGCCAGCGCCGTCACCTCGTACGGCTGGCCGCCGAGTGTCTCCCCCACGTAGAAGGGCAGGATCATGGCGGCGCCGGCCGCGAAGGTCGCGAACAGGAAGCTGAACGCATGGACCGCCGGGCGCCGCCTCAGCAGGGCCGTGTAGCCCGCATAGCAGATCACCGCCACGAAGATCCAGAGATCGCCGGGATTGAGGTCCAGCCGGATCAGCGCGCCGGGGTCGCCCTTGGAGATCAGCGTCAGCGCCCCCGCGAGCGACAGCGCGATACCCGCCCCTTGCAGGGCGGAAACGCGGTCCCGGAACATCAGGAAGCTCATCAGCACGATCAGCGGCGGAATACCCGTCTGGATCATGACCGCGTTCAGCACCGACGTGGTGTTCAGGCCGAGATAGACCAGGGTGTTGAAGACGGCGATGCCCAGCAGGGCCAGCGCGCATACCACCGCCCAGTGCCGTTTCAGCACATCGGAGTCGGCCCTCAGGTGCCGCCACGCGAAGGGGAGGATCAGCAGCGCACCCAGCGTCCACCGCCAGAACGCCAGGCCTACCGGCGGCACCGTGCCGGCCACGGCCCGGCCCACGATGGCGTTGCTGGCCCAGAACAGCGGCGGCAGCATCAGCAGAAGCCACACCTGGTCGAAGAGGCGGTTTTTGGAAGGCACGGCGGCATCATTCCTTGAGCAACGGAGTATCGCCTTCTCGATAGCCGATGCCGATGCTCCTGGGCGAGACCGGAGAACCCAGCCATGCGTCGCGGCGGACGCGCCGCCGGGCTCCCCGGATCGTTCTTATGTGAGAAACTGCGCCGGCCACAGCACCACCTGCGGCACGAAGGCGATCAGCGTCAGGACGACGATGTTGACCAGGTAGAAGGGCGCCGCAGCCAGGGCGAGGCGTTCGATGGGAACTCCGGAAACCTGGGCCGTGGCGAACAGGCAGGTCCCCACCGGCGGAGTCGCCAGCCCCATCGCGAGGGCCGCGACCATGAAGACGATGAAGTGCAGCGGATCGACACCAACTTGGATGGCGGCCGGCATCAGGATCGGAATCAGCATCAGGGCCGCCGCCACGATGTCCATCAGCATGCCGACGGCCAGGAAGATCAGGCCCATCAGCAGGAGCACCAGCCTCGGGTCGGTGGTCAGCGCCATGATCGACGACGACGCCTTGGACGGCAGCATGTCGATGGTGAAGACGTATGTGGCCGTGCTGGCGACCATCAGGATCAGGAGAACCGTCCCCGCGGTCCGGCCGGCGCCGATGAGCAGTTCCGGCAGGTCGGCCAGGGCGATCTCGCGGTGTACCAGGAATCCGACGCCCAGCGTATAGAGCACCGCCAGGGCGGCCGCTTCGGTCGGGGTGACGATCCCGGTGAACATCGCGGTCAGGATGATGACCGGCGCGCCAAGGGAGGGCAGGGCCCGCGCGATGGCCTTCAGGTTGGCCCAGGGGTCGAACGGGAGCAGCGTCCCGTAGCCCTTCGCCTTCGATACCACGGCGTTGTAGACGAGCAGCGCCACGACCAGCAGGATGCCGGGCCCGAGGCCCCCCGCCAGCGCCTGCCCGACGGACTGTCCCGCCGCCGCGGCCGCGACGATCATGAGGATGCTCGGCGGCACCAGTGTCGCGAGCGTCGAGGTGATCAGGGTCAGGGCGGCGGAGTAGGGGCGGGGATAGTTCCGGGCCGTCATCGCGCCGATGGTGATTCGCCCGATGCTGGCGATGTCGGCCACCGACGAGCCCGAGATCCCCCCGAAGACGAAGCTGGACAGGATGTTGACATGGCCGAGACCGCCCCTGAAGCGCCCGACGCAGGCCTCGGCGGCGCTGAAGATGCGCTCCGAAAGGCCGCCCCGTTCCATGATGTGGCCGGCCAGGACGAACAGGGGCACCGCGATCAGCAGGAAGGAGTTGATCGAGGTCGCCATCGACTGCGTCACCATGGAGAGCGGCAGGTCGTGGTACCAGAGCGTGGCCGCCGCACCGAGGCCGAGCGCCACGGCCAGCGGCACGCCGAGAAACGCAAGCCCGAGGAAGATCGTCAGCAGGATGAGGCTCATGGACCGCTCTCCCGGTCGAGGCTGGTGGCGTCGGTTCCGCCGTGCCGGGCCTCGGTCTTGCCGAGGACCTCGGTCAGGCAGCCCGCTATGGCGAGGACCGACCCCAGGATCAGCGGCACCGTCGCGATCCACATGCCGATGCCGAGCACGGGGGACGTCTCGCCGAAATCCATCTGCTGCGTCAGCAGCCCGACGGCGTTCCAGCCTATGATGGCGAACAGGACGGTGGTCGAGACGGCGGTCAGGCAATGCGAGACCGTCCGGGCCCAACCCGGCAGGGCGTCGATCAGGAAGGTGATGCTGGGGTGCTCCCCTCGCCGGAAACCCGTCGCCATGCCGAGGAATGCCGTCCAGATGAACAGGAAACGCGACAGCTCCTCGGTCCACGGGGCGGAAGCGCCGGTCAGGCGGCTCAACGCCTGGCACGAGACCGTGACCACCAGGCCCAGCACGATCACGAAGAGCAAGGCGTCGACCGCTCGCCAGATCAGGTGGTCGAGGTTCGCCCGTTGCCGCCGCATCTGCCGATAACCGACGCTGGTCACGACTTGCCCACGAAGGCAAGGCTCTTGTCCAGGAACTCCTTCCCGATGCTGTCGGAGAACTCGGGATAGAGGCCGGCCGCGATCTGCTGGAGCTTCTGGGGTTCTCCGGCTCCAAGCTCGTTCACCGTCATGCCCTTCTCGCGGAGCGCGGCGATGATCGAAGCCTCCTGCCGGATCTCGTTCTCATCGTGCTCCTCGGCCATCTTCGCCGCGGCGGCGCGCACGTTCTCCCGCTGGTTTTCCGGAATGCGCTGCCACGCGGGGCGGCTGAGCCCGAGCAGGTAGGAGTCCGCCACGTGCCGGGTCAGGTTCAGGTGCTTCTGGACCTCGTAGAACCGGTTGTTGAGCGGCACTTCGACGGGATTCTCCTGGCCGTCGATCGCGCCCAGCTGGAGCGCGGTGTAGACCTCCGAGAAGGCCATAGGCGTCGGGTTGGCGTTGAGCGCCCTGAACAGCCGGACGAAGAGCTGGTTGTTCGGAACGCGCACCTTGAGACCCTGGAAGTCCTCCACCCGGGTGATCGCCCGGTCCCGCGTCGTCGTGTTACGGAAGGTCCGCAGCATCATGCCGAGGCCGACGACCTTGAAGCGGTCGAGCGAACCGAGCAGTTCCTGTCCGGGCGCGCCGGCGAGATAGCTCCTGAGCTGGTCGTAGTCGGAGAACAGGTAGGGCAGGCTGACCGCGTTCATGCGCGGCTCGAACGAGGCGTAGACGCTGCTTGCCAGGATCAGCCCGTCGAGCGCGCCGCTGCCGAGCTGGTTCACGGCCGCGTTCTGGTCGTTGCCGAACAGGACGCCGTCGGGAAAGACCATGATCTGCACGGCACCGCCGGTCGCGTCCCGGACCAGCTCCGCGAACCGCGCCGCGGCCTTGCCAACCGACGAGCCGGCGGGGTCCGCGACAGCCAGCCTGATCGTGGCCGCCGCGCGGGCGGAACCCGGCCGGATCACCGTGAGCGCCGCGGCTGCGGCGCCGAACGCCAGAACCGACCGGCGGTTAAATCCTTCAGCTGACTTGTCCATTGCTTTCCTCCCTGTTTTGGCCCGGCTTTTTGGCCTGGGTTTGCGCGTTCGTGGAAACCTATGCCGCCTCGCTCTTTGTCTTGCCGAACTGCCGTTCCATGGTCCGGCGGAGATCGACCACATCCAGGTCGCTGACCAACTCCACGTCATCGAAGCTGACGATGGTATCCTGCGCCACCGGCCGCTTCAGCTTGACATTGTGGGCGAGGCCGATCGGGAGCGCCGATGCCTCAAGGCTGCGCGTGGCCGGAATGGCATTCGCCCACACCGCATACCCGCCCTCGCCGTCGAGCATTTCGCCGGCTTTCAGGTCGCGCTTGGCGGTCGCCACGGCGTCGCCGCGGAACTCCTTGGACGAGCCTGTCGCCTCGCCGCGCAGGACGGCGGACAGGACGCTGACGGAGGTTTCCAGGCCGATGATGTGGAAGGGCCGCCACATCGAGGCGTACCAGCCGGACGGATCGGTCAGCAGCCCGTACTGCTTGAAGCAGGCGCGGGAGTATTCGTTGTGCGCCTTGAACGTCACGAAGACGCCGTAGCGGATGTTGTTCATGACCTCCCTGCCGTCCGGCTCCTGGCTCGCGGCGATGTCAACGAGGCCGCTGCGGGCCAGGCGTCCGCCGTCCGATGCCGGGCGGAAGACGCGCGCCAGGTCGTGGAGACCGGCGGGAGGGAAGGCGAGGCCGTCGTCGGGGCAGTCGAGGCCGGTGCCGTTCGCGACGGCCGCCATCTCGATCGCCGCCTTGGTGCCGTCGGTGAAGGAATTGTACATCTTTGGATTGAAGTCGCCCTTCGCCACCTCTTCTTCCGTCCACCCGAAGAAGCTCCAGACCGTGTCGGGCGTCGAGTAGCGGTAGCGCGGCTCGAAGTTCATGCCCTTGCCGGCGCTCGTCAGTTCGAACCCGCAGGCATGGACCCAGTCGACCAGTTCGCAGATCAGCGCCGGCTGGTCCCCGTAGGCCATGGAATAGACCAGCCCCCTGGCCCTGGCGCGTTCGGCGAGCAGCGGCCCGCAGAGCACGTCGGCCTCGACGTTGACCATGACGATGTGCTTGCCGTGGTCGATCGCCGCCATGGCGTGGCGAACGCCGGCGATCGGGTGTCCGGTTGCCTCAATGATGCACTCGACCTCTTCGCATCCCATCAGGACGGCGACGTCGTCGGTCACGCAGGTGGTTCCTTTTCGGATCGCCTCGCCCATGCTCGCGGCGCTGCAGCGCTCCTGCGGCCAGCCGACCCGCTTCATCGACTCCCGCGCCTTGGCGACGTCGAGATCGACGACGCCGACCACATGGAACCCTTCGATCTTCTGGGCCTGGGAAAGCACCATCGAACCGAACTTGCCGGCTCCGATGATGCCGACCCGGACCGGCCCGGTAGCCGAGGCCCGTTCGAGAAGCTTGGACGCGAGGTTCATCTTGAATCCTTCCAGAATGCTGATTGAGGGGGCCGGGAGGAGACGCGTCTCCTCATGCCGCCTGCGGGCGACGCGGCCGGCGGCTACCCGGATTTGGAACCGGGACGGTCAGGGGTGGCTGGGGGAACCGGCGGCGCGCGGACGGCGCGCCCGTCAAGACGGTTCCCGGGCTTCCGGGTTCTGCATGGTTTCTGTCTCGTTTCCTCACCGGTCCCGCGCTGGCGGGTCGTATTGTTTTGCGGGAGGGCCTCTGCGGGACCTCATTTCTTGCCGACCATGCTACGCGGGTCTGCGGCGGCACCACAATTTAGATGTCCAGGACCGTTTGTTAGGTCAGCTAAACGATGGGAGCCGGGGTCAGGAACCGGCCGCGGCGACCTCGGCCAGCCATGCGTCACGCTCCGCCCGGAGCCACTCGATGAAGGAGCGGACCTTGGACAGGCGCAGTCGATCCGGGGGACAGACGATCCACTGCGTGACCGCCGTGATCGGCGGCGGATTGGGCACGGGGCAAACCAGTCGCCCGTCGCGCAGCTCGTGCCACATCATCATGTTGCTCTCGAGCGCGATGCCGAGACCGCCGGCCGCCGCATCCACCACCATGTGCGAACGGTCGAACAGGACCCGCTGCCAGCGCTGCTCCGGGGAAATGCCGACCGTCGCGAACCAGTGATTCCACTGGACCGCTGATTTGACCGAGTGGATCAGGCGATGCCGGAAGAAATCCGCCGGCTGCAGGCTTCCGGCCGCCGCGATGCTCGGCGAGCAGACGGGGAAGAAACGCTCCTCCGCCAGCCCCTCGACGAAAAGCCCGGGCCAGCGGCCCTCGCCGTGGCGGAGGTCCACGTCGACGTCCTCCCGGTCGAAGTTCGTGGGCTCGTTGGTTCCGTCGATCCGGACATCGATCTGGGGATGCTTCCCGATGAACGAGCCGAGCCGGGGAAGCAGCCACTTGGTCGAGAGGGTCGGTGCCGCGCGGACCGTCAGCACCGTCGCCGCCCGATGGCCGCGCAGCCGGTGCGTCGCCTCGGCGATCTGGTCGACGCCGTTGGAGATCATCTCGAAATAGCGTTCGCCGGCCTCGGTCAGCTTGACCTGGCGCCCGACCTTGACCATCAGGGACGTCCCGAGGAACAGTTCCAGGGAATGGATCTGCTGGCTGATCGCCGACGGCGTGACGCCGAGTTCCTGCGCCGCGCTCGATATGCTGCCCGCCTTGACGGTCGCGTGAAACATGCTGATGGCGCGCATCGGAATCATTCGTGACCCACCCCCGGTTTACCCGGAATGAGCTTATCGGTTTCGCCGTACCGTTGATAGTTTGGTCCCTGACGGCGGCCCGGCGGGGTCGCGCGCTGGCGGATGGAAGGACAGGCATGATCATCTTCGGCTCTCCCGGCCGTTACATCCAGGGTCCGGGAACGCTCGACAGGATCGGGGAGGAGATCGGCCGGCTCGGCAAGAGCGCGGTGCTCGTCGCCGACGACGTGGTCGACGGGATCGTCGGCGGGCGGGTGGCCGCGAGCTGCGATGCCGCGGGCGTCGCCCTCGGCAAGCTGGCTTTCGGGGGCGAGATCACGCCCGGGGAGATCGACCGGCTCTTCGGCGCGCTCGGCGGCCGACGCCCGGACGTGGTCATCGCGGCCGGCGGCGGAAAATGCATCGACGCCGGCAAGGGCTTGGCGGCCCGGCTCGGGGCCGAGGTGGCGAGCCTGCCGACGATCGCCTCGAACGATGCGCCGACCAGCCACGTCTATGTGCTCTACGACGAGGACCACCGCCTGCTCCGCGTCGACAAGCTGCCGCGCAATCCCGCGCTGGTGCTGGTGGATACCGCTGTCATCGTCCGGGCGCCCCGCATCCTTTTCCTCGCCGGCATCGGGGATGCGCTGGTCAAGTCCTTCGAGGCGGCGCAATGCGCCCGTAGCGGCGGGCGGAACATCTACGGAAGCCGTCCGTCGCAAGCGGGCCTTGTCCTCGGCGATGCCTGCTACCGCTGCCTGCGCGACCACGCGGCCGCGGCGCTCGCGGCGGTGGACCGGAGGGAAACCGACGAGGCGGTGGAGCGCGTGGTGGAGGCGACCGTCCTGTGGAGCGGCCTCGCGTTCGAGAATGGCGGGCTGTCCATCGTCCATTCCATGACCCGCGGCCTGTCCGCCGTGCCGGCCTTGGCCGGGGCGCTGCACGGCCTTCAGGTCGCCTACGCCTTGCTGGTCCAATTCCTGCTCGAAGGACGTGATCCGCCCTTCATGGATGACCATCTGGCCTTCTACCGCGCGCTCGGCCTCCCCTGCGGGCTTGCCGACCTGGGACTCGCCGTTCCGACCGAGGACGACTATGCCGTCATCGCCGAGCTGACCCTCCAGGCCCCGCACGCCCGCAACTTCGAACGCGCTCTCGCCGCGGAGGACCTGGTCCGGGCCATGCGCGCCCTGGACGGCCGGGCGGCCGTCAGGCGGCCCGGATGTTCGCGATGAAGCTTGCGACCTCGCCGCGCAGGTTCTCCGCCTCTCGCGCCAGGCCCTCGGAGGCACCGAGCACCTGGGATGCCGCGGCTCCGGTCTCTCCGGCGGCCTGGGTCACGCCGGTGATGTTGGACGAGACCTCCTCGGTGCCCCGCGCCGCCTGACTGACGTTGGAGGAGATGTCGCGCGTGGCGGCGCCCTGTTCCTCGATCGCGGCGGCGATGGTCGTGGTGATCTCGTTCATCTGCCCGATGATCCTGCCGATGCCGTCGATCGCAAGCTGGGCTCCGTTGGTGGCGCCCTGGATCTCGCTGACCTTCGACTTGATCTCCTCGGTCGCCCGGGCGGTCTGGGTCGCCAGCGACTTGACCTCCGAAGCCACCACCGCGAAGCCCTTGCCGGCCTCCCCGGCGCGCGCCGCCTCGATCGTGGCGTTCAGCGCCAGCAGGTTGGTCTGGCCGGCGATGGTGTTGATCAGCTCGACCACCTGGCCGATCTGCTCGGCCGCCTGGACCAGCACCTTCATGGTCTCGTTGGTGCGGCTCGCCTCGGTCACCGCCAGGTTGGCGACTTGGCTGGAACCGTTGATCTGCCGGCCGATCTCGGCGATGGAGGAGGACAGCTCCTCGGTCGCGGCGGCCACGGTCTGGACGTTGGCGGACGCCTGCTCCGACGCGGCGGCCACCGCCGTCGCCTGCTGGCTGGTGGTGTCCGCGGTGTGGGTCATCACCGACGCGGTGCTCTGCATCTCGGTCGCGGCGGAGGCTACCGTCTCGACGATGCCCTTGACGCTCGCCTCGAAGGCGTCGGCGAGATGGAGCATCGCCGCCTTGCGCTCGGCCGCGACCCGCACCTCGGCTTCCCGCGACTCCCGCTCCATCTCGCGGGTGCGGATCATGGTGTCCTTGAAGACCTGGACCGCCCGCATCATCGCGCCGATCTCGTCCGACCGCTCCTGGCCGCTTACCTCGACCTGAAGGTCGTTGCGGGCCAGCTTGCCCATCACGCCCGTCACCGCATGCAGGCTGCCGGCTATGTTCCGGTAGATCACCCAGCTCGCCAGCATCAGCACGAGGATGGACAGCACGGTGATTCCCGCCAGGACGGTGGCCATCCGCTCCGAGCCGTCGCCGAGCTTGTTGAGTTCCCCCGACAGGCCGAATCCGGTCAGGTCGAGCGCGCGTCCCATCTGCTCGACCAGCTTAACATAGGAGCGGGTGGCCCGCTGGAGCTGCGGAGCGGCCAGCTCGGGGTCGGCGGTGGCGAGCTGGAGGGCGGAGACGACGGCGCTCCGGTAGGAGGCGGCCTCCTTGGCGGCGTCGGCATGAACCGAGGCTATCTCGGGATCGCCGGCGAAGAGCGCGCCCTGCTGGGCGAAGCTGTCCGTCAGCGCGCGGACCGTGTCCATGGCGGCCCGCCCTTGCTCGAAGATCCGCTCGGCGTCCGCTCCCTCGCCCGTCCCCAGGATCTCGGAAAGCATGCGCTGGGTCCGCGAGAGGTCGGCAAGGAACCTTGTGACGGCCTCGTTGCGGGCGATTTCGCGGGTCTTGATACCGGCGATCGCCTCGCCTTCGGTATGCGACATGTAAATGGCGCCGCCGGCCAGGACGACGAGCACCACCAGGGCGATCGCCGGCAAACCCATCAGGCGGGCGCGGAGCGTGAGCGGAGCGAATCTCATAGTGATGGCGACCTCGTCGATGACGGTATCCGGCTTTCGCGAACCAGCAGCCGCGCGGAGGCGCCGGCAGATCGCCTCCGCGCCGGCCACGACTTCAGTTGGCGGTCTTGATAAGATCTTCGGCGGAGAAAGAGCCGACGACCGCGAAGTTTCCGGCGCCTTTCGGCTCCATGACGAAGGCGCCGCCTTCGGTCTTCGGCCAGACGCCGGCGACTTCCTTGATGTTGGACGTGTGGCCGACCAGGACGGTGTTCTTGCCGGCCGGCGGGGCGGTGCCGATGATCTTCTTGAGCTGGTCGGCGGCCTTGGCGGCGTCATCCTTGGACAGTCCGAGGCTGTAGAACAGCGCGTCGGAGGTCTGGATGTCGCCGAACGCCAGCGTCCCGGTCTCCTTGGCGCGGCAATAGGCGCTGGTCATCACCGCGTCGACCGCGATGCCGCGCTCCTGCATGGCCTTTCCGATGGCACGGGCCTGGTCCTTGCCGGCAGCCGACAGGTTGCGCTGGGTCTGGCAGTTCGCCACGTCGATCGGGTCGGCGTCGTTCTGCGACGTGTCCGAAAGCGCATGGCGGATGTAGATGACGTAGCCGCCGTTCTTGAGGGCCGAGAACAAGGCGTCGCCCTTCAGCTCCTCGGCTTGGGCGCTCATCGAAGTCATAAGCATTCCGCCGACAACGGTCATCGCCATCATCGAAATTTTAGCATATTTTACGCACATTTTGAAAACTCCGTTGACTTTTTGTGTCTTCACGGATGTTTATCTGAAGAGATTAAACATCAGTTAATAGAGTTTTATTTAAGAATTTTGATCTATAGTAACAAAGTCATACTTGTACAGTTGGTCTGCCACATATTGTATTGCGGGACGAGAGATGAACGCCGGTCAAGGTTGAAAGTTTCTTCGCGCTGACCGGCGGGTTTAAGCAAAGGCATTTTTATGCGCATCACTAAGACACTTTTCGCGGTCGGGTTCGGCGCCGCGATGATCGCCCTTGTCCAGGGCTTGGGAACGCCGCCCGTCCTGGCCCAGGGCCGGGCGGATCATGGCGAGGAACTCGATGCGCTGAAGGAGGCCTATCGACGCCCGGCCGCGCTCGCGGTCGCGAACCAGGCTCTCGTCGATCTCGGCGGGCGCCTGTTCTGGGATACCAGGCTGTCCGCCTCCGGCAAGACCTCGTGCGGAAGCTGCCATTTCCCCGATGCCGCCTGGGCCGCGACCGACCCGCGCAGCCTCAACGATTCAGGCAAGCCGACTTCCCGCAAGTCCCAGCCCCTGGTCGGTCTCGGACATGCCGACGGCGCGCCGGTGGGATGGGACGGCAAGAGCGCCACCCTCGAAGCGCAGGCCAAGTCGTCCATCGCGACGGGATCGATGTCGATGCGCGAGACCGACACGCCGGTGGAGGTCGCGGTCATCGAGGAACGGGTCCGCGCCGTGCCCGACTATGTCTCCGCCTTCGGCGCGGCCCTGCCGGGTTCCTCCATCGATATCGATGCCATCGTGACGGCGATCGCCGCCTACGAGCGGACGATCGAGCCGGGCGTCGCTCCCTTCGACCGCTGGGTGGAGGGCGACGAGACCGCCATCTCCGACTCCGCCAAGCGCGGCTTTCTGCTGTTCAACACCGCGGCCGGTTGCTCCGCATGCCACGGCGGCTGGCGCTTCACGGACGATGCCTTTCACGATATCGGCACCACGACCACCGATCTTGGCCGCGGACGGCAGGACAAGGCGGACGGGATGATGCAGTACGCCTTCAAGACCCCGACGCTCCGGTCGGTGGCGGTCCGCCCGCCCTTCATGCACAACGGCTCGTCGTCGACTCTTTACGATGTGGTCGTCCATTACGAGAAGGGGGGCATCGCCCGCCCGAGCCGGTCCCCGGCGATGGTTCCGCTGGAACTCGACGAGCAGGGCCGCACGGACCTTGTCGAGTTCATGAAGACGCTCACGGGCGTCGAGGACGGCGGCGCGGCCCGTATCCCGGTTCCGCGCCGGTAAACCTCCCGATCCTACGGGAATCGCGGCCTGAGAGGCAGCTGGTTTTCCTCGTCGCAGGTCCCCGGACCGTCGGCGAGGGCCCTGGCTTCCTCGTTGGTGGCGACACGCCCGAGCAGGCAAGCCGCGTCCGACTCGATCCTGGCGACGAACAGGAGGGTGCGTCGCGCGCCCTCCGCCTCACCCGCGACGCGGAAGATCAGCGCGCCGGGCTGGCTGCCGGGAGCGAGCCGCCATTCTACCTTCTCCGCACCTATATTCGGAAAATCGCCGACCGGCCGGTCATAGACGACGGCGTCCTCGGTCGTCCAGATCCGGTCGCCCCGCGCGATGTCGAGCCATGAGCTGCGGTCGGACGAAACGAGCAGCAGGTCGATGCCCGGCGGAGCTCCGCACAGTTCCACCCCCAGGTCGAGGGCCTGGTAGACGGCACCCATCTCCGGCGGCGGCGGCCGGCAGCCGCCCTCCGCCACGGAGGTGTAGTCGCTGACCTGCGCCCCGGCGGGCAGGGCGGCGAGCATCATGCCCACCGCCCCGGCCACCCGGGCCGCCTTGCCTTGCAGTTTCCGCATCGCCATCAAAGACCCAGAGCCCTGCGCGTCATTGGGCCTACAACACCGTCGGCGGAAAGTCCGTTCCGTGCCTGGAAAGCCATGACGGCGGCGTGGGTGCCGCGTCCGAAGATCCCGTCCGCGACCAGCCCGGCACCGAATTCGTTCAGCTTCCTCTGCAACTCCACCACCTCGGGGCCACGGTCGCCCAGGCTCAGCACCGGGTCCGGCACAGTGGCCGGAGCCAATCCCTGCAGCAATCCGTCCCGGTGCCATTGCCGGATGAGCTCGTCGCCGCATTCGAAATGCATGGCGTCCTCGGTGCGGAAGCCGGCACCCCAGAACCACCCGTGTCCATTGAAGATCGGCGCGATCCTCGTCAGGCCGACCTGCACCCTGTCGTCACCCCGCCGGTCGAGGATTCCTTCCAGCGTGAGGTCGATGGCCGTCCCCCAGGAATGGTTGCTGATCGCGGTATTGGAGCCCCGGACATTGCGGGCGCACAGCATGCCCACATGGCCCAGCACGGCATGGATTGCCGGCTCCTCCCGTTGGATGTCGGCAAGGACCCTTTCCAGGGAGTCGACCGCCGGGCGGAGTCCCCGGACCCTCAGGCGGCCCACCGGCCGGAAGACGATCATGGACGCCAGCCTGATATCCGTCACTTCCCGGCATTCCTGGTCATAGGATTGCCGCGGGTTGCCGAGCAGGGACAGCATGGTCGCCTGCTTGGCGCTGCTGACGTCTGGGTTGATGCCGGCCGGAACGTTGACAAGCTCGGTGAAAGACATGGGTCGACCTCTCAGGTTCATGGGAATGCTGAACGGCGCGGTTCTTCGGGTTCTTCAGCCGGCGACGGCCGTCACGTCCACACCAGCGCCGGATCGGGATCGGGGCAGCGGGGCAGGGACCGGCAGACGAAGGCCAGCACCCCCATGTCGCCGTCCGTGAAGGCGGTCTGGCGGGTGACCTGTGCCGGCGGCGGCTGCCCGGGCCGGGGAAAGGGCAGCGGCCGGATTCCTGGACGCCGGACCGCCAGTTCCCGCTCGACGGAGGCGATGTCGGCGTATTTCGTGTCGAGCCGGCTGAAGGTCTGGGCCTTCAGCGCCGCGACGCGCGGCTCCGCGCTGACCGCCGTGGCCCTGGGACGGACCTCCGCCGCGCCCGCGATGCCGGCGAGGCGCATGGCGACGGCAGGCTGCATCGCGGCGGCCCGGACCGTCGGCACTCCACCGCCGGCCCGGATCGGTGTTCCCACGCGATGATCCCGCACCGTCACCGTCCGGGGCGGCGGCCGGACCCCGCCGGGGGCCGGCGCGACGGCGATCCGGTCCTGGCGGAGCCCGATGAACGGGCTGATGACGAGGCCGGGCCGGGGCGGCTCCGGCTGGCTGCCGGCGCGGCGTTCGACGACCAGGTTCCGCAGGAACACCACGGCGGCGATATAGCCCGGCAGCTCGCCCCGGGGCGGCGTGGCGCCGTCGGACAGCAGCCGTCCTTCATCGGTGAAGCGCCAGAAGCGGGCCTGGAATACCTCTGGCGCGAACCAGTCCCGCAGGATCGTCACCGACGTGTACTCGAAGGATACGCTGACGATGTCCGGCGACACTCCCGTCACGGCGAAGCGTTGCAGCAGGTCCGCGGGTGCCCGCGCCAGCAGCGCCCCGACCTCCCCGTTGCCGAGCGTGAACGACGGCCAGGTGCCCGCATTCATGAAGTCGACCGGGCTGAAGCCGGTGGGGACCGACTTCACGCTGTTGATGTCGCTCTGGGTATCGATGTCGAGCGACAGCCTGCTTCCCCACTGGGTCCAGGACTGGCTGGGACCGCGCGCCGCGAACGCCTTGACCATGCCGTAGGCGGCATCGATCTCCTGGCGGAAACCGGCGACGCGCCACAGATCCTCCGCCTCGCGGATCTTGCCGAGATAGGTCGGCCGCTCGACCTCGTCCCAGTAGTTCCGCTCTTCCGGATCGGCCGAATCCGCGACCTCGATCTCCCGCTTGCGGAGCGTCTGGTTCCAGCCGAACCAGACGTCCCGATGCTGGTCGTAAGCCTTCAGCTTGTCGGACGGCATGCGCTGGCCGGTGGCAGGGTCGGCGCGATAGAGCGTCGCCTCCGCCGCGGTCAGCGCCGCTTGGTCCTCTGCCGAGAAGTTGCCCTGCGCCAGCTTCACGGGGCTGTGGACGACATCGGCGAACGCTTTCCACAGGTAGCGGTCGCTCAGGCTCATCAGCATCTCGCCGCTCGGTACCTGGTTGACGGCACCGAGCCACGACGTCTGGATCTGAAGCTCCCCCGGTGTCTGCGCCCCGTCGATGATCGACGCCAGCCCGTCGCTCGTGAACGAGAGCGGCACGGTGGGGAAGGAGATGAAGGTCCCCGGCTCGGCCAGAACGGCCTTCAGTTTCTCCATCAGGGCAAGCTGTACCGCTGCGTCCATGATCGTGTCCTCGGATGACGAATGCTTCTGCCGGATACCGCCGGTATTACTCGAAAGCTTCGGCCGGAATGTCGGGGAACGGATTCGGGCTCTTCGGCACCAGCCGGTTCACGAAACCGATGATCTGCATTCCCGGTACCGTGATCGACTCACCCGAAGCGTTGCTCTCGTAGCTGCGGCCGCTCTCCGAGGAGGAATAGTTGCCGCGCATCGTGAAAGGTCCCCAGCCGGCGCTGGCGCTGGTGGACAGGCTGCTGGTATGCGCGCGGTAGGCCGAGGCGAACTCGGACGACTTGATGTTGATCTTGCGCGCGAAGATGATCGAGGTCGGATAGCCGACGAAGTTGCCCTTGGGCGGGTTCGCGCCGTCGGATGGGAACTGGTCGTAATTCCACCCGCGGCCCCGGTCCAGCGTCCAGCCCCGGTTCATGAAGAATTCGGGGTAGAACCAAGCCCGGGTGATCGGGATCTGCGCCAGCTCGAAGCCCAGTTCGAAGTTGGAGACCGAGAATTCGCTGGAATACTGCGAGCTCTGGCTCTGCACTCCGGCGCTGGCATGCCAGAGGCCCCAGCCGGCCGACCCTCCGGCGCTCCACGACCTGGATTTCTGCTCCATCTCCGAAGTGAGCCTGTTCGAATAGACCTTGTACTCCGTCCAGCCCTTGGCGTTCGCGAAGTTGCCGGGTATCGGCATCGCGTACAGGAAGGTCTGGCCCGGGCCGACGGCCGCGACCTTCGAATCGTCCAAGGATTCCAGCAGGCGCTGCTTCCACAGCTTCATGCTGCGGGCCGTCATCTGGCCGATCGCCGCCCAGAGCTGCTCCACCTCGTTCCGGTAGCCCATGGCCGCCCAGTTGCCTTCGGCCTGGCTGACCTTCATGCGGTAGAGCGGCTGGTTCGACGACCAATCCATCACGGCCGCCTTGCCTTCGGCGCCGGTGGCGACCGCCGCCTGGATGCGCTTGTTGTTGTATTCGAGGCGGGCGGCGAGGAAGTCCGCGAAATACTTGTTGTAGGCGGCCACCGCCGGAGAATCCTCGGTGACCTCCTTTTCCTCGTCGGTGATGAAGTCCTTGATCTTGCGTGTCGTCTTCAGCTTGCCGCGCCACCGCTCCAGCTTGGCCAGGTTCTCGGGCGACAGCTCCTGGTCGACCACCTTCGACAGCCGCAGGATTTCGCCGTACATGTGGGACAGGCGGGCCTGCGACGTGCGGAACACCGCCACCTGCTTGTCGATCGACAGCAGCCCCGACACGTCGGGTATGAAATCGACCAGGGTCGAGAAGACATAGGCCTGTTGCAGCAGCCGCTTCTCCTCCTCGGCGGTGGCTCCGGTGCCCAGCCCCTTCGCCGCGAAGTCGAAGTCCGACTCCTCCATGGGCATGCCGGGGGTGCACCAGGTGATGAAGCTGTCCGCGGCGGCCGCCGCCGTGGCATCGCCGCCGGTGACGATCTCGGCAAGCTGGGCGCGCAGCGTGCGGCCAAGCTCGTTCAGGGTATAGGCCATTGCAAAGCTTCCTTCTGCGGGTTGACCAAAGCGCCTCACCAGGCGCCGCGGGTAGGGCCGATCTGCATGTGGATGTGGTCGGAGTGCTGCCGGCGCAGGCGCAGTTCGTCGGGTGTGCCGGCGCCGTGGTAATCGGGGCAGATCACATAGCCCCCTTCGCCGATCTCGGTCGGCGGCCAGGGGTCCTTGCCCGCGCCGCGGCACTCGCACTCGAAAGTGCCGAAGGCATAGACCCGCTTGAAAAGCTCCCAGGCGGGTTCGTCGTCCTCGCTCAGGCGGTAGCTGCCCGGGTCGCTTTCCGGCCGGCCGCCCCAGTCGCGCAGCACGTCCAGGGCGAAGGGCCGGCCGGAAAGCGACCCCTCGATGCCGGCGAAGTCGATCGCGCGTCCGAGATTGTGGCAGTCGTCCAGGTTCGGTCCGCCATGGCCTATCCCCAGATGCGTGATGACATCGACGTCCGGGCCGGATGCGTTGGCCCAGCGGGCGAGCCGCCACAGCGCGACGGCCATCCGCTGATCCACATTGTCGATGACGTCGGCGGCGCGGTTCAGCTTGTTGACATAGCGCACGCCCGCGACCACGGCCGGCGCCAGCGCGATCCGCTGCCGGGGTGTCGGGGACAGGATCCGGCCGTCATCGGCCAGCCTCAGCGGGTTCTGGCCTTCCTTGAGCGTCAGCTGTCCACGCTGCGCCAGGTGCGCCACGATGCCGTTGGCCTGTTCCGGCGTCAGTTCGCGGGCGGGCCGCATGAGGCCGGAGGGCAGGGGATCGATCATCAGCCGGTCGTTGGGCAGCGGCCCGGCGACGACGGCGTCGCTCAGGAGATCATAGATCACGTGCTCGGTGCCCCTGAAGAACAGGACGGTGAGCCCGTCGGGGCAGAGCGCGGCGTCCACCCCGTCCGTCCAGACGCCCGGCCAGTTCCCGGCGATGCTGCGGGGGTATCCCGGGTCTGCGCGGTCCAGCGCCATGTCGTATCGGATGTAGGCGCCGCCCTTGAAGAAATAGATCTTGCCGTTGCCGGCGTTGAAGGCGGCATCGATCCCCGACGGCCACAAGCCCGGCCAGCCATGGGCGACGATGCGCGGCTCGGGATAGTCGACCTGCTGCGTGTTCAGGTCGAAGCGCACGAACTCCGGACCGTTGAAGAAGAACACTTTGCCGCAGCCCCAGTAGACGGGAACGACCTTCCCCATGGACCAGAGCCCGGAACAGCGGTCCGTGACCGGCAGCGGCCCGTCGCCGACCATACCGGTGACAGCGTCAAGCACATGGTAGACATTGTCCGAGAACAGCAGGCACTCATCGCTGGGCAATGCCACCGATCCGGTAAGCTGACTTGGCATGATGTATCCCCTCAGGAAGTCGTCGTGACATATCCCAGAAGAAAATGATCACTCAGTCTGCGGAGTATTCATGTGAAGCAGTTCACTTCCGGCCCAAAAAATTGTTTTTTGAAAACGTAGGTCGGGTATAGCGAGGCGGCACCCGACACCGATGCTTTCACTTGTCGGGTAATGATTCTCTAAATTCACCTTTAACTCGGAACTTCTGCTTGTCGGGTGCGGATTCGCTATACCCGACCTACGTGCAGCAGCATTCTTTTATGCCCAATGCTGAATGCACCTGATGAATCCAGCAATGTTCTATAGAATGATAATCTCAGGATCGACCAGCGCCGGACTCTCTCTCATAGCACACGCTTCTCTTCTGGATTAACTTGCAATCCAAATCCGATCCGTAAGACTAAAATGCATTTTCTGTGAGCAGATTTCCACCATCTCTAGGTGCTTAACACCTAAATGGCTTACGGTAACTTCCAGACCGGACGGTGCGCGGGGCGGCCGGCTCCCGATGGCAATTGATTCGATGCAAAACTCCCGGGCAGTTCCCACATGTCATGGAGGGATGACGCTCCCGATGCGGCTCCGATCCGGAGCATGCCGGGATTGGCGCTGCGAAAGGCGGACCATGACTCAGCGCACGGTGCTCAGCACCATCACCTTCAACAATCCGTTCCGACTGAGCGGCTTCGATGAACCCTTGCCGGCGGGAACCTATAAGGTCGAGACCCATGAGGAACTCATCGAAGGGCTCTCTTTCCCCGCCTATCGGCGGACCGAGACCCTGATGTTCCTGCCCCCGCCGCCCGGCCAGGCGAACCTGATCCAGGTCGCCGTGATCGATCCCGTCGAACTGGAAGAAGCCCGGCAACGGGACGAAGCGGGAAAAGGGTGATTCACCCCGAGGCGCGAGAACGCCTGATACCTGAAAGGATCGGCATGACGACGGACCCCGTCGAACTCGACTCCCACAGAGGCATGGCTGCCCAGAAAGCCACCGAAGACCGGCGGCACACCGCCGAGGTCGAGGAGGACCGGGCGACGCTTCGCCGCCACCAGGACGAACTGGAAGAGGCATTGGGCGCCGGTCCCTCGACGACGTGGGAGGAGGCCGGGAAGAAGGCCCTGTATCTCATCACCCTCTTCGCCGGGACCGCGGAAGGTCACGATCCGCGGCACAAGCAACTGATCGCGAGTGCGCTGGAGGACATCCGGCGCCTGTCCGGCGACCCTCCGGCGGAAGGGGAGCCGCCGGGCGCCGGCGAGACCTGATCCCGGCGGAAGTCCTGCCGGTCAGATGCCCGGCGGGCCGTCCAGGAGCAGCCTTTTCCGTGCGGTCGCCAACCAGGGATCCCTCACCACGAGGCTGCGCTCAGCCCACGGAACCCCGTCGGGAGCGCTCGCCTCGTAAAGCTTCTGGGCGAGCGCTTCCACGTCGTGCCTTTTCAAATCAGCCAAGCTGGCTCTCCCGAACGACCCGCTCCTGGCTGTTCTGCACGCTCTTGACCCGGTATTGGTTGTCGGCGCCTTCCGGCGGAAGGTGGCGGACGATCTCATAGCGGCCCACTGATTTCTCGCGGGGCGATGCGGCCGGCGTGAAGTCGACCAGTTGTCCGACCTCGTACTTGTGGTGGCCGACTTCGGACATGACCCGTGCGGGCGTGTTGCTGCGGCGGTTCGTCATTGTTGTTCTCCCAGGTGCCGGCCAGGGGGACTGGCCAAAGGAACAGGCTTGCCGTCAGAGGTGATCTCGTCGGTCCACACGGTGAAGCCGGTCAGCGTGTTGGGGCCGAATGTCGTGCTGATGGCGACGTCGACGGCATCCCGCCCGCGGGCGATCAGGACCCTGCCGATGCGCGGCGTGTTGTTGCGGGCGTCGAAGGTGTACCACTGGCCGCCCAGATAGGCTTCGAACCAGCCTGCGAAATCCATCACGCCGTAAGGCGGCGGCACGCCGATGTCGCCGAGGTAGCCGGTGCAATAACGCGCCGGAATGTTCATGCAGCGGCAGAAAGTGATCGCGAGATGGGCATAGTCGCGGCAGACGCCCACGCCCTCGTTATAGGCCTCGAAGGCCGTCCGGGTCGCCCGGGCCTGCATGTAGTCGAACTTGATATGCTCGTGGACGAAGTCGCAGATCGCCTGCACCCGGTCCCATCCGGGCTTGGTCCCGCTGAACAGTTTCCAGGCGACGTCGCTGAGAAGCTCGGTCTCGCAGTAGCGGCTGGCCAGCAGGAACACCAGCGCCTCCTCCGGCAGTTCCTCCAGCGTGTGCTGCCGGGCCTCCGGAACGACCAGGTCGGGCTTGCCGCTGTCGCGAACCACGGCCGTCGTGCTGATCCGCGTCACGCCCTTGGGCGCCGTGATCCGGCTGCACCAGTTTCCGAACCCGTCGCGATAGGCCGTGATCGGCACCGGCGGTTCGGTGACGAGGTGGTCGGGCACCACGATGTCGGAGGCGCGGGTGTAATGGATGTTGAGCATCAGGAGCATCGGTGTCGGCTGGGGACACTCGTAGACCAGCTCGTATCCGACCTTGATCTTCATGGTTGGGCTCCTTCGTGTTGATGCCGGGCATGTCGGTGGCGGTTTTGCCCCTGCATGACATGGGCCAGTCGGTGCCGGCGGACGGCAAGGGCGGGCGGCGCGTTCAGGCGGCACCCTCGTCCAGCACGCTCACGCTGACGTCCATTCCCAGGAAGCTGGACCGCGTTCCCGTATAGGTTCCCCACAGCGGCAGCGCCTGCGCGGGCGCCCAGGCCACGGCAACGCGGATCAGGTTGCGGTTGCCGATGATGCTGTTGGTCGGATCGAAGTCCACCCATCCCGCCCCGGGCAGATAGACCTGGAGCCAGGCATGGGTCGCCCCGCCGCCGATGACAGGGACGGCCTCGGCGCCGGGCACGAAGATGTAACCGCTGACGAAGCGGGCTGCCAGGCCGAGGGCCCGCACCCCTTCCATCATCAGGAACGCATAGTCGCGGCAGGTGCCGGTTCCCTTCGCCAGGGTCTCGACCGGCGTCTGGACGCCGCGCTCGTACCGGCGCGAGTATGTCAGCTGTTCGCGGATTCCCAGGGTGATCCTGCGAAGCAACGCCATGGTGCCGATCCTGCCGGCTGCAGGTAGGAATCCGGCGGCCCAGCGGTCCACTTCGCCGGCCGGATGGTGGCGCTCCAGCGCCCGGACGAGGTCGAGGCGTTCCTCGCGCGAATAGGCGAACGGGAAATCCTGCGCATCGTCGGCGAGCGCGTAATCGGGATGCGGCGCCTCGATATGCTCCAGCGTCACCTCGCTGTCGAAGACCAGTTCCGCCGTCTCGGTGTCGAAGCTCGCGACCGCCAACGAATTGTCGAAGACGTCGTGGAGCCAGCGAAGGCTTCGGGGTTCCGGAGAGATGCTCAACCGTGTCCTGACCAGCCGGAGGTCATGGCTCTCCCGCGGCCGGAACATCATCTGGTGATCGCCCAGCCTGACCGGGCAGGCATAGCGGTATGTCGTCACGTGGCGCACGGTCAGCAGCCGGGGCGAAGCCGCGGGGGAACCGAGGGGCAGGACAGCCGTCTGCTGGTCCGTCAGGTGGATCGCCTCCCTGGAAGGTTCTCTGGGAACGTCAAGTAAACAGCATCGCGGTCAGGCCGGCATTCGCACAGCGGAGGCCGTCTTCGGCGGCACCGGCCGGCCCGTCGGCGGCATGATGGAGGATTTCACCGCCGGAGCGGCCTTCTCCTTCTTCGGTTTCTTAGCTTCGCGGTTGCTCTTCTTCTGACCCTTGGCCATGACGATTCTCCTGATGTGGCGGCGAGAACGAAGCGGCCTTGCAGATCCCGGCACCGAATCCCCTGTTTTTCGGATTCGGGACCACGAAGGGCGAGCGCAGTTTTCGGATAACTAGATCTGGTCACGAAAAATAATATTGCAAGTAACTCGGCTGAAATAATAATTCCTCATATTATCCGCCCGCCCGCTTCTTGTGGAGGGGCCATGCGGTATGTGAACCGTCCGAGCGCCGGCCCCGTGCCGACGTTACTCACGGCTGCCGGGTACGGTGATTGCACTACCTCAGCGGAACATCAATTAAGAGTAGAAGTATTCCTTGTTCAGTCGTGACCGGACCTGATCCACGGCTGTCCGGCACAGTGATCGCCTGTTCATCGGAAGAATGCAGGTCGGGTGCCGCTTCGCTCTGCACGACCTGCTTGGCGCCCTTATCTTCTTCACGCGCGGGTCAAGTCCGGTCATGACGGCAAGGGAAGGGACCCCTCGATGATTACGATGCGGGGACCGTGCGCGGCCCCAGGCCGGGCGGCAGGAAATCAGGTCATCGAGCCCGCCTGGACGGTCTCCTCCAGCGACTTGAGATCGCCATGCATCAGAAGCTCTTCACCGTTCCAGATGCAGTAGTAAGGCGTCTCCGGCGATACGAACAACTGTTCGGCAGGCTTCTCGGGACCGGCTTCCACGGGGCTCGCATTCCTCCATTTCACATAGATGGTCACGAGCGTCTTGTCCTCGTCCTGCTCCAGATACGGGTGCGAGTAGACCAGCGAGCCGCCGGGAGGAACGAGACTTTTCGACAGGTCGATGCACAGGTTGACCTTCTGAAGACTTTCCTGGCGGTCGGGAGCCAGATTCTCGGAGGCGCTGGCGGCCGACGGAAAAGCGAGCAGAAGGGCGCAACATGCAGCTCGGCAATTATTATTCGTTATCATCGCCGATCCTAACCGTATAAAAAAATCTTCAGGTAACGTCGGACCAGATGGCAAATACAGCAATCCTCTCTGATGGGAACGACCCCTAAGGCTGAATGATCGCATCCCACAGACACCCCTTATAGCCTGTATCTATACCGTAAGTCTGCCACCCGATTGGTTTGGGTATCACGTTGCATTTGGGGTGTCGAGATCGTTCTCCGCCCCATCGGAATTGAACTTTCCATTCCCACGGCGCTGTCTTGCCGCTCCCGGCTGCCCCGTAAAGTCCGGCGGCACCGCCGCCGGGTACGACAATGGCCGGAAAACGTCCCCGAACCATGTCGGATACCCGACATGATCCCGACAGCGGGCCGGAGCGTCGCGTTGCCAACATGACACTGCGGGGTCTTGCCCGATCGGGCAAAACCCTGTTTTAAAAGGGATTTCCTGAAGACATCACGACGGGCCCCGTTCTTGCTCATTGCTCCTGCAGAGCGTCTAGGCGCCCTTCGGCTGCAAGGGAAGGATTGGACCATGAATGTAATCTCGTTGGACAGCATCCTCGGCGTGGGGGAGTTGAAGTCCCAGCCGGCACCGGCCGCTTCGGGCTGCACGACATCCAGTTGCGGTTCCTCGGACGGCCCTTCGGACATGGCGCCGGAAGTCTGGGAGAAGGTCAAGAACCATCCCTGCTACAGCGAAGAGGCGCACCACTACTATGCGCGCATGCATGTCGCCGTGGCTCCGGCCTGCAACATCCAGTGCAACTACTGCAATCGCAAGTACGACTGCGCCAACGAGAGCCGCCCCGGCGTCGTCAGCGAGAAGCTGACCGCCGAGCAGGCCGTCCGCAAGGTCCTGGCCGTCGCCGCCGAAATCCCGCAGCTCTCGGTGGTCGGCATCGCCGGGCCGGGCGACAGCCTGGCGGCCGGCGCGAAGAACACGATCGAGACCTTCGAGCAGCTCTCCAGGTTGGCCCCGGACATCAAGCTGTGCCTGTCCACCAACGGTCTGGCGCTGCCGGACTATGTGGACCGGATCAAGGACCTGAACATCGACCACGTCACGATCACCATCAACATGGTCGATCCCGAGGTCGGCCAGCACATCTATCCCTGGATCTTCCACGACCACAAGCGCTGGACCGGGATCGAGGCGTCCAAGATCCTCCACGAGCGCCAGATGCTGGGGCTGGAGATGCTGCGCGACGCCGGCATCCTCGCCAAGATCAACTCGGTGATGATCCCCGGCATCAACGACGAGCACCTGATGGACGTCAACCGCGAGGTCAAGGCCCGCGGCGCGTTCCTGCACAACATCATGCCGCTGATCTCCGACGCGGCGCACGGCACCCATTTCGGCCTCACCGGCCAGCGCGGACCGACCGCCCAGGAACTCAAGGCGCTGCAGGACAAGTGCGAAGGCGACATGAAGCTGATGCGCCACTGCCGCCAGTGCCGCGCCGACGCCGTCGGCCTGCTGGGCGAGGACCGGGGCGAGGAGTTCACCGCCGAGAAGGTCATGCAGATGGACATCGACATCGACGGCGGCGGCTTCACCAAGCGCGAGACCTACCGCGAGCATGTGGAGGCCGAGCGCGCCCAGCGCCACCAGTCCAAGGCCGCAGCCATCGCCGAGGTCGC
Source organism: Skermanella pratensis (assembly GCF_008843145.1). Lineage (GTDB taxonomy): Bacteria > Pseudomonadota > Alphaproteobacteria > Azospirillales > Azospirillaceae > Skermanella > Skermanella pratensis. The sequence continues at coordinate 3,719,198 of NZ_CP030265.1, read as the reverse complement.
CCACATCGCCGGCGAGAAGCCGATCCTGATCGCGGTGGCGACCAAGGGCGGCGAGCGGATCAACGAGCATTTCGGCCACGCCAAGGAATTCCAGATCTACGAGGTCGATGCCAGGGGAGCCAAGTTCGTCGGCCACCGGCGCGTCGATCTCTACTGCGAGGGCGGTTCCGGCGACGAGGACGGGCTGGAGACCATCATCCAGGCGATCAACGACTGCGTCGCCGTGCTGGTCGCCAAGATCGGCGGCTGCCCGAGCAAGTCCCTGGAGGCGGCCGGCATCGAGCCGGTGGACCGCTTCGCCTTCGAATACATCGAGGAATCGGCCCTGGCCTATTACGCCGCCTATACCGAGCGGCTCGGCACGGGTGCGGTTCGCGAGAAGATCGGCGCCGACGCGGTGATCCGCCAGGGCGCCTATACCGCCCGTCGTGCCTGACCGGGGCCGCCCGGCCCCTTGCGGCGCATGGTGCGCTGATTGACCACCTTGGCGCGAAAGCCGGGTGGACAGAGAATGAACAATGCGAGCGGAACTCCGGCGGCGAGGCCGGATGCAACAGGAGAAGACCGATGGCCTACAAGATCAAAGCGAGCGATTGCACCGTCTGCGGCGCCTGCGAAGCCGAATGCCCGAACGAGGCGATCAGTTTCAAGAAGGGCACCTACGTGATCGACGCGTCCAAGTGCACCGAGTGCCAGGGCAGCTTCGACGCTCCGCAGTGCGCGGCCGTCTGCCCGGCCGACTGCTGCGTGCCGGCCTGACGCCTCCATCCGGAGGCTCGGGAAGACGGGAAGACGCCGGTCCAGGCGTCTTCCCGACCGCGGCACCCTCCGCCACGCCTATCCCCTTTTCCGCCCAGCGTTGACGGGAGCGCGCGAGTGACACCGCCCGACACGGCGCCCTTGGATCTGATGACGGCCGGTCCGGACGACGATGCCTGGCTGTCGCGCCGCTACTATGGCGGCGACCTGCCGGCGGAGGCGGAGCGGCAGCTTCATCTGGCGGGCCGCCACTACTGCGACGATGCGGTGGCTGAGTCCCATCTGGCGCGGGCCGCGGCGATCGCGCCGGGGCACCGGGCGGTCGATCTGGGGCACTACAAGTATTTCCTCTACAAGGCGCGCCTGGCCGAGGCGCTGGCCTATGCCTACCGGATGCTCGACCACGCGAGCGCCGGCATCGGCCTCAACCATTCCGACTGGCGGCAGGTCACGCGCCGCCATGCCGATTTCGACGCGCTCGAACTGGCGCCGCGGTTCTACCTCTTCACGGTCAAGGCGCTGGGCTACCTGCATGTCCGGCTCGACCGGCAGGGGGAGGGGCGGGCGATGCTGGAGAAGGTGGCCGAACTGGATCCGGCGGACCGGATCGGTTCCCGGCCCCTCCTGGCGGTCCTCGACCGGCGCGAGCACGACCGCGAGGATGACGAATCATGACGTTCCATGACATGGACGAGGCCCTTGACTGGCTCGGGCGGCCGGTCGACTGCGCCGGCTGCCGTTTCGCGGACCGCAAGGCGGACGGCCGGTGCCAGCCGCTCAAGTCCTGCGTCCATGACCGCTACGCCAAGCGCGTCCAGAGATTCTTCCAGTGGAACGAGGATCTGGCGGTCGAGCATCTGGACCACCCCTATTTCGAAGTGCGCGCCATCGCGGTGCGCCACGCCCCGCTGTTCCATGTGCCGCGCCTGATGGACGACCTGGACGAGACGGTGCGCGCCAGCGTCGCCCGCCGTCTGCCCCGCCGGCTGCTGCTCAAGATGCGGAGCGACCCGGACCGGGAGGTGCGGATCTCCGTCGCCAGCCGGCTGGAGGAGGGGGATCTGGCGCCGATGATGCGCGATCCGGACTATTCGGTCCGCCTGCGCGTGGCCCGCCGCGTCCCGGAAGGCATGCTGCCGGCCATGATGCGCGACGAGGACGCCGAGGTGAGGTTGGAGGTCGCCCGGCGGATCGGACTCGAATGGCTCGCCAGCATGGCCTGGGACGACAGCCAGCGCGTCCGCCTGCATGTCGCCCAGCGGCTGTGTCCCGACAAGCTCGCCGCCATGGTCAACGATTCCGACTGGTGCGTCCGCTACGTCGTCGCGAGCCGCATAGCGGACGAGTACCTGGACCCCCTGACCGAAGATCCGGTCGACGAGGTGCGCGAGATCGCGAGGCGCCGTCGCGCAGGCCTGGTGCTCCAGGATGACATTCCATGACATTCCGTGCCGAACAGACAGCTTCACCCCAAGCCGGAGCCCTCCGCCATGGCCAATCGTAATCCGCAGGATGCCAACGAACTGGAAGGCCCGCCCGTCTACGAGGTCGGCCAGAAGGTCCGCAGCCTCGCCAATGTCCGAAACGACGGCACGTATCCCGGCGCGCCGGTCGGCGACGTGCTGATCCCGGCCGGGTCCGTCGGCTACGTGATCAGCATCGGCTCCTACCTTCAGATGTATCACATCTACAGCGTCGATTTTTACGAGCAGCGCCGGGTGATCGGCATGCGCGCGAAGGAACTGGAGATGGTCGACGCCCTCGCCAACGCTCCCCAGAACTTCGTCCGCGCCGGCTGAACCCCGCGCGGACCGAACGACGCCCCCCGAACCCTTCCCCGGAGCGCAGCCATGACCGATCAGAAGACCCCTGAGGATAACGGCCCGGACCTCACATCCGACATCCTGGCCGCCGACATCCTCGCCGCCGAGCCGGAGAGCGGCAATGCCGGTTTCACGCCGCCGCGCGAGCCCAAGTACGAGTGGGGCATCGCCGTCAAGGCGTTGGCCGACCTGCTGAACGACGGCAGCCATCCCGACAGCCCGGCCGGAAGCCTGCTGGTGGTGAAGGACACGGTCGGCGAGATCATCCGCGTCGGCTACGCTCCGGAAGCCAACAACCTGCCGGTCTATCTGGTCGAGTTCCCCGGCGGCAAGCTGGTCGGCTGCCTGGAGGAGGAGATCGCCCCGGTCCTGGGGGCCCGCGCCATGGTTCCCGGACGGATGGACTGATCCCCGACGCCGCCGATGGGACCGACTGATGCGAGGTGCGCCGTGATCTATCTGGACAACAACGCCACGACCATGCCGGCTCCCGAGGTCGTGGCCGCCATGCTGCCCTACCTGGCTGAGCTTTACGCCAACCCGTCCAGCGCCCATGGTCCGGCGATGGCGGTCAAGCAGGCGGTCGGCCAGGCCCGCAGCGCCGTCGCCGGCCTGATCGGCGCCAAAGCGTCGGAGGTCGTGTTCACGTCGAGCGCCACCGAGGCCAACCATCTGGCGATCCTCGGCACGCTGCGCTCCCGGCCGGACCGGCGCCACGTGGTGACCACGGCGGTCGAGCATCCGGCCAACCTGATGCTGTTCGAGGACCTCCGCAGCCAGGGCTACCACGTCACCGTCCTGCCGGTGGACGCCTCCGGCCGGCTTCGCCGGCACGAACTGGCTTCGGTGGTGTCGAGCGACACGGCGCTGGTCTCGGTGATGTGGGCCAACAACGAAACCGGGGTCCTGATGCCGGTGGCCGAGGCCGCCGACATCGCCCGGTCGCGCGGCGCCGCGTTCCATACCGACGCGGTCCAGGCGGTCGGCCGGCTGGAGGTCGACCTGCGGGAGCTGAAGATCGACCTGCTGACCTTCTCCGGGCACAAGCTGCACGGGCCTAAGGGCGTCGGCGTGCTGTTCGTGCGCAAGGGTTTCGCCTTGTCGCCGGTGATCATGGGCCACCAGGAGCGGCACCTGCGCGGCGGGACCGAGAACGTGCCGGCGATCGTCGGCCTTGGTGTAGCGGCCCGGCTCGCGGCCGAGGCGCTGGCGGGGCGGTCCGGCGCCGCCGTCGCGGCGCTCCGCGACCGGCTGGAGGCCGGGGTGCTGGCGCGGATGCCGGGCGTCCGGGTCAACGGCGCCGACGCGGCGCGCATTCCCAACACGTCCAACATCAGCTTCATCGACCGCAGCGGCCGTCCCATGGAGGGGGAGGCCCTGCTGATGAAGCTCGATCAGGCGGGCATCCAGGTCAGCATGGGGGCCGCCTGCGCCGCCGGCGGCATGGATCCCAGCCATGTCCTGCTGGCGCTGGGGCTCGGTTCGGCCCTGGCGGCGTCCAGCCTGCGTTTCTCGCTCAGCCGCTACACCCGCGCGTCGGACATCGACGCCGTCCTGGAAGCCCTGCCGCCGATCGCCGCCCGCCTCGCGGCGTGACGGCGCCCGGCATGGGTCCTGTTGACATTTGATGACTTCTGGAGAGTTCCGATGAAAGTGATGCTTCGCAAGTCCGGCGGCCAGTTCATGATCTACGTCGCCAAGAAGGATCTGGAGACCAACGTCGTGTCGTCGGAAAAGCCGGCGATCTGGGGCGGCAAGATCACCCTGGAGAACGGCTGGGTCCTGGAGATGCCCGACCTGCCGGAGGACACCCGCCTGCCGCTGACCGTCGAAGCCCGCAAGCTCGAGGGCTGAGCCCATGCCCCTCTCCCTCGCCGGTATCGAGACCATCGCCGCCCAGGCCTCCCAGCTCTACGCCGCCGGGACCCGACGCGACGCCATCGTCAAGGCGCTCAAGCAGAAGTTCCAGGGCCTTACCATCACCAGTTGCCTTGAGAGCGACCTGTCGGAGGAGCCGTTCCGGGAAGAGCCCTCTTACCTGCTCTATCTGGTCGACAGCCACGACCATTGCTGGAAGGTGACCCGGGAGCCGGCCCGGGCCACCGGCATCGTGATCGCCGAGCGCGAGGAAGCGGCATGACCGATACTCCCGGCCTGGAGGAGACCGAGGACAGCGACGACGAGCTTCCCGGCGATATCGCGCTGACCCAGCCTGATATCGGCGCCGCCGAGACCCGGGTGATCGAGCGCATCCTGACTTCCGCCAGCCTTAACGACGGCCGCCTGACCGAGGCCTTCGAGGAGGCTTTCGCCGCCTATGTCGGCCGCCGCCACGCGGTCGCGGTGACCAGCGGCACCATGGCCATGATGCTGGCGCTGAAGGCCTACGGCTTCGGTCCCGGCGACGACATCCTGTGCTCGCCCTATGGCTGGCACCAGGTCGTCCATGCCGTGGCGCTGGCCGGCGCCAACCCGGTCTTCTCCGACATCGACTACTGGTCGCATACGCTGAACCCGGTCAAGGCGGCGGAGCGGATCACCTCCGCCACCAGGGCGATCATCGCCGGCAACACCAACGGCCACCCCGCTCCCTGGGACGAGCTGCGGGCGCTGGCCAGCGAGCGTGGGGTCGTCCTGATCGAGGATTCGACCGAGGCGATCGGCTCGACCTATCACGGGCGGATCGTCGGCAGCTTCGGCGACTGCGCGGTGTTCGACTTCTCCGAACCCGGCCCGCTGCTGTGCGGCGAGGGCGGCATGATCGTGACCGACGACGACGACCTGGCGTCCCGCCTGCGCTATCTGCGCAAGCGCGAGCCGGAGCACCTGAAGTCGGTCGTGATCAGCCATAACCTTCCCTGGCAGTCCAAGCTCAGCAACCTGAACGCGGCCCTCGGCCTTGTCCAGCTGAAGCGGATCGACGAGATCCTGGAGCGCCGCCGCGCCGTCGTCGGGTACTACGAGGCGGCGATGCAGAGCTTCGAGGGGATCAAGCCGCCCTACCATGCGCCGGGCGTGACCGTGGTCCATTGCCACGCCTACGCGGTCCATCTCGGCACCCGTTTCTCGGTCAGCCTGCGCAACGCGGTGATCGAGGACATGCTGACCCAGGGGATCGACTCGGCGTCGTTCGGCGTCCCGCTCCACATCCAGCAGTTCTACGCCGAGCGGGGCGGCCGGCGCGGCGACTGCCCGGTCGCCGAGAAGACTGCCGACCGCGTGATCGCGGTGCCGTTCCACGGTGCGCTCGACCAGGACGAGGTCGAGTTCATCGTGCAGCGGCTCAAGGACGCCACCGTCAATTCCGGCGCCGGCGCCGCCATCTACTGAAGGAATCCAGACCATGACGACAGCCCATACCCTGCTGGCGGAAGTCGCCGGCGGACTGAAGGCCCGGCAGGTGATCCCGTATCTCGGCGCCGGTGTGTTCGACCTGGTCGAGGGCGCTTGCCCGATCCCCCGCTCGCCGGAGGAACTGGTCGCGGCGCTGACCGCAAAGGCTGCCGTGCCCGGCCGCATCCGCCGTCACCTGACCGCGGCCAGCCAGTACATCGAGAGCCACAAGCACCGCCGGACCTTGGAAACCATCCTGACAGGTCTGTTCAAGACGGGGCCGGAGCCCACGGCGCTCCACCGCTACCTCGCCGGCATCGCGGAGCTGCCGCTGATCGTCGACACCTGGTACGACGACACCATGGCGCGCGCGCTCGGCGGCTCGCCGTCCTGGGGCCAGATCCAGGGCATGAGCCATCCCCAATCCCTGGGTGAATGGGTCCGCTACTTCGGTCCCGACAACGAGCCGACCAGCGGCGACGCCGCCGCCGGCTGGAACCGGGTGCTCTACAAGCCGATGGGCGCGGTCGCGCCGGCCGGCAACTACCTGATTTCGGACAGCGATTACGTCGAGGTCCTGACCGAGATCGACATCCAGTCGCCGATCCCGGCGGTGGTGCAGAACCTGCGGGCGGGGCGCAATTTCCTGTTCCTGGGCTGCCGCTTCGACGGCGAGATCGGCCGGACCTTCGCCCGCCAGATCATCAAGCGGTCGGCCGGGCGGCATTGGGCGGTGATCTCCGGCGAGCTGACCCGGAACGAGGCCAAATTCATCGAAACCTACGGGATCACCCGGATCGACATGCCCCTGGCCGAGGCGGTCGCGGTCCTGTCCGAAGCGTAACCTCAGGTCCGGCGCGACAGCGCCCGGACCGTGCGGTCCACCGCCGTCGCCAGATTGCCGAAGAGGTCGCTGTCCAGCTCCAGGATCGGTGCCACGGTGTTGAGGTTAGCGGCATCCTTCGCCGCCAGTTCCAGCGACTTGGCCAGCCCGGCGATCCGGGCCGCACCCAGGTTGCTGGCAACCCCCTTGAGAGTATGGGCGGACACCGCCAGCGCCGCCCAGTCCTCCGCGGCGCTGGCGTTCCGGACCCGGTCGAACTCCTTCCCGACATCGTCGCAAAAGGCCGACAGAAGCTCGGCCAGCATCTCGTCGCCCACGCCGGCCCGGATCTCCTCGATCTGCGCCTCGTCGATCAGGTCCCGATCGTGCTGGGACTCGGGGCCTTCCCGCCGCGGCGCCGGCTCCCCGGCCGACTCCGGCATCGCGGGCGCGGCCGACATGCTCGACCGTGTCCGGGCGACCATGGCCCTCAGCTTCCCATGGTCGAGCGGCTTGGTCAGATAAGCGTCCAGTCCGGCCGACATATGGCTGTCCATCTGGTCGGTCATGGCGTCGGCGCTCAGTCCGATGATCGGGATTGACGATGCCGGCCCGGCCAGCTCCCGGATCGTCCGCGTCGCGGTCGGGCCGTCCATCTCCGGCATGTGCATGTCCATCAGCACGAGATCGTAGCCGAACGGGTTGTCGGAAGTCCGGACGCCGGTCTCCGCGATCTCCAGCACCGCCAAGCGCCCGTCGGGCACCGAGACGATCTCGTGGCCGTCCTGCTCCAGGATGCGTTCGACGAGCATGCGGTTGATCGCGTTGTCCTCGGCCAGAAGCACCCGGCGGAAGTCGGGTGCCGCCGCCTCTTCCAGGCCGTCGTCGTCGGCATAGGCCGGGGGTGCGCAGACATGCGCCGGAATCCGGATCAGGAAGGCGGAGCCCTCGCCGGGCATGCTGGTCACGCGTACCGATCCGCCCATGGCCTCGACCAGCCGCTTGCTGATCGCCAGCCCCAGGCCCGTGCCGCCGAACCGGCGGGTGGTCGTCACGTCGGCCTGGACGAAGGGCTGGAAGAGCTGCCGCACCTGCTCGGGCGTCATGCCGATCCCGGTGTCGATCACCGCGAACTCGACCATGCCGGTCGGGCCGGCGGAAACCCGGACGTCGATCCGGCCGTCCTCGGTGAACTTGCACGCGTTGCCGATCAGGTTGGACAGCACCTGCCGAAGCCGCGTGACATCCCCCTCGATCCAGTCCGGAACGTCGGAGTCGGTGGTCACGAACAGCGACGTCTCCTTGTCGCGGGCGGTCGCGGCGAACAGCATGACGACGTCGCGCGCGATCGAGGCCGGGCTCAAGGGCCTGCGCTCCAGGGTCAGGAAGCCGGCCTCGATCTTGCTGAAGTCCAGGATGTCGTTGAGCACCCGCAGCAGGTCCTGGCCGGAGCGCCGGATGATCTCGACATAGGAGACCTGCTGCGGGTCGATCGTGCAGAGCTTCAGCAGGTCGGCGAACCCCAGGATCGCGTTCATCGGCGTGCGGAGTTCGTGGCTCATGGTCGCCAGGAAGCGCGACTTCGCCTCGCCGGCCGCGTGCGCGGCCTCGCGTTGCCTTTCCGCCTCGCGCTTCGCCCCGTCGAACGCCGTCATCAGGGCATCCAGCGCCTGCTGCGTCCCGCGCAGTTCGGTGATGTCGCTGACGGTCCCGACGACCACGGCGCCCTCGCGGGTGGCGTTCAGCCGAAGCCAGCGCTTGCCGGCCGCATCCTCGTGTGGCAAGTCCACGGCGCCGGCGGTCCCGGTCACGGACGCCTCGTCGCATCGGTCCAGCAACGCCGCCATGACCGCGGTCGGAAGCGATTCGGCCGCCCGGTTGGCCCGGATCACGCGCGGAGCGGAGGGGGCTGCCGATCGCCCGACGATCACGACGGCGCCCGGGGAAGCGTGGAGAAGGGCGTCCAGCAGGGAATCAGGACCGGTGCTGTGATCGGTCATACGGTGCCGGCTCCCGATAGTCGAAGCTCCGACGCGAGTCGGATGTATTTAGTTCAATTACAATAATACATCCGCTGTCAAAGGCAACACCCGTCGCGGAAAACCACCAGCGACCCCTTGTCCATGATCGTCCATTCCTCGTCCCTGGTGAGCGGGCGGGTCGCGATCATCGTCACGACATCCCTGGCCGTGGTCTCCTGCGCGAAGTCTACGCTCAGATCCTCGTCGATCAGGGTGGCGTTGCCGAACGGGTGCCGTCGGGTCAGCCAGGCGAGGTTGGTGCTGCAGAAGCAGAACAGCGCGCGCCCGTCGGACAGCAGCAGGTTGAAAACGCCCCTGCCGTTCAGTTCCTGCGCCAGGGCCTTGATCTCCCGGCACAGGGTCCTGAACGCCGGCGGCCGGTCCCAGCGCTCGCGCAGCCGGTCCAGCATCCAGCAGAAGGCGTGTTCGCTGTCCGTGCTGCCTACCGGCTGGTAGACCGACAGCGGCAGCGCCTTGACGCCCTTGAGCTGGCCGTTATGGGCGAAGGTCCAGTAGCGGCCCCACAGCTCCCGGATGAAGGGATGGGTGTTCTCCAGCGCCACGCGACCCCGGTTCGCGCGCCGGATGTGGCAGATCACGTTGGTGCTCTTGATGGAATAGCTGCGGACGAACCGGGCGATCTCCGACTCCGCGCTGGGACGGGGATCATGGAAGCTGCGGCATCCCTTGCCGTCGTAGAAGGTGATGCCCCAGCCGTCGGAATGGGGGCCGGTCTGCCCGCCGCGGCGCATCAGGCCGGCGAAGCTGAAGCAGATGTCGGTCGGAACGTTGGCGTTCATGCCCAGGAGCTCGCACATGCCTGTGGCCTTACGAGAATCCGGTCCGTCTGTCGAGAGGCTTACTGGCGCGGGCAGCCCTCGATCGACCCTTCCACCGGCGCCGCGAGCCCGATCCAGGCGTCGACGAGATCCGGCTCGAACCCGGCCTCGCGCCGGTCGCCCACCTGCATCAGGGGACGGCGGATCAGCAGGGGCGTAGCGATAAGGGCGGCAAGCGCCGAGTCCTCGTCGAAACCGCGGGGATCGATCTCGCCGGACTTGACCGCCGGGGCCGACTTGTTGAACCAGTCGGCCACGGGCCGCTCGCCGAAGAAAGGCCGAAGCGTCGCGGCCGTCCAGCCCTCAGCCAGCAGGTTGCGGGCTTCCACCGCGTGGCCCGCGTCGGCCAGCAGGCGCTTCTGCTTGGCGTTGCCGACGCAGCCGGGCTTTTCATAGAATATGACGGTCGACATGGCGGAAATGTCCTTTCTCAGGCGGTGCGGAAGGCCGGGGCAAGTGCCAAGAGACCGTCGGTCTGCCGCTCGATCTCCTCCCGTACGTCGCCGTCGAGCTTGCGCAGCCAACGCGCCGGGATGTCGGCGGCGCCGTAGGTGGCGCCGGCCAGCATGCCGATGATGGCGCCGGTGGTGTCGGCGTCGCCCCCCTGGTTGACGGTCTCGACGATGGAGGACTCGACGCTGTCGGTCCGGAAATAATAGTGGAAGACCGTCTGCATCGTGTCGACGATATAGGCCGTGGACAGCCCCGAATAGGGCGTGAAGCGGAAGGCCCTGTGCTGGGCCACCAGGGCGTTCGCCTCTTCCCGGCAGTCCTTGATGCCGCCGCCCAGGATCAGGCGCCGGACCATGCGGCCCAGGCAGAGGACCGCGGCGTCCGACAGCGGGTTGTTGTGGGTGATATGCGACTGCTCCAGGCTGCGCCGGACGAAGGCCTCGTCATCGCCGAGCGTGGCGAGGATCACGGGCAGGTTCCGCATCGCCGCCCCGTTGCCGGCGCTGGTCTCCGACAGCGGAGCCTCGATCTCGCCCTTGATCATGTAGCTTCGGATGCCGCGCCGTGTCGTATCCCCGACATCGGCCGGGACGCCGCGCAGCCATTCGGCATAGCAGTCGGCCACGAGCGTCAGGTCCCAGCCGCCGGCCTTCAGGATGGCGCGGCCGAGCCAGACCGACATCTCTGTGTCGTCGGTGACCTGGCCGGGCGACAGCCGCAGCCAGCCGCCGCCCTTGATATGGCGGTGGATGCCGTATTCGCGGGCGATCTCGCTCTTGGTCATGAACTCGACGGTGGCGCCAAGCGCGTCACCGCAGGCCAAGCCGAGATACGCACCCAGGGCGCGATCCCTGATCTTCGGGTCGATCATTGGCTGTGCCGTGCTTTCCAGTGAGCAGTCCTAGACTATCGAAGCGACGACACGGTAGTCGCCGCCCACGACAAGGTATTCACCTTCTCCCTGGAATGGGTAGCGTGGCAGGAGGTCGCGGAAGAACACGAGTTTGGCGCAGGGTACCCTGGCTTCGAGGATATGGTCGCCGAACTGGCCGGCGATGTCCCGGTCATTGCTGAACGAAACCAAGTTGTTGAGCCGCAGGACGACGGAACGGCGGCATGCCGTCCGGGTGTCCGACGTCTCGACGATATGATGTTCCTCGAAATCGTTGACGCCGCGGTACAGCGTCAAATGGGCGCAATCGGGTCCGAACAGGCGCGGCATGGACCACTGGCAGAACTCGAACAACAGGTCGAGCTGCTCGTGGATCCTGTTGTTGTGAAAACGGGTCGACAGCTTCTGTTCCAGGTAGCCGGCCCAGGCCTCGGACGCCATCCGGCGGATCGGCTCCTTGTGAAAGGTCGGCAGCAGGCCGAAGCGGCTCTCGGCCCAGCCCTTCAGGACGGCGCCTTCCGCGTTGTTGCTGTCGAACATCCAGCCCTTGAGCAGCCGCAGGTAGGAGGACCGGAAGCGCTTGCGCCCATCGGCGCCGGCGCTGCCGCTGAAGTCGGGCGAAATCCCGAAGGCGCCGCTCATATAGGACTGGAAGACCTCGGCAGCCTCGTGCGCGCCCTGCGTCCCGTCCAGGCGGGCGAACAGGTCCGCATGGGTCTGCCGCGTGCCGCTGATATGGAGCGGAACCGGCGCGTCGTTGAAAGCCGTGGAGCCGAGCAGGGCGGGCGGCACGCGGACGAGGCCGGTCCGGTACTGGCGCTGCGCCACGGGAGCGGGTTCGCCCGCCTTGTCGTTATCGTTGTCGTCGGTCATGCCGTCACCTTTGAGACGGGTATAGATTAGCGCCGGGCACACGGTTTGTAACCTGCTCCCGGCATGTCCGCGAATGACGGGCCGCAATGCCCCCGACGGGCCGGCCGGTGTGCCAGACCCGACAATGTGTAGGGGATTGTCAGGTATCACACAGCTTGGAACCCTCCTGCGACAAGCTGTCATTAATCTGATTTATCATTGCAAAACAATCAGTTAAGTTGATTTCGCAAATTGGCACGCGGGGTGCATCAGAGGGTCTGTGCTGCGGCCCTGTACCCGCCGCGACTGGACCACGAAACGGCTACTTCAGCCTGCCAAGGAGCGAAAACTTATGGCTAACAAGCTTCGTCAGATCGCCTTCTACGGGAAGGGCGGCATCGGCAAGTCCACCACCTCCCAGAACACCCTCGCCGCGCTCGTCGAACTGGGCCAGCGGATCCTGATCGTCGGCTGCGACCCGAAGGCCGACAGCACCCGTCTGATCCTGCACGCAAAGGCCCAGGACACCGTCCTGCACCTCGCCGCCGAAGCCGGTTCGGTCGAGGACCTGGAGCTGGCCGACGTCCTGAAGATCGGCTACAAGAACATCAAGTGCGTCGAGTCCGGCGGTCCGGAGCCGGGCGTCGGCTGCGCCGGCCGCGGCGTCATCACCGCGATCAACTTCCTGGAAGAGAACGGCGCCTATGACGACGTGGACTACGTGTCCTACGACGTGCTCGGCGACGTGGTCTGCGGCGGCTTCGCCATGCCGATCCGCGAGAACAAGGCCCAGGAGATCTACGTCGTCATGTCCGGCGAGATGATGGCGCTGTATGCCGCCAACAACATCTCCAAGGGCATCCTGAAGTACGCCAACAGCGGCGGCGTCCGTCTGGGCGGCCTGATCTGCAACGAGCGCCAGACCGACCGCGAGTACGACCTGGCCGACGCCCTGGCCAAGCGCCTCGGCTCCAAGCTGATCCACTTCGTCCCCCGCGACAACATCGTCCAGCACGCCGAACTGCGTCGCCAGACCGTCATCGAATACGCGCCGGACAGCAAGCAGGCCGACGAGTACCGTCAGCTCGCCAACAAGATCCACAACAATTCCGGTAACGGCGTCATCCCGACCCCGATCACCATGGAAGAGCTGGAAGACATGCTGATGGCCTTCGGCATCATGAAGACCGAAGAGCAGGCCCTCGCCGAGTTGATGGCGAAGGAAGCCGCCAACGCCGCCAAGGCCGCCGCTTCCGCCTGATAGCACCCCAGGGGCCGCGCTTCCCCGGGGTGCGGCCCCCGATACCCAAGGATTGCGCCCATGGCGCAGTTGAACACTGCAGCGCACCGACGCGCTGGGACCACGCATCGCGCGCGCGGCGCGCAACGGACGAGCAGCAGGAGGCCGGCATGAGCTTGGCGAACGAAGAGAGCAAACAAGCGACCCAGGCCCTCATCAACGAGGTGCTTGAGGCTTATCCCGAGAAGTCGCGGAAGCGCCGCGCGAAGCACATCGGCATCCAGACCGCGGAAGCCAAGGACTGCGACGTCAAGTCGAACGTCAAGTCGATCCCCGGCGTCATGACCATCCGTGGCTGCGCCTACGCCGGTTCGAAGGGCGTGGTGTGGGGTCCGATCAAGGACATGATCCACATCTCCCACGGCCCCGTGGGCTGCGGCTACTATTCCTGGTCCGGCCGCCGCAACTACTATATCGGCGTCACCGGCGTCGACAGCTGGGGCACGATGCACTTCACCTCCGATTTCCAGGAGAAGGACATCGTCTTCGGCGGCGACAAGAAGCTCGCCAAGGTCATCGACGAGATCAACGACCTGTTCCCGCTGGTCAACGGCATCTCGATCCAGTCCGAATGCCCGATCGGCCTGATCGGCGACGACATCGAGGCGGTCGCCCGCAACAAGTCGGCCGAGATCGGCAAGCCGATCGTTCCGGTCCGCTGCGAGGGCTTCCGCGGCGTGTCCCAGTCGCTCGGCCACCACATCGCCAACGACACCATCCGTGACTGGGTCTTCGACAAGATCGAGCCGAACGCAGAGTTCGAGAAGACCCCCTACGACGTCACCATCATCGGCGACTACAACATCGGCGGCGACGCCTGGTCTTCCCGCATCCTGCTGGAGGAGATCGGCCTGCGCGTGATCGCCCAGTGGTCAGGCGACGGCACCCTGGCCGAGCTGGAGAACACCCCGCTCGCCAAGGTGAACCTGATCCACTGCTACCGGTCGATGAACTACATCGCCCGCCACATGGAAGAGAAGTTCAACATTCCTTGGATGGAATACAACTTCTTCGGCCCGTCGCAGATCGCCGAGAGCCTGCGCAAGATCGCGGCGCTGTTCGACGACAAGATCCAGGCCAATGCCGAGGCCGTGATCGCCAAGTACCAGCCGTTGGTCGATGGCGTCATCGCCAAGTACAAGCCCCGGCTGGAAGGCAAGAAGGTCATGCTGTACGTCGGCGGCCTGCGCCCCCGCCACGTGGTCGACGCCTACCACGACCTGGGCATGGAAGTCACCGGCACCGGTTACGAGTTCGCCCACAACGACGACTATCAGCGGACCACCCACTACACCAAGGAAGGCACGCTGATCTACGACGACGTCACGGCATACGAGTTCGAGAAGTTCGTCGAGAAGCTGGATCCCGATCTGGTCGCTTCGGGCATCAAGGAAAAGTACGTCTTCCAGAAGATGGGCAAGCCGTTCCGTCAGATGCACTCCTGGGACTACTCCGGCCCGTACCACGGCTATGACGGGTTCGCCATTTTCGCCCGCGACATGGACATGGCGATCAACAACCCCGTGTGGACCCTGACCAAGGCTCCCTGGGCCTGACATCAACTTGGCGGCGGCGGCGCCGGAGGCGCCTCCGCCTTCCATCCCCGCCTGCTGCCGCCGTCCGGTTCATGCCGGCTTGGAATTCCTAGGAGACGATTATGCCCCAGAATCCCGAAAAAGTTATCGACCACATGGAGCTCTTCCGCCAGCCCGAATACAAGGATGTATTCGGGCGCAAGCAGGCCGAGTTCGAGTACGGCCATCCCAAGGAGGAGGTCTCCCGGGTCGCCGAATGGACCAAGTCCGAGGAATACAAGGCCAAGAATTTCTCCCGCGAGGCGCTGACGATCAACCCGACCAAGGCTTGCCAGCCGCTGGGCGCGGTGTTCGCGGCCCAGGGCTTCGAAGGCACCATGCCGTTCGTCCACGGCTCGCAGGGCTGCGTCGCCTATTACCGGTCGCACCTGACCCGTCACTTCAAGGAGCCGAACTCCGCGGTCTCCTCGTCGATGACCGAGGACGCGGCCGTGTTCGGCGGCCTGAACAACATGATCGACGGGCTGGCCAACACCTACAGCTTGTACCAGCCGAAGATGATCGCCGTCCTGACCACCTGCATGGCCGAAGTCATCGGCGACGACCTGCAGGGCTTCATCGTCAACGCGAAGAACAAGGACAGCATTCCGCAGGACTTCCCGGCCCCCCACGCCCACACCCCGGCCTTCGTCGGCAGCCATGTCACCGGCTACGACAACATGATGAAGGGCGTGCTGAACTACTTCTGGGACGCCGAGGGTTCGCCGGCCCGCGAAGAGACCGACAGCATCAACGTGATCGGCGGCTTCGACGGCTATGCCGTCGGCAACAACCGCGAACTGAAGCGCATCTTCGGCCTGTTCGGCATCGACGCGACCATCCTGTCGGACGTGTCGGACGTATTCGACACCCCGACCGACGGCCAGTTCCGCCTGTATGACGGCGGCACGACCCTGGAGCAGACCAAGGCCGCGAAGAACGCCAAGGCCACGATCTCGATGCAGGAGTACTGCACCCCGCAGACCCTCTCCTACATCAAGGACAAGGACCAGGCGGTCGCCAAGTTCAACTACCCGATGGGCGTCGGCGCCACCGACGAGTTCCTGCTGAAGCTGGTCGAGCTGACCGGCAAGCCGGTCCCGGCCGAGCTGACCCTGGAGCGCGGCCGTCTGGTCGACGCGATCGCCGACAGCCACACCCACATCCACGGCAAGCGCTTCGCCGTCTACGGCGACCCCGACTTCTGCCTGGGCATGAGCAAGTTCCTGATGGAGATGGGCGCCGAGCCGGTCCACATCCTGTCCACGTCGGGTTCCAAGAAGTGGGACAAGCAGGTCCAGAAGCTGCTCGACAGCAGCCCGTTCGGCAAGTCGGGCGCCTCCTACGGCGGCAAGGACCTGTGGCACCTCCGCTCGCTGCTGTTCACCGACCCGGTCGACTACATCATCGGCAACAGCTACGGCAAGTACCTGGAGCGTGACACCAAGATCCCGCTCATCCGTCTGACCTATCCGATCTTCGACCGTCACCACCATCACCGGTACCCCACCTGGGGTTATCAGGGCGGCCTGAACGTCCTGGTCCGCATCCTGGACAAGATCCTGGACGACTACGACCAGAAGACGAACATCGCCGGCGAGACCGACTACTCGTTCGATCTGATCCGCTGAGCACGCGAACCCCGGCGCTCCTCCCAAGGGAGCGCCGGGCACTACCCTGGACTACGGCGCTTCATATCGGCGCATCTTCGGGTGCGGTTTGCTGACGGGGGAACGAGATGCTGGTCGACAAGGTGCAGGAAGTCTTCAATGAACCTGGCTGTGCCACGAACCAGGGGAAAACCGAGAAGGAGCGCAAGAAGGGCTGCACGAAAGCCCTGAAGCCGGGAGCCGCCGCCGGCGGCTGCGCCTTCGACGGCGCGAAGATCGCGCTGCAGCCGATCGCCGATGCCGCCCATCTGGTGCACGGCCCGATCGCCTGCGAAGGAAACTCCTGGGACAACCGCGGTTCGAAGTCGTCCCATTCGCAGCTCTACCGCACCGGTTTCACCACCGACCTCAGCGAGCTGGACGTCATCCACGGGGCCGAGAAGAAGCTGTTCAAGGCGATCAAGGAGATCGTCCTGAAATACGATCCGCCCGCCGTCTTCGTCTACCAGACCTGCGTCCCCGCGCTGATCGGCGACGACGTGGAAGCGGTCTGCAAATTCGCCGCCGACAAGCTCGGCAAGCCGATCATCCCGGTCAATGCGCCCGGATTCGTGGGCAGCAAGAACTTAGGGAACAAACTGGCCGGCGAGACGCTGCTGGACCATGTCATCGGGACCCGCGAACCCGAATTCACCACGCCCTACGACATCAACATCATCGGCGAATACAATCTCGCCGGCGAGTTCTGGCAGGTCAAGCCGCTGCTCGACCGGATGGGCGTCCGCATCCTTTCCATGATTTCCGGCGACGGCAAGTATAACGAGGTCGCCTCGGCGCACCGCGCCAAGGTCAACATGCTGGTGTGTTCCCAGGCGCTGATCAACGTCGCGCGCAAGATGGAGGAGCGCTACGGCATCCCGTTCTTCGAAGGGTCCTTCTACGGCGTGTCGGACATGAGCGACACGCTGCGCAACATCGCGATGCTGCTGGTCGAGCGCGGCGCGCCGGTCGAGCTGATCTCGCGCACCGACGCCATCATCCGCGAGGAGGAGGCGCGCGCCTGGCGCCGCCTCGATCCCTACAAGGAGCGGCTGACCGGCAAGCGGGTGCTGCTGTTCACCGGCGGCGTCAAGAGCTGGTCGATGGTGTCGGCGCTCGAGGGCGCCGGGCTGGAGATCATCGGCACCAGCGTCAAGAAGTCGACCAAGGAAGACAAGGACCGCATCAAGAAGATGAAGGGCGAGGAATTCCACATGTGGGAAGACCTCAAGCCCCGGGACATCGCGAAGATGCTGCGCGAGAGCAAGGCCGACATCATGCTGTCCGGCGGCCGCAGCCAGTTCATCGCGCTGAAGGCCAAGGTTCCCTGGCTGGACGTCAACCAGGAGCGGCATGTCGCCTTCGCCGGCTACGAGGGCATCGTCGCGCTGGTCGAGGAAATCGACAAGACCCTGAGCAACCCGATCTGGCGCCAGGTCCGCGTGCCGGCACCGTGGGAATGAGGGGGCGGCGATGTTCAAGGCTCATCAGTCCAACAAGGCCGCCGCGATCAATCCGCTCAAGATGAGCCAGCCGGTCGGCGGCGCGCTCGCCCTGCTGGGCATCGACAACTGCCTGCCCTGCTTCCATGGCAGCCAGGGCTGCACCGCCTTCGGGCTCGTCCTGATGGTCCGGCATTTCCGCGAGGCCATTCCGCTCCAGACCACCGCCATGGACCAGGTCCAGACCATCCTGGGCGGCTACGACAATCTGGAAGCGGCCGTGCTCACCATGTACGAGCGCAACAAGCCCGAGATCATCGGCGTCTGCACGACCGGCCTGACCGAGACCAAGGGCGAGGACATGCAGGGGGCGCTCGCGACCTTCCGGAAGAGGCATCCGGAAGTGGCCGGCAAGTGCAACCTGGTCTTCATCAATACGCCGGACTTCACCGGCGGGCTCGAGGAAGGCTTCGCCAACACGGTCACCGCCGTCATCGAGGGGCTCGTCGCCCCGGCGGAGATGAAGGTATCCAACCGTGTCAACGTGCTGGCCGGCAGCCACCTGACTCCCGGCGACGTCGAGGAGATCCGGGACCTGATCGAGGGGTTCGGCCTCTCCCCGGTGATCCTGCCCGACCTGTCCACCTCGATGGGCGGTCGCCAGCCGGACGATTTCAAGGCGACCACCCTGGGCGGCGTGACCGTCGCCGAGATCAAGGGCATGGGGGAGTCGGTCCTGACGCTGGCGATCGGCGAGCACATGCGCAAGCCGGCCCAGGCGCTGGAAAGGAAGACGGGGGTTCCCTTCAAGCTGTTCGACCGGGTGGTCGGGCTGGAGGCGGTCGACCAGCTGATCCGGACGCTGGCCGAGGTCAGCGGCAGGCCGGTTCCGCCGCGGATCCGGCGCCAGCGGGAACACCTGGTCGACGGCATGCTGGACGGGCACTTCTATTTCACCCGCAAGCGGGTGGCGGTGGCCCTGGAGCCGGACCTCCTCTACGCTTATTGCGGCTTCCTGCGGGACATGGGCTGCGAAGTGACCGCCGCGGTCGCTCCCACCCAGTCGCCCGCCCTGGAGAAGATCAAGGCGTGGTCGCTGCTGGTCGGGGACCACGAGGATTTCGAGACGCTGTCCCGCGGCGCCGACCTGGTGATCTCCAACAGCCACGCCCGGCAGTCCGTCGACAAGTTGGGAACGCCGCTGGTGCGCGCTGGCTTTCCGACCTTCGACCGCCTGGGCGCCGGGCACCGGGTCACCGTGGGCTATCGCGGCACCCGCGACCTGCTGTTCGAGTTGGGCAACATCTTCCTGGCGAACGACCACGCGCATGCCGCCCACGACGCCGGAGCAACTCCCAAAGGGATGGAGGACCACCATGCCGGTCCGCACGCGGCGGCTTAGGCTCGTCTCCACCACGCCCGAAACGGCGGCCGCGCCGGACGGTTCGGGTGCTCCGGCCAAGCGAGAGGGAATGATGAAGGTTGCATTCTGTACCCAGGACATGGCCCGCGTGGACGCCCATTTCGGGTGGGCCAAGAACATCGCGATCTACGAGATAGACCCCACGGGTTACCGCTTGCTGGAGGCGGTCCAGTTCAACGGCCAGATGTTCGAGGACGGCAACGAGGACAAGCTAGTCCCCAAGATCGCCGCGATCGAGGACTGCGCCATCGTCTACCTGGCCGCCATCGGGGCCTCCGCCGCGGCGCGGATCGTCGCGAAGAAGATCCATCCGGTGAAGGTCGAGCAGCCCGAGGCGATCACCGACCTGTGCGAGAAGCTGGTGGTGACGCTGAACGGGTCGCCCCCGCCGTGGCTGCGCAAGGCCCTGAACAAGGGCGCCGAAGTCGCCCGCAATTTCGACGAGGAGTGAGAAGAGCATGTCCGAAACGATCGAAGCCCCGGTGGTCGACCAGGAGTTCCTGAAGACCCTGGTTTCGCTGATCCGCGCCGAGGACACCTACGGCGCCTGGGAAGGCAAGAGCGACGACGTCCTGCTGCGGCCCTTCGTCCTGACCAAGGAAGAGCGCCGGCTGATCCCGATCATCGGCGATCCCGACCCCGACACCATCACCCGGGTCGAGCAGTTCTACAAGGCGATCGGCCTGACCATCGAGAAGCGGACCCGCCTTATGGCGACGCCGATCATGAAGATGAGTCACGAGGGCTTCGGCCGCATGGTCCTGCTGACCGGCCGGCTGGTGGTGCTGAGCAAGCATATCCGCGATGTCCATCGCTTCGGCTTCCCCTCGATCGAGGCGGTCGCGCAGGACGGCGCGAAGCTGGTGGACGAGGCCGTGGCGCTGATCGAGAAGCATCGCGACGTCGCCGACCTCTGAAGCGTGGCCGACCTCTGAAGGAGCATCCGGGCATGAGCGACATCGACGCCCTGAAGGACGAGATCAAGAAGCTGAACGCGCGGGCGACCGCGAAGAAGATGGACCTGCACGACCTGTCCGAAGAACTTCCGGGCGGATGGGAGAAGATCCTGGAGGTGGCGCAGGAGACCTATGACGCCTTCAAGCTGCTGACCGAGAAGCGCGCGGAGCTCAAGGCCCTGACATCTTGACCACTTAGACAACAACACGACACATGAATGCGAGGAGAGTTCACGATGAGCGGATTTGTCCAGGGTAAGACGAAGGGTGGCGGGTCGTGGACTCCCAAATTCGTGGAGGATCTGAACCAGAAAGCCTGCATCGGCTGCGGCCGCTGCTTCAAGGTCTGCCCGCAGGGCGTCCTGAACATGATCGGCATCACCGAGGACGGCGACATCGTGGACGCCCAGGACGACGATGCCGAGAAGAAGGTCATGAGCATCGCCAACGGGGAGAACTGCATCGGCTGCCAGTCCTGCGCCAAGGTCTGCGGCAAGAGCTGTTTCACCCACGCCGCCCTGGCGGCCTGACCCCGTCCGAACACTTCCGCAACCTTGTGCCGTGAAAGGCCCGACATGACGATCATGACGCCTGCACCGTTCGCGCTCGCCGATTCCGCCGCCCTTTACGGTGCGCTGATGGCGGCGGTGGCCGATGCCGGTGATCCCGACAGCCATGTCTTCGCCTGCATCCTCTCGGCAAGGGCCACCGACGGCGCCGATCCGCTGGACGACGCCGTCGGCTTGGCGCCTGCCGAACTGGACCGGCTGCTGTCGAAACATTTTCCGGCGCTTGCCGGTCGTGGGTCCTCCGTCGCCGTATACCTTGCCGCCCGGCGGGGCCGGCGGCAGGGCAGGGGAGTCGCCGACCTGGTCCTGGCGGAGGAAATGGACGATCTCCGCACCCTGCTGCTCGATCATGTCACCGCTCCCGCCGACGAGGCGGTCTGGCTGGCCTCGATGGTCGCCCGGGCCTGCCTGTTCTCCAACCATCTCTGGCAGGACCTCGGGCTGACCGGCCGCAAGGACCTCTCCGGGCTGCTCCTCCGTCATTTCGGGCCGCTGGCGGAGAAGAACACCGGCGACATGAAATGGAAGAAGTTCTTCTACAAGCAGCTCTGCGACCGTGAGGGCCTGAACCTGTGCAAGGCGCCCAGTTGCGGGGTCTGCACGGACTTCAAGCTTTGCTTCGGGCCGGAGGAGTGACGCCGGACGTCACGGAACGGCATGTCGGCCAAGCGGCGGGTTCTCGCGAAACACTTGGAAATCACGGTATCCGGGGAAGGACCGCGGAAGCGGTCAGCCTACTCCGCCTCGGCGACCCGTTCGGCGAGCGTCGCGATCACGCCATAGCCGACGGTGTCGGCCGGGTCCAGCTCCTTGAGCTTGGCCAGCATGTCCAGCGACTCACCGGTGCGGGCGCCGCGGAGGGTGATGAAGCTCAGGGCCTTCAGGGTGAACAGATAGAAATGGGGAGCGCCGGTCAGGGAAGCCCAGTCGGCGGATCCCGCGGACAGCCGCCGCCAGTCGGGATCGAACCCGCCGAGGCGGGCGGCGGCATCGAGCCCGATCAGGGCGACGCGCTCCGCCTGATCCAGGCGGCGCTGGTTGAAGTAGAACTTGTAGAGTGCGTAGAACACCGGCAGGGCCTTCGGCCCCAGATGATGCGCCTCCCACAGCAGACTTTCCGAAAGTTCGAGATCGCCGGCAAGGCGCGCCTTCACCGCTTCCTGGAGGAGGGCGTCGATATGCTCGGGAACGTCGCCGAACGCCATCCTGCCGTCAGGGATTCGGAACTCGATCTGGCGCATCGCGGTGTCTCCTGGCGGCATGGCGGCTTCCGCTAATACCATAGCTTTTTTATGGATATGAAGCGTTTTCTCGCCCGATCCCGGCGGCGGCCCCGCCTTGTCGGGTTTACGACAGGCTTCTGTCGGCAAGCCGCCATGGTTCAGCGGACAGGAAATAAAAAAATCAATGAAATCAATAAGCTGCAAATGGCCCGGATTTTGCTCTGTGGAAGGTCCTGAAAAATCTCGTCTTAAGGAGACAGGTTCGATGGTGACGCTGACGGATTCGGCGGTAAGCACTCTCCAGCGCGTCCTGGCCACTTCGGCCGCCGCGCAAGGCTTGCGCATCCAGGTGGCGGACGGCGGGTGCGCCGGCCTGAAGTACCAGATGGGCCTGGAAGCCGGTGCCGGCGAGGATGACACCGTGCTGGAATACGGCGACGTCAAGGTGTTCATCGATGCCGGCAGCATGGTGCACCTGAACGGCGTCGTCGTCGATTATGTCGAGAGCGTGGGCGGTGCCGGGTTCAAGTTCGAGAATCCCAACGCGACATCGACCTGCGGCTGCGGCTCCTCCTTCTCCACGTCGTCTTGCAACTCCAAGCCCGCCGGCGCTCCGGCCGAGGCGGGCGGTTCGTGCGGCCACGGTCACGGCCACCATCACTGACGCGCGGCCAAGGCTGCGACCTTCGGATACCAGGCCGGTCGGGCACACCGGGCCGATACAGGAGAACAGACCAATGTGGAACTACTCTGACAAGCTTAAGGAGCATTTCTTCAATCCGAAGAATGCCGGCGTCCTGGAAGAGGCGAACGCCGTCGGCGAGGTCGGCTCCATTTCCTGCGGCGATGCGCTCCGCTTGATGCTGAAGGTCGAGCCCGAGACCCAGGTCATCCAGGACGCCCGGTTCCAGACCTTCGGCTGCGGCTCCGCCATCGCGTCGTCCTCGGCGTTGACCGAGATGATCATCGGCAAGACGGTCGACGAGGCCCTCCAGGTCACCAACAAGGACATCGCGGACTATCTGGAAGGCCTGCCGCCGGAAAAGATGCACTGTTCGGTCATGGGCGCCGAGGCGCTGCGCGCCGCCATCGCCAACTACCGGGGCGAGGAATGGGTCGACGACCATGAAGAGGGCGAGCTGATCTGCAAGTGCTTCGGCGTCGACGCCGCGATGATCGAGCGCGCGGTCGAGGTCAACGCCCTGACCACCCTGGAGCAGGTCACCAACTACACGAAGGCCGGCGCGAGCTGCAAGACCTGCCACGAGAAGATCGAGGATCTGCTGGAGAGCCTGCTCGCCAAGCAGGGCAAGACGCTGGAGCCGGTCGCGGCCAAGGCGCCCGCTCCGGCCATGGTCGGTCTCGCCGACATCGCCCCGCTGGCCGCTCCCGCCTCTCCCGAGGCGGCCAAGCCGGTCCCGGCGAAGAAGCTCAGCAACGTCCAGCGCATGCAGATCGTGATCGCGACGCTGGAGGAGATGCGGCCCTACCTCAAGCAGGACGGCGGCGACGTGGAACTGGTCGATATCGACGGCAAGAACATCTATGTCCGGCTCAGCGGCGCCTGCTCCGGCTGCCAGATGGCGTCGGTCACGATCGAGGGCATCCAGACCAAGCTCGTCGAGAAGCTCGGCGAACTGGTCCGTGTCATCCCCCATACCATGATGGCGGCGGAGTGAGCGGCATGGGTATCTATCTGGACAACAACGCCACCACCCGCGTCGATCCGGCCGTCGTCGCCGAGATGATGCCGTTCTTCACCGAGCATTTCGGCAACCCGTCATCGATGCACGGCTACGGCGCCGCGGTCGGCGGCAAGATCGAGTGGGCCCGCGGCGAGGTGCAGAAGCTGCTCGGCGCCGCCTTCGACACGGAGATCGTGTTCACGTCGGGCGGGACCGAGTCCGACAGCACGGCGATCCTGTCGGCGCTGAAGGCCTATCCGAAGCGCCGGGAGATCGTGACCTCGGTCGTCGAGCACCCGGCCATCCTCAGCCTCTGCGACTTCCTGGAGAGCAAGGAAGGCTACAGGATCCATCGCATCCCGGTGGACGGCAAGGGCAACCTCGACCTCGAAAAATACGAGGCGGCGCTGTCGGAGAACGTGGCCGTCGTCTCCATCATGTGGGCCAACAACGAGACCGGAACCATCTTCCCGGTCGAACTGCTGGCGAACATGGCGAAGAAGGTCGGCGCCCTGTTCCACACCGATGCCGTCCAGGCGGTCGGCAAGCTGCCGATGGACCTGGCGAACTCGGCGATCGACATGCTGTCGCTGTCGGGCCACAAGCTGCATGCCCCCAAGGGCATCGGCGCCCTGTACGTCAAGCGCGGGGTCCGCTTCCGGCCGATGCTTCGCGGCGGCCACCAGGAGCGCGGACGCCGTGCCGGCACCGAGAACGCCCCGGCCATCGTCGGTCTCGGCAAGGCGTGCGAGCTTGCGCGCGAGTCGATGGCGATCGAGCTGACCCAGGTGGCAGCGCTCCGCGACCGGCTTGAGAAGGCGCTGGTCGAGGCGATCCCCAACTGCTTCGTCACCGGCAACCCGGCCAACCGCCTGCCCAACACCGCCAACGTCGCGTTCGAGTTCATCGAGGGCGAGGCGATCCTGCTGCTGCTGAACGAGGAGGGCATCGCGGCCTCTTCCGGATCGGCCTGCACGTCCGGCTCGCTGGAGCCGAGCCACGTGATGCGGGCGATGGGCGTTCCCTACACGGCGGCCCACGGCGCCACCCGGTTCTCCTTGTCGCGCGACACCACGGCGGAGGAGATCGATACGGTGATCCGGGTCGTGCCGGGCATCATCGAGCGGCTGCGCAAGCTGTCGCCCTACTGGACCAACCAGGGCGCCACGGCCGGTTTCCAGCCGGTCTACTCGTAAGCGGAAAGCCGTAGGTCGGGTAGAGCGAAGCAGCACCCGACAATCAGGCGTGATGGCGTCGGGTGCCGCTGCGCTCTACCCGACCTACAAAGTCCTCCTCTGGAGTCACCGCGATGCCCGAGCCGAGCTCCGTCACGATCAACGACACCACGCTCCGCGACGGTGAACAGACCGCCGGCGTTGCCTTCACCATCGAGGAGAAGATCGCGATCGCCCGCGCGCTCGACGCCGCGGGGGTGCCCGAACTGGAGATCGGAATTCCCGCCATGGGTGAGGAGGAGCGCGAGAGCATCCGCGCCGTGGCCGCCGCCGGGCTGGTGCGGGCCCGCCTGATGGTGTGGTGCCGGATGCGTGCCGACGACCTGCATGAGGCCGCCACCTGCGGCGTTTCCTTCGTCAACATGTCGATGCCGGTGTCCGACATCCATATCCAGCGCAAGCTGGGGCGCGACCGGGCTTGGGCGCTGGCCCAGATCGACCGCCAGATCCGGACCGCCCGCGACCTGGGCCTGGAAGTCGGCTTCGGCGGTGAGGACAGCTCCCGCGCCGATCCCGACTTCATGGCGCGGGTCGCCGAGACGGCGCAGGCCGCCGGTGCCCGTCGCTACCGCTTCGCCGACACGCTGGGCGTGCTCGACCCCTTCCAGACCTTCGCCTTCATCCAGGCGCTGCGCGCGCGCACCGACCTGGAGATAGAGATCCACGCCCACGACGATCTGGGCCTCGCCACCGCCAATTCGCTGGCCGCGGTCCGTGGCGAGGCCACCGATGTGAACACCACCGTCAACGGTCTGGGCGAGCGCGCCGGCAACGCGGCCCTGGAGGAGATCGTGATGGGTCTTCGCCACCTCTACGGCACGGATACCGGCGTCGAGGCGATGCGCCTGCCGGCCATTTCGGAGCTGGTGGCGAGGGCGTCGAACCGGCCGGTGCCGATCAACAAGAGCATCGTCGGCGGCGCCGTCTTCACCCACGAGGCCGGCATCCATGTGGACGGCCTGCTGCGCGATCCGCTGACCTACCAGGGCTTCGACCCGGCGGAGGTCGGCCGCCGGCACAGCATCGTGCTCGGCAAGCATTCCGGCTCGGCCGGGGTCAAGCTGGCGTTCGCCGGCCTGGGAATCCAGCTGAGCGACGGCGAGGCGCAGGCGATCCTGCCGCGGGTGCGCCGGGTTGCCGGCGCCTTCAAGAGGCCGCCGACCCCGGACGAGCTTCTCCAGTTCCGCCGCGACGCCGCCCCGGGCGAGCCGCCGGCCGTCCTGGCATCCTGACCTCGAAGCGGGAGACCCGGCATGTCCGGAATCATCGAAGCATCCCCCCCGTCCAGCGGGGCGCCATCCGCGGACTCCGCGTCGCCGCCGGAACGGAGCATCTGGCGCCTGCTGTGCGAGGACGTGGAATGCGTCGCCGACCGCGACCCGGCGGCGCGCAACACCTTCGACGTCCTGACCTGCTATCCCGGCATCCACGCCATCATCGCGCACCGCATCGCCAATGCGCTGTGGCGCCGCAGAGTCCGCTGGCCGGCGCGCTTCATCAGCTACGTGGCGCGCATGGTCACCAACATCGACATCCATCCCGGCGCCACCATCGGCCGACGCTTCTTCATCGACCACGGCGCCGGCGTGGTGATCGGCGAGACCGCGGAGGTCGGCGACGACGTCACCCTCTACCATGGCGTCACCCTGGGCGGCACCAGCTGGAACAAGGGCAAGCGCCATCCGACGCTGGAGGACGGCGTGATGTGCGGGGCGGGGGCCAAGATCCTGGGGCCGATCACCATCGGCCGCAACGGCAGGGTCGGCGCCAACTCGGTCGTGACCAAGGACGTCCCGGCGGAGATGACGGTCGTCGGAATCCCCGGACGCATCGTCAAGCCGATCGGGCGGCGTATGGCCGACCACGGCATCGACCTCGACCACCACCTGATGCCCGACCCGGTCGGCCGGGCGCTCGCCTGCCTGATCGAGCATATCAACAAGATCGAGAACCGCCTGGACGAGCACACCGCCGCCGACGTCGTCGGCGAGCTGAGCCAGGCCATGGAAGGCATCGTCTGCGCGCGGTGCGGCAACAGTTGCGACCAGCCCGGCTGCGAGCTGCCGGGATGCGAACATTGATCCTCACAAACCTCCCACCGACAGGAACCCCCCATGAGCAGCTTCCAGGACGACTTGGACGATCTGAACACCGCCGAAGACTTCCTGCGGTTCTTCGGAATCGATTTCGACGCGCGGGTGGTCCACGTCAACCGCCTGCACATCCTGCAGCGCTTCCACGATTATCTCGCGGAGGAGGCCAACCTGGACAGCCTCGCCGAGGATCTCCTGCGCGACCGCTACAAGGTCCTGATCACTCAGGCGTACCAGGATTTCGTCAAGTCCGACGCGATCGCCGAGAAGGTGTTCAAGGTCCACAAGGACCAGGCCGAACGGCACAACGCCAGCTTCGTCCCGCTGGAGAGCCTGACCCTGTCCGGCGCGCAGTGACAAAGCCGACAAGCCGCGGCTCCTGTCGGTTAGCCGACAAGTGCCGCCGCAAGGTGCAGGCTCCAACACCCTCCGATTAAATCCTTTAAAATCAGAACTTTATGCTTATGGCTTCAGTGTTCTCAACGTTGGCACGTCCCCTGCATAAGCAGAGTTGAGCAAGCCCTGAGGGGCCACCAGTCGAGAGGATAGCGGGATGCACATCGTCGTCTGTATCAAGCAGGTGCCCGACAGCGCCCAGATCCGGATCCATCCGGTCACCAATACCATCATGCGCCAGGGCGTGCCGGCGATCATCAACCCCTACGACCTTTTCTCCCTGGAAGAGGCGCTGCGGCTGAAGGACCGGTTCGGCGGACGGGTCACCGTCCTGACGATGGGCCCGCCCATGGCCGAGGCGTCGCTGCGCAAGGCGATGTCCTTCGGGGCGACCGACGCGGTGCTGCTGACCGACCGCAAGTTCGCCGGTTCGGACACTCTGGCGACCTCCTACGCGCTGACCTCCGCGATCCGGAAGCTGCACGAGGAGGAGCCGGTCGACCTGGTGTTCTGCGGCAAGCAGACGATCGACGGCGACACCGCCCAGGTCGGCCCGGGCATCGCCACGCGCCTCAACCTCCAGCAGCTGACCTATGTCGCCAAGATCGAGGACGTGAATCTCGACAGCCGCGAGATCACCGTCCAGCGCCGCTCCGAGGGCGGCGTGCAGGTTCTGAAGAGCCGCCTGCCGGCCATGATCACCATGCTGGAAGGCTCCAACACGATGCGCTTCGGCACCATGGACGACATGTTCAGGGCCGCGCGCACGCCGCTGAAGACCTGGAACAAGGACACTTGCGTCGACGACGAGAGCAAGGTCGGACTGAAAGGCTCGCCCACCGTCGTCTCCAAAGTGTTCGTGCCGAAGCCCCGCGCCGAGAAGGCGAAGATGATCGAGGCCGAAGGCGGTCCCGAGGCCCAGGCGGCGGCGGCGATCGAAATGCTCTTCACAACCTACCCGAAGATGGCGAACGACCTGGTCCGATAAGGGCCCGGTCGCGGAAGGCGGGCGCCTGACACGGCCGCCGTCAACCCCGATCGAACCCGACCCCGTCCGACGCCTGCCGAACCCTTACTTCGAGACTGTGAGGCCGACATGAGCCAAGCGCCTGCCAATCCACCCTCCGCCAAGAAGGCCGCCGGTGGCCGCAAGTTCGAACTGCCGGAAGAGTTGAAAATCTACAAGGGTGTCTGGGTCATCGTCGAGCAGGAGCGCGGCAAGGTCCACACCGTCTCGTACGAATTGCTGGGCGAGGCCCGCAAGCTGGCCGACAAGCTGGGCGTCGAGGTCGGCGCCGTGATCCTGGGGGCTCCCGGTCCTTTCATCCACGAGATCACCGGCGAGGCGATCGCCTATGGTGCCGACGTGGTCTACACGGTGCTCGATCCCGTCCTGGCGGAGTACCGGACCGAGCCCTATTCCAAGGTGATGACCGACGTGGTCAACACCTTCAAGCCGGAGATCGTTCTGCTGGGCGCCTCGACGCTGGGCCGCGACTTGGCGGGAGCCATCGCGACCACGCTGCTGACCGGCCTGACGGCCGACTGTACCGAGCTGGACATCAGCGCCGAGAACCGCAGCCTGGCCGCCACCCGCCCGACCTTCGGCGGCACCCTGCTGTGCACCATCCAGACACTGGCCTACCGCCCGCAGATGGCGACCATCCGGCCGCGCGTCATGCAGATGCCCGAACGCGACGGCACCCGCACCGGCCGGGTCGTCGAGGTCACGCCGAACCTCGCGGAAGAGGTGTTCGTCACCAAGGTGCTGGACTTCATCCCCGACAGCGACCAGGAGGAGGCGCAACTCGCCTTCGCCGACATCATCGTCTCGGGCGGGAAGGGACTCCAGAAGCCGGAGAACTTCAAGCTGATCTGGGACCTGGCCGAAGTGCTGGGGGCCGAGGTCGGCGCGTCCAGGCCCTGCACCCAGGCCGGCTGGGTCACCAGCGACCGGCAGGTCGGCCAGACCGGCAAGACGGTCCGCCCGAAGCTCTACATCGCCGCCGGCATTTCCGGCGCCATCCAGCATCGCGTCGGCTGCGAGAATTCCGACGTGATCCTGGCGATCAATTCCGATCCCAACGCACCGATCTTCGACTTCGCCCACCATGGCATCGTCGGCGACGCGCTGCAGATTCTTCCGGCCTTGACGGAACAGTTCCGCCAGCGCCGGCTGGTCAACCGCAAGGCGAGCTGACCACCCGCCAGAGGAGAGTGCCTGACATGGTAGAGAAGTTTGATGCCATCGTCGTCGGCGCCGGACCTTCCGGCAACTCGGCGGCGTACACCCTGGCCAAGGGTGGCTTGAAGGTCCTGCAGATCGAGCGCGGCGAGTATTCCGGCTCCAAGAACGTCCAGGGCGCGATCATGTATGCCGACGCGCTGGAGCGGATCATCCCCGACTTCCGCGAGGATGCGCCGCTGGAGCGCCATATCATCGAGCAGCGGATCTGGCTGCTGGGCGACGACAGCTATATCGGCACCAATTACCGTTCGGACAGCTTCAACAGCGAGCGCCCGAACCGCTACACCATCATCCGCGCCCAGTTCGACAAGTGGTTCAACGAGAAGGTCCGCGAAGCCGGCGCCCTCGTGATCTGCGAGACCACGGTGACCGAACTGCTGCGCGACGCCAGCGGCAAGGTCTATGGCGTGCGCACCGACCGCGAGAACGGCGAGGTCCATGCCGACGTGGTCATCATGGCCGACGGCGTCAACGCCCTGCTGGCCCGCCGCGCCGATCTCCAGGAGGAACTGCCTCCGGAGAACGCCGCGCTGGCGGTCAAGGAGATCCACTTCATCGATCCCGCGCTGATCGAGCAGCGTTTCCAGGTGAAGGGCGACGAGGGCGTCGTCATCGAGATGATGGGCAAGGTCACCGGCGGCATGGTCGGCACCGCGTTCCTCTATACCAACAAGGAGTCGCTGACCATCGGCATCGGCTGCCTGATCTCCGACTTCAAGGAGAAGGGCATCGCCCCGTACAAGCTGCTCGAGGACCTGAAGAACCATCCCGTGATCAAGCCCCTGATCCAGGGCGGCGAGGTCAAGGAATATGCCGGCCACCTGATTCCCGAGGGCGGCTACAAGGCGGTCCCGCAGGTCTGCGGCGACGGCTGGATGGTGGTCGGCGACGCCGCCCACCTGAACAACGCCGCGCACCGCGAAGGGTCGAACCTGGCGATGACCAGCGGCCGGTTCGCCGCCGAGACCCTCATCGAGCTGAAGAAGCAGGGCAAGGCGCCGGTGGCCGCCAACCTCGCTCTCTACAAGAAGAAGCTCGACGAGAGCTTCGTGATGAAGGACCTGAAAAAGTACAAGAACCTGCCGCACATCATGCATATGTCGCCGCAGTTCTTCAATGCCTATCCGGATCTCTTGAACGGCGCCGCCCACGATCTCTTCACGGTGGACAGTGTCGACAAGAAGACCAAAGAGAATCAGATCCTGAAGTCGTTCGCCAAGCGGCGGTCGATCTTCGGCCTGGTGGGTGACGCATTCAAGCTGGCGAGGGCTTTCCGATGAGCGTGATCAAGGTTGAAGACAAGCTGTACCAGAACCGGTACATCGTCGACGAGAACCGCCCCCACATCTACATCAAGGACGCCGAGGTCTGCGCGTCCAGCTGCAAGAGCCAGCCGTGCACCTTCTGCTGCCCGGCCAACTGCTACACGAAGGACGACGCGGGCGGCGTCAACCTCGTGACCGACGGCTGCCTGGAATGCGGCACCTGCCGGGTCATCTGCCAGGACAACGGCAACGTCTCGTGGAACTATCCGCGCGGCGGATACGGCATCAGCTACAAGTTCGGCTGAGGCCGGCGCCGATCCAAGGATCGGGCGGGCTCGGTACCCGCCCATCGGCACCCAAAACGAAAGGGCTTCGGGAGGTTCGCTCCCGAAGCCCTTTCGTTTTGGGTGCCGCCGAGGGAGGCGGTCAGTTGACCAGGGTTACCGCGCGGCGGTTCTGCGCCCAGGCCTGTTCGCCGGACGCGCCGATCGCCGGGCGCTCCTTGCCGAAGCTCAGCGTCCCGATCCGGCCGGGCTGGATGCCCTGGGTGACCAGATAGTTCCTGACCGAGTTGGCCCGGCGGTCGCCGAGCGCCAGGTTGTACTCCCGGGTGCCGCGCTCGTCGGCGTGGCCCTCTATGGTCACGGTCACATTGGCGTACTGCTTCAGCCACTGGGCCTGACGTTCCAGAGTCGCCCGGGCCTCCGCGCTCAGGTCGACCTGGTCGTATCCGAAGAACACCCGGTCGCCGACGCTGTTGGCCAGATCCTGCTGGGAGCCCGGCATCACGCCGCCGGCGCCGGGACGGGCACCCGACAGGCCACCGGTGCCCACGCCGCCGACACCGCCGACTCCGACCCCGCCCGGACCGCCCGCGCCGATCGGGGCTCCGCTCACCGCACCCATGCCGCTGCTGCTCGAGGCGTCCCATGGGGCCGACTCGCAAGCCGTCAAAACGAGCAGGGCGCCCACTATCCCGATAAGCTTCAACCGCATTGCATACCCTTTATGACGACTGGCCTAGATTTGTCCGCAGACACATAGAATAAACATGGCTACTAAACCGTTAACGAAACCGACAAGAAGCCGATTGGTGGCAATCGGCCCCTGCGACATCGTAGCCAAGTGATAGCTGTCACATACCCATCTGCGCAAACTCGATTAGAGTGTCTTTCGGTAATGTGGCGGCAAAATCGGTTTTGGCACAGTCGCCCCGGCATCACCCCCTCCTGAGTAGCTTCCCGCTCAACCACTCACCCCCAGAAAAACGGCCATGTCGATCCTTCCCACCGGCTCACCGGCGGTGGACACACGCACTCCGCCCAGGCGGACCATCCTTTCCCTGACCCTTATGGCTGCGGTCATCGCCGGCACGGCGATGACCCATCTCGCCATCTGGCGCGGCCAGACCGCGCCGGTGGATGTGGCGGCATCGCCGAGCCGCCTGCAATCGGTGTCGTACAGCCCTTCCGGCCGCGACTTCAGCCCGGAAGACGACCACCACGTGTCAGTCGCCGACATCCGCAAGGACATGGTGGCGATCAACGGCATCGCGGACGGCATCCGGACCTATACCGTTTCCGACGGGCAGGACCGCGCTCCCGGCGTGGCCGCCCGCATGGGGCTGAAGGTGAGCCTGGGCATCTGGCTGAACGCCGACGCCGAGCACAACCGGCAGGAAATCGACCAGGCCGTGGCGATCGCGCGCAGCACGCCCAACGTCGTGCGCGTCGTGGTCGGCAACGAATCGCTGCTGCGCGCCGACCAGACCGACGAGAGCCTCGCGGCGCTGGTCGCGGAGGTACGGTCGCGCGTGCCGAGGCGCATTCCGGTGGGCACGTCCGACACCTGGTCGGAGCTGCTGAACGCGCCGAAGACCGTCGCGGTTTCCGACTTCGTCGGCATCCACACATTGCCTTATTGGGAAAAGCTCGACAGCTCCGGCGCCTTGCCCTACGCCTTGGACAAGATCAAGCGCATCCGGCAGGCTTATCCCGGCAAGCCGATCTGGGTGGGTGAAATCGGCTGGCCCTCGGACGGCGACAATTTCGGCGATGCCCACGCGTCCCGCCCCGAGCAGGCCCGGATCATCCGCGAATTCGCCCAGGACGCCAAGCGGATGGGCGTCGAGTACAACGTGATCGAGGCGTTCGACCAGCCCTGGAAGACCGCGATCGAAGGCAGTCCCGGCCCGTTCTGGGGCGTGCTCGATGCCGATCGGCAGCCCAAGTGGCAGCTCCAGGGCGCTGTCGAGCCAAAGCCGGAAGCCTATGCGGTCGGCGTCGCGTCGGTGCTGGTCGGCGTGTTCCTGTCGCTGCCTGCCTTGTTCCGCCGGCGTGCCACCGTGCTCCAGACCCTGCTGTGGTCGATCGCCGCCCATGGCTCGGCCGGCATGACCGCCTGGGCCGTCCTGGCCGCCATGGGCGTCTATCCGACCATGGGTACCGTGATCATGTGGGGCAGCGGCCTCGCGCTCGGCGGCATCCTGCTGGTTCTGGCGCTTGCCGACCTGGACGAGATGACCCGGACCCTGCTGGGCCGCCGGCCGACCCGCCTGCTGCCGGCCGACGGCGCCGCGGCACTGATCCGCAACGCCGGCGTCGCCGTGCGGGAGCCGATGGTGTCCGTCCACATCGCCGCCCGGAACGAGGATCCGGCGATGCTGAACGCCACCCTGGACAGCCTCGCCGCCCAGGACTATCCGGCCTTCGAGGTGGTCGTCGCGATCAACAACACCGACGACGTCAGCCTGATCACCCCGGTCGAGGACCATTGCCGGACCTTGAACGCGCGGCTGGGCCGCACGGTCTTCAAGTTCGCCAACTTCAACCCGATCACCGGCTTCAAGGCGGGCGCCCTGAACCGCGCGCTCCGGATCACCGCCGATGAGGCGGAGGTCATCGCCGTGCTGGACGCCGACTACGCCGTTTCGCCCCAGTGGCTGAGCCGGCTGGCTCCCGCCTTCTCGGACCCGGCCGTCGGCCTGGTCCAGGCGCCGCAGGAACACCGCGACGGCGACCAGTCGCTGCTGAAGCGGCTGATGGCCGCCGAGTACCGAGCCTTCTTCGACAGCGGCATGGTCGAGCGCAACGAGGACAACGCGCTGATCGCCCACGGCACCATGATCATGGTCCGGCGTTCGGCCCTGGAGGATCTTGGAGGCTGGTCCGAGTGGTGCATCGTCGAGGATACCGAACTGGGCCTGACCCTGCTGGAGCAGGGCTGGAAGCAGCACTACACGACGGAGCGGCTGGGCGCCGGCATCACGCCGGACAGCTACAAGGACTTTCGCCAGCAGCGCCACCGCTGGGCCTACGGCTCGGTCCAGATCATGAAGGCTCACCTGCGGGCTTTGCTGCCCGGCGCCAAGGGCCTTAGCGCGACCCAGAAGCTCCACTTCTGGACCGGCTGGGCGCGCTGGTGGTCGGATGCGCTGGGGCTGATCGCCGGTGCGGGCGCCATTACCTGGACCCTGCTGGCGACCGTGCTGCCGCTGCACCTGCCGCCGCCGGAGGTGACGGCCATCGCGATCGCGGCGCTGATGCTGCGCGCCGCGGCCAGCATGGCGCTGACGAAGTTCGCCTCCCGACATGGCTGGGGCGAGACGGTCGGCACCGCACTGCTGGGCATGAGCCTGAACTACACCGTCGGCGCCGCCGTGCTGAAGGGGCTGTTCACCAAGCACGAGCCCTTCAAGGTGACGTCGAAGGGCAAGCGGAAGAAGGCGTCAAAGTTCCCCGCCGTGCCGGAAGCCGTGCTGGCAGGGCTGCTGGTGGTCTGCTGCCTGATCGCCACCGTGCTCAATCATGCCGGGACCGTGTCGCTGACCCTGTGGACCATCCTGCTGGCGGTCATGGCGGTACCTAACCTGATCGCGGCGCTGCTGGCGGCGACCGACCTGATGCCGGTCCGCGAGAAGGCTGCCGAGGCCGTGCCGGAGCCGGTTACCGTCCCGCTGGTGGCTTCCCAGCCGGCCGGCGCGCTGGTTGCCGACGCGGCGGGAGGCTGATGGCGTCACCATCTGCCACATTATGGTGTGAGGGCTGAGCGGCGCCCTGCCGGAGGTCAGACGATCTCCGGCAGGGTGTCCGCATTTTCATCCAGAAGGCTGCCGATCCGTCCGAGTGCCGCGGCAAGGCAGTCGAGGTCCGGTGCCGCTCCCAGCGATATCCTGACGGCGGAATCCGGCGCCTGTCCCACTGCGAACGCCGTGTCGGGAACCAGGGCAAGGCCGGAGCGGCGGGCCTGGGCAGCGAAGCCGGAGGCATTCCAACCGGCGGGCAGCCGAAGCCAGAGGTGGTGACCCTGGCCGTGCGCCGTGAAGCTGCCGGCCGGGAGGATGCGACCGGCGACCTCCTGACGGCGGGCGGCCTCGGCCCTGATCGCCTCCACCAGGTGGAGCGCCGTGCCGTCCTGGACCCACCGGGTCGCGACCGCGGCCGACAGGGGAGGGACCATCTGGCAGACTGCCCGCAGTGCCGCCTGGACCCGGGCTGCGCGGCGGTCGTCGGGACAGACCAGATAAGCCACTCTAAGCGCCGGCAACAGGCATTTCGAGAGCGTGCCCAGATACCAGGTCAGGTCCGGCACAAGGGTCGCGATGGGCGGCACCGGCGCTGACGGCAGCAGGCCATAGGCGTCGTCCTCGATCACCGTCAACCGATGACGCCGGGCGATTTCGGCCAAGGCGGCGCGGCGCGCCGGCGGCATGGTGATTGCCGTCGGGTTCTGGATGGTGGGAACCGTATAGAGCGCGGCCGGATTCAAGCGGGCGCAGGCGTCGTCGAGGGCTTCGGGAAGCAGGCCGTCACCGTCCATCGCCAGCCCTTCCAGCCTGACGCCGGTCTGGGCCGCGACGGCCCGAAGGCCGGGATAGGTGAACCGTTCGGTCAGCACAGTGCCGCCCGAAGGTGCCAGCGTCGTCAGGAGCGCCATGAGTGCCGCCTGTCCCCCGGCCGTGACCAGGACGCGGGACGGCTGAACGGTGCCGAGCAGGGGGATCAGCCACCGGGCACCGGCGGCGCGTTCCGCGGTGCCGCCGGTGCTGGGATGGTAGCTGAGCACCTGGGGCGCATCGCTTCGGCGCAAGATCGCCGCCAGGGTCTGGGAAAGCCTGGCGGGGATGGCCGCCGCCGGGGGCTGGGGCGGCAGGTTCATGGAAAGGTCGATTTCCGCGGGAAAGGGGGCGACCACGAGAGGCTGCGCCGCGGAGCCGCGCACGAAGGTGCCCCGCCCGGCCGCGGCATCCACCAGCCCGCGCCGCCGCGCCTCGCCATAGGCGCGGGTGACAGTCGTCAGGTCCAGGTCGAGGGCGGCCGCGAGAGCCCTGTGGGTGGGCAGTCGTTCACCCGGAGCCAGAGTCCCTGCCGCGATGCCCGCCTGGATGGCGTCGGCGAGGGCGAGATAGATCGGGCCGGGGGCGCCGGAAAGATCGGGAACCCAGGAGCAGGGCGAAGACTCCTCCCTCAAACTGCGTTCCCCCTCAGAATTCCGGCTCGGCCGCCAACCGTCTCCAGCATTTGTCAGGGCTTGTCGCGCGGGGTCAAGCGACCTTCGCTCGCCTTGTTGATGTATTGCGAACAGACCAGCCATCCCTTCAAGGGCCGGAGCAAGGCCATGCAGGACAGCACCAGCAGCGGCAAGGTCGTGATGAGATGGACCCAGATCGGAGCCTGGAAGGCCAGTTCCAGCCAGGCGGCAAAGCCGACGAGAGGAAAGCTGACGATCGACATGGCGAAGAAGGCCGGGCCGTCCGCCGGATCGGCGAAGGAATAGTCTAGCCCGCAGACCTCGCACTGCTTCGCCAACGTCAGGAAGCCCTTGAAGATATGGCCCTTGCCGCATCGGGGACAGAGCCCTCTCGCACCGAGTTCCAGAGAACTTTTTCCGAGAGGCTCGCTGTAGGGTTCCATGGCGGTGTACCACTTATATGGATGGTTTGCGCGATTAGTGTATGCATACATGACATCCACACAAGGGTGAATGTCAGCGTTGATTATGCGCGCCCGGTTCCCGGTCGTACCGTTTCCAGGGCGGTGCGGCGCATTGAGGGTAGAAATTCGGCGCATACGACTGGAACAACCCCTTCGATCCGGCGTTTAGCTCCGTCAGGCCGTATTGGAGTGACTCTGTTCAGGTGCGGCTTTCCCAAGGAACTTGCTCCTGCTAAGCGACCCCGGTTCAAGGTCGCGATGGTGTCTAGTGTGTTTTACGGCTCGGGACGGACGGCGATTCATGACTGGTGGGAAGAACAACAGGACAGGCGATGAAAGATCGCTCGATGTCGAGGGCGGCGGACAAAGCGCCGGCCTGCCCGCCACCAGGGATCTGGACAGCCGCCACGTCTATTCCCCCACGGGAACACCGGGCGCCCGTCATTGGGAAGAGGGCTATATCACCCGACCCGGCCTGGAGGACCGCAGCAGCGTGTTCTTCGCCGCCGTGGAAATGACGCGCATGCCGATGCTGGTCACCGACCCGAACCAGCCGGACAATCCGATCGTTTTCTCCAACCTCGCCTTCTTCGAATTGAGCCAGTACGACGAGAGCGAGGTGCTGGGGCGGAACTGCCGGTTCCTCCAGGGTCCCCAGACGGACCCCGAGACGGTGGACGAGATCCGCACGGCGGTGGCTGAACAGCGGGCGGTCGCGGTGGATATCCTGAACTACCGGCGCGACGGCACCCCGTTTTGGAACGCACTTTTCATCGGCCCGATCTTCGATCAGGACGGAAAGCTGCTTTACTTCTTCGCGTCTCAGATGGACGTGACCCGCCGGCGCACGTCGGAGCAGGCGTTCCGTCAGGCGCAGAAGATGGAAGCCATCGGTCAGCTCACCGCCGGCCTGGCCCATGATTTCAACAATCTGCTGCAGGTGATTTCCGGCAACCTGGAGATCGCCGCTTCCAGGTCCGGGAACGACGAGGCGTTGCGCCGCGCGATCGTCCGCGCCGACCGCGCGGCCGGGCAGGGGGCGAAGCTGACCCAGCAACTGCTGACCTTCGCACGGAAGCAGCGGCTGGAACCGCGCCGGGTGAACCTCAATAGACTCGTGGTCGAGTTTAGCGAGATGCTGGTCCGGACGATCGGCGACAAGGTCGACCTGCGTCTCGATCTCAAGCCGGGGCTGCCGTCCAGCACGCTCGATCCGGTACATTTGGAAATGGCGTTGCTCAACGTGCTGATCAACGCACGCGACGCGATGCCGGAGGGCGGGAGGGTGACCGTCGCGACCGCGACCCGGACAGTGAACGGGAAGGCCGCCGCCCACCAGCTTCCGCCGGGAAGTTACGTGGTTCTGTGCGTGACCGACGACGGTCTTGGTATGCCGCCGGAGATGGCCCAGCGCGCGACCGAGCCCTTCTTCACGACCAAGTCGCCGGGTACCGGGTTGGGTCTCGCCATGGTCCATGGTTTCGTCCAGCAGTCCCATGGGCGCCTGGAGATCGAGAGCCGGCCGGGCGAGGGAACCACCGTCCGGATGATCTTTCCCGTGGAGACCACGCGCGCGCCCGCTCCCGAACCCGAGGACATCGGCGGAATCGAACGGGCGGACGGCAAGTCCGGCCCCGGCCCGGTCAGGACCATCCTCGTGGTCGAGGACAACGACGACGTCTGCCATGTGGCCGAAACCCATCTGCGCGGCCTGGGCTATCGCGTCCTCTCCGCCCGGAGCGGCGAGGAGGCGCTTGATCTCCTGGACGATCGCGATTCCATCGACCTGCTGTTCACCGATCTGGTCATGCCCGGAGGGATGAACGGGATGGTGCTGGCCCGGCAGGTGCGGGACCGCTTTCCCGGCCTGCCCGTCCTGCTCACCACGGGATACACCGACGAAGCGACGGCGCCGGGCTCGGATTGGTCGGGCATGGACATCCTGAACAAGCCGTACCGGCGCAGCGATCTGGCCGAGCGGGTCCGTGCCGCCCTTGGCGACGGGGAAACCGCCCGACCGAACGACGCGGATAATTTTCAGCACGAGGGGTGAAGCCGACGTGGCGCATGTGCTTTTGGCCGAGGATGAGGCTTTGATCGCGCTGATGTTTCAGGACGCATTGGAAGAAGATGGACATCGGGTCACCGTGGCGCGCGACGGCATCGAGGCTCTGGAGGCGGATGCCAGAGATCCGGCCGAAGCCTTGGTCACGGATCTGGCGATGCCGCGCATGGGGGGCCGCGAACTGCTGGATCGCCTGCGCGAACGACGCCCGGACCTGCCGGCGGTGGTCGTGACGGGGTACGCCGGCGAGGTTCAATTGGGCGCGCCGCTGACCGTTCTGCTGGCGAAGCCGGTCAGCCCCCGCGCCCTGACGGCCCGGCTGACCCAACTACTCGCCGATAGCGGCACCGTTCGGGACTTCTGAACGCGATCCACGGGAGGGATGCGGGGGTAAGTCCCGATGGCCGGGGCGCCGCGATGCGCATATTCGGAAAAGCTGATACGCGCCTTGCTTTTCTGATTGAAACCAATTCGCTTCGAGACTATTTCCCGCAGTGCAGCAGCGATGCTGCAACGCCTCTCTTGGGCGTTTCCTCCCTAGACTCAGGCCGCCTCCGGGCGGCCCTTTTTCTTTTCCCGCCCGAATTCACTTTTCTCGCTGGACGCGGGCAGCGGTAGCCCGGGGCGGCGAGGCTTGTTCCTCCGGCAGGCAGGCGCTAGTCTGCCCTCCGCATCATGCCCCCATGACACCAGGACGATACACCAGGACGATCTGGCCGGACTTTCCGGTCCCGGTACGGGGGCGGCATTGCGTCAACAAAGAGCGCGTTCGTTCGAAAGCGCATCAAGAAAGCGTCGAGGGAGTCGAGGCCACATGCCCGAGGGTAAGAATACGCGCGTAGTGCTCGCGGAGCGGCCGGTGAATCGGGCTCCGGTCGAGAACGATTTCCGGATCGAACAGGTGCCGCTCACCGATCCGGCCGAGGGCGAGGTGCTGATCCGCAACAGCTTCCTGTCGCTCGACCCCTACATGCGGGGCCGGATGAGCGCCATGAAATCCTACGCCGAACCGGTCCAGGTCGGCGGCGTCATGACAGGCGAAGCGGTCGGGCGAGTCGTCGCATCGCGGCATCCCGCCTGGC
Source organism: Skermanella pratensis (assembly GCF_008843145.1). Classification (GTDB taxonomy): domain Bacteria; phylum Pseudomonadota; class Alphaproteobacteria; order Azospirillales; family Azospirillaceae; genus Skermanella; species Skermanella pratensis. Next base: position 3,679,265 of record NZ_CP030265.1, on the reverse strand, counting down.
GTCCCGGCGACACGGTGCTGGCCAACACGGGATGGCAGGAATACGGCTTGCTTCCTGGCGAGCGGATCACCCGTGTCGATCCGGGCCTGGCGCCTGCCTCCTATTACCTGGGCGTGCTCGGCATGCCGGGAATGACCGCCTATTGCGCGCTGCTGTACCTGGGCGAGCCTCAGCCGGGGCAGACCGTCCTGGTATCGGCGGCCTCGGGCGCGGTCGGCCAGGTGGTCGGCCAGATCGCCAGGATCCGCGGCTGCCGGGTGGTCGGCATCGCCGGGTCGGATGACAAGCTCGCCTATGTCCGCGACCAACTCGGCTTCGACGCCGCGCTCAACTACAAGGAATCCGGCGGCAAGGCCAAGGACTTCGAAACGCTGTCGCGGGAGGTGGCCGACTGCTGCCCCGAGGGCGTGAACGTGTATTTCGACAATGTCGGGGGAACCGTCCACGACGCCGCCATGGCGAACATCGCCCTGCACGGCCGGATCATCGTCTGCGGGACCATCTCGGTCTACAACGAGCTGGAGAAGCGCGACATGGGCATCCGCTGGATGCGTCAGCTTCTGGTCAAGCGGGCCCGGATGGAGGGCTTCCTGGTCTTCGACCATGCCCACAGGACCGAGGAGTTCCGTCACACCATGGCCGGATGGCTGCGCGAAGGCCGCGTCACCTATAAGGAAGACGTGGCCGAAGGCATCGAGGCGGCGCCCCGGGCCTTCATCGGGATGCTGGCCGGAGCCAACCGCGGCAAGCAGTTGGTCCGGATCAGCCAGGACTGAGACCAGCGGGGCTGAGCGGCCAGACGCTCAGCCCACCTTGCTCGTGGGTTGCTGCTGCTGGGCCGGCTCGCTGGCGAAGCCGTTGTTGAGCGCCCAGATCGCGGCCTGAGTCCGGTTGGTCGCGTTGATCTTGCGCAGCAGGCTCTTCAGGTGGACCTTGACGGTCGCTTCCGTGATGTTCAGGTGGTTCGCGACCACCTTGTTGCTGTCGCCGTTCAGCAGGCAGCGGACGATCTGAACTTCACGCTGGGACAGGCCCTTGCGGGCGCTCGGCATGTCCATGGTACTGGTGTTGATCCGGCCGCTGATCAGCAGGGCCGCCAGATGGGTCGGGAACACTTTCTCGCCCATCATGACGAGGCGGAGCGACTGGATCAGGGCATCGGCCGAAAGATCCTTCATCAGGCAGCCGTCGGCACCCGCGGCAAGGGCAGAGATCAGCCGCTGCGGGTCCATGTCGGCCGCCAGAAGCACGATCCGGCCGTCGGGCAGCAGGTCGCGCAGGGTCCGCAGGGTTTCGGTTTCCGTGTCGCTGTTCCAGGTCATGTCGAGCAGCACGAGCTCGACCTTCAACCCGCCCTGTACCAGGGAGACGCCCTCAGCAACGTTCTGAGCTTCGCCGGAGATTTCGAACTTCTCCCCGCTCAGAAGGAGCTTCAGGCCTTCGCGGAACAGCTTGTTATGGTCGATCAAAAGGACCTGTACAGGAGGCATTGGGTTCCTCAGAGGTATAAATTAAACCATCCCAACTTACCTCAAGACGACAGGATGAAAGTGGAAAAATAAGGCCTTTTCGCCGCCTATTTGGGGTTAGTGTCTTTATGGGTTAACACATAAAGATCGATTTCTTGAGAAGAGCCAGTCCGTTCTCTTTCGGTGAGGGGCGCGCCCTAATTCTTCCCGATCTTTTGCGCAACCTGCTGCGGAGATTAAGTCCTTCGGCTGGTGCTTCCGGTGAAATCGCGTCTTGCTTATGGTGGCGGGTAGTCCCACATTAGGGCTGTCGATGCTGTTCTGGTCTTCCACGTCTACCGTCCCTCGTGCCGGTACTGGTCTACCCTCAGTCACCTCGATGCCCCATCCGCGATATTGCGCGGGGCAACGCCAGCTTGGGAGAGACATATGTCCACTGGCACCGTGAAATGGTTCAATAGCACCAAGGGCTTCGGCTTCATCCAGCCGGACGATGGCACCCAGGACGTGTTCGTCCACATCTCTGCCGTCGAGCGTGCCGGCCTCGGCAATCTCCAGGAAGGCCAGAAGCTTTCCTATGAGATCGTCCGCGACCCGCGTCGCGGCAAAAGCTCGGCGGAAAGCCTGCGGGCTCTCTGACTGGTACGGAACGGGCGGCCTCGGCCGCCCGTTTTGTTTTTTGGCCCGGTCTCCTTCTAGGTGAACCGGCCCCGTCCGGTTCCTGAAGGCGACCCTGAACAAGGGAGGTCACAATCGTGGATCTTGCCGCAAAGCTTCCCGACATGACGGACAGCGCCCTCGATACGTTGAACGGCAACGCCTCGCGCCTGATACAGAGCGGGACGACGGCGCAGAAGAAAGCGGCGACGGCACTGATGCCGGCGCTCGAGCAGGAACTCGCTTCCCGCCGACTGGCCAAGCAGGCCGCCAAGAAGGCGTCGGACGCGGCGCGTCCCACACCCGTCCGCAAGCGCGCCAAGGCCAAGGCGGCCGACTAAGGTCCGCACGCCCGGCTTGAACGCGTTGTTCAGGCCAGCTGGGCCTGCTGCCATCCCAGTTCCGCAAGCAGCGGTGCCATGCCGCCGACCGCATTGGCGTCGGCCGAACTCGCGTTTCCCTGAAGCGCCCGGGCGCGAACCCCTTCGGTGATCGCGGCGATCCTGAACAGCCCGAACGCCATGTAGAAGCGCCAGCCGTCGATCCCGGAACGCCCCGTCCGCCTTGCATAGGCCGCGACATACTCGTCCTCGGTCGGCAGGCCGAGTGCCGGCAGATCGAGTCCGCCCAGGCCGGTCAAGGCCTTCTGCCCAGTCGGCAGGTGCCAGATCATGCAGTTGTAGGCGAGGTCGGCCAGGGGATGGCCGAGCGTGGAGAGCTCCCAGTCCAGAACGGCCAGGACGCGCGGCTCGGTCGGATGGAAGATCATGTTGTCGATCCGGAAATCCCCGTGGGCGATCGCCGTCTCGTCTCCGGGCGGCCGGTTCGCGGGCAGCCACTCGATCAGCCGGTCCATGGCGGGCATCGGCTCCGTCCGGGCCGCCTGATACTGGCGCGTCCAGCGGTCGATCTGCCGGCCGATATAGTTGTCCGGCTTGCCGTAGTCCGCCAGCCCCGCGGCGCGCCAGTCCACGGTGTGGAGCCGGGCCAGCGTGTCGTTCATGGCGTCGAAGATGCCGGCGCGCTCGTGCGCCGATATTCCGGGCAGGGCAGGGTCCCAGAAGATGCGGCCCTCGACGAAATCCATCACGTAGAACGCGGTTCCGATGATTGAGGTGTCCTCGCACAGCAGGTGCGGGGTCGCCACCGGAAAGCCGGTGCCCTTGAGGCCGACCATCACCTTGTATTCGCGTTCGATCAAGTGGGCGGACGGCAACAGCGTGCCCGGCGGCTTCTTGCGCAGGACATAGCGCCGGTCCGGCGTATCGATCAGGAAGGTCGGATTGGACTGGCCGCCCTTGAACTGCTTTATGGCCGCCGGCCCCCGAAACCCCGCCAGGGTCGCGGTCAGATAGGCGACCAGGGCGTTCTCGTCGAACCGGTGGACGTCTCGCACCGCCCCGGTGTCGGCCTCTCCGGCATGGGAATTGGTCGTCATGGCTTTCTCCGGATGTCAGAGCGGGTCGGAAACCGTGGCGCCGCCGTCCGCGACGATGACCTGCCCGGTGACGAATCGCGCGGCGCGCGACGCCAGGAAGGTGGCGATGCCGCCAATATCGTCCGGGTCGCCGATCCGGCGCAAGGGCGTGCGTTCCTCGACGCGCTTCAGCAGGTCTGGGTTCTCCCACAGGGCCCGCGCGAAGTCGGTCTTCACCAAGCCCGGCGCGATGCAGTTGACCCGGATGCCGCGCGGCCCCCATTCGACCGCCAGGTTGCGGGCGAGCTGAGCCTCCGCCGCCTTGGAGACGCCGTAGATGCCGATCACCGGATTGCCGGTCAGGGCGGTGATGCTGGACAGCAGGACGATCGATCCGTCGCCCCGCTCGGCCATATGGGGCAGGACCATGTTGCACAGCCAGAAGGTGCTTCGGACATTGGTGCCCAGGATCTTGTCGAACGCCTCGTCGCTGACTTCGATCGACGGGCCGTAGACCGGGTTGGTCGCGGCGTTGCAGACCAGCACGTCGATCCGTCCCCAGGTTTCAAGGGTGGTGTCTACCAGGGCGCGAAGATCCTCCTTGCGGGAGATGTTGCACGGCACCGATATCGCCTCGTGGCCGGCACGCACCAGTACTTCGGCAACGGCGGCGCAGGCGTCCGCCTTTCGGCTGGAAATCACCACCCTGGCGCCGGCCCGCGCCATGCACTCCGCGGTCGACCGGCCGATCCCGCGGCTGGAGCCGGTGATCAGGGCGACCTTGCCCGTCAAGTCGAACATGCGCTTCCTCTCGGTTTGCTGTTTTCGGGGCGGAGCCCGTGCCATGGTGCCCTGCCTCGAGTGACCCGCTGGTCAAGCCCATGGATTCACTCAAACGTTTGTTCTAAATCTACGCCATGGGACGGGGCCTGTCGAGCAGGCTCCATCCGTGGACCCAAGGAGAAACCGATATGACGGACCGTCCGTTCAACCGCGTGCTGCTGACCAACGATGACGGCATCGGCGAGCCGGGCCTGGACATCCTGGAAGAGGTCGCGGCGACGCTGGCGCATGAAGTCTGGGTGGTGGCGCCGGAAACCGACCAGAGCGGCACGGCCAACTCGATCAGCCTGCACCAGCCGATCCGCGTCCGCGAGCGCGGGCACCGGCGCTACAGCGTCAATGGCACGCCGGCTGACTGCATCCTGATGGGCGTGCAGCACCTGATGGGGGACCAGCGCCCCGACCTCGTGCTGTCCGGCATCAACGCGGGCGCCAACCTGGGCGACGACGTGGCCTATTCCGGCACGGTCGCGGGCGCCATGACTGCCCTGTTCCTGGGCATCCGCGGGATCGCGCTGAGCCAGTCCTACCGCACCCGCAACTCCGTGCCCTGGCAGACGGCGGCCCATTGGGCGCCGAAGGTGATCCGGACCCTGACGGTGGGCGGATGGTCGGGCAACCTGTGCTACAACGTGAACTTCCCCGACATTCCGCCGGAGCAGGTCACCGCGATGGAGGCGGTCCGCCAGGGCGAGGGCGGCATCCTGCATATCGGCATCGAACAGCGGGAGGACACCCGCGAGAAGGCCTACTACTGGTTGCGATTCCTGCGCGAGCGCCGCGAACTGGCTCCGGACACCGACGTCGCGGCACTCAAGCGGGGCTCGGTCGCGGTCACCCCGCTGAAGTTCGACCGCACCGACCTGGATGCCATGGCCGATCTGCGCCAGGCGTTATCCTGACGCCGAGGCCGTCTCCGGCACCGCCGCTCTGGCGGTCGCGGCGGCATGGGGACCCTGGAACCCGGCCACCGCGAAGTCGATCATCCGCTCGATCAGCGCGTCGGTATCCTCCAGGTCGCACACGCCGCCGGAGATGGCTTCCAGCCGGCCCAGGTCGGTGATGGTGTAGTGCATGAGCGCCAGCGTGAAGTGCAGGCGCCAGTAGATCTCCTCCTGCGGCAGGTGGGGCAGGGCCCGGCCGAGCGGCACCACGAACCGCTGCAGGTGCCCGACGTCCTTGTCCATCAGGCTGCGCATCTCCGGCGTGCCGTCGGTGCGCACCCGCGCCATGAACTGGATGAAGACCGACAGCCCGCCGCTGGGATTCTGGGTCCAGCGGATCGGCGGGCAGAGCAGCGCGTGCAGGATCTCGCGCAGCGGCACCGGTCCGCCGGCGGCGCGCGCCTCCGCGTCCCTCAGCAGCGCCACCCGCTCCCGGTTCAGGTCGGCGGCGCGCCGCTTGAACACAGAGAGCAGCAGGGCGTCCTTGGAGCCGAAATGGTAGTTCACCGCGGCCAGGTTGACGCCCGCGGCGGCCGTGATCTCCCGCAGGGACACGCTGGCGAAGCTCCGCTCGGCGAAAAGCCGCTCCGCCGTGTCCAGGATGATCTCCTTGGTCTCCGAACCGCGCATGATCCCGTCCCGCATTCAAACGACGTTTCAATGTTATTTCATACGTTCGCTTCAATCAATGCCGATGGGCCATCACAAGCCAATGGACAAAGGGCCGGGAGAGGTTTTATCGTGCGTGATTGAAACGATCGTTTGAATGAATTGATCAGCTAGGGGAGAAAACGCCGTGTCCGCCAGCATCCAGACCGCCTCCGACGCCTCCAGCCTGCGCGACAGGCTGCTCGCCTTCATGGACCGGCACATCTACCCCAACGAGAGGGTCTGGCACGAGCAGCACGCCGCCCAGGCCGACCGCTGGCAGGCGCCGCCGATCGTCGAGGAACTGAAGGCGAAGGCGCGGGAGGAGGGGCTCTGGAATCTGTTCCTGCCCGAAAGCGAATTGGGCGCCGGGCTGTCCAACAGCGTCTACGCGCCGCTGTGCGAGATCATGGGCCGGTCCTTCATGGCACCGGAGATTTTCAACTGCTCCGCCCCGGACACCGGCAACATGGAAGTCCTGGTCCGCTACGGGACCCCGGAGCAGAAGGAGCGCTGGCTGAAACCGCTTCTGGCCGGCGAGATCCGCTCCTGCTTCGCCATGACCGAGCCGGACGTCGCGTCGTCCGACGCCACCAACATCGAGTGCCGGATCGAGCGCGACGGCGACCACTACGTCGTCAACGGGCGCAAATGGTGGTCTTCGGGCGCCAACGACCCGCGCTGCAGGATCGCGATCCTGATGGGCAAGACCGACCCGTCCGCGCCGAAACACCAGCAGCAGTCCATGATCCTGGTGCCGTTCGACACGCCCGGCGTGGAAGTGGTCCGGCCGCTGACCGTGTTCGGCTACGACGACGCCCCGCACGGCCATGCCGAGGTGACCTACACCGATGTCCGGGTCCCCGCCTCGAACATCCTGCTCGGGGAAGGCAGGGGCTTCGAGATCGCGCAGGGGCGGCTCGGGCCGGGCCGTATCCACCATTGCATGCGCCTGATCGGCCAGGCCGAGCGGGCGCTGGAAGCCATGTGCGCCCGCGCGCACGCCCGCGTCGCCTTCGGCAAGCCGCTGGCCCTGCAGGGTGCCCTGCGGCAGGAGGTCGCCCGGTCGCGAATCGAGATCGATCAGGCCCGCCTTCTGGTCATGGAAGCGGCGCGCCAGATGGATACGGTCGGCAACAAGGCGGCTCGCGGGCTGATCGCGATGATCAAGGTGGTTGCGCCGAATGTCGCATTGGCGGTCATCGACCGGGCGATCCAGGTCCATGGCGGCGCGGGGGTCTGCCAGGATTTCCATCTCGCTTACGCCTGGGCCTCGGCCCGGACCCTCAGGCTGGCGGATGGTCCCGACGAGGTTCACCTGGAATCCGTGGCCCGGCTGGAGCTGGCGAAGCACCGCTGAGCCGGACCAACCCAACTCGTCGTCGATAAAGGGGCTTCCCGCCCGGACTGCGGAGGGGATAAAACGCTTCCCGACGTGTTGACGGTTCCGTGTCGTGTTCCGGCGGCACCGAATTCTGGGAAGGATCGGCTCCTGCAGATGACTTGGCGATGGCTCAAGGTGGTGGCGCTCGGCGCCGCGCTGGTCCTGACCGGCGCCCCGGCGCTGGAACGCTGGCCGTCGGGCGGCCGCGTCGAAGTCTCCATGGGCGTGGACCAGGCGGAAGCACGCCCAAGGTCGGGCGGTTCACGGTCGTCGGGCGGCTATTCCCGTCCGAGCAGCAGCTATTCGCGCACGCCGTCGTTCGGGACCACAAGCCGGTCGAGCAGGACGCCGTCGGCCAGCGGCGGCTATTCCCGGCCGTCCACGTCGGGCGGCGGCATCTTCGGCTCGGGCGCGCCGTCCGCGGGCGACCGCGCCATGTCGCGCCAGTCCGGCGGCGATGCGCTCAGCCGCTACCGCGAGCAGCAGCAGCCCCCGTCGGCGGCCGGCCAGCCCGCGCCCAGGCCGGATTACGGTACCCAGTACGGCGGACAACGCCGCAGCGGCGGCTCCGGCTGGGGCTGGGGCTCCGGCACCGGCGGAAGCTATGGCGGGGGAGGTTACGGCGGCTCGTTCGGCCGTGGTTATCCGGGCGGCGGCTTCGGCGGCTGGGGCGGGGCGCGCGGCTGGTCGGTGCCCGGTTACGCGGCCCGGTCGGCGTCCCGGTTCGGTATCTGGGACGGACTGTTCCTGTGGTTCCTGCTCGACAACCTGACCCGCCCCGGCTACGCCGCCTTCTTCCACAATCATCAGAACGATCCGGGTTACCAGCAGTGGCGGGCCGAGGCCGACCGCCTCGCCGCCGACAATGCCGATCTGCGGACGAAACTGAACTCGCTCGACCAGTCCCTGAACGCCCAGCAGGGTGAACCCCGCGATCCCGAATACCTGCCGCCCGACACCCCGCGAGAGGTCGCGCTGGCCGAGACCGCCGACACGTCGGGCGATTCGGGCGATTTCGGCGAGTTCGGCCTCGTCGCGATCGTGCTGGTCGGCGGAGGCGTGATTTTCCTGGTTTGGCTGTGGCGAAAACAAAAGGGCGCGCGGCCCGCCCGTTCCGGAGGGAGTGGCTCCATGAGCAATCTGAGGACCGCGGGCAATATCCTGCGTCAGAAAATGTCCGGCGAAACCTACAAGCCGTCGCTCTTCCGGGTGGGCATGACGCTGACCCTGGACCCGACGCCCTTCATCCTGACCGGAGGCACGACCAAGGTCGCGGCGCCCAGCGAGGTCTCCGGCTCCAACATGCTGGTCAGCGTCGCCATGGTCTCCACCATCGGCGACGGCGCCGCCACGCTTCACCGGCTCTACCTGCCGGAGGAGAAGGGATTTTTCCAGATTCACCTGAACACCGCGGGGCAGCCCGACGAATGCCGCTTCTTCTCCCTGATGGACGAAGTCCAGCCGGGCAGCGAGGAGGAGTGGGGTTTCTGGCTGGACAGGCGCGAAGGCATGATCGGCTGGCCGGAGTTCCAGACCAAGGACGGCAAGGTCTATCCGCGCCTTTGGGCGCCCGGGCCGTCGCGCATTCCGCCACACACCCAGTACGAGAACGGCACCGACGCCAACGGCATGACCGTCAGGACGGTCAACACCATGCTCTACGCCGCCCCGACCGGGGCCGCCGATCCGGCGCCGCCGACCGAATACATCATGGTGTCGGCCGTGGAGGAGGGCAGCCAGGCCTGGGTGGAAATCCACGCCGGCATCGACATCAATCCCGCCATGCTCTCGCTCGCCTGAGCCGGCCCGACCCGCCATCCAAGAAGCACGGACACCCCATGGAAACCGATTTCGGCACCGTCCTCACCAGCCTTGGCCAGGGCCTGCCCGTCCTGCTGCTGCACTTCGTGGTGACCCTGCTGCTGCTGGCGCTCGGCGTCGCCTGCTACACCGCGATAACCCCGTTCAACGAGCGGCACCTCGTCCGCGGCGGCAACATCGCCGCCGGCATCGTCTATGGCGGCACCATCATAGCCTTCGCCATACCGCTGGGCGCCACGCTCGTCACCAGCCTGTTCCTGCTCGACATCGTTATCTGGGGCCTGATCGCCCTGGTGCTCCAGCTCGCCGCCTTCGGCATCGCGACCCTGCTGTTCCGCGACATGCGGCCGATGATCGAGGGGGGAATGTGGCGGCGGCCTTGACCCTGGCGGGAATTCAGATCGGAATCGGCCTGTTGAACGCTGGCGCGATGGCAGGATGATGCCCAAATCTGCATCGACCAATTTGGCAAGGAGCCCTAGATGATCTCGTTCATTCGCAACCTCGTCGGTGTCAAGACGGACCGCGCCGTCCAGGCCAGCGTCGAGGCGCTGGTCCGGTGGGACCCGCAGGCCGCGACCGAGGCTGAACTGCGCACCATGGAGCAGCATCTGGACGACCTGGGCCTCCAGGTCGCCCATGCCCGCGCCAGCTACGAGCGGGAAAAAAAGGAAGCCGACGCGATCAACTCCCTGTCGCGGCAGCGCCTTGCCGCCGCCGAGCAGATCGAGAAGCAGGTCGCCGCGGAAACCGATCCGGGCCGCAAGGCCGCTTTCGAAAAAAGTTTGAACACCATGATCTCCATGCTGGAGGAAATGGCGCCCGAGATCGAGCGCGAGGAGGCCGAGGCCAGGGATGCCCAGGAATTCCTGGAAATGCTGGAGCAGACCTATGCCGATGCCGGTGCCAAGCTGAAGCGCGCCCGCAGCGAACTCGACCGCGCCCAGCGGGACATGTCGCGCGCCCAGCAGCAGCGCGATGCGGCCGAGCGCCGCGCCGAGGCCGCCCGGCAGGCCGCCGGGCTGGCGAGCGCCACCAGCGGCCTCAGCGTGGCGCTGAAGGCGATGCAGGACTCGGCGGCCCGCGACATGGCGTCGGCCGACGCGGCGGCGTCAAAGGCGAAGCTGCTCAAGCCGACCAAGCCGGAGGAGGACGACCCCAACATCGCGGCGGCCCTTCGCCTCGCCTCCGGCCAAGCGCCGGCCCCGGCCGCCCTCTCGGACCGGCTGGCGGCGATTCGCGCGCGCAAGTAGGTCGATGCGACCATCCGCCGTGGATCGGCCTTTCCCTCCAGGGACGGGACCGAACCACGGCGGATGGCGCCTCGCGTCAAGCCGGGGGCAGGACGATCCGGTGGCGGGTGCCGCAGTCGTTCTCCACCGAGATTTGCGCTCCCGCCTGGATGCCCAGCCGCTTGACCAGGCGGTAGCCCAGGCTCCGCGCCCGATCCGGCAAGTCGGTCGAGGGCAGCCCGACGCCGTCGTCGGAAATTGTGATCGTCACCGTTCCGTCGTCTCCCCGACGCGCCTCGACCCGGACGGTACCAGCCTTGTCGCCGGGGAATGCATGCTTCAGCGAGTTCGTCAGCAGCTCGTTGACGATCAGCCCGGTGGGCACCGCCCGGTCCAGCGAGAAAGGGATGGGATCGGCATCGACTTCGAAGGCGATTCGCTCCTGCATGTCCGCCACCGCCAGGATGAGGGACCGGACATAGGCTCCCAGATCGACGTTCGAGAAGCTCCCGGCTTCGTGAAGCTGCTCCTGCGCCAGTGCGATCGACCGGACACGCCAGGCGGTCTCCTGCAGCTTGCTCCTGGCTTCCGGCGCCTGGGCGTTGCTGGCCTGCATTTCGAGCAGGCTTGAGATCAGCTGCATGTTGTTGCGCACCCGGTGATGCACCTCGCGCAGCAGCACGTCCTTGTCGTCCAGCGCCTGCTTCATGTCGGTGATGTCGATGCAGGAACCGAAATAGCCGGCGAACGAGCCGTCGGCATCGTGGTAGGGGCGCCCGTTGTCCAGCAGCCAGCGATACTGCCCGTCGTGCCGCCGGAGCCGGTACGGCATGGTGAAGCACTCGCGCTTGTCGAAGCTCGTCGTGTAGATCTGGACGCAACGATCGTAATCCTCGGGGTGGACACCCTCGGCCCAGCCGAATCCGAGTTCCTCTTCCATGGTCCGGCCCGAAAATTCCAGCCACGGCTTGTTGAAGTAATCGCATGCCTTGGTCAGGTCCGACCGCCAGATCATGACCGGAGCGTTATCGGCAAGCAGGCGGAACTGGTGTTCGCCATCCCTGTCCGCCTTCGACATACTGGTACTCCCTGGTATCGGTGTGACATCATGCCCGCTAAGCGGCAATGATATCCTGACTTTCAACAAACTGCGAAGAAAGCTAAGCCGGAATGCAGAGCTTGGGCGACGCCGGTTGCAATCACCGCACGATGCGCCGACCGGTCTATGCCGCGGAATCGGGTGCCGGCGGGGTGGAGAGGTTCCGTCGCGCGCTCCGCGTCCTCATCGTCGAGGATGAGGCGATCACCGCCATGCATATCGAGGACATGGTCCTCCAGCTTGGGCATGGTGTCGTCGATAGTGTCGATACCGAACAGGCTGCCGTCAAGGCGGCGAGGCGGCTTCGCCCCGATCTCGTGCTGATGGACATCCGCCTTGCCAGGGGCTCCGACGGGATCCAGGCCGCCCTGGAGATCAGGCGCGACCCCGGCATCCGCTCCATCTTCATGAGCGCCCAGACCGACGCGCTGACCCGGCTGCGTGCCGACGCCGCCGAGCCCTTCGGGTACCTGGTGAAGCCCTTCGGGATGGATCAGATCGCGGAAGCCTTCAACTGCGCGTCGGCCGGGGGCGGCTGACCGGCGCGATGCCGCCTTTCCGGGCGGCGCTTCCGGAAGTGGGCGGTGCAAGGATGTATGTTCTCAAGCGGTGCCGCGGCCCGGCGACCATGATGCCGGGAACGAATCCAAGTCGCGACACCAGTCGGTGGGACGCGATGTTAGGTTCGTCCACCAGCGCCACCAGCCGCTTCAGCGCCAGGGTGCCGAATGCATGGGTGACGATCGCCGCGAGTGCTTCGGTCGCGTAGCCGAGTCCCCAATGTTCCGGTGCCAAGGCGATCACCGGTTCGATTGCGCCCGCGAAACGGGGGGCTGCAGCGGCGGCGGTCGATGAAACGGGGCCAAGGCCCCCATATCCGAGCCTTGCACCGTCATGGGTTCGGATCGTCCACAATCCCAGGCCGTCGGGCCAGCTTGCAACGCTCCCTGCCAGCAGCACTCCGGCGTGTTCCCGGGTCACTTCGGTATCGTCGCAAAGATAGCGCCGCACGCCGGGTGTGTTAAGCAGGTTCAGCAGATCGTCCAGATCCGCACTGGTCGCCGGATCCATGGCCAGCCGGCCGTTCGTCAGCCTCGGCAACATGGCTCACCGGCAGATGACCGAGCTTGCCCGTATGACATTCTATGTAACCGCCTTATACGCCCGGTCATCGTAAGAATTTGAATTCTAACCTTTCGCACGATTACTGTTTTGCGGAGAAAAATCTAGCTTGCTCCTCATCAGGCACAAGCGGTTTCAGAGTGAAAGATGATCCCGGAATATTCGTGCGTGCGCGGGCGCCTTGGCCTGCTCACCGAGGAGGAGCCATGACAAAGGACGGATTGCCGAACCCTGTTGAGTCGGGCGACCGGCTTCAGGGCGGCGTGATCATGGGGACGGCCAGGATCATCGATTTCCAGCAGGCAGTCGCCGCGCGCGCCCGGCACGCCGCAGGCCGGCCGGTCCCGCATGCCGAGGATCCCGACGCGTTCCGGGGTGGGACCGGCACGCTCCAGCACCAACTCGACCTGCTGTCGGTCCATCTGGGGCTGACGCTGTGCAGGCTCGACCTCATTTCGTTTTCCATCCAGGAAACCGCCGAATTCTGCGCGGACTGCCGCGAGGCGATGGAGATGACCGACATCGGCGCGATGGAGAGGGCGCGGGACGACTTGAGGGCCAAGCTGGAGGAGCGAGCCGCGTTTTGGCGGAATCCGTAGGATTTCAGCTCCGATGAGCCTCCTGCGTGATTGACTCATACGTTTGTTTGAATATACAGTCGCGCCAAGCTCGGATACCAGGGCATCCAGGAAGAACAATCCCCTCTAGGGAGGTTACGCAGATGACGCCGGTTTCCGGCCTCTCCGTTGCTGCCGGCTTGGCCCCGACTCACGGGACCGGGCCGGTGGTCGCGCTCCGCCGGCCGGGTCTTGCCGCAGCGTGATGCCAAGTCTTCTGATCGACCGCCGCGATCTGGATTTTCAGCTGTACGACGTGCTTCGAGTCCAGGACCTGACCGCGCGCGAGCGCTTCGCCGAGCATAGCCGCGAGACCTTCGACGCCTCGATCGACACGGCGCTTCGGCTGGCCGAACGGTACTTCGCCCCGCATAACCGCAAGTCCGACCTGGAGGAGCCCCGTTTCGACGGCACCAGGGTTCATGTGATCCCGGAAGTCCGGGAAGCGCTGGACGCCTTCTCCAAGGCCGGCATGATGGCCGCCGGCCAGGACTTCGACCTCGGCGGGATGCAGCTTCCGCATACGGTGGCCTTGGCGGGCTTCGGGCTGTTCAAGGCCGCCAACATGGCGACCGCCTCCTATCCCATGCTGACCATGGCGGCGGCCAACCTGATCCTGGCCCACGGGTCGGAGGAGCAGAAAGACCGGTACGTCCCGAACATGCTGGCCGGACGCTGGTTCGGCACCATGGCGCTGACCGAGCCTCATGCGGGCTCTTCCCTGGCCGACATCAGGACCACGGCGGAGCCCGCCGGCGACGGCACCTGGCGGCTGACCGGCAACAAGATCTTCATCTCCGGCGGCGACCACGACCTGTCGGAGAACATCGTCCACATGGTGCTGGGCCGGGTCCGCGGGGCACCGGCCGGGATCAAGGGCATTTCCCTGTTCCTGGTGCCCAAGTTCCTGGTCGAACCGGACGGCACGCTCGGGCGGCGCAACGACGTGGCGCTGGCCGGCCTGATCCACAAGATGGGCTGGCGGGGCACCACCTCGACCATGCTGAACTTCGGGGAGAAGGAAGGCGCCGTCGCCTGGCTGGTCGGGGAGCCGAACCAGGGCCTGTCCTACATGTTCCACATGATGAACGAGGCCCGCATCGCGGTCGGGCTCGGCGCCGTCATGCTGGGTTATACCGGCTACCTGCACGCGCTCGATTACGCCCGCAACCGTCCCCAGGGGCGCCCGGCGGGGCGAAGGACCCTTCGGCGCCGCAGCGGCCCATCATCGAGCACGCCGACGTCCGCCGCATGCTGCTGGCCCAGAAAGCCTATGTGGAAGGCGGGCTGGCGCTGTGCCTCTACGCCGCCCGGCTGGTCGACGAGCGGCGCACCGCCACGGACGGACGCGCCCGGCGCGAGGCGGGGCTGCTGCTCGACATCCTGACGCCGCTGGTCAAGGCCTGGCCGGCGCAGTACTGCCTGGAAGCCAACGACCTCGCGATCCAGGTCCATGGCGGCTACGGCTATACCCGGGAGTACCCGGTCGAGCAATTCTACCGGGACAACCGGCTGAACCCGATCCACGAGGGCACCAACGGCATCCAGGCACTGGACCTGCTCGGCCGCAAGGTGACCATGGAGGGCGGTGCCGCCTTCAGGCTGCTGATTCGGGAGGTCCGGGCCATCGTTGACCAAGCCGGGGGCGGGGAGACGGCCGGCCACGCCGGAGACCTGGCGCGGACCTGGGACCTGATCGAGCGGATCACCGCGACGCTGGGCGAGGGGCCGGCCGACCGCGCGCTCGCCAATGCCTCTCTGTACCTGGACTTGGTCGGCCATGCCGTCGTCGCCTGGATGTGGCTGAGGCAGGCCGTGGCGGTCCGGGAGCATCCGGACGCGGCGTTCCGGGCGGGCAAGCTCCAGGCCTGCCGCTATTTCTTCCATTACGAATTGCCGCGCGCCCGGGCCCATGCCGAAGTGCTGCTCTCGCTCGATCCGACGCTGCTCGACATGCGGCCGGACTGGTTTTGACCGAACCCAAACTTTCCTGGAAGAACTGCCCATGAAAATCGGACCCGTGAAAATCGGAGTCATCGGCGCCGGCATGATGGGCGCGGAGATCGCGCTGAGTTTCGCCCTCGCCGGCAACGAGGTGCGGCTCCACGACAACGACCCGGCTTCGATCGGGCGCGCCATGGCGCGGCTCGGCGAGGTACTGGACAAGGGCGCCGCGCGGGGCTTCTACAAGGCGGAGGACAAGCAGGCGACGCTCGACCGCCTGCTGCCCACGCCGGACCTCGCCGCATATGCCGATCGCGAGTTCGTGATCGAGGCGGTGTTCGAGGATGTCTCTGTCAAGTCAGAGGTCTTCCGCCGTCTGGACTCGATCTGCGCAGCGGACTGCCTGCTCGCCAGCAACACCTCGACCATCCCGATCTCGACGCTGGCGGCGGCGCTGTCGGCGGAGCGGCGGGACCGCTTCCTCGGCACCCATTTCTTCTCGCCCGTCAGCCGCATGAAGCTCGTCGAGGTGATCCCCGGTTTCGAGACCGCGCCGGACGTCCTGGACCGGGTGATGGAGATCTGCCGGGCCGCCGCGAAGGAGCCGATCAGGGTCAAGGACGTCGCCGGGTTCGCCGTCAACCGGGTGCTGCATGCCTTCCTGATCGAGGCCGTCCGCCTCGTCGAGGAGGAGGTCGCGACGCCGGAGGACATCGACAAGGCCTGCCGCCTGGGCCTCGGCCACCCCGTCGGCCCGTTCGAACTGATGGACCTGGTGACCAATGGACTGACGCTCCAGGTGCAGGAGATCCTGCACGACGCCTACGGCCCGCGCTTCCTGCCGCGTCCCCTCCTGAAGCAGCGGGTCGCGGCCGGCCACCAGGGGCGCCGCACCGGCCGCGGCTGGAAGGCTTACGGCCGCTGATCGATCCGCGCAGCGGCCTTGTCGAGTCGGCAGGGGAAGACGAGGACAATGCAACGCCGGTCAAATTCCGCGTTCGGCTACATCGGTGCCGGAACCGCGCCGCGCCGGCCCAGCGTGACGCTCCGCATGGCCGCCTCCGCACGCGGCAGATGGGGTTCGCAGTCGGTCGCCTCCCCTGTAAAGACCATGAAATGGGCGTCCCGCGCGTCGCTCGCCATGAACACGGCGACGACGCGCTCGTCGGCGCCGGAATCCACCACGGCTGAGGCGTAGCGGCCAACCGATCCGTCGCCCGTCCGCATCTGCGTGGGCGGCTGCTCGCGCAGAACCCGCAGCGGCCCTTTGACCGAATTCCAGGTCTGCTGGAAGAACGGTACCGGGCGTTCGCCGCCCAATGCCCTCGGGGCCAGGACGGACAGGCTGCACGTCTCCGTCCGGTAGACCACGTTGGTCCCCTCCTGGGACCGGCTCCAGCCGCTGGGCGGATCGAGCGTCAGGCCGTTGGCTTGCTCCGAGGCATTGGCCGTTCCATGGAAAAGACCCGGGAACAGGATAAACGCCGTCAGCGCGGCGACCGCGACCCGCATCGGGGCGCCCTTCATGGCAATCCGGGATTTCATCGATCGTCGCTCCGCGTACCGTGATCACCGTAACGCGATGATACACGCTCCATGCCGGCCACGGATAGGGCGCGACAAGCCAAGGTGGAACCGCGCGTCCCCACGCAATGGTATGGCGTCCAGGCTGTTGTCCAAGGGCATTACAACAGGCCGGGGACTAGGCAATGAACGACCGTGAAGCCCGCGAACAGCGTGAAAAGCCGGTGGGCGAGCGTCCGCAGGACATCCGCAGCCGGACCGACGTGATCATGGAGCGCGACGCCCGCCATCTTGCCGACGAGCAGGGCGAATCGGCTTCGGTCGGAGGGCTCAATCCGGAACCCGACCAGGCCATGCGGACGGGCAAGGAGCGCCGGATGGAGCAGGGGGCCTCGCCGACGTTGGACGCGGACGGCAAACCCTACGGGCACGACGAGGATCCCGATTCCACCGGCACCAAGGCGGGCACGCTCGGCGGCATCGGCGGCCTTCCCTGACAGCGGATGCGGCCATCAACGGAAAACCAGGAGGGTAGAGACATGGATCGATCGATGACGGCGACCGCGAACTGGGGCCGCTACGCCTTGCTGGCCGGCGGTGGATTGCTGACCGTCCAGGGACTGCGGCGCGGCGGCTGGGCGGGGGCGGCCTTGACGGCGGCCGGGGCGGGGCTGCTCGCCAGCGGCGTCGCAAACGACGCCGTAAGGGAGCGCCTTCACCTGCCGGACCTGCGCGACATGCCGGGCGTGCGTCCGCAGCCCGTCACCATCCGCCATTCGGTCACGATCGCCAAGCCGCGCGAGGAACTGTACCGGTTCTGGCGTGATTTCACGAACCTGTCGCGGATCATGCCGGAAATCGACCGGATCGACGTGCGCGACCCGCGCCACTCCCACTGGGTGGTCAACGGGCCGGGCGGGGCAAAGGTCGCTTTCGACGCGGAGGTCGACGACGACCGCGAGAACGAGCGCATCGCCTGGCGCAGCGTCGGCGACGCGCAGGTGCCGAACTCCGGCTGGGTGAGGTTCGCAGACGCGCCGGGCGGCCGCGGCACGGAAGTGCGCCTCGAACTCACCTACGAGCCGCCGCTGGGCCGGTTGGGCCGGGGGATCGCCATGCTGGCCGGTCAGGAGCCTCAGCTCCATGCCCATCGGGCGCTGCGCCGGCTCAAGCAGCTGATGGAAGCGGGCGAGATCACCACCACGGAAGGTCAGCCCTCCGGCCGGAGCGGTTGAGGTCCCGCGACGCCGGGGGGCGGCCGTCCGCGTTGTTTCCCGCGGTGCGTTGGGGCGGTGCGTTGGGCCTCCGGGCCCAACTCTCTGGGGCGATCGTCGGTCCAGCCGCCGCGGACGCTCTTCGACTCTGCGCCATCCTGCAGGAGGATCGGTCCTGGAGCGGTCAGCGACCCAGCCTCATTTCGCCAGGCCTACGCGTCTGGCGAGTTCAAGCCGTCCTCGGGCAAGGCGGCTCATCAGGGTGCCTATCGGGATGTTCAGCTCCGCGGCGGCCTCCTGGTAGCTGAGACCCTTGACGCAGACCAGCATGATGGGTCCGCGTTGCTCCTCGGGAAGCGCCGCCATGACCTCTCGCACCCGCATCAGCATGGAGCGTGCGATCAGGGTCCGCTCGGTATCTTCCGTTCCGATATGCTCGCCGTCTTCCAGCGGCGCTGACAGACGCTCCCGGGAACTGCGCTTCTGGTCGATCCACAGGTTCCGGATGACGCAACGCATCCAACTCGCCGGTTGCTCGATGGCATCCAGAGACACCTGCCGGGTCAGGACGCGCTCGTAGGCTGTTTGAACGAGATCGTCAGCGGCATCGGCTGATCGTGTCAGCGAGCGCGCATAGCGCCGTAGGTCCGGCATCATGGTGGTGATAGCGTGCCGCATATCCTGCAAGGCCCACGAAGTCATGCTTCAATCCAGTGATAAAACGGCCACGCTCGAGGCTGCCGACATTTCAAGTAGCAGATTTATCTACGGAAATGACGGTACATTTCCATCACAATAAATAATTATACCCCTTGATACTATTCAGGCCATGTGGAGCCATGTCGAAAATGCCGTCACGACCAATGCCTGAGCCTTTTGTTACTTCGGTTGCGCTTTTCAAGGGCACGGGACGGTCGCCGTTGAATAAGTCTTAGGTGTGATGCCTCAGCTTGGCTTGGCGCGTGGACATTTTTTGGCTGTACGGATCTGCTGGAACCGCCCGGCACCGGGAAAGGCCACCCCGGAGCGGGTCAATCGGTTCGGCCATCCCTGCCTGCCCGGAGTCATCGGCGGGATTCCCCCTGCCGAGGCCGAAGCGAGCGACCATGCACATCGCCGAGAAGCGTGATCCACGGCGAAGCCAGGGCTGTTCTCCCCGACCCGCCGGCGTCCTAGATGTCCGGGCCGATGAACCCCGGCGGCCGCGGTTCCTGGACCACGCCTTCGGCGAGCCATGTCAGGCAGGCGTCGATGGTGGCCAGCAGGGTGCGCTCCGTGAACGGCTTGCGCACCAGCCCGACGACCCCGACCCCCCGCGCGATTTCCATGGTGACGTGACCGGTGACCAGCAGCGTCGGCACCTGCCAGCGGTCCATGATCAGGCGTGCCGCTTCGAGCCCGTCGGTGCCGCCCAGATCGACATCGAGAAGCGCCAGGTCGGGCCGGTGCTCCGCTACCAGGGTCAGCGCTTCGTCGGCATTTGCGGCGATGCCGCAGACTTCATGGCCGGCTCCAGTCAGGATCGTCTCCATGTCCAGCGCGACCAGCAACTGATCCTCGGCTATGATGAGACGCACTCCAGCCAACGCAATTCCCCTTCTGCACTTCGACTGTTTGGCAATTCCCTTATCGACAACAACAAGAGACGGCAGCGATCAGCTCTCTGTACTCCTGAAGATTTGCCGGTTCCTGATTTGGCCGAGCGTTCCGGACAGGGTGGTTTCCAGCCGGTCCGCCGATATGGTGCTCTCTGCATCCGGAGGGGGGAAGGTGCCTGGTCCGCTCCACAACCCGACCACGATGGGAGTCGAAGTGCCGAGCTTGCCACGCAGGCGTCTCACCACCCGCCGGGCATGCTGGACCGATCCGGGGTTGAGATACGACAGGCAGACCAGCCGGACATCCGACGTGTCCAGTTTGGCGAGGTTGCGGAGCGACACGGCCTCGCAGGGCAGGGCTTCCGCCTTGAACCCGTCCCGCTCCAGCAGATGGGCTGTCAGGACCGCCGCCGCCCGGTCCAGTTCGTTCCGGCCGGCGATGCACAGGACGCGGACGGGGGCTGCCGGAGTTTTGACGGCATCGCCTTCGGATGCCGGCGGCTCCTCGTAATCGTCGAGCGTTTCGACCACGGTGTCGATGCCTTCGGCGATCGCCGCCTGGGTGGCGTTGTCGAAGGCGCCGCGCTGGCGGTCGGCCTCCGCAAGGTGGAGGGCAGGCACGATCAACTCGTCGTAGAGGACCGCGAGCGGACGCTGGCCGGCGGCTTCCTCCGCCAGTTCCGCCGCTTCCGCGGGGTCGCGGGCGAGCAATCTCTGATAGAATCTGGCCTCGATCGGCAGGACCGGATCGTTGCCGAACATCACGTGAAGGAACTGGAGCTGCGGCACGTGGCGGCCGATGACGACCAGGCACACCGTCAGCGGCGTCGCGAGCAGGACCCCGACCGGCCCCCACAAGGTGATCCAGACCACGGCCGCCGTGATCACGGCCAGCGGCGACAGGCCGGTGCTGCTGCCGTAGAGCCAGGGTTCCAGCACGTTGTTGCTGAACAGCTCCAGCCCCAGGAAGAGGCCGATGGTCAGCAGCGGGTCGGTCCAGCCGGGCGACACCGCGAATGACAGGACGATGGGGAAGAAGGCCGACACGACCGGCCCGACATAGGGTATGAAGCGCAGCACCATCGCCAGCACGCCCCATAGGACGGGGTTCGGGACGCCGATGAAATAGAGGCCGATCGCGACCGGGATGCCGTAGGTGACATTGATGATGAGCTGCATCAGCAGGTAGCGGCTGACCCGGGCCCCGGCCTCGTCCATCGCTTCGGTCGTCCGGTGCAGGTCGTTCGCCCCGACCAGCCGGATCAGGCGATCCCTCAGGTCCTCCCGCTGAAGCAGCATGAAGATCACGAATACCAGCACGATGCCGGCCGTGCCGATCGGGGCGACCAGCGGCCCCAGGAAGGTCTGGATCTCGTTCCAGGGCGACGGACGCGGCTCGTGGATTTCCACCGGGATCGGGCGCAGCACGTCGAAGCGTCCATTTTCCCCGGCTTGGCGGGCGACCCCTTCGGTGCTGGGTGCGGTCGCCTGCTCCAGCTCTTTGCTGAGGTCGCGCAGCATCTCCGACGCTTGGTCGATCACGCCGCCGCCGCCTCCCTCGGTCGCCCCCCGCACGCTCTGGATCTTGGCCCTTATGTTCTGCTCGTAGCTCGGGAGATTGCGCGCCAGATCGACCAGCTGGCTCGCCACCAGGGTGCCGAAGCCCAGTATCGCCATGAACATCAGCAGGACGACCAGGATCACCGAGAGGATCTTGCCCAGTCCCCAGCGGCGCAGGCGGATCACGATCGGCGCCAGCGCGAAGCTGAGCAGAATCGCCAGCGCCACGGGCATCAGGATGTCCCGGCCGAAATAGAGGGCCGCGACGACGGTCACGATGATGCCGAGCGTCGTGCCGGGCGATACCGACGGGGCGGCCGGTTGGATACGGACCGGTTGGGCAGCCGACTGGGACTGCGGCGACTGGGATCGCGGGGTGAAAGCCCGGGGACTGGACGTCGAGACTGACATTTTGAAGGGCGGCCGCAAATTGGGAATAGAACCTCCTGTGAACATGCGCCCCGATCACTTGTTGCGCCTCCGCGTACGAAGGGGCGCGCAAAGGGGACGAAACCGCTCCTCCGGGTGTTGACAGGGCATGACAGGTCGAAGGAGGTTCGAATGCGTGGACTGGGTATGCTCTTGACGGCGTCGGTCATCCTGACCGGTGCAACTTCGGCCGCTTATGCTCAACAGGGCCAGGGACAGGATTGCCTCGCCGAGGTCGACCGGCTGGCCGGATCGCTGGGGCTGAGCGGAAACGCTCCCGATGCGGGGAATGAGGGGAGTGCTGCCAGCGAGAGCCTCGCCCAGTCCGGCGGCGTCATCCGGCCGCCCGACATCGGCGCCGGGCGCGTGGTCGAGCCGCCGAATCCGAGCGCCGACGGCATGAACACGGCGCCGGCGATCCCGCAGCAGGATGGCGCTCCCGAAGGGGCGGTTCCGGGAGGACAGCCGGAAATGGGCGCGGCGGAGCGGGCACAGTTGGAGACCCTGCTGCTCGGCGCGCGCAATGCCGGCCGCCAGGGCGACATGGCCCAGTGCGCGGAACGTCTTGAAGAGGCGCGGGAACTGGCCCGGGAAAATGGTGCAGGCTCGCCCATGTAGCGTTTACGCTTCGATTGGAAGAGGCCGCAATCATCGAGGAGCAGCAGGATGGGCTGGGTGCGCAGGCAGGTCGTCTTTTCCATCGTCGCCGGCGCGGTCGGCACCGTCGCAGCAACGCTGCCGGTATCGGCATTGCAGTTGAACGACCGGCTCCCGCCGGAAATCGCCACCGGCTTCCGCCAGAAACCGCTGACCGAGGCCGACAGCGAAATGGTCGTCGCGGCCAATGCGGAAGCATCGCGCGCCGGTCTCGCGGTGCTTGAGCGGGGCGGCAACGCGATCGACGCCGCGATCGCGGTTCAACTCGTCCTCGGGCTGACGGAGCCCCAGTCCTCCGGGCTAGGCGGAGGCGCCTTCCTGGTCTACCACGACGCGGCGGCCGACAGGCTGATCACCCTCGACGCGCGGGAGACGGCGCCGGGCGCCGCGACTCCGGCCCAGTTCGAGGAGATGGCGCTGGCCGACGCGATCGAGAGCGGACTCTCGACCGGTGTTCCGGGAACGCCGAAGCTGATCGAGGAGATGCACCGACGATTCGGGTCGTTGCCGCTTGCCGACCTGGCGGCGCGCGCGATCGAACTGGCGCGCGGCGGGTTCGAGATATCGCCGCGCCTTGCCGATTCGATCAAGGCTTCGACCCGCGTCCCCAATGATCCCGTCGCCAGGGCCTATTTCTTCAATCCGGACGGAACGCCCAAGCAGGCCGGCACCCTGCTGCGCAACGAGGATTACGCCCAGTCGGTCGAGGCCCTGGTGCGGCATGGCAATGCCAACGCCTTTTACGAGGGCGCGATCCGGGATGACATCATCTCGACGGTCCGGCGGGAGCCCCGCGCCGGCGACATGGTGGCCCGGGACTTCACCTCGTATCAGGTCAAGGAGCGCGCGCCCGTCTGCGGGACGTACCGTGAGCACAAGGTCTGCGGCATGGGACCCCCCTCGTCGGGCGGCATCGCGGTGGCCCAGATCCTGGCGATGCTGGAGCCCTTCGACATGGCCGCCGCCGGGGCCAATACCGCACGGTCGGTGCAGCTCTATACCCAGGCCAACCGGTTGGCCTTCGCGGACCGCAACAGATACGCCGCCGATGGCGATTTCGTCGACGTGCCCGTACGCGGGCTGCTTGATCCGCAGTATCTCAAGGCGCGCGCCGGACTGATCAACGCCGAACGCGACATGGGGGCGGCAGAACCCGGCGATCCGCCGTTCAGGACGGGCCTGTTCTTCGACGGCGTCCACCGCGACGTCCCGGCCACCAGCCATGTCTCGATCGTGGACCGGTTCGGCAACGCGGTTTCGATGACGACCACGATCGAAAGCGCGTTCGGGTCCGGGCGCATGGTGCGCGGCTTCATGCTCAACAACGAGCTGACGGATTTCTCGTTCGCGGCGGGCACGCCCGAGCAGCCGGTCGCCAACCGGGTGGAGCCGGGCAAGCGCCCGCGCAGTTCGATGGCGCCGACGATCGTGTTCGACCAGGACGGAAAGGTGAGATACGTGCTCGGGTCACCCGGCGGTTCCTCGATCATCTCCTACGTTGCGCAGAGCATCGTGGCGCTGGTCGATTGGGGATTGGACCCGCAGCAGGTGGCGGCGCTGCCGCATTTCCAGAACAACAACGGAAAGGCGCCCGCGACCCTGCTGGAAGCCGGTACGTCGGTCACCGACCTTGCGGCGGAACTGGAGCGGATGGGCCACGGCGTCTCGGTGACTGAACTGACCAGCGGCCTCAGCATCATCGCGGTAGAGGACGGGAAGCTGCTTGGCGGCGCCGACATCCGGCGCGAGAACTGGGCGGTCGGCCGGTGACCCTGCACGGCGTTCATCCGCCGTCCGGGAGTTCTCAGGAAAAGGCCTTGAACGTGATCAGGGTGAAGGTGTCCTTCACTCCCGGCAGGGTCTGCACCTGTTCGGTGACGAACCGGCCGATATCGGTACCATCGTCCAGGTAGCACTTCATCAGCAGGTCGTACTGGCCGGAGGTCGAGTGGACCTCCGATACCTGCTCCACATCCTGCACCGCGCGGTCCGCGACCTCGTAAGCCTGTCCAAGGTCGCATTTGACCATGATGAAGATGGTCTGCATGGCAGGGGTCGCCCCTATGCTTCCGGAGTGGCGATCGGCCGGGCACGGCGCAGCAGGAAGGCCGGAACATGATCGCCGAAACCGATCACGACCTCATCGTCGTCATCGTCATCGCGGCGCCGACGACGGTCGTCGCGGTCACGCCGCGGCGGGTCGGACCGCATTCCCTCGGCCCGCTGCTCGCGGTCGGGTCGGGCCTC
The DNA here is from genome assembly GCF_008843145.1 of Skermanella pratensis. Lineage (GTDB taxonomy): Bacteria > Pseudomonadota > Alphaproteobacteria > Azospirillales > Azospirillaceae > Skermanella > Skermanella pratensis. The sequence goes on along the minus strand of NZ_CP030265.1, from coordinate 3,654,839 downwards.
CCGTTCCGGCCGCGGCTCGGGACGCGGACGGGTTTCCGACTTCGGCGGACGGGCTGCCTTGGTCTCTTCTTCTTTCCGCGGCTCTTCTTTCCGGACCTCGTCCTTGCGGGCGGGGCGCCGGCGTCGGCGGTCGGAGATCTCATCGAACTCGGCCAGTTCGATGCCGTCGATCGAGATCAGCGGGATTTCCCGCTTGATCAGCTTGGAGATCGCGGCGACCTGCTTGCCCTCTTCCGGATTGGCGATCGTGAAGGCGCGGCCCTGGCGGCCCGCCCGGCCGGTGCGGCCGATCCGGTGGACATAATCCTCCGCGTGGAGCGGCGTATCGAAGTTGAAGACGTGGCTGAGACCGGCGATGTCGATGCCGCGCGCCGCCACGTCGCTGCACACCAGCAGCGTGATCTCGCCCTTCTTGAAGGCTTCCAACGTTTCCGTCCGCTTGCTCTGCGGCATGTCGCCGTGAAGCGCCCCGGCGTTGAAGCCGTGCTTCTCCAGGCTCTTGTGCAGTATCGCCACGTCCCGCTTGCGGTTGCAGAAGATCAGCGCGTTCTTGACGTCCTCGGTGTTGAGCAGGTGGCGGAGCGCACGCCGCTTGTCCTCGGACTGGACGATCGTCAGGGCGTGGGTGACCGTCTCCGCCATGGAGGCGGGCGGGGACACCGACACTTCGCGCGGGTTCATCAGGAAGTTGTCGGCCAGCCGCTTGATTTCCGGCGGCATGGTCGCCGAGAAGAACAGGGTCTGCCGCATCTTCGGGAGCAGCGCCACGATCCGCTCGATATCGGGGATGAACCCCATGTCGAGCATCCGGTCGGCTTCGTCGATCACGAAGATCTTGATGTCGCTCAGCAGGATGTTGCCGCGCTCGAACAGGTCGATCATGCGGCCGGGCGTGGCGATCAGGACGTCGACGCCGCGGTCCAGCTTCTTGATCTGGTCGCCGAACGATTCGCCGCCGATCAGCAGCGCCATGTTCAGCTTGTGGTGCTTGCCGTACGTCTCGAAGTTCTCGGCGACCTGCGCCGCGAGTTCGCGGGTCGGCTCCAGGATCAGCGAGCGCGGCATGCGCGCCCTGGCCCGGCCGTTGGCCAGGATCTCGATCATGGGAAGGGTGAAACTTGCCGTTTTGCCGGTGCCCGTCTGGGCACACCCCAGCACGTCCCGTCCCTGAAGGACCCAGGGAATCGCCTGTTCCTGGATCGGAGTCGGTTGGGTATAGCCCGCATCCTCGACGGCGCGCAGGACTTCGGGCCCGAGCCCAATTTCCGAAAAATTCATTAAGCCAGTGTCGGTTGGAGAAAGCAGCGTAAGCCTATCGGCTTGCAGCACAGATTGGAGCGGCAGTATGGAAAGTCAAACCATTGTGTCAACATTCCGTATTGTCGCACCGATTTTTCTCAGCGGTGCGCGGCACGGTGCGATAGGCTTGGCTTCGCAATGCCTCGGACGATAGTGTCACCCGGGGGTTTCCGCAAGAAGGATCTGCGCCATGCTGCTCGACTCGGAACGATCGATCCTGCTCGTCGTCGATGTCCAGGAGCGCCTTGCCACCGCGATCCACGAGGTCGAGGCGGTCGTCGGGTCCATCCGAAAGCTGCTCCGCGCCGCGGCGGAACTGGGCGTCCCGGTTCTGGCGACGGAGCAGTATTCCAAGGGGCTGGGCCATACCATAGCGCCGGTCGCCGAACTGATGCCGGCGGGCGCCGTGATCGAGAAGATCAGTTTCGGCGCGGCGCGGGAGCCTAGATTCATGGACCGCGTGCGCCGGCTCGACCGGGGCCAGATCGTCGTCGCGGGGACCGAAACCCATGTCTGCGTGCTCCAGACCACGCTGGGACTGGTCGAGGCGGGTTTCGACTGCTTCCTGGTCGCCGACGCGGTCGGGTCCAGGGTACCGCTCAACCGCGACCTCGCCATGGAGCGGATGCGCGGCCGGGGCGTCCAGATCGTGACGTCCGAGATGGTCATGTTCGAATGGCTGGGGCGCGCCGACACGCCTGCTTTCAAGAAGGTTCTTCCGCTGATCCGATGACCGGACTTCCCCTGATCCTGCTTCCCGGACTGCTGTGTGACGACGCGCTGTGGGCGCACCAGTCGCGCTATCTCGACGAGGTCGCCGATGTCCGCGTCGCCGACCTGACCGGCCATGACAGCATCGCGGCCCTGGCCGCTGCGGTGCTGGAGTCGGCGCCGCCGCGGTTCGCCGTCGCGGGTCTGTCCATGGGCGGGTATGTGGCGCTGGAGATCGCGCGCCGGGCGCCCGAACGCGTCGCCAAGCTGGCATTGCTGGACACCAATGCGCGGGCCGATACCGACGAGCAGCGCCGTCGGCGGCGCGGCCTCATGGCCCTGGCGAACCAGGGCGAATTCCGCGGCGTGACGCCCCGTCTGCTGCCGATGCTGATCCACCCCTCCCGGACGGGGGAAGAGGCACTGACCGGCACTGTCATGGGCATGGCGGAGCGGGTCGGCAAGGATGCTTTCCTGCGCCAGCAGACCGCGATCATGGGCCGCCCCGACAGCCGCGGCGACCTGCCCGGCATCACCAGTCCGACCCTGGTGCTGTGCGGCCGGGAGGACGCGCTGAGCACTCTGGAGATGCATGTCGAGATGGCCGGCCTGATCCCCCGTGCCCGCCTCGCCGTGATCGAGGAGTGCGGCCACCTGGCCACCCTGGAGCGCCCCTTCGCCGCGACGGCGCTGATGCGGGACTGGCTTGTCTACTCCTGAAGCCCGCTCCTGAAGCCGGCGTCGGACCGGAGCGCGGGTCAGCAACCGGCGAGTCGGCAGTCGTCGCCGCCACGGTTGGGGTCCCGGACCGGGAACAGCGAGAAGGTGGCGTCCGAGATCAGGCTGCGGAACGCCGGGTCCTGCGGGGAGGACAAGGCAGGCGCCCAGCCGTTGGTCGACGTCAGGGTGCCGCCCCGGCAGAAGGCCGCCTGCAGGCGGATCGGCTGGCCGGGCCGTGTGTCCGTCGCGATCGGGCGACCGCCGCAGATCTGCGGATTCGGCACGTTCTCCGCTGGGTTGAACACCAGCACCACCTTGTACCGCGGGTCGGCGCTGTCGCCGGGAGTGGTGGTGAAATGGGTCGCCGGGCCGAAATGCTGGTTCTGCATCAGGTCCGTCACCGACGTGCCGAAGGCGGACTGGTCCATGCCGAACGGATTGCCGACGACTTCGGTCGCCAGGTCGCGCCCGCCGGCCGCCGCGCTGAACTCCAGCGGGGAATAGGCCGTGCTCGGGGTGTCGGAGACCACCCGGCTGCCGCCGCACCCGGCCAGCAGGAGCAATGCCGCCATAACCCCGCACGAGGACAATCCGGAACGCGCCATATCGGAACCCCTGGTCGGACAACTTCCCCCTCTGATATGAACACTTTCCGCCGGTCCGCCAATCCGGACATGGCCAGCGCATTGGTGGAATGCCGCCCGTATGCCAGTCCGCTCGCTGCTTCCGTCGCTTGCCCTCATCCTGCTGCTCGCCGGCTGCGGACCCGATCCGGGCGAGGTCGAGACCTGCCGCCGGGCGATCGGGGCCTTCGAGCCCGACATGGACCGGGTCTTCGTCGGACCGCCGAAGTCGGACCCCTCCGATCCCGATGGCGTAGTCGTCGGGTACAGGACGGCCGCCGGGGAAGCACGCTGGATCGCCTGCCGGTTCTCTTCGCGACGGGTGGAGAACGCTCCGCTGGAACTGGCCCGCGTCGCCACCAGCCATGACGGTGAGGTGACCGGCCTGCGCCTGTTCTTCCTGAAGCGCTGGCTCGCCCTGGAAAGGGGCGCGCCCGCCGTCGCACCGCCCGCCGTCGCACCGCCCGCCGCTGCGCCGCCCATGGTAGAGCCGCGGGCGCCGGCCTTGCTCTACCCCCTTCAGCAGGCGGTCAACGGCGCCGTGCTCGGCTGCATCTACGCCCTGCTGGCGGTCGGGTTCTCGCTGGTCTACGGCATCATCGGGCGGATCAACTTCGCGTTCGGCGAGCTGATGATGCTCGGTGCCTATCAGACCGTCATCGCCGCAGTCGTCTTCATGGGGCTGGGCGGCGCCGGCTGGGGCATCCTGCCGCTGGTGCTGCTGGCGGCGGTAGCGCTCACGGCGGGGCAGGGCTGGTCGATCGAGCGGCTGGTGTTCCGGCCCCTGCGGCGGACCCCGACCCAAATTCCGCTGATCGCCGCCATCGGGACGTCCATCGCGCTCCAGGAGGCGGTGCGCCTGCTCCAGGGCAGCCGCGACCGCTGGCTGGCCCCGGTGCTGACGGGCCGGCTTACCCTGGCCGGTGCCGACGGCTTCTCCGTCACGATTTCGGTGGGGCAGGTGCTGGTCATGGCGCTGACCGTCGCGTGCTCCGGCGGCCTCTGGTGGATGCTCCGGCGCACGAGGTTCGGGCGCGACAACCGGGCCTGCAGCGACGACATGGCGATGGCCGAGCTGCTGGGGGTCGACACGGACCGGACGGTCGGGGCCACCTTCGCCCTGGGGGCTGCCTGCGCCGGTTCCGCGGGCTTCATCGTGGCATTGCAGTACGGCGGGGTGAATGCGTACATGGGGACGCTGCTGGGATTCAAGGCGTTGGCCGCGGCGATCGTCGGCGGCATCGGGTCCGTTCCGGGCGCCTTCCTGGGCGGACTGCTGATCGCTGCGCTGGAAACCGGATGGGCAGCCTGGTTTCCCATGGCCTACAAGGACATCGCCGTCTTCGCCGCCCTCATCGCCGTGCTGGTGGTGCGCCCGACCGGCTTGCTCGGCGTCGAGCGGACCCGGGGCGACTGAGCCCTTGCCGCGGCGCATGTCGGCTGCGTCAGCATGGCACTTGACCGGCCTCGGGAGAGCCCCGTATGTTCCGCTCCATGCAAGTGGCAGCCCTCATAGCGATCATCGCGCGAATTAGCGGCCCGGTCCTCTTCTGAGGGCCGGGGGTACTCGACCGCTGACTCGACCTGACGATATTGCTTGAAGGACAGCCCTCGATGGCTATGCCCACCTTGTCGGCACCCAGTGCCGAAACCCGCCTTTACGATGCCGACACGACCGCCTGCTTCTCGGTACAGGCATCGGCCGATCCCGGCGTGATGCCGCGCGTGCTCGAGCTTTTCGCCAAGCGCGGACTGGTGCCGACCTCCTGGCACAGCCGGGTCGGCGGCGTCCGGGACGACGAGCTGATCATCGACCTGCAGATGCACGGCATGGTCCGGAGCGAGGCGGAATATGTCGCTGCCTGCCTCCGCCAGATCCCCGACGTGGATACGGTGCTGACATCCGAGCGGTTCCGCGCCGCCGCGGAATAGGCGCAGCACCGGATAAAACAACGTGACGAACTCCGTGGGCGGGGGTTTAATCCGCCCATGACGAGTTACCTGAATCACATCCGCGCCTGCAACACCCATGACCTCACGGGTTTCCGTCCCTTCCGGGTGGCGGGGGATCGGGTGGGGTGGGTCCGCCATGCCCTGGCCGACCATCTCGCCCGCTTCGGCGACGTTTTCGACATCGGGCGGGACGTGGTTTCGTTGCGCGAGACGCTCGATACGTTCGACGCGCGGTCAGAAGCCATGGCCCGCGTTCTCGACGCCCTGGTCGCCGACGGCACGATCCAGCGCCTCCGCCGCGAAGCCTATCCCGTGGTGACGGCCTGGGGGGCGGAGCCGCTGCTCAAGATCGACCGGTCGGCGGTCGCCTTCTTCGGCATCCGCTCGTTCGGGCTCCACATCAACGGATTCGTCCGGCGGCCCGATGGACTTCATCTCTGGATCGGCAAGCGCGCGACCGATCGCCGGATCGCTCCGGGCAAGCTGGACAACCTGGTCGCCGGGGGCAGCCCTATGGGTTGTCGCTGGACGAGAACCTGGTGAAGGAGGCGGCGGAGGAGGCCGGCCTGTCGGCGGACGCCGCCCGGCGCGCCGTTCCCGTGGGCGCGGTATCCTACCTGATGGAGAACGAGGCCGGGTTGAAGCCCGACACCCTGTTCCTCTACGATCTCGAAGTGGCCGAGGATTTCAAGCCCCGGAACACCGATGGAGAGGTGGAGGAGTTCATGCTCTGGCCGCTCGACCAGGTGGCCGCGCGGATCCGCGATAGCGACGACTTCAAGTTCAACGTCAACTTGGTGATCATCGATTTCCTGGTGCGCCACGGCTATCTGAAGCCCGAGCAGCCCGACTACCTGGATTTGGTGATGGGTTTGCGCCGTCCGCTCTAGTGGTCCTGCACAGTGTTTTTGATGACGTTCGGCGGAGCGGAGTGCCGTAGGTCGGCCTTCGCCCGTCAGGGCGAACGCCGACACCCTGCGTCAACGCTCCGGCCACGCTGTCGGCGTCGGCCTTCGGCCGAGGCCGACCTACGATAAATCAATCAAAATCACTGTGCCGAGCCACTAGGACAAGTTCCCGCTTTACGGGAAGCCCGCCATCGCCCTGACGTCCGCCGGCGTCCTGCCTGCGGCGCGGAGCGCGCGGAGCGACACCGCCTTGTCGCGCTTGGCGAGCCGTTCGCCGCGCTCGCCGGTCAACAGCCCGTGGTGGTGATACTCCGGCGTGGCGTATCCCAGCAGGGCCTGGAGCAGGCGGTGTAGGTGGGTCGCGAAGAACAGGTCCTCTCCGCGGGTCACCAGCGTCACGCCTTGCAGATTGTCGTCCACGGTGACGCTGAGATGATAGCTGGTCGGCACGTCCTTCCGGGCCAGCACGGCATCGCCCAGCATTTCGGGCGTGGCCCGGACCGTTCCGGCGGCGCGGTCATGCCAGGTGAGCCGGCCCGCCAGTTCCAAGGCATGGACGACGTCGATCCTGACCGCGAACGGCATGCCGCGGGCGAGGCGGTTCCCCCGTTCTTCCGCCGTCAGGGTGCGGCAGGTGCCGGGGTAGATCGGACCGTCCGGTCCATGGGGGGCGTGGCCGGCGCGCGCGATCTCCTCCTCGATCTCGCGGCGCGTGCAGAAGCAGGGGTAGGTCACCCCGATCCGGTCCAGGCGCTCCAGCGCCGCGCGATAGTCGTCCAGATGCTCCGACTGGCGCCGGACCGGCCCGGGCCAGTCCAGGCCGAGCCAATCCAGGTCCTCGATCAGGTCGCGCTCGAACTCCGGCCGGCAGCGGGCCGGATCGATATCCTCGATCCGCAGCAGGAAGCGGCCGCCATGATCGACGGCCGCGTGCCAGCCGAACAGGGCGGAATGGGCGTGGCCCAGGTGGAGATGCCCGGTCGGGCTGGGGGCGAAGCGCGTGATGATGCTCATGGCTCCATCATCTGGCACTGTGCCGCACGCCTTGCCAAGTACTTCCCGGAAGGGGCCCTTCCGGGAAGGAGCCCGGCGGTTCAAATCTCCCGTTGGTAACCCGTAGGGAGATTGACAGGACGAATGGGGTTGTTCAAAACAGCACGCATGAGCGACCTTGCCAAAATCTCGGGACCCAGCGTCCCGCCCGCATCCGGCGGCCCCGCCCGCCAGCTTGTCATCCTGCTGCACGGAGTCGGCGCCGACGGCGACGACCTGATCTCGCTGGCGGATTATTGGAGTGCCCTGCTTCCGGATGCCGAGTTCATCTCCCCCAACGCGCCGGACCAGTGCGACATGTCGCCCTACGGTTATCAGTGGTTCAGCCTGCTGGACCGTTCGATGTCCGCCATGACGGCGGGGGTCAAGCGGGTCGCTCCGGTGATCGATGCCTTCATCGACCAGGCCCTGGCGGAACGCAGCCTTACGGCGGACAAGCTGGCGCTCGTCGGGTTCTCGCAGGGCACCATGACATCGCTTTACGTGGCGTTGCGCCGGCCCGACTCGGTTGGCGCCGTCCTGGGCTATTCCGGCGCGCTGCTCGCTCCCGAGCTGCTGGCGGGGGAGATAAAGTCCCGTCCGCCCGTCCTGCTGGTCCATGGCGATGCCGATCAGGTGGTCCCGCCGCAGGCCCTGCCGGCCGCGCAGGCGGTCCTTCAAGCCGCCGGCGTGCCCGTGGAGGTCGAGGTCCGGCCCGGTCTCGGGCACGGAATCGACCAGGAAGGCCTGACCCGCGGCGGCTTCTTCCTGAAACGGGCGCTTCTGGGATGACCTGCACGCCGTAGAACCACACCCATTCACCCGCGTGGATGGGATGTTGGGGACGGCATACCGTTACAGCATCATGAAGTTGGGAATGTCCGGCGGTCCAGCTTGTTGAGTTTGGGTCGAGGATGCTCTATGAGAGAAGCGCATCCAAGTCAGGCGCTTGGGCCTGACAGGCAAGGGAACCAGAGGAGGGCGTGGGCTTGGCACCACCACCCGATCACTGTCCGGCGCTGGTATTGAATGCGGATTTCCGTCCGCTGAGCTACTTCCCCTTGTCCCTGTGGTCCTGGCAGGAAGCGGTGAAAGCCGTCTTCCTCGACCGCGTGAACATCATTTCCGAATATGACCGGGTCGTCCGGTCCCCCAACTTCGAGATCAAGCTGCCAAGCGTCATCTCGTTGAAGGAATACATCCCGGCGGCCCGCCGTCCCGCTTTCACCCGGTTCAACGTCTTCCTGCGCGACCGGTTCTCGTGCCAGTACTGCAACGACCCGTTCCCGACCCAGGAACTGACGTTCGACCATGTGATTCCGCGCTCGAAAGGCGGGCGAACGACGTGGGAGAACGTCGTCACGTCCTGCTCGGCGTGCAACCTGAGGAAAGGGAACAGGCTGCCCAACCAGTGCGGCATGGTCCCGTTAATGCCGCCCTTCCAACCGACGGCCCATCAGCTTCAGGAAAACGGACGATCATTCCCGCCAAACTTCTTGCACGAAAGTTGGCGGGATTTTCTTTACTGGGATACCGAACTCGACCCGTTCTGACCGGCGTCCATACGGACGTCCTGGCGGACCGCCGGCCAGGATCGACCGGCGCCATCCTCAGAAGCGCTGTGCCGCCCAGATCGCGGCGCGCGACCCCGCCTTGATCAGGCCGGTCAGCACCTGATAGGCCGGAGCCTGCTCGGCCTCGTGGGCCAGCCCGATGTCCCGGTGCTCCAACTCCTCGGCGCGGAACTTCTCGATGAAGCCCTTCAGTTCCGGCTCGGTGTCGCCGAGCTGCTCGGCCTGCTGGGCGTAGTGCTCGTCGATGACCTCCTCGACCGCGACAGTGCAGGCCATGGCGGCGCGCTGGCCCATCAGCGCCGTGGCGGCGCCCAGGGCGAAGCCGGCGACGTGCCACAGCGGATGCAGCACCGTGGGCCGGACCCGGCGCTCGACGATCAGCCGGCTGAAGGTGTCCAGGTGTTCCTGTTCCTGCTCCTGCATGTGGCGGATGGTCTTGGCGGCGGGAGAGTTCCGCAGCACGGCGAGTTGCCCCTCGTAGATCCGCTTGGCGCCGTACTCGCCGGCATGGTTCACCCGGATCATGCGGGCAAGCTGCTCGCGGGTCTCGGGGTCTCCCGGCAGGTAACGGGGACGGGCCGGCTTCGGCGCCTCGGCCTCGGGACCTGGGCTGGGAGACGCTTCGATCAGCAGGTGTTCTTCGGGGCCCGTCAGTTGCGGACGTTCGTTGGTCAGGGTCATGGGTCGCTCCTCTTCCTCTCACCGCGCCGCCGAGGCGGCCCGGCCGGCGGCGACCAATGCCACCGCCGCCAGCACGAGTGAGATCAGGATATTGTATCCAGCCATGGAAATGCCAAACAGCGACCAGGCGACCTTGTCACACCGGACGACGGGAGTCGCCATGATCTGCGCCCGGAGCGCCTCGACCGAATCGGCGGTTCCCGTGACGCCGCATCCCGGCGTTCCGGTCCACCAGTGCTGTTCGACGCCGACATGGAAAACCGCGATGCCGCCGCCGATCAGCAGGGCCATGCCGCACAGGGCGAGCATCGCCGCCCGGATCCGCGGCGCCCGCGCCATCAGCAGCGCCACTGCCGCCAGGGCGATCACGGCGGCGTAGGGCCAGCGCTGCCAGATGCACAGCACGCAGGGCTGCAGTCCGACCACGTACTGGAAGAAGAAAGCGGCCAGCAGCGATCCGATGCTGGCTCCCAGCAGGAAGAGCGCGGGCAGGCGGGGAGCGGACAGGGCGTCTGACGTGTTCATGGTCTCCGAAGGGAAATGCGGGCCGAAGTGATCAGACCATGTACCGCACGGCCACGAAACCGCCCAGCAGCAGCAGGAAGAACGCCGTGGCGAGGATGCCCAGGTTCTTCTCGATGAAGGTGCGGATCGGCGGACCGAAATACCATAGCAAGCCGGCCACCAGGAAGAACCGCGCGCCGCGCGACACGGCCGACGCGATCATGAAGACGGCGAAGTCCAGATGGGTGACCCCGCTGGCGATCGTGATGACCTTGTAGGGGAATGGCGTGAAGCCGGCGCCGGCGACGATCCAGAAACCCCACTCGTTGTAGAGCGCCGCGAACTGGTCCATCTTGTCGGTGTAGCCGTACAGGTTCATCACCTGCTGGCCGATCGCGTCCCACAGGAAATAACCGATCATGTAGCCGAAGGCTCCGCCCACGACGGAGGCGATCGTGCAGACGGCGGCGATCGCCCAGGCCCGGTCGCGGCGCGCCAGCACCATCGGCATCAGCAGGGCGTCCGGCGGCACCGGAAAGACCGAGCTTTCGATGAAGGAGATGAACCCCATCGCCCACATGGCATGGCGATGACCCGCAAGGCGCATCGTCCAGTCGTACAGCGGTCTGATCACGGAAAAGCCACCCCATAGCAGTTTGCCGGCCCGCATGGCGGCGTCCGGTATCCGCGGAGCTGTCTAACAGTCCGCTGCAGTGCACGCAATCGGCACGATAGCCGCCGCCGTGACGCTTCGAGCTTTCTGTTTTTCATCTCTCGGCTCCGGCTCGGCGCCGCACCGCCGGCACCGTCAGCGCCGCCGCCGCCAGCACGCCGGCCGCACTTCCCAGCGCGATGCCGTCGAAGCTGCCCTGCCGGTCCAGCAGCCAGCCGAACAGCCCCGGCGACAGGGCCGTCGCCAGCACGGTGACCGACACCGACAGCGAGCGGATCGCTCCCAGGTGGCGGGTTCCGTACAGCTCCGCCCAGACGGCCGCGACGATGATCGCGCTGATCCCGGCGGTGATTCCGGCCAGTGCCATGAAGCCTGCGGCGGCCAGCGGGTCGGCGGTGGAGGAAAGTACGAGCAGGGCGGCCGCCAGCGGCAGCAGGTAGAAGGGCATCAGGCGCACGGCGCCCAGCCGGTCGATCAGGGGCCCGACGGTCAGCGAGGTTACGATGGTGGTCCCGGCATAGAGCGCGAAGCTGGCGGCGAAGAGGGACAGCGGCCACCCCTTCGACTCGACCAGGGCGATCTGGTGGAAGAACACGCCGGTGTTGATGAAGCCGGGGGCGAGCAAGGCCGGCAGCACCATATAGAAGCGCGGGTCCCGCAGAACCTCCCCCCGCGTCCAGTCCCGGACCGCCAACGGACGGGCCGACGGCGAGGTTCCGGCCGGGAGGGCCGCGCCGGGGGCGGCGGGTTCCGCGCGGGGCAGCCAGAGCAGCACCGGCAGCACCACGGCCAGCAGCACGACGGCGCAGACCGCCCAGGCGCTGCGCCAGCCCAGAAGCGCCAGGGCGGTCACCATCACCGTGGGCAGCAGGGCCTCGCCGGTCGGGTGGCCCAGCGCCGCAAGGCTCAGGGCCGTGCCCCGGCCGGTGTCGAATCGGCGTGCCATGGTGGTGAAGGCGGTATGCGGCATCAGCCCCTGTCCGGCCAGGCGCAGGCCGAACAACGCCAGCACCAGCAGGACCGCGTGGCCGGCGGTCGCCATCCCGATGCAGGCGGCGGCGAGCGCCAGGCAGACGGCGGTCACGTAGCGCCGCAGGTCGGTGGTGTCGATCCGGCGGCCCGCCCAGATCAGCGCGGTGGCGCTGCCCAGGGTGGCGATCGAGTAGAGCAGGCCGAACTCGGCGTTGGTCAGGCCGAATTCCTCGCGGATGTGGCCGCCGGACAGCGAAATGAAGAAGGTCTGGCCGAAGCTGGAGAACAGGGTCAGCAGGAAGCCGAAGGCGAGCATCCGCCCATGGGCGGCGATGAAGGCGATATAGCTCAAGGGGAGGGGACCGGCGGAGTGACGGGGGCTTGCGCATGAAAGTTTGATGCCAAACGATGACGGGTGCGCCGACATCGGTCAACGCACCCTTCGTCATGGCTGGTCCCCGGCTTTTCCCCGGCTCTTCCCCCTGCCTACTCCGCCGCGTGGCGGACCGGCAGGGCCGGTGCCGGGCGAGGCGCGCCGTGCGGATCGTCGTCCTCCTTGGGGCCGACGAAGCGGCCCAGGACGCGGCCGACCCGTTCCGACAGCCCTTCCATGATCGTGTAGAAGCTGGGCACGAAAATCAGCGACAGCACGGTGGAGACCAGCAGGCCGCCGATCACCGCGATCGCCATGGGGGCTCGGAACTCGCCTCCGTCGCCGGCTCCCATGGCGCTGGGCAGCATGCCGGCGGCCATCGCGATGGTGGTCATGATGATCGGCTGGGCGCGCTTGCGGCCGGCGTCGATGATCGCCTCGATCCGGGGCATGCCCCTCCGTTCCTGCTCCACCGCGAAATCGACCAGCATGATCGCGTTCTTGGTGACGATTCCCATCAGCATCAGGATGCCGATCACGACCGGCATGCTGATCGGGTTGCCGGTCAGCAGCAGGGCTATGATCACGCCGCCGATCGACAGGGGGAGCGACAGCAGGATGGTGATCGGCTGGAACACGTTGTGGAACAGCAGCACCAGCACGCCCAGCACCATCAGCAAGCCCGCACCCATGGCCGCGGCGAAGCCCGAGAAGACCTCGCCCATGATCTCGGCGTCGCCGCTCTCCTGGATACGGGTGCCGGCCGGCATGTTCCCGACTTCCGGCAGCGCCTTCACCCGGGCCAGCGCGTCGCCCAGCGTCAGGCCGCCGGTCAGGTCGGCGCCGATCAGCACGCGGCGCTCCCGGTCGTAGCGCTCGATCGACGAGGGCCCCTGGCCGAACGAGATGTCGGCCAGCGACATCAGCGGCACGGCGATCCCCGCGGTGTTGGGCACCGCAAGCGTCTCGATCAGCCGCAGGTCGTGGCGGGCCTGGGTGTCGAGCTGGACGCGGATGGGGATCTGGCGGTCGCCCGCGTTGAACTTGGCCAGGTTGGCGCCGATGTCGCCGATCGTGGCGACCCGCACCGTCTCCGAGATGGTCTCCGGCGAGACGCCGTGGCGGGCGGCCTCGTCCAGGCGCGGCAGGACGCGGATCTCCGGCCGGTCCAGCCCGGCGCTGGCGGCGGCGTTGGAGAAGCCCGGCTCGCGCCGCATGGCGGCCTCGATCGAGGCGACCGCTTCGCCCAGGGCCTCGCCGTCGTTGCCCATCACCGTGATCGACAGTTCGCGCTCGCCGCGTTCGTTGACGTACCAGGCGCGGATGTCGGGCACCTCGGCCAAGCGGCGGGAGATTTCGCCCTCCACCTGCTTCTGGGTCAGCTCCCGCTCGCCCTTCGGGGTCAGCATGATGAACAGCGCCGCCTTGCGCACCTCGCGGCCGGCTCCGGTCGGGGTCGTGCCGCCCATCACGAAGACCGACCGGACCTCCGGCATCTCGCGCAGGGTCGCGGCGATCCGGTCGGTGGTCCGGGCGGTGTCATCGAGCGTGGCGCCGGGCGGCAGCTCGACCGAGACGACGGAGCGGGCCGCGTCCTCCGCCGGGATGAAGCCGGTGGGCAGCAGCGACGTGCTCCAGATCGACACGGCGAACAGCCCGATGCCGGCCAGCAGGGTCAGCCACCGCCAGCGCAGCGTGACCGCCAGGAACCCGGTGTAGGCCCGCATCAGCGCGCCGTCGCGCTCCGGCCGGGGCGGGTGGGGCCGCATCAGGTACGCCGCCATCATCGGCGTGATCAGCCGGGCGACCAGCAGGGAGAACAGCACGGCGACCGCGACCGTCAAGCCGAACTGCTTGAAGTACTGGCCGGGAATGCCACCCATGAAGCTGACCGGCGCGAACACGGCGACGATGGTCAGCGTGATCGCGATGACCGCCAGGCCGATCTCGTCCGCGGCTTCCATCGCGGCGCGGTAGGGCGACTTGCCCATCCGCATGTGGCGGACGATGTTCTCGATCTCCACGATCGCGTCGTCCACCAGGATGCCGGTCACCAGCGTGATCGCCAGCAGGCTGACCAGGTTGAGCGAGAAGTCCATCATGCTCATGACCCAGAAGGCCGGAATGATGGACAGCGGCATCGCGACGGCGGCGATCAGGGTCGCCCGCCAGTCGCGCAGAAACACCAGTACCACGATGATCGCCAGGGCGGCGCCCTCGAGCAGGGTCATCATCGCGGCTTCGTAGTTGCCCTCGATATAGTCGACCGTGTCGTCGATCAGGGTGTAGCCGACATCGGGATTGGCCTCCGACAGCCTGGCGAGCTCGGCCTCGACCACCCTGGCGACATCGACGTTGCTGGCCCCCTTGGAGCGGAACACGCTGAACGAGACGACCTGCTGCTCGCCGTTCAGCTTGGCGAAGGACCGGGGCTCCTCGTACGAATCCACCACCTCCCCCAGGTCGGACAGGCGCACCTCGCGCCCGCCGGGCAGCACGATGCGGGTCTGGCGCAGGTCGTCCAGCGTGCGGGCGCCGGCCAGCGTGCGGATCGCCTGTTCCTGGCCGCCCAGCTCGCCGCGCCCGCCGCCCAGGTCGATGTTGGTGGCGCGGAGCTGGCGGTTGACGTCGGCCGCGGTGATGCCCAGCGACATCAACCGGTCGGGGTCCAGCTGGATCTGGATCTCGCGCTCGACGCCGCCGATCCGGTCGATCCGTCCGACGCCCTTGAGGCCCTGCAGCTTGCGCTTGACCACGTCGTCGACGAACCAGGACAGCTGCTCCAGGGTCATCCCCGGGGCGGAGGCGGCGTAGCTCTGGATCGCCTGGCCCTCCACGTCGATCCGCTCGATGATGGGTTCGTCGATGGTACGCGGCAGATCGGCGCGGATCTTGGCGATCGCGTCCTTGACATCGTTGACCGCCCGGTCGGTGTCCACCTCCAGCCGGAATTCGATCGCGGTGGTGGAGGTGCCGTCGGTGATGGTCGAGGTGACGTGCTTGACGCCCGTGATATTGGCGACCGCGTCCTCGACCTGCTTGGTCACCTGGGATTCCAACTCGGACGGTGCCGCACCCGACTGCGTCACGGTGATCGAGACGACCGGCACGTCGATGTTGGGGAACCGCGTGATCGGCAGCGACTGGAACGACACGATGCCCAGCAGCATGACCACCGTGAAGAACACCAGGGCGGGGACGGGGCTCCGGATCGACCAGGCGGATACATTGAGCGACATGGGGCGGGCTCCCGCTTCTCTCTCGTGACGGCGCTTAGGGAACGCTGCTGGTCTGGATCGGCGAGGCGGCCGGCGTATGCGGCACCGGGGTCACCCGGTCCCCGTCGCGCACGAAGGTGCCGGACACGGCGATCACGTCCTCCCCCGGGGTCAGGCCGTTCCGGATCTCGGCCGTGCCTTCGGCCTTCAATCCGACGGTGACCGGCCGGGTCTCGACGATGCCGTCGTGCACGACCTGGATCACGGGTCCCTCCGGCCGGTTGAGCACGGCCGACAGGGGCACCAGTGTGCCCTCCCGCCGGTCCACCTCGACGGCGCCGCGGGCGAAGGCGCCGACCGCCAGTCCGGGGACGCTGTCCACCGTCAGGCGGACGCGGCCGAGGCGGGACGCGCGGTCGACCTCGGGCGAGACGAGCCGGACCTGGGCCGGAACCGGTTCGGTTATGCCGGCGGGACGGACCTGCGCCGGCTGGCCGACGCGCAGCCGGGCCAGCGAGGTCTCGGGCACGGCGGCCTCGACCTCGATCGTGCCGTTGCCGATGATCCGGAACAGCGGCTCGCCGCCGGAGGAGACCAGGGCTCCCAGCTTGGCCTCGCGCCGGCTGATGATGCCCGCGGCGGGGGCCTTGATCTGGGTGCGGCCGATGCGGACCTCGATCTCGCGCTGCTGGGCCTCGGCCAGGTCCCTGTCGGCCTGGGCCAGCCGCAGGGCGTCCTCGGCGACGGCGACGCGGGCGCGGGCCACCAGGGCGGCGGCCTCGCGCTGCTCCAGCGATTCCTGGGACGCGTTGCCGCGGTCCTGCAGGGTGCGGACGCGGTCGAAGGCGGCGCCCGCCTGCCGGGCGTTGGCGTTGGCTTCGGCGATCTGGTTGCGCGCCTGGGCGATGGCGGCGACGGCGCGGGTGATCGACGCTGTGTTCTGCGCCGCCTGGGCATCCAGCATGTCGCGCGACAGGCGGGCGAGGACCTGGCCGCGATCCACCCGGTCGCCTTCCTCGGCGAGCAGCTCGGTGATGGCGAGGCCGTCGATCTCCGCCCCGACCAGCACCTCGTCGCGGGCGACCAGGGTGCCGGTCATCAGGATCGTCTCGGCCAGGGTGCCGGTCCGGGCCTTGACCACGCTGACGCTGGGCGGCTTGGGAACGCTGACGGCGGGTTCCTCGGCGCGGGCCGGCGAGGCGGCGGGGAAAACGGCTGCGGACCAGCCGAGCAGCGCCGCGCCAAGCAGCAGCTTGCCTATGGACGAGAGGCGATCGGGTGCTCGGGACATGGTCTTGGCCTTATTCGGAAAGGGGAGCCGAGGAGGGTGCGGATGTTGGCCGCAGGAACCGTTCCAGCAGGGTGTCGAGCACGGCGTCGATCCTGTCGTCGGTCATGAAGTCGGCCATGGGCCGGTGGGCGATGATGCCGTCACCCAGCGCCATCAGCAGCCGGACCGTGACGTCCACGTCGATTCCGGGATCGACGGTTCCTTTGTCGATCCCCCGGCGCAGCGCCTTGGCGCAGGCGGCATGGGCCTCGTTGATGTTGCGCTCGAACATGGCGCGGATTTCGGGGTTGCGCAACGCCTCGGCGATAATCTCGGTGCAGAGCGCCGGCGCCTCGCGGCCGTGCATCTCGCGCAGGAAGGCGCGGGCCAGCGCGGAAAGCCCGCGCACCGGGTCGTCCGTGCGGTCCAGGATCTCGAAGATCTCGGCGTTGCGGACGCGGTCGGCTTCCGCGATGGCGGCGATGATGGCTTCCTTGCTGCGGAAATAGCGGTACAGGTTGCCGGCGCTCATGCCGGCCTCGGCGCAGATGTCCTGCATGCTGGCCTTGTGGAAGCCCGAGCGCGCGAAGCAGGTCATGGCGGCGCCGAGGATGCGCTGCTGCTGCGCCTCCCGCGGGTCCGCCGTCGTCGTTGCGGTCGAGTCTTCCTTGACGCTTGGTGCCATGCCGCCGTGCTGCCGTCTGTGCTGAGAGTGAACGTTCATTCACTCAGTGATCTACGCCGATCAGGCACGTGCGTCAAGTAGGACAAATGCAAACGAAAAAGGGCCGGCGCTGAGAGCGCCGGCCTTCGAGAGGTAGCTTGGGGTTAGGCTGTCGCGGTTACTGGACAAGCGCCTCCTGCACGCTTTCGGGCACCAGCACCTGGTCGATGCCGTGGACGAAACCATTGCCGGTGCGGATGTCGCCGACCGTGATGGATGCGGGGGTCTGGTCCGAACGGTCCGCCGTGCGCTGCGTCCCGTTGGAAGTCTGGCCGGCGGTCGCGGTCTCCGCGCCTTCGGTCATCGCGGTCTCTGCCTGGCGGACCTGAAGCAGCGCGTCGTCGACCGCCTGGCGGGCCGCATTCCGATCGTTGGCCTGCACGGCCTGATCGGCGCGGGCAAGGGCGGAACTCGCCTGCTCGAGAGGAGCGCGGTTCGGCGCCTGTGCCCCGGTCAGGCCGCGGTCGATCGCTTGGCGCGCGGTGGTGATCTGGTCCTGGACGGCCTCCATCTCCTGGTCCTGACCGCCCAGGGTCTGGTTCGCGTTCTCCAGCGCGGTGCGGGCGTCGCGAAGGTCGGTCACGGCCGCCGGCTGGGAGGCCATGGTCTGGCCGGCATTGGCCCCGGTCTGGTTCTGGACCGGCGGCTGCGGAGCGCCGATGTTGAGACGCGGACGCCCGTTGGTCATCGACACGTCGATCGGCCCGCCGCCCATCGCCTTGATCTCCTCGGGGATCTGGTTGGAGGCGATGCTCTGGTTCTGGACCACGTGCTGGGACAGCACGGCGCGGAGCTGATCGCGGTTCTGCTCCTGGGCCAGCTGGTCGCGGACGTTCTGCGGCAGCTTCTCGAAGGCCGCGTTGGTCGGCGCGAAGATAGTGTAGGGACCCGACTGGCTCAGCGTCTCGACCATGCCGGCGCTCTCGATCAAACCTGCCAGGGTGCTGAACTGGCGATTCTCGCGCAGCGCCGCGACGACGTTGTCGGCCTGGATTGGCGACTGCTGCGGGTCGGCGCCGTTCCGAGCGGTACCCTGCTGGCCGCCCTCGCCGCCGAGGATGGCGGGAAGCGGAGTCGTCCTGGTGACCTGCTGGCCGCCCGGGAGCGTCTGCTCGAGGTCCGCGAGGATCTGGCGGCACTGGTTCAGGTCACCGTCGTTCTGGGCATCGCGGGCCTGTTGGAGCATCAGCTCGGCCTCGGCCTTCTGCTGGCCCTGGAGCTGGTCCACCCGGTTTCCGACCTGGCCGATTTCGAGCTGCGTGCAGGAAGCCGGTTGTAAATTCTCGGTACTGCCATTGGAGGTCTGGGCCTGAACCGATCCCATCGTCCCTGCGGTAAGCGCGATGACAGCCGCGCCGAACATCAGCCTGTTCATTATCCTCATCCTCCGCGTTTTGTCTCTTGACAAGCACCGGCTTGTTGACGGTTACAACAGGGAGTGGAGCGGAGGGTTCCCGGGTGAGTGCCGTTCACCCCCCGGTCAGCACGTGCAGCGAGGCGTCCCAGTAAGGCACCGGACCGAACCGCCCGGCCAGGAAATCGACGAACACCCTTACCTTGGGCGACAAATGGCGGCCGTGCGGATAAACCGCGTGGACGGCGCTGTCCCCGGCGACGAAGTCCATCAGCACGACGTCCAACCGGCCGCTGGCGATCTGCTCGCCGATGATGAAGGTCGGCAGGATGGCGATGCCGTGGCCGGCGACGGCCGCCTCCCGCAAGACTTCGCCGTTGTTGACCCGCAGGGTGCCGGAAACCTTCACCGAGCGGACTTCGCCGCCGATCCGGAACTGCCACTGGTCGGCCAGCGGCGCATTGGTGTAGATCAGGCAGTTGTGGCCGCTCAATTCTTCGGGATCGACCGGCCGACCGTGGGCCTTGAAATAGGCGGGACTGGCCACGACCACCCGCCGGCTCGGGGCGAGGCGCCGGGCGACCAGGCTGCTGTCGCGCAACCTGCCGATCCGCACCGCGACGTCGTACCCCTCCTCGATCAGGTCGATGTACCGGTCGTTCAGGTCCATGTCGATCTCCAGCCCGGGGTGGCGGCGCAGGAACTCGGCAATGGCCGGCGCGATGTGCATCATGCCGAACGACATCGGCGCATTGATCCGAAGGGTGCCGCGCGGCTGCGCGTGCAGGTCGGCGACGGCGCGCTCGGCCTCCTCCACGTCGGCAACGATCCGCGTGCAACGCTCGTAGAAGGCCTGTCCCACCTCGGTCAGGCTGAGGCTGCGGGTGGTCCGGTTGAGCAGCCGGGCGCCCAGGCGGTTCTCCAGGTCGGCCATGCGCCGGCTGACCGCCGACTTGGACAGGCCCAGCCGCTCCGCCGCGCGCGTGAAGCTGCGGGCATCCACCACCCGGATGAAAACGCACATGTCGTCAAGCCGGTCCATGCGTCCTCCCCGCCCTATTGTTGCGTGCAGCAGAACAATGAAGTGAGATTGTCGGAGATTATCAGGATCAACGCAACGCAATATCTGTCAGGGCGTCGGCGCGATCATCCGGTGCCGACGGATCCATCCAGACGGGAGACGAGACATGGCGAAGGTCCTGGTCCTCTACTACAGCACCTATGGTCACATCGAAACCATGGCCGGAGCGGTCGCCGAAGGAGCCCGTTCGGTTCCCGGCACCGAAGTGACGGTCAAGCGCGTACCCGAGCTGATGCCGCCGGAAGTCGCGGCCAAGGCCGGCGTCAAGCTGGATCAGGCCGCCCCGGTCGCGACTCCGGCGGAACTCGCCGATTACGACGCCATCATCTTCGGAACGCCGACCCGTTTCGGGAACATGGCGTCCCAGATGCGCAATTTCCTCGACCAGACCGGCGGCCTGTGGGCGCAGGGCAAGCTGATCGGCAAGGTCGGCAGCGTCTTCGCTTCGACCGCGACGCAGCACGGCGGGCAGGAGAGCACCATCCTCTCCTTCCATACCACGCTGCTCCACCACGGCATGGTGATCGCGGGCCTTCCCTACAGCTTCGCCGGCCAGACGACCCTGGACGAGATCGCCGGCGGCTCGCCTTACGGTGCCACGACGATCGCCGGCGGCGACGGCTCGCGCCAGCCCAGCGCCGTGGAACTCGATGGTGCCCGTTTCCAGGGCCGCCATGTCGCGGAGATCGCAGCAAAGCTGCACGGTTGATCCCGCAGCAAAGCTGCGTGACGGATGTTGAAGACCCGTGCCTCCGGTTCGATCGGAGGCACGGCGCGGGATTGCAACGCAACGCTGGAGGAAACGACCATGGGTTTGCTGATCGACGGGCGCTGGCACGACCAGTGGTACGACACGAAATCGACCGGCGGCGCCTTCAAGCGGCAGGAGAGCGCGTTCCGGAACCAGGTCACGGCCGACGGCGCGTCGGGCTTCAAGGCCGAACCAGGGCGCTATCACCTCTATGTCTCGCTGGCTTGTCCGTGGGCGCACCGGACCCTGATCTTCCGCAAGCTGAAGAAGCTGGACGAGGCGGTCTCCGTCTCCGTCGTCGAGCCGCTGATGCTGGAGAACGGCTGGGAGCTGGCGCCCGGCGCCGACCCGGTCAACGGCAAGCGATTCCTCTACGAGGTCTATACCGAGGTCAAGCCCGACATGAACGGCCGGGTGACCGTGCCCGTGCTGTGGGACAAGCAGAAGCGGACGATCGTCAACAACGAATCGGCAGAGATCATCCGGATGCTCAATACCGAGTTCAACGCCTTCGGCGACCCCTCGGTCGACTACTACCCGGCCGATCTGCGTGGCGAGATCGACGAGATCAACGCCTATGTCTACGACCGGGTCAACAACGGCGTCTACAAGGCCGGCTTCGCGACGGATCAGGCGGTCTACGAGCGGGCCTTCGACCAGTTGTTCGAGGCGCTCGACACGCTGGAGGATCGGCTGGGCCGTCGGCGCTAT
This sequence comes from Skermanella pratensis, assembly GCF_008843145.1. Classification (GTDB taxonomy): domain Bacteria; phylum Pseudomonadota; class Alphaproteobacteria; order Azospirillales; family Azospirillaceae; genus Skermanella; species Skermanella pratensis. The sequence continues at coordinate 3,633,707 of NZ_CP030265.1, read as the reverse complement.
CTGGCCGGCGATCGCCAGACCGAGGCCGACTGGCGGCTGTTCACCACCCTGATCCGATTCGACGCGGTCTATGTCGGCCATTTCAAGTGCAACCTGCGCCGGATCGAGGATTACCCGAACCTGTCCAACTACCTGCGTGAGCTGTACCAGGTGGACGGCGTCGCCGAGACGGTCAGCTTCGATCATATCAAGCGGCACTATTACGGCAGCCACAAGACCATCAACCCGACCGGCATCGTGCCGAAGGGTCCGGCGCTGGACCATGGCGCCCCCCACGACCGCGGCCGGTTCTGAAGCCGGTGCCGGGGATCGCGGCGGTCGCGGGCGGGCGGGCGCCGAGTTCTCCGTTTCAACCGAAATGCGACAATTCGCATGCGACCCGTTAACCTTCGATAAAGTGTATACGTCGATACTCTGCCCCTGTTGTCCCGTACCAGCTTCGCAGAGATCGACGGCATGTCGGCCAAGCCATTCACCGCAGAACTGCAACGTCGAGGCCTGCCTTTCCGGCACGGGGCGTCAACCGACCTGGAAACCGTCGCCAAGTCGGAAAATCCGGCTCCCGCTCCCGTTCCGACGGCCACGCCGGCGGAGCTGATGGCCGCGATCGACCGGATCGAACGGCGGCTCGACGAACTGGCGGCACTTCAGCCGGTCATGGAGCCGGCCCCCACGCCCGGACCGCCGCCCGGACCGTTGCCTGCCCCCGGACCCGACGTCGCCGACCTCCAGCATCGTATCCAGGCGACCCACATCGAGATCGCGGCGCTCCGCCATCCGAAGGCGGAGCAGGACAGGCTCGTGGTCGCCGGCGAGGAACTGGCCGCCATCGTCAGCGCGACCGAACACGCGACCAACGGGGTGCTGAGCGCCGCCGAGTTGATCGAGAAGACGGCGGTCAAGCTCAAGGCCAGGACCGACGATCCCGAGGGCAAGGCCGACCTCGACGGCATCATGGACGCTGTCATCAGCATCTTCGAGGCGTGCAACTTCCAGGACATTACCGGCCAGCGGATCGGCAAGGTCGTGCGGACGCTCGACTTCATCGAGGAGCGTGTCGTCAACATGATCCAGACCTGGGGCGCCGAGGCCTTCGCCAACCTGCCGACCTCGGTCGAGGTCCCGGTCGCGGAAGAGGCGAAGCTGCTGAACGGGCCGCAGCTTCAGGGAAAGGCGATCAGCCAGGCGGAGATCGACGCCCTGTTCGGCTGATCCGTCCCGTCGGCGGTTTCATTCGGCCGCAAGGGCCGAGGCGCCGATCCGGATTTCAAGCATTCCGAGCAGGTCCCGTTTTTGAAACGGCTTCACGAGCAGACTTCCGAGCCCGGCGGCGCGCCAGCGGGCGGCCTCCGCGGAATCGGCATGCGCCGTCATGCCGATCATCGGTACGCCCTCATTGACTTCGCCGGGGGCCCTGATGGCCGAAACCATGGACAGGCCGCCCATATCGGGCATCGTTATGTCCAGCAGGACGGCCTCGAACCGCGTTCTGCGCGCCGTTTCGACCGCGCTCCGACCGGTGGTCACGGTATGCACCAGGAAGCCCGCGCGCATCAGCATCAGTCCGGTCACCATGCGGCTGGCCTCGCTGGCGTCGGCCAGCAGCACCCGCGGGCGCGAGCCCCCGCCGACCGGACCGGGTGCCGCGGCCTGACGCGCCGGCATATGGGGCCGAACCGTGTTGGACGTGCAGCCCGGTGACGGTTTCGGGCCGTCGGCGGCCCGCATCGTCAGGTGCAGGCGGAAGCTGCTGCCGTGCCCCGGCTCGCTGAGTACCGTCAGGCATCCTCCCATCGCGGCGGCGAGCCGGCTCGCGACGGCGAGTCCCAGGCCGCAGCCGCCGTAGCGCCGCTTGATCGACCAGTCGGCCTGCGAAAAGGCTTCGAACAGGCTTGCCCGGTAGCCGGGGTCGATCCCGATGCCGGAATCGGTGACCGAGAGCACGAACGGCACGAGATCGCCGCTCCGCCCTGCCGCGAGATCGTCGGCGGACGCATCGGTGCTCTCCAGCGCCACGGTCAGTCCCCCGGCTTCGGTGAACTTGATCGCGTTCGACAGCAGGTTCCGAAGGATCCTTGCCAGCTTCTGGCGGTCGCCCCGCACGGTCCGGGACAGCGCCGCGTCGATGCGGCAGGCGATGGTCAGTCCCTTGGCCTCTGCCGCACGGATCACCGCATCGACCTCAATCGCGACCAGGTCCGAGAGGCGGAACGGGCAGTCCATCAGTTCGACGGGTTCGCCCTCCAGCTTCGCGAAATCCAGGATCTCGTCGATCACCCGGGCGAGATCCCTGCCGGACTTGCGGGCCGTCTCCATGAAGGCGTCCCGGTCCTCCCGCGCGATGCCTTCCGCGAGCAGATCGAGCGCGCAGACCACGCCGTTCAACGGCGTCCGAATCTCATGGCTCATCAGTGACAGGAAGGTGGCCTTGGCGCGCTCGGCATGCACGGCATCCTCGGACGGCACCCTGCCGCGGCAGGATCGGGCAGGGCGGAAGCTCAAGGCGATGCCGCCCTCGGCCGGGACGGCTGAATACTCGAACCAGCCGCCGCCGGTGCCGCAGGAGGGGGCCTCGAAGCGTGCGCATTTCCCCGATCCCGCGACGGCGGCCAGCCGGTCGAGCAGGCCGCCCGGAACCAGGTCGGGCAACGTCGCCGTCAGCCGTCGGCCGATCAGGTCCGCCGAGCAACGCGTCATCAGGCGTCCGCCTTCCTCGTTGATCAGCACCCAGCGGAAGTCGCTGATGCGGCCATCCGCGTCGCCGACCGCCCTGAGCAGGGCCATTCCGTCGAAGGTGGATGCCATGAAGGCGCCCAGCACCCCGTCGCTCCACTGGGGCCCGGACTTCGGCGGACGGCGCCCGCCCTTGATCTTCCCGGACCGGTCGCCGATGCTTTGCTTGAGGACTGGCGTAATGCGCGAAAGATGAGGCATGGTCCCTCGGCTCGGCGTCTCGAATTGCAAAATGCGAAGCAGCTTGCATAAACCAAAGGATATAGCTGGTCGCCGCTGCTCACCCTTATGGTCATAGCAAGCGTCGGGCCATACCCGCCCGCGCCGAGCTGGCCTGTGAGGACGAAAAAGGGCATCAGGCGGCGGAAAGCAGGAGAACCGATCCATGTCGCAACGCATCACCGGACTTTGGCTCGTGCTGGCGGCCTTGAGCGGGGGCATCGCGGTGGCGACCGGCGCATACGCCTCGCACGGGCTGTCGGACGCACGCTCGGTCGAGCTGTTCCGGATCGCCGGGCAGTACCAGATGTGGCACGCCCTGGCCCTGGCCGGGGTCGCGGCGCTGGCCCGGGCCGGGGCGACGCGCCGGGCGGGCTGGCTGCTCGGCGTTGCAGGCTGGGGCTTCCTGACCGGGACCCTGCTGTTCTGCGGGGCGCTCTACCTCCTGGCGGTGCAGGGACCCGGCCCGCTGGGTGCCGTGGCACCGGTCGGCGGGATCGCCTTCATGGTGGGCTGGCTGGCCCTGGCCGGCGTGGGGGTGCGCTGGATGACGTCCAGCGCAGGGGGAGACACCGCGCCCTGAGGCCGGAGCGAGTGACTCAGGCGATGGCGGCGCTGTCCCGGGACGCCGGTGCATTCGCCCGGTCCTGCCGCTGCGCGCAGTAAAGGTCGTGAAGCACCTTCATCACGGCCGCCGCTTCGCCGCCCTGGAGGGAATAGTAGATCGTCTGCGCCGACCGGCGCGTCCGCACCAGGTTGTCCCGGCGCAGCCGGGCCAGATGTTGGGAAAGGGCAGACTGGCTGAGGTCCACCAGCGTCTCCAGTTCGCCGACCGACTTTTCCCCCAGGGCGAGATGGCAGAGAATGAGCAGGCGGCGTTCATTGCTCATTGCCTTCAGCAGTTTGCTCGCTTCGCGGGCGCTTTCCTGAAGATCCTCTATGGTCATACCGACGCGGTTCTCTCACTGCCGCCGGTCGCCCCGGAACCGGCACGGTAAAGGGCAGGTATAGACAGATAGTTCCAAACCCAGGCTTACATATCGGCGATCCGGCCGGCGCCGTAAAGCCAATTCGCCGTCCCGTCCGTCACCCGGCCGGATGCGGCGCAAGCCGGTCCGCTCCTATCAGCTTTCGCCACCATCATTCAAGGAATACCGCCATGGCAATCCACACCCTCGACGCGAAGGATCTGACCTGTCCGCTACCCGTGCTGCGCGCCCGCAAGGCGATCAAGCACCTGGTTCCCGACGACGTTCTGGTGATCGAGGCCACCGACCCGGCCGCCACGAAGGATTTCCCCGCGTTCTGCGACGCGACGGGCCACGAACTCCTGTCGGTCGACCAGGACGGCGCCGTCTACACTTTCAGGATCCGGAAGGCGGGCTGAGCGGGCGCGGCAAGATGGCGCTGCCTTTTCCCAGGAATAGTTGCGGCGGGAAGCCCGCCGTTCGCGGATACTCGGGAGAGCCGCGCCTTCGCCGCCGGGAGGTGCCGACCCGGCAAGGGGTGAAGCGCGGTATGCCGTGAGGCTGGAATCGGAAAATTCCCGATGCAAACCGGGGAGCGATCTGGGACCATGCTTGTCACGCGGGGAAACGCTCAGAAAAAGAAGAAGATCCATGTACACCTCCCTTTTCAGCCATCCCTCCTGCATCGACCATGACACCGGCATCGGGCATCCGGAATGCCCGGAGCGTCTGAAGGCCGTCCTGGCGGCGCTGGAGGGCGAGGCATTCCATTTCCTCGACCGCCGCATCGCGCCGCGCGCGGAGATAGAGCAACTCGCCCGGGTCCATCCGATCTCCTACATCGAGCGTGTGCTGGCCGCGATTCCGGCCGAGGGCCATGTGGAGCTGGACAACGACACCGTGCTTTGCCCCAGCTCGGGGGAGGCGGCGCTCCGTGCCGCCGGCGCCGTGTGCGCCGCCGTCGACGCGGTGATGAGCGGGGAGGCGCGCAACGCGTTCTGCGCCACCCGCCCGCCGGGCCACCATGCCGAAGCCGCCCGGGCGATGGGCTTCTGCCTGTTCAACAACGTCGCGGTCGGCGCCGAGCACGCGCGCAAGGTCCACGGCATCAGCCGGGTCGCCGTGATCGATTTCGACGTCCACCACGGCAACGGCACCCAGGACATCTTCCAGAACGATCCCGGGCTGTTCTACGCCTCGACGCACCAAGCCCACCTCTACCCGAACACGGGGCTCCTGGAGGAGCGCGGCGTGGCCGACAACATCGTGAACGTGCCGCTGCCGGAGATGGCGGGCAGCCCCGAGTTCCGCCATGCCATGATGACCCGGATCTTCCCGGCGCTGGAGCATTTCCAGCCGGAGCTGATCATGATCTCGGCCGGTTTCGACGCCCACACCCGCGATCCGCTCGCCAGCCTGCACCTGGTCGATGACGACTATGTCTGGGTGACCCGCAAGCTCGGCGAGTTCGCGCGCGAATATTGCGGTGCACGCATCGTATCCACCTTGGAAGGGGGGTACGACATTCGCGCACTTGCCTCCAGTTGCGCCGCGCACGTACAGGAATTGATGGCGGCGTGATCCGCCGGACTCCCACGTCAGGGGGATCGGTCCGCCTTCGCAGTCCGGCAGCCAAGCCGGACTTGCGGACAGGCCGGCGACAGCCCTAAAGTCGCCAAGGTACCCTGGTGACGGTAGGATGATGGCTGACCCCGCAATACCCCCCGATGTCGCAGCGCTGAGTTTCGAAGACGCCCTGGGCGAGCTGGAGCGTATCGTGCGCCAGCTCGAGGAGGGCCGCGCCAAGCTCGACGACGCGATCTCGTCCTACGAGCGCGGCACGGCGCTTCGCCGCCACTGCGAGGCCAAGCTTCGCGAAGCCCAGGCGAAGGTCGACCGGATCACCGTGGCCGCCGACGGTTCGATCGGCGCAGAACCCGCGCGGATCGAATAGTGGTGAACGAGCTCTCCTCCGCCATGGGCGAAGCGGCCGAGCTGGTCGAACAGGAAATCGACCATCTCCTGCCGATGTCCGACACCACCGAAGCCAAGCTGTTCGAGGCGATGCGCTACGCATGCCTGGGTGGCGGCAAGCGGCTGCGGCCCTTCCTGGTCATGACCAGCGCCGGGCTGTTCGGCGTCGCCCGCGACTGCGCGGTGCGCGTGGCGGCGGCCGTGGAATTCGTCCACTGCTATTCGCTGGTCCACGACGACCTGCCGGCGATGGACAATTCGGACCTGCGGCGCGGCCGCCCCACCGTCCACAAGCGCTTCGACGACGCGACCGCCATCCTGGCCGGCGATGCCCTGCTGACCCTCGCGTTCGAGGTGCTGGCCGACCCGGCGACGCACGAGGACCCCAAGGTCCGCTGCTCGCTGGTGGCGGCGCTGGCCAAGGCGGCCGGCATGCACGGCATGGTCGGCGGCCAGATGCTCGACCTGATCGCGGAGACGACGCGGTTCGACATGGGGGCCACGACCCGGTTGCAGCGGCTGAAGACCGGCGAGATGATCGCTTTCTCGTGCTGCGCCGGCGCCATCCTGGGGCGCGCGTCGCCGCCCCAGATGCATGCACTGCAAAATTACGCCCACGATCTGGGCCTTGCTTTCCAGATCGCCGACGATCTGCTCGACATCGACGGCGACCCGTCCGTCACAGGCAAGCCGGCGCGCCAGGACGCGGCTGCCGGCAAGGCGACCTTTGTCTCGATCCTGGGAGTCGAGCGGGCGCGCGACCAAGCGCGCCTGCTGGCCGACCAGGCCGCCCGTCATCTCGAGGTTTTCGACGGCAGGGCGGATATCCTGAAATCTGTCGCAACCTATGTCGTTGAGCGGCGTCATTGAGCGGCGCGCCTGACCAGAGGAGGTTGTATTGACCGCACCCAGCAAGACCCCGATGCTCGATCGCTGCACCGTTCCGGCCCAGATCCGCAAGTTCAAGCCCGACCAGCTCCGGCAACTGGCGGACGAACTGCGGACGGAGACGATCGACGCGGTTTCGGTGACCGGCGGCCATCTCGGCGCCGGCCTGGGCGTGGTCGAGTTGACGGTGGCCCTCCACCATGTCTTCGACACGCCGGACGACCGGCTGATCTGGGATGTCGGCCACCAGGCCTATCCGCACAAGATCCTGACCGGGCGGCGCGACCGTATCCGCACGCTGCGCCAGGGGGGAGGACTGTCCGGCTTCACCAAGCGGTCGGAGAGCGAGTACGACCCGTTCGGTACCGCCCACAGCTCGACCTCGATCTCGGCCGGGTACGGCATGGCGGTCGCGAACCGGCTGTCCGGCAAGCGCAACCACGTGATCTGCGTGATCGGCGACGGCGCCATGAGCGCCGGCATGGCCTACGAGGCGATGAACAACGCCGGCAGCGATGACAAGTCCCGGCTGATCGTCATCCTCAACGACAACGACATGTCGATCGCCCCGCCGGTCGGCGCCATGAGCGCCTACCTGTCGCGGCTGATCTCGTCCAAGCCGTACCTGAGCCTGCGCCACCTCGCCAAGGACATCGCGGAGCATTTCCCCCGGCCGCTCAAGCAGGCGGCTCGGCGGGCGGAGGAGTACGCCCGCGGCATGGTGACCGGCGGCACCCTGTTCGAGGAGATGGGCTTCTACTATGTGGGCCCGATCGACGGCCACAACCTGGACCACCTGCTTCCGGTGCTGCAGAACCTGCGCGACACCGAGGACACGGGACCGGTCCTGGTCCATGTGGTGACCCAGAAGGGCAAGGGCTTCGCACCGGCGGAGGCTTCGGCCGACAAGCTCCACGCCGTCTCCAAGTTCGACGTCGTGACCGGCGCCCAGGCCAAGGCCAAGTCCAACGCGCCCACATACACCCGCGTCTTCGCCCAGGCGCTGATCAAGGAAGCGGAGGTCGACGACAAGATCGTCGCGGTGACCGCCGCGATGCCGTCCGGCACCGGGCTCGACCTGTTCGACAAGCGCTTCCCCGACCGCCTGTTCGACGTCGGCATTGCCGAGCAGCACGCGGTTACCTTCTGCGCCGGGTTGGCGACCGAGGGCTACAAACCCTTCGCCGCGATCTATTCGACCTTCCTGCAGCGCGGCTACGACCAGGTTGTCCATGACGTGGCGCTGCAGTGCTTGCCGGTCCGCTTCGCGATCGACCGCGCCGGGCTGGTCGGCGCGGACGGCGCCACCCATGCCGGGTCGTTCGACATCGCCTATCTCGGTTGCCTGCCGAACATGGTGCTGATGGCCGCTTCGGACGAGGTCGAGCTGATGGACATGGTCGCGACCGCCGCGGCGATCGACGACCGGCCCAGCGCCTTCCGCTATCCCCGCGGCGAAGGCGTCGGCCGCGACATGCCGGAGCGGGGCAGGGTGTTGGAGATCGGCAAGGGGCGCGTGGTCCAGGAGGGCAGCAAGGTTGCGCTGCTCAGCTTCGGCGCCCGCCTCCAGGAATGCATGGTCGCCGCCCAGGATCTGGCCGCCCGCGGCCTGTCCACCACCGTCGTGGATGCGCGCTTCGCCAAGCCTCTGGACGAGGATCTGATCCGGCGGATCGTCGCCTCGCACGAGGTGGTGATCACCATCGAGGAGGGCTCGGTCGGCGGGTTCGGCAGCTTCGTCCTGCATTTCCTGGCCGGCGCCGGGCTGCTGGACCATGGGCTGAAGATCCGGTCGATGGTGCTGCCCGACCGGTTCCTGGACCATGACAATCCGGCGAAGCAGTACGAGGAGGCCGGCCTTGCCGCCCGTCACATCGTCGCGACCGCGCTGAACGCGATGGGCGTCGATGGGGTCGTACTTCCCGGCCACGGCATCGCGCGGGCGTAATCTGTCTGGCTGGATTCGCTCGGGATTACACTGGGAAAAACGGTGACGGGGCATGGTTTACCGTATCGGGCGACGGACCCTGCCGATGCCCCGAACTTGATTGATCGACCATCCGGGCATCTCCGGGAACGGGCGGCAAGCGGTTGGAGAAAATCAAGGTTAGGGTGGTGTCCGATCAGGTTGAACCGCTCCGGTCCACGCGGCCTGCCGTTCCACTCGCCGCGTTGCGTTAGGCCATGGGCCCAACCTACGGTTCGATGCAGGGCGGAGGTGATACGGGCCGTCGATCGTAGGTTGTGCCCATGGCCCAACGCATCGGTTCGGTTGCTCTGGGCGGATCGACCTGATCGGGCACAGCTCTAGCAGTGTCCGAGCTTCGTCGGTGGTGGATTTGGGCACTGGGATGGCATAGGAAAGCCAAGGCACGACCAGCGGCTGCACGTCGCTTCGATACGTTGCCGTGTTAAGCGCCTCATCTTCCACTCTGCCAAGTGTATGGGACGCAGGAAGCCGGAGCCTTCTTGTCAGTACTTGGCTGGTCGACCGGAGCCAACAGAGTCGCCCTCGGTGGTCTGATCGGATATGCCGGATTCGGCTGATTGGCCCTCGCATTTTCACTCAGCGGACAGTTCATCGACACCACTGTTCAGGACTACTAGGACTACTAGGAATACTAGGAAGACTATGCTTTTCGCATTATTGGATTTTCGGCAACGCATACACTGTCGCGGCAGGTATTGCGATTGGATTTCGGCTGGTCTCTACCAACGGCGGTTCTCTTTATCGTCAGTTCGGATACGGTTCTGCAATCCGGACATGCGCAAGTTCTGACCTTATCGTTAGAGCAGCGCATCTGTTCGTATGGTTGATGGTGCGCGCTATCCGCTCTGGTCACGGACAACCTAACGACGGCACTGGGTTGGGGAAGCGCAGCCTTCATGTCGTATGCGGCATGGCTGCTTCCCGCTTTCTGCACCGCGTGATCTTTGGCCTTTTACACACTTCTCCGTATGGTGGCTTTGCCCTTTACCGGGAAGACAGGCAGAGACATATGCATCCAAGGTTTGATGTTGGTACGGCGTCACGCGCTGGTTCCGGTGCTCTTGCTGGTTAAAAAGGAAAATCCGGACATGACGCGCTTGCGCGTGGACAATCTGCTGGTCGAACGCGGCCTCGTCGAAAGCCGGTCGAAGGCACAGGCGCTGATCATGGCGGGCCTTGTCTATACCGACACGCTACGCATCGACAAGGCGGGCCAGATGCTGATGGCCGATGCCCCCCTCTCGGTCAAGGGACAGGATCATCCCTGGGTATCGCGCGGCGGGCTGAAGCTGGTCGAGGGGCTGGACCGTTTCGCCATCGACGTGGAGGGGCTGGCCTGCCTCGATGTCGGCGCCTCGACCGGTGGCTTCACCGACGTCCTGCTGTCCCGTGGAGCCGCCAAGGTCTATGCGGTCGATGTCGGGCATGGACAGCTTGCCTGGAAGCTGCGGCAGGACCCGCGCGTCGTGGTTCTGGAACGGACCAACGCGCGCCATCTGACAGCGGCGGAAATCCCCGATCCGGTCGATCTGGTAGTCTGCGACGCCAGCTTCATCAGCCTGATGACGGTGCTTCCCGCGCCGCTCGCCCTGACGCGGCCGGGCGCCAGGCTGGTGGCGCTGATCAAGCCCCAGTTCGAGGTGGGCAAGGGCCGGGTGGGCAAGGGGGGAGTGGTGCGCGATCCCGTACTCCACACCGAAGTCTGCGATAACGTCTCCGCTTGGCTGTCCGGGTTACCCGGATGGCGCCTCCTGGGCATTGCCGAAAGCCCGATCCTGGGACCGGAAGGAAACCGGGAATTCCTCGTCGGGGTGTTCGGGAAGGCTGACGGGTCACCCCGCTTGAAAGAGGCGCGTCACAGAATGAACACGGCCGACCCCTGATCCCTTGCCGGTAAATGACGCGCCATCGAATCAGCGCCAGCAAACCGGAAACCTCCATGACGGCACAAACGACCACAAGCGGGACCAACCGCGGCAAGAGCGATGGCTTGGCACTCCTCCGGTACTTCAATGCCGCCATTCCGGTGTTCGTCTGGCTGACGCCCCTGGGCTCCGGGCTCCTGTCCCTGCACATGGGCAAGAGCATGGCCTGGGACCTGCTCCACTATCATTATTACAACGGCTATGCCTTCCTGAACGACCGACTGGGCTACGACATCGTGCCCGCGGTCTTCCATACCTTCCTCAACCCGGCGCTCGACATCGCCTTCTATGCCGGGGTGGAAGCATTGCCGGCGCGTGCCGTCGGGTTCATCCTCGGCGCCATCCATGGCGTCAACGTGATCATGCTGTTCCACTGCGCCCGCCTCGTGCTCGGACCGCGGGTGAGGGGATTTGCCGCGATGCCCAACCTGCTGCCGGGCTTCCTGGCGGTCGCCGGCTTCGGAACGGCGGCGGCCATGGGCACGCTGGGGTCCTGGCATCACGACCTGATCGCCAGCCTGTTCTTCCTGGGGGCGCTCCTGATCCTCCTGGCCAGGCCCGCCGCCGGCGTCCCGCGGGCGCCGAAACTGCTGCGTCCGGCTTGCGCCGGGCTGGTGGTCGGGATCGGCTTGGGGTTGAAGCTGACCTTGGCGCCCTTTGTGCTCGCGATCGTCGCGGCTCCCCTGGCGGCAGCCGGCCGGGTTCGCGACCGGATGCTGGCCTGCGTCGCGGCCGGAGCCGCTGCGGGAATGGGCCTGATGCTGTCGGCGGGCTTCTGGATGGCGCGGATGCAAGCCGAGTTCGGCAATCCCTTTTTCCCGTTCTTCAACCGCCTGTTCGAATCGCCCTTCGCCGGCGCGGGGGAAGGTCGGGACCTGCGCTACCTTCCGGCGGACGTGCTGGAATACCTGGTCTATCCCGTCCTCTTCAGTTTCGACGGCGATCGGATCTCCGAAGCGCCCTGGCGGGACTTCCGGCTTCTGGCGGCCTTCGCCGTGGCGATCGCCCTGCTCGCCGCCGCCTTGACGAACCGCATGGTCCGTTGGCGGTTGAACGGGGGGACCTTCACCGGGCCTAACGCCCGGATGCTGTTGTGGACGGCGCTGGTCGGCTATGCCGGCTGGCTGGTCCTGTTCTCGATCTACCGCTACGCGGTGCCGCTGGAAATGCTGGTGCCGCTGCTGCTCTGCGTGATGCTGGTAGCGCTGTTCGGCACCCGCGCCGGCGTGTATGCCACGGGTGCGTGCTGTCTGCTCCTGGTGATGACCACCAGCAAGGCGGACTTCGCCCGCAGGGACTGGGGCGACGACCCGTTCGTCGGAGCTTCGGTACCCACGCAGTACCGCGGCCTGCGGGACGCCGTGATCCTGATGGCGGGGCGCAGCGCCGACGCGCACTTCATCCCAGCCTTCGATCCATCGAATCGCTTCATCCGGCTCGACGGCTTCGACTATGTCTACCGCGCCGGCAATCCCTTCACCCGCCAGGCGGCGGCGATCGTTTCGGGGCACGAAGGGCCGGTTTTCGGCATGTTCCGCCGTGACCGGCGCGGACAGGGCGTGGAGTCGACGTTTCGGTCCTTCGGCTTCGCCATCCAGGACGCCAGCTGCGCCAAGGTGGAGTCGAGCGTCCGCCCACCCGAGCCGACATTCCTGTGCCGGCTCGCGCCTCTCGGCTCGGGTTAGCGGAGCAGGCCGGTCGGCGGCATGGACAGGGTCTCCGCCGCCGGATCGCGGACCAGAGGGGCGAGTTCCCGAAGCAGCGGCTGCAGCCGCGTCATCACCGCCGATGTCGCGGCCGCCTCCGACCGTCCGGAGACCAGGTCGAGCGCCTGCCGCCAGGGTGATTTCGGTTCCGGGAAGAGCCGCAGCGTCACGCCGGCGTCACGGGCGATGCCGGCCGCCTCCCGGGCGAAGCCCACCGCCGCGTCCATGTCTCCCAGTTCGTCGACCAGGCCCAGCGCCTTGGCCTGGGAGCCTGTCCAGACACGGCCCTTGGCGATGTCCCGCACGGCGGTGGCCGGAAGCTTGCGCGCCTCGGCAACGTTCCGCACGAAGGCGCCGTAGATGTCGTCCAGCAGGGTGTCGAGCCGCTGGGATTCGCTCTCGCTATAGGGTGACAGGGGAGACCACATGGTGGCGTTGCGGCCGCGGGTCACCTGCTCCCAGTCGATGCCGAGCCTGTCCCAGAGCCCTGATGTCACCACCTTGCCGCCGACGACGCCGATGGACCCGGTCAGGGTGCCGGGCTGCGCGACGATCCGGTCGGCGTTCATGGCGATCCAGTAGCCTCCCGAGGCCGCAGCCTCGCCCATGGAGACGACCACGGGCTTGCCCGCTTCCCGTGCCTTGACCAGCGCCCGGCGGATCGTCTCCGACGCGACGGCGGAACCGCCGCCGCTGTCGATCCGGAAGAGGATGGCTCGCACCCTTGGATCGCCGGCTGCTTCCTCGAAGGCGCCGGCCACGTCGTCCGACCCCATCGACGCCGCGCCCATCAGCGGATCGACGCCGCTCTCTCCCCGCTGGATCGAGCCGGTACCGTAGATCAGCGCGATCGTCGGCCCGGCCTCATGGGGTCGACCGGCGGCGTTCAGATAGTCGCCGCCCTCGACCAGTTCGGCGCCGGCCCCTGCGCGGTCCAGCGCGGCGTCCCTGATCTCGTCGAAATATCCCAGTTGGTCCACCAGCTTCGCCTCCAGGGCTTCCCGGTCCAGGAACGGTCCCCGGTCGACCAGCTGGCGCAGGCTGGCGGGATCCATGTCCCGTCCCTTTGCGATGCCGGAGACGAGCTGCTCGTGCAGGTCGCCGACCAGGGCCTCCATCATCTCCCGGTGCGGTTCGGTGAAGCCCCGTTCGGTGAAGGTGTTCATGAAGCTCTTGTATTCTTCACGGTGCCGCAGTTCGGGCTGGACCCGCAGCTCGTCCAGCGCTTCGCGGGCGAACGGGACCGTGGCGCCGATGCCGGTCAAACCCACCATCCCGACGGGCTGAAGCCAGATCCGGTCGAACGCGCTGGCCAGATAGTACGCGCGGTCGCCCGGTCCCAGTTCGCCGAACGTCTCGGCGAACGCGAACGCGAAGCGCCCGCTGTCGCGGAACCGCTGGATCGCTGCCCGCAGCTCCTGGACCTTGCCCGTACCGATCCGGTCTCCGCCGAGCCGCGCCACGACGCCCTTCACCCTGGGGTCGCTCCGCGCGCGGTCGAGCGCGTCGACCATGTCGCGCAGGCTTTCCGTACGCGCGAACAGCGCGCCCGCAAGCGCGTCGTCGGGCACGTACTCCGCCAGCGGCTGGTCCAGGTCCAGGTCGAGTACGATGGTCTCGGGAACGGGCTCCTCCCGCTCGATGGCGCGATAGGCGAGATAGCCCCCGCCGGCGGCCAGCAGCACGGTGATCAGGCCGATCAGCGCGAAAAGGCCCTTGATGAAGCGGAACATCATGTCTCCCGAATTGGACCGTGCCGGCTGCTGCCCGAGTGTTGGACGGCCTACCGGTCCATTCCGTGGTACTCGGGGTTGGGCATCATATCAACTGCCGAAGCGACCCGGTTGGACATGTTGTAGAAGCCGGCGACGTCGGCGATGTCGAAGATGTCGGCCTCGGCGAAGCCGGCGTCGCGTAGCGCCTGGCGATCCTCCTCGCCCATCAGATGCGGCGTCACGGTGAGCTTCCAGGCGAAATCCAGCATGGCGCGGTGGCGCCCTTGCAGCGGCGCCACGCGATAGTTCATCACCAGCATCTCGCCCAGCTGGGGGTCGCCCGAAAGCCTGCGCACCGCCTGCCCGTGGGCGACCAGGCAATAGTAGCACCGGTTGGCGGAGGACACGACGACCGCGATCATCTCCCGCTCCAGCTTGTCCAGGCCGCTGCCGCCCAGCATCAGCTCGTTGTAAAGCTTGATGAATGTACGCAGCTTTTCCGGCCGCGCGCTGTAGGCTCGCAGCACGTTCGGGACCAGGCCGAGCTTGTCCACGCATTTGGTGAAATACGCCTGAAGATCGTCGTCCAGGGTGTCCGCGTCGGGTACGGGCAGGGCCATCGGGTGATCCGGCTGTGGCATCCGTGTGTTTCCTCCTGGGTAGTGGCGGATCTGTTTTGACCCGTCTATTGTGCGGCCCATACACTGTCCTATGTAGGCGGTACGGATTCAAGCCCGGTACGGTGTCGGACGCCATCCACCCCGTACGTCCTCCGCGTAAAGCCCGCGGGCTCCCTTTTTTGTTGATGGTTGCTCTCCCATGACTGCCGTTATCGGTGCCGAAACGGCCTGCGACACACGCCGCATCACCGACCTCCTGACCGAGTTCCGGGAGAACCTTCCGGCCGAGCGCGTCAGCCTCGCCGACCTCGTGGACGCCTTGCGTCACCGCGCCTTCGGTGGATTCATGCTGGCGATGGCGTTGCCGACGCTGCTGCCGCTCCCGATCGGAATGGCGATCGTGTTCGACCTTCCGCTCGTGCTGCTGTCGGTCCAACTGATGGTCGGGAGGCAATCGGTCTGGCTGCCGCGCGGGCTGCTCAGGGGCAGCATCAAGCGGGATCAGGCGGCGCGCATGCTCGACAGGCTCATCCCGTTGATGCGCCGGCTCGAAGGCGTGCTCAGGCCGCGCATGCTATGGCTTACCTCGCCCCTCGGCGAACGTCTGATCGGCGCGCTGTGCGTGGCCCTGTGCGTCGTCCTGATGACGCCCATTCCGCTGCTGGGCTGGTTCCCGGCGATCGCGCTGTGCGTGATCTCACTGGGGCTTGCCGAGCGCGACGGCGTGATGCTGATGGCCGGGTTCGGCCTGAGCGTCGCGACGGTGTTCGTTTCCGCGGCGATCTTGGCCGGTGTGGTCCAGGCGGGCGAGGCGCTGGTCCCTATCCTCGGGCTTTAGGGAAGGGTCCGCGGCGGCCTGCCGCCCCAGGATAGCCCCGACCACGTGACGGAGCTGGTCGGCCTGCACGGGCTTGTGCAGCAGATGGCTGCCGTTGGCCCTGGCCTCGCGCAGCCGTTCCGGTGCTGTATCCCCGGTCATGATGATGGCGGGCAGGTCGGGCGACAGGCGGGATCGCGCCAGAGCCACGGCGTCGGCGCCCGTGGCGCCGCCAGGCAGGCGATAGTCGGCGATGATGAGTGCCGGCGTCGCTTCCAGCCTGTCGAGGCTGTCGGCCAGCTCCTCGATCGCCTGGGCAGTGACGACCGGCAGCCCCCATTCCTCGAGCAGCATCTCCAAGGCACCCATGACGGCGGGATCGTCCTCGATCAGGAGCACGGGCCGGCAGGCGAAGGTGCCCTCGACGGCGTCGTCGCGGGCTCGGGGCTCCGGGGCCGGCAGGGATGCCGGTGCCGCGACCGGGAGGGTCACCGAGAAGACCGATCCCTTTCCGACGCTGGAGCGCAGGGCCACGGGATGGCCGAGCATTCTGGCGATCCGGCTGACGATCGCAAGGCCGAGCCCGAACCCGCGGCTGCGGTCCCGCTCCGGGTTGGCGATCTGGTAGAACTCCTCGAAGATCCTGTGTTGCTGCCCCTCCGGAATGCCGGGGCCGGTATCGGCGATCTCGATTCTCAGATTATCGCCGCATCGGCGGCAACCCAGCAGGATCCGGCCCGAGGCGGTATGCGCCACGGCGTTGGCCAGCAGGTTGCGTAGGATGCGGATCAGAAGGTCCGGGTCGGTGGCGACGTTGGCGGCGCAGGGCACGGTCCGCAGGGTGATGCCCTTCAATTCCGCCTGCGGCGAGAACTCGGCGTGCAGGCGCGACAGGATCTCGCCGATCGGAACGGGCCTGGGCGTCGTTTCGATAAGTTCCGCGTCAAGACGCGACAGATCGAGCAGGTCCCCCAGCATTCCATGGACGGCGTCGATCGAGGACCGCACCCGCTCCAGGACCTCGCGCGCCTTCGGTTCCGTGATCCTGCCGTCCAGCACGCCGAGGAACAGCGACGCCGCCTGGATCGGCTGGCGCATATCGTGGCTGATCGCGGCCAGGAACTGCGATTTCGCCCGGCTGGCGCGCTCCGCTTCCGCCGTGGCGGCGGCGAGCTTGTTCTCCGAGTTCTTCAGCGACGTGACGTCGGTCGATATCCCGCAGACATAGTGCTTGCCGTTGCGTTCGTCGCTGACGCGGAACTTGCGGGCGAGGTATGTATGCACCTCCTCGCCGATGACCGCCGTCTCCTCGAAGGTCCGCGGCTCTCCGGTTTCGAGGATCGTGCGGTCGTTGGCCCGGAACTGCGCGCACATTTCCGGTGGGAAGAACTTGTCGTCCGTCTGTCCCC
Source organism: Skermanella pratensis (assembly GCF_008843145.1). Classification (GTDB taxonomy): domain Bacteria; phylum Pseudomonadota; class Alphaproteobacteria; order Azospirillales; family Azospirillaceae; genus Skermanella; species Skermanella pratensis. The sequence continues at coordinate 3,616,743 of NZ_CP030265.1, read as the reverse complement.
GCGCCTCCGCGTCGCTGACGTGGAAGATCCGCTCGCAGTGCGGGTTGATCTTCACGTAGCGCCCGGCTTCATCCTTGATGTAAAGGATTGCCGGAACCTGGTCGAAGAAGGCCTGAAGGAAATGGCTCAGATTCACATCCTCCATTTCCTTCGCGCTATCGCCCGTCCCGGTCTGGTTGTCCGTTTCGGCAGGCATCGTGCGAACACCACCCTGAACCGTTCCCTTAACTAACGAACTGAAACAGACCAGGGATTGAATCGGCCCAATCGGGATTTGAAAAGAATGCTTCGGGACGCGGGCGCCGATTCCGGTCTATTGTTCATCCCCCGCACTGTGCGCGGTGGCGCATCATGTGGTCGGCCAGGACGCAGGCCACCATCGCCTCGCCGACGGGCACCGCCCTTATGCCGACGCAGGGGTCGTGCCGCCCCTTGGTCAGGATCTCGGTCTCGTTGCCGTCCAGGTCGATGGTCCTCCGCGGCGTCAGGATCGAACTGGTCGGCTTGACGGCGAAACGCACGACGATGTCCTGCCCGGTCGATATGCCGCCCAGGATGCCGCCCGCATGGTTGGACAGAAACTGGACCGAACCGTCCGGGTTGCGGCGCATCTCGTCGGCATTGGCCTCCCCGGACAGTTCGGCGGCGCCGAAGCCTTCGCCGATCTCGACCCCCTTGACCGCGTTTATGGTCATCATGGCGCGGGCGAGGTCGCTGTCCAGCTTGTCGTACAGCGGGTCGCCCCAGCCGACCGGCACGCCGGACGCCACCACCTCGATGACCGCGCCGACGCTGGAGCCGCTCTTTCGGATCTCGTCCAGGTAGGTTTCCCAGTGGGCGGCCGCTTCGGCATCGGGGCAGAAGAACGGGTTGGCGTCCACCTGACTCCAATCCCAGCGCTCGCGGTCGATCCGGTGCGGGCCGACCTGGACCAGCGCCCCGCGGATCGTGACGCCGTCTCCCAACGCCTTACGCGCGATGGCCCCGGCGGCGACGCGGCAGGCCGTCTCCCGCGCGGACGACCTGCCGCCGCCGCGATAGTCGCGAATGCCGTACTTTTCCTGATACGTATAGTCGGCATGGCCGGGCCGGAACTTGCGCGCGATGTCGCCGTAGTCCTTGGACCGCTGGTCCTGGTTCTCGATCATCAGCGACACGGGCGTGCCGGTGGTCAGCCCCTCGAACACGCCGGACAGGATGCGTACCGTGTCCGGTTCACGCCGCTGGGTGGTGAACCGGCTTTGTCCCGGCTTGCGCCGGTCCAGGAAGTGCTGGATGTCGGCCTCGCTGAGCGGCAGCCTCGGCGGCACCCCGTCCACGACGGCACCGATGGCGATCCCGTGGCTCTCGCCCCAGGTGGTGAATCGGAAGGCCGTGCCGAAGCTGTTTCCCGCCATGGTCTCAGCCCTTGGCCGCGCCGGAAGATCCCTGTCCGGTCAGCCCCTGCAGGAGCTGCGCCGTCTCCGCCGCCGAGTCGACGGCGACCATGCCGACCGTATGGTAACCGGCATCCACGTGATGGACCTCGCCGGTAACGCCGGAAGCCAGGTCGCTCAGCAGGTAGAGCGCCGAGCCGCCCACTTCAGAGATGGTGACGTTGCGCTTCAGCGGGGCGTTCAGCTCGTTCCACTTCAGGATATAGCGGAAATCGCCGATGCCGCTGGCCGCCAGGGTCTTGATCGGTCCGGCGGAGATCGCGTTGACACGAATGTTGTGGCCGCCTAGATCGACGGCGAGATACCTTACGCTCGCTTCCAGCGCCGCCTTCGCCACGCCCATGACATTGTAGTGCGGCATGACCCGTTCGGCCCCATAGTAGGACAGGGTCAGCAGGCTGCCACCGTCGGTCATCAGGGGAACGGCGCGCTGGCAGCACGCGGTGAACGAATAACAGGAAATATCCATCGTACGCGCGAAGTTGGAGCGCGAGGTGTTGAGATACTTGCCGTCCAATTCGTTCTTATCCGAGAAGGCGATCGCATGCACCAGAAAGTCGAGCTTGCCCCACTGGTCCTGAATGGCCTTGAAGGTGGCGTCGAGGCTCGCTTCGTCGGTCACGTCGCACGGCACCACGATCGGGGACTTGACCGATTCGGCCAGCGGCTTGACGCGCTTGCCCAGGGCGTCGCCCTGATAGGTGAACGCGAGTTCGGCGCCGTGCGCGGCGAGCGCGCTGGCAATACCCCAGGCGATCGACCGTTCGTTGGCCACGCCCATGACCAGGCCACGCTTGCCGGCCATGAGTTGGGAAGAAGTAGACATCGAGGCCTCGTGTTTTTGCTGTCGGCGCTTGAAAGCGGCCGGCATCGTACACCAAAGAAAATGCGGGTCAAAGGTGGGATGGGTCGGGGCGGGCCGGACAGGAAAAGCGCATTGCATATGACGGCAACCACATCGCCCCCGTTCCGCCAGCCGCGGGAGCGTCGGTGATGCAGTTCCAGCTCGGCCGGACTTCGGAAAGGGTCAAGGCGTTGCCGTCAAGGCTGCGCGACTTCGCCAGCTTCATGCAGCACCTGTTCAAGCGCTATTTCGAGGACGACTGCCTGACAACCTCGGCGGCGCTGACCTATACGTCGCTGCTGGCCGTGGTGCCGCTGATGACCATCGGCTTCGCGATCTTCCGGGCCTTTCCCGCCTACGAGATGCTCCAGCAGCAGGCGCAGACCCTGATCCTGCGCAACCTGGTGCCGGAGGTCGGCGACGCCATCCAGGACACGATCATCCAGTTCGCCGGCAACGCCGGACAGCTCACGGCCTTCGGCATCGTCGGCCTGGCGATCACTTCCGTGATGCTGTTCTGGACGATCGAGGGTTCCTTCAGCGCGATCTGGCGGGTGTCGGAGCCGCGCTCGCTGATCACGCGCCTTCTGGCCTTCTGGGCGATCCTGACGCTGACGCCCCTGCTGTTCGGCGCCAGCCTGTCGTTCTCCAGCTACCTGCTGGCGACGTTCCAGTTCAACACCGAGGCCGAGATCATCCGGACATGGCGGCTGATGCTGCCGGGACTGTTCGAGTGGATCGGGTTCACGCTGATCTACCTGCTGATCCCCAACCGCGCGGTCCGCTGGCAGGACGCCGTCCTGGGAGCCTTCATCGCGGCGGTCCTGCTGGAAGTCTCCAAAGGCCTGTTCGGCTGGTACATCACCCAGTTCCCGGCCTACCGCACCATCTACGGCGCCCTGTCGAGCATCCCGATCTTCCTGCTCTGGCTCTATATCGCCTGGTCCACCGTTCTGATCGGCGCGGAGGTCGCGGCAGCCCTGCCGGAATGGCGGGCCGGCAAGATCACCAAGATCGGTCCCGAGGGGCTGCTGCCGGCGCAGCGGGTCGCGGTGGCGCTGGCCGTGCTGGCCGAACTGCTGCGCGCCAGCCATTTGGGGGTCGGCATGCGCCGCCGTACCCTGATCGGCCGGGTGCCGGTCGGCGCCGCCGTGATCGACGGCATGCTGGAGCAGCTCCGGCAGAGCCATTGGGTCGCCCGGACCAGCCAGGGCGCCTGGGTGACCACCCGCGACCTCAGTTCCTCGACCCTGCACGACCTGCTGAAGGGGCTTGGCATCGGTCTGCGCGGAACGGTCCGGGGCGTCGGCGCCCTGGACGCTCCCTGGCAGGAGCGGTGCGCCAAGCTGCTGGAGGCGGCGGACGAGGCGGAGAAGGACCTGCTTTGCATCCCGATCAAGGACCTGCTGTGCCCGCCCCACGAAAGCGCGGACTTCCTGAGCTACAGCCACAGCCGCCGCCGCGCCGGGGAGTGAGGCCTGACCGTCACTTGAACGTCATGACAATTCCTTAACCTTGTGATGGTGCGCACTGCCTGCCGCCCGGCGGTTTGCGATGGGTGTCGCACGGAACGCGGTTCAGGGAGAGAGTGATGGCGGTTTCGTTTACTTTGAATGGCAAGCCGGTCACCTTGGACGTCGATCCGGAGATGCCCCTGCTATGGGCGATCCGGGATTTCGCCGGCCTGACGGGAACCAAGTTCGGCTGCGGCATGGCCCAGTGCGGCGCCTGCACGGTGCATGTGGAAGGCCAGCCGGCCCGGTCGTGCTCCCTGGCGGCCGGCGATGTCGGCGGCCAGTCGGTTACCACCATAGAAGGCATCTCGGGCAAGGCGGCGACCGCGGTCCAAGCCGCCTGGGAACGGTTCGAGGTGCCGCAATGCGGCTATTGCCAGTCCGGCCAGATCATGTCTGCGGTGGCCCTGCTGGAGCAGACGCCCAAGCCGAGCGACGACGACATCAATGCCGCGATGAGCGGCAACATCTGTCGCTGCGCGACATATGTGCGCATCCGCGCCGCGATCCATGACGCTTCCGGCAAGATGGAGGGCTGATCCATGCTCAGGAATTTCGCGATCGACCCGAGAACCAGCCGGCGCCGGTTCCTTCAGGGCAGCGCCGCCGCGGCGGCCGGCCTGACCATCGGCTTCCACTGGAGCGTCGGGCCGAGAGTCGCGTCCGCGGCCTCGAACGGCGGGAGCTTCGCCCCCAACGCTTTCGTGCGCATCGGCACCGACAACACCGTCACCGTGCTGTCCAAGCATCTGGAGATGGGGCAGGGCGTCTATACCGGCTTGGCAACCCTCGTCGCCGAGGAGCTTGACGCCGACTGGTCGCAGGTCCGCGTCGAAGGCGCGCCGGCCGATGCCTCGCTCTACAACAACCTGGCGTTCGGCCCGGTCCAGGGCACCGGCGGCAGTTCGTCCATCGCCAACTCATACGAACAGCTTCGCAGGGCCGGCGCCACCGCCCGCGCCCTGCTGGTCGAGGCGGCTGCGCGGGAGTGGAAGGTGGAACGCGCCGAGGTCACGGTCGAGAAGGGCGTCGTCTCCCACGCCGCGTCGAGCAGGTCGGCGACCTTCGGCGATCTGGCGGCCAAGGCGGCGGGCCTGCCGGTACCGGCCGACGCGCCGCTGAAGGACCCGTCCAGGTTCACCCTGATCGGCACGTCGGTACCGCGCGTCGATACCCGGTCGAAGTCGAACGGCACGGCGCAGTTCGCCCTGGACGTGGTTCTGCCCGGCATGGTAACCGCCGTGATCGCCCGCCCGCCGGTGTTCGGCGCCAACGTCAAGTCCGTGGACGACGCGAAGGCGCTGGCGATCCCCGGCGTGGTCAAGGTCGTACGGGTCCCTTCCGGCGTGGCGGTCGTAGCCACGAATTTCTGGGCCGCCTCCAAGGGCCGCGAGGCCCTGGCGATCGAATGGGACGAGTCCCGGGCCGAGACCCGCGGCACGGCCGAACTGATGGCGGAGTACAAGGCGCGGGCCGGGAAGCCGGGCGCCCCGGCCCGCGTCGAAGGCGACGCCGCCAAGGCGCTCGCGGGCGCCGCGAAGACGGTGACGGCCTCCTTCGAATTCCCTTACCTGGCCCATGCCCCGATGGAGCCGCTGGACTGCGTCGTCCGGCTTGACGCGTCCGGATGCGAGATCTGGGCAGGCGACCAGTTCCAGACGATCGATCAGGGCAACGCCGCGGCGGCGGCCGGGCTCAAGCCCGAGCAGGTCAGGATAAACACGCTGGTGGCCGGCGGCAGCTTCGGACGCCGGGCCAACGCCGCCTCGGACTACATCGTGGAGGCGGTCCATGTGGCCAAGGCGCTGGACCGGGGAACGCCGGTCAAGCTGGTCTGGACGCGGGAGGACGACATCCGCGGCGGCCGGTACCGGCCCATGTATTACCACACCCTGACCGCCGGCCTGGATGCGAGCGGAACGCCCGTCGCGTGGCGGCACCGGATCGTCGGCCAGTCCATCATCGGCGGCACGCCCTTCGCCCCGGTGCTGATCAAGGACGGCGTGGACGGGACATCGGTCGAGGGTGCCTCGAACCTGCCCTACGACATCCCCAACATGCTGGTGGACCTGCACACGACGGAGGTCGGCGTGCCGGTTCTGTGGTGGCGGGCCGTCGGCAGCACCCACACCGCCTATTCGACGGAGGTCTTCATCGACGAACTGGCGAGTGCCGCCGGCAAGGACCCCGTCGATTTCCGCCGCGCGCTGCTGGCCAAGCACCCTCGGCACATGGGCGTGCTCAACCTGGCGGCGGAGAAGGCCGGCTGGGGCACGCCGCTGCCGCAGGGCAAGGCGCGCGGCGTCGCGGTCCACGAATCCTTCTCGACATATGTCGCTCAGGTGGCCGAAGTCACCATGCAGCCGGACGGGTCGGTCAAGGTGGACCGGGTGGTCTGCGCGGTGGACTGCGGCCTCGCCATCAATCCCGACGTGATCCGGGCTCAGATGGAAGGGGGCATCGGCTTCGGCCTGGGCGGCGTGATGTACGGGGAGGTGACGCTGGACAAGGGCAGGGTGGAGCAGTCCAACTTCCACGACTACCGGGTGCTCCGCATCGAGGAGATGCCGGCCGTGGAGGTCCACATCGTCCCATCGGCCGCGGCACCCACCGGCGTCGGCGAGCCGGGTGTGCCACCCGTCGGCCCGGCCGTCGCCAACGCCGTGTTCGCCGCCACGGGCCGGCGCATCCGGAACCTGCCGTTCACCCGCGATATGAACGTGTAAGGGTGGGCATCATGCCCACCCCCGCTGATCGCCGGAAACCGGCGTTCAGATGACGACGAAGTAGGCGATCAACAGCGCGATCGCCGCGAGCACGAAGGAGATGGTGAGAACGTAGCGTCCGACCCCCTCCTTCGTCCCCTGCTTGGCGTCTACCGAGTTCAGTTTCTTTTCTGCCATGGTGGTTCAACCCATCGAAGGAGGGACTTGGCTGGGCGGCAAGTCCGGCTGCGGAGCCGGCGGCACTTCGGCGGGACCCGGATTGGGCAGATCCTCGTTGGGAAGCGGCGAGCCACCCGGCGGGAGCGGCTGCGGCGGGAGTGGCTGCGGGGGGAGCAAATCGGCCTCCACTTGGTTGCGTATACCAACCTTAACAGGGGAAACCGCATTTCCGTTCAGGGGGGTGGCGAAGATGATCGGCGCCGGCGTCCGCTTCCGGTCGGATCCGTGCATCGACCTTCTTCGACGGGCGATGATGTCGTATTGTAGCATCATTGCCGAAGGGGGCTGGACTATGGGCCGGATGATCACCAGCCGGGAGTCCGATCGGCACCCCGGCAGTGCCAAGAAGGCGGCAGAGGAAGGCCCCGTGATCGTCACCGACCGTGGCGAACCGGCATTCGTGCTGCTGACATATGAGGCATTTCGCCGGCTGTCCGGGGACGTCAACCCGTCGCTTGTTGATCTGCTCCGTCAGGAAGACGGCGATTTCGATTTCGAACCGCCGAGCCTCACAGGCGATGTCGCGCGCCCGCTCGAACTCGACTGATGTTTCTCCTCGATACCACCCTACTGACGGAACTGCGCCGGCCGGAAAAGGCGAACCGTGGGCTGATCACCTGGGTCGAGTCCGTCGTGCCGGCGGAGCTGTTCATTTCGGTCATCACGGTTTTCGAACTGGAACTGGGCACCGAGCAGGCGGCCCGGAGAGATAGCGCCAAGGGGAAGGTGCTTCGTACCTGGATCGATTCCCAGTGATGCCGGCGTTCGACGGCCGCATCCTTCCTGTCGAAGCCGCCGTCGCTCGGTGTTGCGCCGCGTTGCACGTGCCCGATCCGCAGCCACAGCGCGACAGCCTCCTCGCCGCGACCGCGTTGGTTCACCGTTTGATCGTGGTCACCCGCAATCAGCGGGATTTCGAGCCGATGGGTGTCAGGCTGCTCAATCCCTGGCGGAGCGACTGATGGCGCCAGCCGACCTCGGGAAGTCGCCCCCGGCATTCACTCACCCGCGTCGCTCAGCACCCTGAACTTCGGCAGCAGCACGGTCACCGACGTGCCGACACCGACCTCGCTGGCGATCGACAGGCGGCCGCCGTGAAGCTCGATGAAGTTCTTGCTGATGGTCAGTCCCAGCCCCGTCCCTTCATACTCGCGGCTGAAGCTGCCGTTGGCCTGCTGGAACGGCTCCATCACCAAGTCCAGCGATTCCGGCGGGATGCCGATGCCGGTGTCGCCCACATGCACCTCGACATCGCCGTTGGCGGTCACTGTACCCGCCAAGGTGATCCTGCCGCCGGAATGGGTGAACTTCACGGCGTTCGACAGCAGGTTCAGCAGCACCTGCCGCAGGGTCCGCTCGTCGGCCATCACCATCGGCAGATCGGCGGCCATATCCATCTCCAGCGACAGGCCGCGGTCGCGGGCCTGCCCGCCGACGATGGACAGCGCGGTGCGGGCGACCTCGCGGATGTCCACCGCCGTTTCGAAAAGCTGGTACTGCCCGGCCTCGACCTTCGACATGTCGAGCACATTGTTGATGATCTGCAGCAGGTGCTGTCCGCTCTCGTGGATGTCCCGCGTGTAGCTGGCCTGCCGTTCGCTCAGCGAGCCGCCATAGCCGGACTCCAGCATTTCCGAGAAGCCGATGATGGCGTTCAGCGGCGTGCGCAGCTCATGGCTCATGTTGGCCAGGAACTCCGACTTGGCGCGGTTGGCGCGTTCCGCCTCGTCGCGCGCCGTGCGCAGCCGCCGGGCCATCTCCTCCAGGTCGCGGCCCTGCTGCTCCAGACGGGTCTTGGTCTCCTGGAGTTCGCGGATCTGGCCGCGCAGGTGCTTCTCGCGGCGGACCGCGCTGGAGATGTTCTCGATCTGGATCAGGCAGCGCCGCTCGCCGTCCTCGGAATCCAGCGCCCGCACCAGCACGAGCTGGTCGATCGGGTCGCCGAAACGATCGCCTGCCAGACCGTGCAGCGGGAAGGGCATGGGGTTGAAGGCGTGGGAAATGAAACCGGCCCTGCCATGCTCAAGCGCTTCCCGAATGGCCATGTGGGCACGCGATCCCGCTATCACCGGCCATAATCCGGTCAAGGGGGCGCCGAGCGCCGTCGCCTCTGCAATGCCGGAGTGGACGGCCAGCCACCTGTTCCAGACCACCACGCGCTCGTCCCGGTCGATGACGAGGAGGCCGATATCGCTGTTGTGGACGATCAGGTCGGACAGGCCCGGGGGGATCGACATGGCGCCTTCGATTCCGCCCGTCAGGCGTCCATGCTGGCCAGGAAGGCGCGGATGGCGGCCTGGAATGCCTGGATCGACGCGATATCCTGGAGGAAAAGGACATGCCCCTCGATCCGTTTGGCGAACAGGCCGAAATCGACGCGGATGATCAGCACATAGGTGCTGGCCGTCGTGCCGGTCGCCGTCCCGATGATCTCCTCCGGCCGGCCGATCTGATAGACCGGGATCTCTGTCCTGATCTCCGAATGCAGCAGGTTGGCGAAGCTGGCGAGGCAGTGGTTGAGGATCACGTTCCCGACCTCGGTCAGCGCTTCCTCCTCCAGGTCGGTCATGTCGCCCAGCGGCGGGCTGTCGGGCAGCAGGCGGCGGACCAGCTCCAGGCTGCTGCCTTCGGGGAAGATCAGCATGGCCTGGCCGTCGAACGGCCCGGCGAACGTCTGCCGGACCGCGCAGATCCGTTGCCCGGCGGGGCAGCCGAGCTGGTCGGGGGCATCGGTGCGGCGGACGATGTCCAGGCTCGGCACGGAGAGGGCCACCTCGGCATCGACCATCTGCCCCAGCGCGCCGGCGGCCCTGCCCATGCCGAGATTGAACAATTCGATGATCGCGTCGCTTTCCGCTTCCGTCAGCTGCATGACGGTCCTCACGGAATCGATGCCAGGAGGTCGCGCATCTTGTCCGGCGTGATCGGCTTCTCGACGAAGCGGAACCCCTTGTCGGTCACCTTGCGGCGGATGCTGTCCTGGACATTGGCGGTCAGGATGCTGATGTCCAGCTCGGGAAAGCGGCTGTGCAATTCGCAGGACAGGTTAAGCCCGTCCATGCCGGGCATGTTGAAGTCGACGATCGCGACATCCGGCGTGACTTCGTTGACCTTCTCCAAGGCGTCGTCCGCGTTCTTCGCGGTGACGATCTGCCATTCCGGCCGCGCGCCGCGGACCATGCCCGATACCATGTTGCGGGCAAGCTGGCTGTCGTCGATGATCAGGATCGTGGTCATGAAGTCACTTTCAGAAACTTAGAAATGCTGCTGTCCGGACCATGTCGAACGTGCCGTCGGAACGCCCCGGATGGCGCATACAGGTATGGCCGACGAGTCATTTACAGATGCTTAAATGAAAATTACTCGGATATACGTACAAACACCCCGTCCATGGATATCATTCGTGCCGTGCGGCGGTTGAAATAGCCAGGGATGAAGAGCGCCGGCTGGAACCCCAGCCCGGCCAGGGCGTCGATCATCTCCAGATAGCCCCGTTCTCCCTGATAGACCGGCACGACCGACAGCTCCAGCTGGATGCAGGATATCCGGTCCAGCCGGCCGGCCGCACCCTCCAGGACGGCCGATTCAGTGCCCTGTGTGTCGATCTTCAGGAAGCAGCGGTCGCCGGACGCCACATGCTCGTCGAACACCCGGTCGAGCCGCGTGAGCGGAACGGTGACCGACCCGGTATAGGCGGCGCTGTCGAGCAGGGCGCCCATCTCCGGCCGGAACGGCAGGGTCGAGCTCATGTCCGACTCCGCCGAGACGTTGAGCGTGACCTCTGCCTCCGTGGCGCCGAGCGCATCCTGCGGCGCTATCTGCCACGACGGGTCTCCCGCGGCGGCCCGGGCGAGGGCGGTCCTCGCCTCCGGCAGCGGCTCGAACGAGACGATCCTGCCGTCATAGCCGCCGTGCCGAAGCCGCGTCGCGTACTGGCCGACATTGGCCCCGACGTCCAGCACCACGGTGATCCCGTGGTGCTCCAGGATGCGGACCAGCGATCGGGTCTCCTTGCTCACGGCGACCGGCTTGGAAAAATGATACTCGACGCTGTTGCTGAGGTCGTGCAGCTCGCGCAGCTCCGTCCCGCGCCGGTATCCCAGGCGCTGGTAGAGGCGATGGGCGTCATGGAAGCGCGTATCGCTCCACAGCTCCAGCATGGGCGCGCCCCGGCGCGCGGCCTCGGCTTCCACCAGCTTCACCAGGCGGGTGCCCAGACCGGTGCCCCGGGCACCGCGATCGACATAGAGCTTCTTCAGCTCCCAATGCCCGCCGGCCGAGCCCAGCGGCCGGCCGCCGACCATGCCGACGATGCGGCCGTCCGAAGGGTCCTCGGCGATCCAGAACCGGCCGCCGTACCCGGCATAGGCCGTCGCGATGGCGCGCAGGTCGGGCTCCTCCCCGTCGACGTCGAGCACGCAGCCGGGATACTCGGAGAACACGTCGCGCATCAGCCGGATCAGCTGTTCCGCGTCGCCGTCCCGGCCGTCGCGCACCATGGGGGCCGTGTCGGTGCCGCTCACCGGTGCGCGAAGTCCCAGTAGAGGCCGCGGGCGCGCTTGAACACCGCGCCGGGCTCGAAATGCCTGTCCTCGACCCGGGTGACCGGGACGACCTTGGAATAGTTGCCGGTGGAGAACACCTCGTCGGCGTCCATCAGCTCGGTCCAGGTGATCGTGCGCTCGTACACCGCGACGCCGGCGTCGCGCAGCAGCTGCGCCACCCGCTGGCGCGTGATGCCGTTCAGGAAAGTGCCGTTGCACACCGGCGTGTGGGCGGCTCCGTCCTTGGCGATGAACAGGTTGGCGGTCGCGAACTCCGCCACGTTGCCCAGCGGGTCCAGCAGGATCGCGTTGTCGAAGCCGCGGCCCTGAGCCTCGCGAAGCGCCAGGCCGGCGTTGGGATAGAGGGCGGATGCCTTGGCATCGGTCGGGGCGGTGCCGGGCAGGGGGCGCCGCTTGGTCGACAGGCAGGCGGTGAACCCGGCGACCGGGGGCATCGGCGACTCATGGATGGTCAGCGCGAAGGCGGTGCTCGCCGGGTCGGGCATCACCCAGCCTTCCTCGGCGAAGAACATCGGTCGGATATAGAGCGCGATGCCGGGCGGGAACCGGCCGATGCCGTCGATCGCCAGTTCCTGGATCTCGCCGGCCGTCAGCATGGGCGCCAGTCCCAGGGCGTGCCCGGAGGCGATCAGCCGCTCGCAGTGGCGGTCCAGGTCGGGCGCCACGCCCTCGAACGCGCGGGCGCCGTCGAACACCACCGACGACAGCCACATGCAGTGGCTCATCGGACCGATGATCCCCGGGTTGCCTTCGAGCCACTGTCCCTTGAAAAAGGTGAGCGCGCTGCCCGCCATCAATCATACTCCACTTTATTGCTCTGCGCCGGGGCCGGATTGCCCCGACTGGTTGGTCGACCGATTTGCCTACAACATATCTCCAGTCGGCTGAGGAGCCAATGGCAAGCGTGCCTGTGGAGGCCGGGACTGCCTCATTCCGCGGCATGCCGCCCGCCCGGCGGGCTCTCCGGCAGGTCCAGGGAGAGCTGCGGTTCGTCCTCGCCCCGCGGGTCCAGGGGTGCCGCCACCGGCGTGGTCCGCGGCAGGCTTCGGAACGGCCCCTGCGCCTCCGACGGCGGAGCGGCGCGCTTGACGGTCCGGTAGAGGCCGAACACCACGGCCGCCGCGGCGCCGGCACCCGTGAAGGCGAACAGACCCGGCCCGCCCAGCACAGACATGGCCGCGGAGCCGGCCAGCGGTCCAAGCGTGGCGCCGACCGAATAGGACAGGATCAGGCCGCCGCTGGCCTGCACCAGCTCCGCCTTGTCGATATGGTCGTTGGTGTGGGCGACGCAGACGGGATACAGCGTGAAGGACAGCCCGCCGAACAGGGCCGCCACCAGCATCAGCATCAGGTCGCCGCCCATTTCCGACGCCGTGATCATGCCCACGCTGGCCGCCGCCGTGGCCGCCGACAGGGCGATGATCACGGAGCGGCGGTCGAACACGTCCGACAGCTTGCCCAGCGGCCATTGCAGCGCGACGCCGCCCAGGATGATCACGGTCATGAACAGCGCGGTGCCGGCGGTCCCGAATCCCTGCTGGGTGCCGTAGACCGGCGCCAGGCCGTAGATGGCGCCGGTCACGATGCCGCTGACGAAGGTCCCGAAGATCCCCAGCGGCGACGCCTCGTAGAGCCGCCGGATGCCGAAGGAGGCGATGTCGGGCAGCAGGGGCGGCGCCTTGCGGGTCAGCGCGACCGGCACCAGCGCCAGCGAGGTCAGCATCGAGATCGCGATGAAGCGCAGCATGCCCGTCGGGTCGTCCAGGTTGAGCAGCTGCTGCCCGACCGCCATGGCGCCGTACAGCGTGATCATGTAGAGCGACAGCATCTGCCCGCGCGTCCGGCTGGTCGCCCGGTCGTTCAGCCAGCTCTCGATGCACATGAACAGGCCGGCCATGCAGAAGCCCTCGGCCAGCCTCAACACCGCCCACAGCGGCAGGCTGAGATAGAGCGCATGCCCGAGGGTCGCGGCGGAGAATACCGACGCGAAAGCCGCGAAGGCCCGGATATGCCCGACCTTGGCGATGACCCGGTAGCCGAACAGCGACCCCGCCGTCAGCCCGGCGTAATAGGCCGCCATCACGAACCCGATCGCCACCGGCCCGACCCCGGTCGCCGTCAGCCGGACGCCGACCAGCGTGCTGAGCATTCCGCTGCCCAGCATCAGCAGGGCCACGGCGGTCAGCAGGGAGGAGATGGAACGGACGATCGGCAGCATGATGGATGGGGTGCTTTCCAGAGGGAGCAAGGCGGCCGCATCCTGCCCCGCGGACGCGGCCGGCGCGACCCCCAAAAGCCGGAGGGCAGCAATTCCGACGCGCCGCTTCTCCGGGTGCGTCGCTTGACAGGACCTGACCGGACGGTCAATCCTTCGCAGGTGCATCGCTGCCTGCCGCCGGGAGCGGACAGGGCAAATGAATCAACAAGATGCCAGGACAGCAGGAGAGAGGCCGCTTCATGGATAAGTTCGCCCGGAGTCTGATGGGAGCCGCCTTCGTGGCGCTCGCGGTCGTGGGAACCGGCGTCGGGACCGCAACGCCGGCCCTGGCGGACACGCCGAAGGACGCGCTGGTCATGGCTTGGCAGTTCGACGACATCATCAGCCTCGATCCGGCCGAGATCTTCGAGCTGTCGGGCGCCGAATACGGCGCCCAGGTCTATGAGCGGCTGATCTCCTACGACGTGAACGACGTCAGCAGGATCCTGCCCGGGCTGGCGGAAAGCTGGGAGGTCTCGGACGACGGCAAGACCTACACCTTCAAGATCCGAGACGGCGTCAAGTTCCACTCCGGCAATGCCCTCACCGCCGAGGACGCGGCCTATTCGCTGCGCCGCGCGGTCAAGCTGAACAAGTCGCCGGCCTTCATCCTGACCCAGTTCGGCTTCACCAAGGACAATGTGGACCAGAAGGTCCGGGCCACCGACTCCGGCACGCTGGTGATGGAGACCGACCAGGCCTACGCCCCCACTTTCGTCCTGTACTGCCTGACCGCCGGGGTCGCCTCGATCGTCGATGCCAAGCTGGTCCAGGAGAACGAGAAGGACGGCGATTTCGGGACCACCTGGCTGAAGACCAACTCCGCCGGCTCCGGCCCGTTCAAGCTGCGCCAGTGGAAGGCCAGCGAGATGCTGATGCTGGACGCCTTCCCCGGCTACTGGCAGGGCGGCCCGTCCATGAAGCGGGTGATCATCCGCCACATTCCGGAGCCCGCCACCCAGCGGCTCCTGCTGGAGAAGGGCGACGTGGACGTCGCGCGCAACCTCAAGCCCGAGCAGTTCGAGCCGCTTCGGGCATCCAAGGACATCAGGCTGGTCGAGGCGCCCAAGGGCACCCTCTGGTACATCAGCCTCAACCAGAAGAACGAGATCCTCGCCAAGCCAGAGGTGCGCAAGGCGATGCGCTACCTGGTCGATTACGACGCCATGCGCGGCAGCATCATGAACGGCCTCGGCACCGTCCACCAGGCTTTCCTGCCCAAGGGCTTCCTGGGCGCCGTGGAGGACAAGCCGTTCAAGTACGACCCGGCGAAGGCGCGAGAGCTGCTGGCCGCCGCCGGCTACCCGGACGGCTTCACCGTCACCATGGACGTGCGCAACACCTCGCCGACCATGGACATGGCGCAGACGATCCAGGCCAGCGCCGCGGCGGCCGGCGTGAAGATCGAGCTGCTGCCCATGGACGGCAAGCAGGCGCTGACCAAGTATCGCGCCCGCAATCAGGACATCTATATCGGCCAGTGGGGTCCCGACTACCAGGACCCTCACACCAACGCCGAGACCTTCGCGTCCAACCCGAACAACGCGGACGACGGCACGTCCAAGACGCTCGCCTGGCGGAACGCCTGGGACATTCCCGAGCTGACCGGGAAGACCGCCTCGGCCGTGCTGGAGCGGGACGCCGGCAAGCGGGCCGCCACATACCAGGAACTGCAGAAGACGGTGATGGAGGACAGCCCCTTCGTCGTCATGTTCCAGCAGGTCGAGGTCCCGGCGGTTCGCACCAATGTGGAAGGGCTGGTCTGGGGGCCCAGCTTCGACACCAACCTGTACCGGCTCGCGACCAAGAAGTAGCGGGTCTTGACCGACATCATCAAAGCGGGCGGCAATACCGCCGCCCGGCGGCCCCGGCGCCCCGCGGGGCCGCTGCGGCGGGTCGCCGGGCTGCTGGCCTCCGTGGCGCTCACGCTGCTCGGACTGCTGCTCGTGACCTTCCTGATCGGCCGCGTCGTGCCGATCGATCCGGTGTTGGCCGCCGTCGGCGACCGCGCCAACGCCGAGACCTACGAACGGATGCGGCAGGAGCTGGGTCTGGACCTGCCGCTGTGGCAGCAGTTCGGCCTCTACGTCGCCGACGTGGCGCGCGGCGACCTCGGCACATCGGTGCTGACCTCGCGCCCGGTGCTGGAGGATGTCGCCCGGGTCTTCCCCGCCACCCTGGAACTGGCCACCGCCGCCGTCATCATCGGCGTGGTGCTGGGCATTCCCGCAGGCGTGATGGCCGCCGTCCATCGCGGACGCTGGCCGGACCATCTGGTGCGCGTGCTGGGACTGGTGGGCTATTCGGTGCCGGTGTTCTGGCTGGGGCTGGTCGGGCTGCTGCTGTTCTACGCCAAGCTGGACTGGGCGCCGGGGCCGGGCAGGCTCGACGTGTTCTACGACGGGCTGGTCGATCCGGTGACCGGCATCCTGACCGTGGACGCGCTGCTGGCCGGCGAGACCGAGATCTTCTGGAACGCCCTGTCCCATCTGGTGCTGCCCGCCTCGATCCTGGGCTATTTCAGCATCGCCTATATCAGCCGCATGACCCGCAGCTTCATGCTGGACCAACTCAGGCAGGAATACATCACGACCGCCCGGGTCAAGGGCCTTTCCGAAACGCGGGTGATCTGGCGCCATGCGCTGGGCAACATCGCCGTGCCGCTCATCACGGTGGTGGCGCTGTCCTACGCCACCCTGCTGGAAGGCTCCGTCCTGACCGAGACCGTGTTCGCCTGGCCGGGGCTCGGCCAGTACATCACCAACAGCCTGCTGAGCGCCGACATGAACGCCGTGCTGGGCGGAACGCTGGTGGTGGGAGCCGTCTTCATCGGCCTGAACCTGCTGTCGGACCTGCTGTACCGGCTGCTCGACCCGAGGGCCCGGCGATGACCGGCGCCCCGATGGACGGCACCCGAACGAGCAACAGCCTGCGCGACTGGCTGCTGACCGACACGCCGCGCTCGCGCGGGCAGGCCCGGCTGGGCCGGCTCTATGCCGGCTGGCTGACCTTCTCGCGCAATCGGCTGGCGATGGTAGGCTTCTTCATCATCGCGGCCCTGGTCCTCGTCGCCTTGTTCGCGCCGCTGATCGCGACCCAGTCGCCCTACGACCAGGACCTCGCGAACCGGCTGCAGCCGCCGAGCTTCGCCCACTGGTTCGGTACCGACCAGTTCGGTCGCGACATCTTCTCGCGCGTCGTCCACGGCTCGCGGCTGACGCTCTACATCGTGCTCCTGGTGGCGGTCACCGCCCCGGTAGTCGGGTTGCTGATCGGCACCGTGTCCGGCTATCTGGGCGGCTGGACCGACATCGTGCTGATGCGGGTCACCGACATCTTCCTGGCCTTCCCCAAGCTGATCCTGGCACTGGCCTTCGTCGCGGCGCTGGGACCCGGAATCGAGAACGCGGTCATCGCCATCGCGATCACCTCCTGGCCTCCCTATGCCCGCATCGCCCGCGCGGAGACCATGACGATCCGCCACAGCGACTTCATCAGCGCGGTCCGCCTTCAGGGCGCCTCGCCCGTGCGGATCATCGCGGGGCATGTGGTCCCGCTCTGCACTTCCTCCCTGATCGTCCGGGTGACGCTCGACATGGCCGGCATCATCCTGACCGCCGCGGGGCTGGGCTTCCTGGGGTTGGGCGCCCAGCCGCCGCTGCCGGAATGGGGCGCCATGATCTCGACCGGCCGGCAGTACCTGCTCGAACAGTGGTGGGTCGCCACCTTGCCGGGCCTCGCGATCTTCGTCGTCAGCCTGGGCTTCAACCTGCTGGGCGACGGGCTGCGCGACGTGCTGGACCCCAAGAACGGATGACTTCCCTGACACCCCCGCTCCTCACCGTCGAGAACCTGCGCGTCCGCTTCCCGGCGCGCGACGGCTTCACCGAGGCCGTCCGCGGCGTCTCCTTCACCGTCGGACGGGAGAAGCTGGGCATCGTCGGCGAGTCCGGCTCGGGCAAGTCCATGACCGGGCGCGCCGTCCTGCGGCTGGTGCCGCCGCCGGGCGAGGTCGCCGCCGACCGGATCGAGTTCGACGGCACCGACCTGCGCACCGCGTCCGAGCGCACGCTGCGCGGCATCCGGGGACGCCGTATCTCCATGGTCATGCAGGACCCCAAGTTCTCGCTCAACCCGGTGATGACGGTGGGCCGCCAGATCGCGGAGGCTTACCAGGTCCACAGCGGCGCCGGCCGGCGCGAAGCCAGGCGGCGCGCGCTGGAGATGCTGGACTCCGTCCGCATCCGCGATCCGGAGCGGGTGTTCGACCTGTACCCGCACGAGGTCTCCGGCGGGATGGGGCAGCGCATCATGATCGCGATGATGCTGATCCCCGACCCCGACCTGCTGATCGCGGACGAGCCGACATCGGCCCTGGACGTGACGGTCCAGATGCAGGTGCTGGCGATCATGGACGAGTTGTGCGGCAGGCGGGGCATGGGGCTGATCTTCATCAGTCACGATCTGAACCTCGTCGCGTCGTTCTGCGACCGGATCCTGATCATGTATGCCGGCCGGGTGGTCGAGACCTGCCGGGCCGACGAGCTGCACGACGCGAAGCACCCCTACACCCGCGGCCTGCTCGACAGCCTGCCCAGGCTGGACGAGACGCGGCCCGAGCTGCCGGTCCTGGCCCGCGACCCCGCCTGGGCGGACAACGGAGCGGGCAGCGGAACGGGCAGCGGAACGGGCGGCGGAACGGGCGGCGGCCGATGATCGAGGTCGAGGACCTGAACGTCACCTTCGGCCATGGCGAGAGCGCCATCCACGCGGTCCAGGGCGTCAC
Source organism: Skermanella pratensis (assembly GCF_008843145.1). Lineage (GTDB taxonomy): Bacteria > Pseudomonadota > Alphaproteobacteria > Azospirillales > Azospirillaceae > Skermanella > Skermanella pratensis. The sequence continues at coordinate 3,598,396 of NZ_CP030265.1, read as the reverse complement.
CTTCCGGGTCGGCGAGGGCGAAAGCTTCGGGCTGGTCGGCGAGTCCGGCTCCGGCAAATCCACCGTGCTGCGCGCGATCAGCGGACTCAACCCGGACTGGACGGGGATCGTGTCGGTCGACGGGCAGCCGCAGCGGCAGCGCCGGGACAAGGCGTTCTTCAAGCGCTGCCAGATGGTGTTCCAGGACCCCTATGGCTCGCTTCACCCGCGCCACACCATCGACCGCATCCTGGCGGAACCCGTCTCGATCCACGGGCTTGGCGATGCCGACCGGCGCATCGAGCGCGTCCTTGGCGAAGTCGGGCTCGGCCCCCGGTTCCGATTCCGCTTTCCCCACCAGCTTTCGGGCGGGCAGCGCCAGCGGGTCGCCATCGCGCGCGCCCTGATCCTGGAGCCGCGCGTGCTGCTGCTGGACGAGCCGACCTCCGCCCTGGACGTCTCCGTCCAGGCCGAAATCCTCAACCTGCTGAAGCGGCTCCGGGCCGAGCGGGCCCTGACCTACATCCTGGTCAGCCACAATCTTGCGGTGGTCGCATACATGTGCGACCGGCTGGCCGTGATGAACCGGGGCCGCGTGGTGGAGGAGATGTCCGTCGCGGATCTGCGGCGGGGCAAGGCCGCGCAGGAGTATACGCGCCAGCTCCTGCGGGCCAGCCAGGGCTACGACCGGGCGGCGGCCGACAGCTTCCGGGATTTCGCCTGAGCGTCACTTTGGCCTGGGCATTCTGTCCGAAAGAGGGATAGAAAACGGCTGACAAGACTGCGTCAGCTTACCACTTGTAAGGTCTGTCATTACATTTCCAGGATAGGGGCGACTCAGGCATAGTGAGCCGCAGTCCCGCTTCGCCGGCCATTGGTACCCATATCATGCATGACTCGTTGAGACGTCTATACGAATCCATCCTTGAGCACCGGGAACTCGACCCGAAGAAGTCGCGCACGGCCAAGCTCCAACAGGCCGGCCGGGCGAAAATGGCCCAGAAAGTCGGGGAGGAGGCGGTCGAGATCGTGATCGAAGCCGTCCAGGACAACCACGACGGCGTCGTCGCGGAGAGCGTCGACCTGATCTACAACCTGACGGTTCTGTGGGCGGACATGGGGATCACCCCAGACGATATCTGGGAAGAGATGCGGCGGCGCGAAACGGCGCTCGGGATCGCCGAGAAGCTTCCGAAGAGCGCCGACAGGCTATCCGTCGTCGAAGAACCGGTCCTGGTGCGCAAAGCCGTTTGAAAGTACCTGCGCAGGAAGCTCAGGCGGCTTGCGTCCAACTGGAAACGGGTTCGACGGAAAGGCTGGAATTTCCGTAGCGCGCGTCGTAGGTGATCTCGCGGCCGACCCAGTGGGGCAGGATGATTTCCTGCTCCGGGTGGGAAAGCTCCACTTCGGCCACGACCAGCCCGGCGTTCAGGCCGCCGAACACGTCGATTTCCCACGCCAGGCCGGCGTAAGGCAACGTGTACCTGACCTTTTCGATCAGCGTTTCAGGCGGCAGTCGCGACAGCATGGCAGCCGCGAGCGGCAATGGAACATTACTTTCGAACTCGGACCGGATAATTCCCTGTCGCGGTCCTTTGATGGTCAGGAAAGCGCTGTCATTCCGGATTCTGATACGGATGCGCGACTGCCGATCAAAAGAAAAATATCCCTGAACTATTCTGTCGCCGTTCCGGCATAGTCTGCCGACATCCTGGCAGACCAGGAATCTTCTTTCGATTTCGAATGACATGATTGCCAACCGAGTGCGTTGCGACCGGGGAGAGTAGACCGGTATTACCGGTTCGTAAAGGGCAATACCGCCGTCGGACATATGTCTTCCGTTCCGCCCCGCCCACGCTCCCCCATGGGCCGGTTGCCGCGCTGGCGTGTTGAAGCAGGTGCCGTTCCCGCCATCCGCCGAACCCCGACTCCGCTGAGTCATGCCGGCACGAGAAGAAGACATCAAGACGACCCCGGCAGCCGGGAGCATGCCGAAACCGCCCTCGGCGCCGGCGCCCTTCCGCTACCCGATGTTCCGGGCGATCTGGCTCGCCACCCTGATCGCCGTGCTGGAAGGGGCGGGGGCCGTGACGCCGTGGCGATCGGCACGGGGCAGGCGCTCACCGCCGCCGGCCTGTCCCTGGCGCTCAGCCTGATCCTGGGCCTGCGCTTCCGCCTGCCGGAAAACATCGCGCCCGGCCTGGACGCCGGCTCCGGCGCGGTGACGGTCGAGTACGAGGTCGACCCCGCCGAGCCCCGCATCTCCCACCTGCTGACTCGCGGCACGCCCCGCATGGGCTGGCCGCCGGGCGCCGACGCCGAGCATTGAGGCCGAGGAGCAGAGTACGTATCTGCGCCCATCTGCGTTCAACTGTGGCCAAACCAACGGCACGCATTTCGACGCCGAAGTCCGAGGCGTTCCAAAGCGGCGAACCATGGGTGCCGCATCACGCCGCGTAGCGCCGGACCATCGTGGCGCAGAACTCCGCGAACTCCTCCGGCACCTGGGGCGGGCTGGTGTGGTGGGGAGCCAGCCCGCGGTGCTCCGGCGTGAAGCAGAAGGTCACCGTCACGTCGAACTCCTCCAGCGCCTTCATCTGGCGGTCGAACCAGTCCAGGGCGTTCGGGCGGAAGCTGTCGGCCCAGCTCAGGCCCGTGCGCAGGTGCCGCACGCCCAGGTCGCGCAGCCAGCGCACGGCATCGTCCAGCCGGTGATCCTCGTAGTGGAACCATTGGCAGATGCCCATGTCGGGCGTGTAGCGGTTGAAGTGGCTCATCGCCAGCTTCGGCGAGCCGTCCTCGCGCAGCAGGCCCATGTAGAAGTGCCGGTAATACGACGATCCTTCCGCCTCGCGATGGCGTGTCGTCGCTTCCCACGAGCGGGGCAGGTCGTACAGGCTGTACCAGTGGATGCGCGGCACCCGGCCGATCAGCAGGTCGGCCGTGCGCTGAAGCCCGAACTCCTGGACCTCCTCCGCGCCGAAGGTCGAGACGCCGACCTCGCTGACCCAGACCGGCAGGTCGGTGACCGCCTGGATCTCCTTCAGCCGTTCGGGCCATTCGTGGATCGGCCACAGGTTCCAGTCCAGCGGAAAGCCGTGGACCGCCACCACGTCCACATCATCGAGCACTCCGCGCGACCGGAGCTTGGAGATGAACACCGGGTCGATCGGCGAGATGCCGCCCAAAACGCGCAGCAGGCCGGGGGCTTCCGCCTTGATCGCCTGGCCCGCCAGCGACGCCATCCGGCCGAACGCAATCCAGTCCGGATCAAGCTCGGGGTCCCAGTGGGACTTGTTGTTGGGCTCGTTCCAGATCATCGCCGCTTCGATCATTGCTGTCCCCTCGCTGGATAAACGGCGGCCACCCCGGGCGTCCGGCGTTCGGTGCGGCGGCAGAGATAGACCTCCTCCTCCGCCCGCTGCTCGATCTCGAATCCGCTGTCGCGGAGCATGGCCTCGACGCAGGCCCGGTTCGGGATCCACCAGTTGCTGTCGTCGTTGGAATAGCGCCGCTCGACGAAATGCATCTTCGGGTAACCGGGCTTGGCGAAGATGCCGGTCTCGGTGATGGGATAATTCTCTTCCAGCGGCTCGACTTCCTGGCTGCCGCGCATCATCGACTGGAACAGCAGCAGGTCGCGCGCCGCATGCTCGTGGATCAGGTCGAGCGCAAGCAGGGGATGGCGCAGGTGGTAAAGCACGCCCATGAAGATCACGAGGTCGAAACGTTCGCCGAGCCGGCCCAGGTCATAGACCGACATCTCGCGGAACTCGATCTCGGCGCCGCTCATTTCGGCTGCGAAACGGGCTTGACCCAGATACATCGGCTCACTGTCGATGGCGACCACCCGGTCGGCCCCCCGGCGCTTCATCTCGATCGAGTAGAAGCCGCCGTTGCAGCCAATATCCAGCACGGTCATGCCGCGCAGGTCTTCCGGCACCGCATGGGCGAAGCGCTGCCATTTGACATTGGGATAGTCGCCCAGGAAATGGTCGGGCGCCGTCCGCACGCCCTTCAACTTGATATTATGAAACCACTGGCCCAGATCATCGATCCGGCGCCGGATTTCGTCCTGCTCGCTCATCATGGTTCCTCGTTGATCCGCAGGATGCGGGGCCCCCAAGGGCCGATCTCGACGGTGCTGACGGAGGCTGTCGCCACCTCCAGCCGCAGGAGAAGGTCCAGCGGCATGCCGAGACAATGGGCCAGGACGGCCCGGATCACGTCGCAGTGGCTGACCAGCACGGCGGAACTCCGCGGGCCGCGGGCGACCAGCTTTTCGATGAAGCCCAGGACCCGCGCCTGCACCTCCGCCATGGTCTCGCCGCCGGGCGGGCGCGTTCCGCTTCGGAAATGATTCCAGCGGCGCCAGTCCTCCCGCGTGTTCAGTTCGGCGAACGGGCGGCCGGTCCAGTCGCCGAAGTCGATCTCTATCAAAGCAACGGAAATCTCGGCGGGAAGTCCCAGGCGGTCGGCGATGATGCCGGCCGTCCGGGAGGTGCGTTCCAGCGGGCTGGAATAGACCGCGGCGATGCCGCCGGCCTGGGCCAGCCGCTCCGCCGTGCGCCGCGCCTGTTCGATCCCGCGCCCCGACAGCGGAACGCCGGGCGTGCGGCCGGCGAGCAACCCCGGGGAAAGGTCATGCTCGCCGTGCCGTACGAGGTGGATTGTCGAAACGTCCTGGCTCACGTGCCGTCAGGCTTCGCCATCGATGAAGCGCAGGGTCCGCATGCGGGCTTCGGCATCGGTGAACTGCTGCGGCGGCGTCTTCATGAAGTAGCTGCTCGGGCCTATCAGCGCCCCGCCGATGCCGCGGTCCAGCGCCAGCTTGGCGCAACGCACGGCATCGATCACCACACCGGCCGAGTTGGGGGAGTCCCAGACTTCAAGCTTCAGCTCGCAATTCAGCGGGACATTGCCGAAGGTCGTGCCTTCCATCCGGATGTAGCACCATTTGCGGTCGGCCAGCCACGGCACGTAGTCGCTCGGACCGACATGGGCGTTTTCGTTCGACAGGGGCACGTCGAGCTGGCTGGTCACCGCGTTCGTCTTGGAGATCTTCTTCGATTCCAGCCGCTCGCGCTCCAGCATGTTCTCGAAATCGGCGTTGCCGCCGAAGTTGAGCTGGTAGGTCCGGTCCAGGCGGACCCCGCGCTCGCGGAACAGGTTGGTCAGCACGCGGTGGACGATGGTGGCGCCGACCTGGGACTTGATGTCGTCGCCGATGATCGGCAGGCGCTTCTCCTCGAATCGGCGGCGCCACGCGTCGCGCGACGCGATGAAGGACGGTATGCAGTTGACCAGCGCGCAACCGGCATCCAGCGCCTGCTCGGCATAGAACTCCGTCGCCTGTTCCGATCCGACCGGCAGGTAGGAAACCAGGATCTCGGCGCCGCTGCGGCGCAGCACCTCCGCGACGTCGGCGACCGGGCGCTCCGACTCCGTGACCACCTGCCCCAGGTACTTGCCGAGGCCGTCCAGGGTCGGCCCGCGCTCGACCGTAACGCCGGATCTGGGAACCTCGGCGAAGCGGACGGTGTTGTTCGGCTGGGCGTGGATCGCGTCGGCCAAGTCGTGTCCGACCTTGGCGTCGGACACGTCGAAGGCGGCCACCACCTCTATGTCGCGGATATGGTAGCCGCCCAGCGTGACATGCATCAGGCCGGGCACCTGATCGTCTTCGGCAGCGTTCTTGTAGTATTCCAGGCCCTGCACAAGCGATGAAGCACAATTTCCGACGCCGACGATCGCGAGGCGAACCTTTTTTCCGTTCACGAGCATGCTCCGTTATGATGATCCGCACCAGGCGGAATGGGAGCAACCGCCTGTACCGTCCCTGGTTCCGACATGGCTGCCGTCACGGCTCTGGATGCCTCCGGCACCGCAAGTTCCGGTTCCGACGGCGAGGAGCGAAACACGCCACCTTTCATCTTGTTCCGGGCCATCTTGTTCCGGGCCATTCTGTGCCGGCATCCGACGGTAGATCGAACAGCGAAGTGCGGTATCGGCCGAACGAAGGTGCGGGATCCTACCGTTCAATACTTTGATGCCATATCGTTCTATGAACAAAAGGCGACTTAAATTTATTAATGGAAGCCCTCACAGTGGGACGCGGTGTTAGAGACGTAGATTTCGAGAAGCGAAACGAACTTGGCCGCGATTTGTCCGCAGCAACTGCCGCTGACAGCGTCTTTCGGCATACGCGAGGGTTATTCACGGCGAGAGGTTTTTTTTATGTCTGCCGACAGGATAGAATGTGTCGTGATCGGGAGCGGAACCTTGGGGGCCGCCGTTGCGCGCCGTCTCGCCCTCGACGGGCGGGAGGTGATGCTGATCGCCCGGCGCGACCGCCAGCAGGACGACGGCGGGCATGCCCTGGCGGCCGGCGGCTGGCCGGAGCCTGTCGAGGCCCCGGTCGTGGACCGTTCCCGGACCCTCCGCGCCGGCTTCTCGGCCCTCGGGGCGAAGGCGCTGGAATCCTACTGTGCCCGCCAGGAAGTCCCGTTCCGGCGCACCGGGCAACTCCTGATCGCGCGCGATGACGCCGAGATGGCGTTGCTCGATGACATGAAACAGCGCGATCCCTCGGTGGAGCTGCTGTCGGTCGCCGATGTCACCGCCCACGAGCGGGGACTGAGATGCATCGGCGGACTGTTCGCTCCCGATGCGGGCATCGTCGATGGCGAATCGCTTCGCCTTGCCCTGCGGATCGAGGCGGAGAACGCCGGCGCCTTCGTCACCGAGGATTGCCGGCTGGTCGCGGCCTATCCCATGCGGCGCGGATTCGAGGTGGATCTCGGCGGGATGCCGGGCGAGCTGGAGACGGTTCGCTGCGACAGCCTGATCAATGCGACGGAGGATTACGAGGCGGTCCAGATCGCTGCCCGGGTCGAGGGCATGCGGAACCATGTTCCGCCCGAACTGTCCGGACCGGGGTCCAAGCGGTACAAGCTGGAAGGGACGGCGCCCTTCGACCGGCTCGTGGTTCCGGGCTGCCGCGGGGCCAAGTCGGCGGCGCTGTTCTTCTCCGGTTTTCTGGGCGAAAGCTGGATGGATGTCCTGTCCGAGCCGCGGGACCTGGTCGGCCGCGATATGGGTGACCAGAATACGGAAGACTCGCGGCCGCACGATTTCCGCATCCAGGGACCGGCGGAGCACGGTATAGCCGGGCTGATCAACCTGTTCGGCGTCGATGCCCGGTCGGAAACCCGGGCAGCGCTGGCGCTCGCCGATGCCGTGCTGGATACCCTGTCCGGCCGCGTCCACTGGTCGGAGCTGCGGTCGGCCTCGCCGTCCAGCCTGGCGGTGGCATAGGGCGGCGGCCGCTGTTCAGAAATCGACCGTGTTGGCCGGGACGACCCAAAGGTTCAGGCGCTTGGTCCGGACGTTCCCGCCGGGGACTTCGTCGAAAGCCTGGGTGACGCTCCGCAGGGTCGCCTGCGGGATAGGCCTCAGATCCTCTATCTTCATCGCGTCGGGCAGCGACAGGCCGACCTCCCGGGCCGAGGCGAAGCAAGCGACCGCCTCGCTGTCGCCGACGCTGTCCAGTCGGATGTTGAACGGCTTCTCGTAGCCGGGCGGGATCTCGACCTGCTGGTTCGCGGTCACGAAGGCGTCGGGCTGGAAGCGGTTCGGGAAGACCCGCGCCACGGTCCCGTCGCTGTCCTGGTAATAGCAATAGAGGAACGCGTCGGCGGTCGCCTGCGCCTTCACCACCAGGGCCTCCCCCTGCTTGAACCGGGGCGCCGGGCCGCGGTCGGTGTTGAGGAACAGGTCCAGGCGGCGCTCGCCGCCCGCATCCATCGGGATCAGCGGAATGCCGGGGCCGCCGGCATTGGCTATGGCGCCGGTGCGTCCGGGCGCGCGGGCGGTCACCCCGGGCTTGCCCAGCATCGAGTAATACAGGTCGAAATCGATCCTGCCGGTGGCGATCAGGTCGTTGTCGGTCTGGTAGCGCGCCGCCGCCTCCTTGGTCTCGATGTCGTAGATGCCGGTGATCGGTCCCTCGTAATAGCCGCCGCTGGACAGGATCTGCTGGGCGAAGCGGACCTGCTCGTCGGGCAGGGTGGTGTCGAACCATTCGCGGGCCTGGGCTCGGAAGGTCGGATTGGTCTGGTCCAGGCCGAGGCATTGCCAATAGGGCACCCGCGTCAGCTTGCCCAGCGTCTCGACCACGCTCAGGTCGACCAGCGTCCGGACGGCCTGATGGAACCCTTCCGACTTGTTGAAGGCGACGTTGAAGGCGAAGCCGGCCTTGTCGATCCTCCCGCCGGCATCGCCGCTGATGCCCGATCGCACCACGGCGATCGAATTGCTGGCCGACATGCCCGGCAGGATCTGGCGGGTCACCACCTCGCCGACGTTCAGGTCCACCGACACGACCGAGACGATCCGATCGCGCGACGCGCCGATGTCGAGGAAGGGCAGGGACACGGAGCCGCCCTGCAACTCGCTCAGCACGTTCTCGTCCAGCTGGGTGATGGCGCCCCGGATGTAGTAGCTCGGCACCACGAAGTCGGGCTGGACGCCGATCAGGGCGGACAGGGCTGTGACGTCGCTGTTCGGGTTGGGCTCGAAATCCACGAAGCGAAAGGCGTTGCTGCGCGCCGACATGCGCGAGATCGCGGTGATCAGCATCTCCTTGGTCCCCGCCGCAACCTTGCCGGTGGCGTCGGGAATGCCCGAGGTCATGATGTAGATGTCGCTCTTGCCATGCTGCCACAGCAAGGTGTCCATGCATTGCAGGCTGCTGGTGAAGCTGCTGATGGTCTTGGTGGTCGGCGTCTTCGGCTCCACCACGACGGGGGCGATCGCCGGGTCCGACAGGCATCCGGCAAGCATGAGGCACCCGCCCGCCAGCCACCCGGCGCGCCCGGCCCAGCCACGGCGGGCCGGTCCAGGGCGGCGAAGGCGGATCTTGGACATGACGGGACTCCTTTCCTGATCGATGCTGTCTGAGAACTTGAGGAGGATTAGTCTCTATCTGAAAGACTGGAGGGGGCAATCGCTATTTCGTTTAGCTTTCCACCATCCAGGGAGAAGTGGACAGTCTCGAACCTGCGTGACCATAATGTTTCTCAAATCATGGAATGGCACAATCCTTGGTGTGTCCTGGTCCATGACGAGGCATAGTCTGGAGGGCATCGCCGATGGCCACTATGGGACTGGAGGAGAAGCTTGCCGTCCTGGCGGAGCACTCCTTGCTCAAGCATGTCGATCCCGGCGAGCTGTCGCAGCTGGCGGCCTATGCCACCGTCGCGCAACACCGGCCGCGGGCCATCATCTTCCGCCAGGGCGATCCCGGTTCCAGCATGATGGCCGTGCTTTCCGGCCGCGTCCGGATCTGCAGCTACTCGGCCGAAGGCAAGGAGGTGACGCTGAACATCGTCCGCAAGGGCGAGTATTTCGGCGAGATCGCCCTGCTCGACGGCAAGTCCCGGACGGCCGAGGCGGTGGCGATCGAGGACACCGGCCTGCTGGTGCTGGAGCGGCGGCACTTCCTGCCATGGCTGGAGAGCCATCCCACCGTCTGCCTGCGCATGTTCAACGTGCTGTGCGACCGGCTGCGCCGAACCAGCACCCAGTTGGAGGACACCCTGTTCCTGGAAGTGCCGATCCGGCTCGCCCGCTGCCTCGTCCGACTGGCGACGGCCTTCGGGGTGGAGGAGCGGGGCGGAGGGACCCGGATCGACGTCAAGCTCTCCCAGCAGCAATTGGGCACCCTGGTCGGCATCACCCGGGAAAGCACCAACAAGCACCTGAACGAGTGGCAGCGCGACGGGCTGATCACGGTCTCGGCGGGATCGATCACGATCCGCGATCTCGACGGCCTGCGGGAGCTTGCCGACTTCTACGACGAGGACGAGGCGGAGGCCTGATCCCGCCCCGCGGCGGTGCTTGCGCCGCGGGGCCGTGCCGTTCCCTCAGCAGTCGCTTTCGGAGTTGATCCCGCCGACCGTCTGGCAAGCGCTGGACAGGAAGCCGGTCGAGGCGTTGACCGCGTTGTTGGCGAGGCCGATCACGGTGGCGTTGCCCTTGACGTTCACGTCGCCCTTGACCGAGCCGATGTTCTGGTCCGCCTTCGCCAGGAAGCCGGTGGCGGCGTTGACCGCGTTGTTCGCCAGGCCGATGACGGTGGCGTTGCCGCCGATCTCGACGCCGCCGCGCTGCTGGGCCAGGGCCGGGCCGGCGGCCAGGGAACCGATGACGATGGACAGGGCGACCAGAGCGGGGGCGGTGGTGATGCGGATCATGGACTGAACTCCTTTTCATCGGGTTTGCGGTGGGTTTCGGCTTCAGAGCCGATCGCGTCCTTCGCGATGACACAAACCTACCCAAACCCTTGTGCCGTCGATGTAAACCGGCTTACATCAGGCCCGGAATCACTGTGAAGCGGGCCACGTCCGGCGGTTCTGTTCAGCGGAAATCCGACCGGTGCCAATCATGGCGCCGGCAGTCCGAAGAAGTCCCGCAGGCGGTCCAGCAGGTCGCGCCGGTGGGGGGCCGGCGCGACCGGCATCGGGCGCAGCGCGGTCGCGCGCTTCTCCGCGTTGTGCTCCGCCCGTTCCGCCATCAGCTCCGAAAGCCTTTCTGCCAGTTCGGCGCGGTCGTGCAGCAGCGGGCGCAGATGCTCGCCGGCCAGTTCGTAGACGACGGCGTCGGTCAGGGCCTCCACCGTGGCGCTGCGCGGTTCGCCGGTCAGCAGCGCCATCTCGCCGAAGATGGCTCCCGGTGCCATGCGGTCCAGCACGACCGGCCGCGATCCGTCCCCGCCCATGACGGTGCCCCGGACTTCCAGCAGCCCCTCGGTCACCAGGAAGAGCGAGGACCCCTGGTCGCCCTGGTTGACCACCACGGCGCCGGACGCGAACTGCCGGCGCTTCATCCGGCTCGCCAGCGCGTCGAGTTCGGCGGTCGTGAAAGCCTGGAACAGGGGGATCGCGCCCAGCATGCGGCGGCAGATGTCCATGCCTTCCAGGTCGCGGCCGGCGCGGTTCTGCGGGACCAGGCTCCGGCGCGGCGCCGAGACCGCCAGGCCGGCGTCGCGCAGCGCCTTCAGCACGGCGGCGGCCACCGCGTCGCGGCAGGCCACCTCCGCGCCGTGGTCCGGCACCCGGAAGCGCAGCAGGTAGCAGACGCCCGCCTCCCCGACGCTGTCCACCACCACGTCCGACTGCCCCTCGGCCAGCAGGTGGTCGACCGACAGCAGGGCGGACAGCAGCACCCGGCGCGCCCGCCTGACCGGCACCGCAGGGTCCAGGTGGACCCGCAGCGACGCCCGGTAGGAGGCATCCGGCAGGCTGTAGTTGACGAAGCGGCTGCCGGCGATCAGGCCGTTGGGCAGTATGACGGTGGTCCCGTCCGTCGTCAGCAGCCGGGTCGAGCGCCAGTTGACCTCGACCACCTTGCCCGTCGCCCCGGGTCCGCCGGAGGCCGCTCCCACCTGGATCCAGTCGCCGATCCGGTAGGGATGTTCGACATTGATCGCGATGCCGGAGAAGATGTCGGCCAGGATGTTGCGCAGCGCGAATCCCAGGACCGCTATGACCACGCCCGATGTCGCGATCAGGCCGGTGACCGGCAGGCGAAGGACGAAGCTGGCGACCGCCAGTCCGGCCAGCCCGAAGAACAGGACGCGCGTCAGGTCGCCGACCAGCCGGGGCGCCGCAGGCGACCGGTCGGATGCCGCCGGCCGCCGCAGCAACCCGTCGACCACGCGGGTCCCGAACCAGGCCAGCCCGAACCAGCCGGCGGACCCGGCCAGCAGCGTCACGGCACCGTCGAATGCGCCGTCCATCCCCAGCCCAAGCCGCGAGCGGACCATCGGCCACAGGAAGCTCAGCGCGAAGCCGCAGAGGGTCACGGCCAGGGGCAAGGTGGGCAGGGGCAGCCGACGTCCGGACGTCTTCATCGCGTCTCACATGATCGATCCCCGGAGAAATCCACGGGAGCGGGCAGGGAAGTTTAGGCGCGAAGCGGCCCGGGCGAGAAGCGGACGAAATGCGGCCGAACGAAAAATGCCCCGCGGCACTGGCCGCGGGGCGCAAGGTAGGAGGCGAGGAGAGGAAGAGGAGGAAAAGGGCCGAACCGGACTACGGGATCAGCAGTCGCTCTCGGAACTGACCACGCCGACCGACTGGCAAGCGTTGGAGAGGAAGCCGGTGGCCGCGTTGACCGCGTTGTTGGCGAGGCCGATCACGGTGGCGTTGCCCTTGATGTTCACGTCGCCCTTGACGGCGCCGATGTTCTGGTCCGCCTTCGCCAGGAAGCCGGTGGCCGCGTTGACCGCGTTGTTCGCCAGGCCGATGACGGTGGCGTTGCCGCCGATCTCGACGCCGCCGCGCTGCTGGGCCAGGGTCGGGCCGGCGGCCAGGGAACCGGTGACGATGGACAGGGCGACCAGGGCGGCGGTGATGCGGATCATGACGGTGTCTCCTTCGGGGCTTGGGGTTCGGGTTCGCGGCGGTTGCCGCTGTCGTCTTCGATGGACAAACCCTATCCGCTGTGCGTCCGGAGGCCTGTAAACCGGCTCACAGAGACCGCAGTTTCTGTGTGCGGGAGATTACAGCAAGGATATATGACGCCTTCTGCCGAATGTTCGACGAACAGAACAGTGCGGTTATAGGCGTTTTTGTCATAAGGCTCGGGCGGATCAAGATACGAAGTCCCGCAACACTCGAAGTCGGCGTTATACATTGGTATTCCCTTCTGGGATGGTGTGCATCATTAGTTTCAGAGTGGTCGAAGTTATGTTTCTTTGTGAACTCGTGAGTGGATTTGCGATTGAACAGTCGCGGTAATGTGATAAAAAGCCCCTGATTGTCGTTGAATTTTCAATTAGAGGTATTCAATGCCTACGCTGGCCGAACTTGAAGACGAAGGGAAATTGGCGGATTTCGTCCATGAAGTGGCTCTGGGTGTCGCACAAGGAGTTCCGAGCTTTCCACACGGTGGTAATAGCGGAATGACCACGACACCCGAAGGATTCAGTCAGTTGGTTGAGACGGCGGGCAAACCAACGATGAGTGAGAGAAAAAAGCGCATGAATAGATTTGAGATATCATTAAGTCTCTGGATCAGTGAATATTTTGTTTTCAATGCGGTATCTGACATGTTCGATAAAGATAATATTGACTATCTGGTATCGCAATTCTCGTCTTATTTGATTGCTGCCACAGATCCAGACAAGCGGTCTTTGGTTAGTGTTTCCAAGGCAGAATTCATCGCCGCCTTGCGGGAGTGCGAAACCGACTTGGAATTCCTGCAGAAGCGAAGAAGGCTGCAGGATGGGGTATCGGAAGGCAAGGTCGCGGGTGTGCTCCTTTTCAGGCTTTGCCAAAGGAGAATCGTCCACCTCCATTTGCAAGGACTCAAGGAAGATCCTCCCGAAGCTCATACATTACAGGAAAGAGCGGCAATCCACACGGTCCTGCAGCTTCTCAATCTCGATATCAGCCAAGATCATCTGTCGAGCTCTGTAGGGACTCATCGCAGTCCCAATATCCCTGCAAAAGCGCTTCAGGACCTCGAAACCGAGCTGTTGTATCTGGTCAAGAGGCGGCACTGCAACCAGGAAAACCTGGGCATATTCTTCGATGCGGCATGTTATCTTGATGCCGGCATAGCTCGCCTGAAAGCAATCAGAAGCCCGACCTGCTGACGAAACTCCGGACCGCTGTTTCGACCGGCCCGGAGCATCGGACTCACCTGACATCAGGCAGCCAGGGAGCCAATCAGCCCTTCTGATCCAGCCTTTCGCCGGCTTCCTTGGCCTTTTCCGCCGACAGGCGGGACAGGCGCTCGCTGAAGTTCAGCAGTTCCTTCAGATTGTCCTGGAGATAGCGGTTCTGGATGTCCAGGACGTCGTTCGGGCTGCGCGCCGAGGCGAGCTGCTGCATCATCTCCGACTGCCGCTTGGCGGAATGCTTGGCATACTCCGCGCACTCGCCGGCGGCGCTACGGGCGCCCGAGGTCATGGTCTCGGCGATCCGCTTCATCATCTCGAAGTTCTGGCCGGAGCGCTGGATCAGCTCCTGGGAGACCTTCGCCGACATTCCCGCCACGTCGGCCATGTTGCCCATCTGGTTGCGAAGCTGGTCGGCCCCCTGGCGAAGCGTGTTCTCGGCCTGCTGGGTACCCCTGCCGGTCGCGGCAGCGCCGGTGTTACTCTTGTCGTCCGCCATGTGTTCCTCCCTCTGCGAATTGTTGTCGAAACGCCCTCCCGCCTGCCGGAACCGGTCGCGGGCATGGCGACACGGGATTCAACACGTGGAAAGACGAAATGTTGTCGGAGGCCGGCGCGGAGTTCCTTCACACCAGCCCCACCGTCCGGATCGCGATCACCGCCGCCGAGGCGCGGTTCTCCACGCCCAGCTTGGCGTAGACCTGTTCCAGATGCTTGTTCACCGTGCGGGCGCTCATCCCGAGGATCTCGCTGATGTCGCGGTTGGACTTGCCGCGGGCGATCCACAGCAGAACCTCGGACTCCCGCGCGGTCAGGCAGAGCCTTTCCTTCAGCAGGGTTTCCTCGGCGCAGCTCCGGTTGTTGACCAGCCGCAGCAGGAACTCGTCGGGGCCGGCACGGCCGACATAGGTGAACTGGATCTGATGTCCGTCGCCGCCGCATGTCACGGCGACGCCGTCCGTCCGCCTGTCGGAGCCCGAACGGTCACGCTCGGCCAGCCAGTTCCTGACCGCGGCGGGCAGGCGCCCGCCGTCGCCGGCGGCGGCGTCCAGCAGCGGGGCCAGCAGGATGCTCGCCTGCGGCGTGCACCACAGCACCTCGCCCGCCTTGCTGGCGGCCAGCAGGAACCTGCCGGTGGCATCCAGCGCGCTGCGGGCGCTCTGGGCCAGCCGGGCGTTCGCCAAGTGGGCGTGCATCCGGACGATCAGCTCGTCCGGCACGATCGGCTTGGTCACGTAATCGACGCCGCCGGCCTCGAAGCCCGCGACGATGTGCTCGGTCTCGGTCAGGCCGGTCATGAAGATGACCGGCACATGGGCCACGTTTTTCTTGTCCTTCAACCGCTTGCAGGTCTCGAAGCCGTTCATCCCCGGCATGATCGCGTCCATCAGGATCACGTCGGGCGTGATCTCGTCGACCAGCGTCAGCGCCTTGGCGCCTTCCAGCGCTACCAGCACGGTCACTTCGGCTTCTTCCAGCGCGTCGGTCAGCATGCCGAGCGTTTCCGGGGAATCATCGACGACCAGCACGATGTCGCGTGCCTTCAGCCTATCCAGCATGACCATCGAGCGCCTCCAGGGTCCGCATGTAATCGTCGAGCGCCAGGTCGTTCACCAGCGACTTCATGTGGCTGACGAACGGGCCGCACTCGGGGCTCTTCACCTCGATCTCTTCGAGCTTGGTCTTGATCCCGCGCACATAGCCGATCCGGCCGAGCTGGCGCAGGTCGTCCAGGTGTCCGCGCTCCGGCACCGTCTCGGGCGGGAAGCCGGCTTTCGCCGGCAGAACCGGCTCTACCGCCACGTCGTGCATCCAGTCCAGGCCCAGCACGGCGCGGATCGCGTCGAGCAGCGCCGGGATCGTGATCGGCTTCTCCAGGTAGCCGTCATGGGCGGTGCCGCCGTCCTCGTCGGCGCCCGGCTCCGCCCGCCCTTCCGCGGCGTTGGCGGAGATCATGACGATCCGGGCGCGGACCTGGCGGGACCGGCGCAGCAGCCGGGCGGCGTCCCGCCCGTTGATCCCGGGCATGGAAATGTCCATCAGCACCAGGTCGGGCTGGATCTCCTCCGCCAGCGCCACGCACGACCCGCCGTCCATGGCGGTGAAGACGATGAAGCCCAGCGGTCCCAGGATATCGGTCACCAGCTCCCGGTGGTCCGGATCGTCGTCGGCGACCAGCACCGTCCGGCGCGGTCCGGCGTAGCCGGTGATCTTCAGGGCGACGGGCGCCAGCCGGCTCGGCCGCCGCACCTCCGACAGCAGCAGCTTGACGCGAAAGACGCTGCCCTTGCCGGCGGTGCTGCCGACAGAGATCTCGCCGCCCATGATCTCCGTCAGCAGCTTGGTGATGGTCAGGCCCAATCCCGTGCCGGGCGTCATCCGGGCGCCGGCCAGTTGGCCACGCTCGAACGGCTCGAAGATGCGGCCCAGGTCGTCGGGCAGGATGCCGATGCCGCTGTCCTCCACCTCGATGTCGGCGACTTGGCTGCGGTAGCGGATGCGGAGCGCTATGAAGCCGCCGGGCGTGAACTTGATCGCGTTGGACAGCAGGTTGATCAGGATCTGGCGCAGCCTCTTGGCGTCGGTATGGACCACCAGCGGCAGCGTCTCCGGCCGGTCGAACACGAACTCTATCCCTTTCGCCGTCGCCTGGAGCCTGAACATGTCGACGATCTGGTCCAGGAACTCGACCAGGTGGACCTCGTCGCGGTTCAGCCGCAGCCGGCCGGCCTCGATCTTCGAGATGTCGAGCAGTCCCTCGATCAGGCTCGACAGGTGCTCCGAGCTGCGCCGGATCACCTTGATGGCGTCTCGCCGGCGCGGCGGGATGGTCTGGTCGGCCTCCAGCAACTGCGCATAGCCGAAGATCGCGTTCAGCGGGGAGCGCAGCTCGTGGCTCATGCCGACCACATAGCGGCTCTTGGCGAGGTTGGCGGCCTCGGCGACCTCCTTGGCCTTCTGAAGCTCGGCGTCGGTCCGCTCGTGGGCCTCGATCTCCTGCATCAGCAGGTTGGTCTGGCGCGCGGTCTCCTCCTGCGCGACCTTGCGGCTTTCCTGGGCCAGCACGAACAGCCAGGTCGCCACGCCGGTGATGATCATCAGGATGAAGAACAGGTTCCAGAAGATGCCGGCGATGGTCTCGCGGTGGGCGTCGTCGTTCAGCACCGCCTGGTGATAGATCACCGTCAGGATCAGGCCGATGATCAGCCCGAACAGCGACAGCAGGCTCAGATAATGGCCCAGGCGGGAGTTCACGCGGTCCACCACCCGCTCCGGCAGGGCCAGCCTCAGCCAGCCCAGCACCTGTTCCGGCATCCGCGACTGGGGCTTGCAGACATCGTGGCAGCGGGCGTCGAGCGAGCAGCACAGCGAGCAGATGGCGCCCGAATAGGCCGGACAGAACGCCATGTCCTCCCGCTCGAAGGCGTGCTCGCAGATCACGCACCGGGTCGTCGGGGTTCCCGGCAGCAGCCCCGCCGAGGAACGCGCGATGTAGTACCGCCCTCCCGTCGCCCAGGCGATCAGCGGGGCCGCGGCGAACGGCACCGCCAGCGCCACGAACGGCGCCAGCGCCTCCACGGTGGCGCCGAACAGCCCCGTGAAGGCGAGTGCCGAGGCCAGCACCCCCAGCAGCATCGAGCCTACGCCGACCGGGTTGATGTCGTACAGGTGCGCCCGCTTGAACTCGATGTGCGGCGGGCTCAGCTTCAGCGGCTTGTTGATCAGCAGGTCGGCGACGATGGCGCCCACCCACGATACCGCGACGATCGAGTACAGGCCTAGGATCTGCTCCAGCGCCTTGTAGATCCCGACCGCCATCAGCAGGAAGGCGATCGCGACGTTGAACACCAGCCAGATCACCCGGCCCGGATGGCTGTGGGTCAGCCGGGAGAAGAAGTTCGACCAGGCGATGGACCCGGCATAGGAGTTCGTGACGTTGATCTTGATCTGCGACACGACGACGAAGGCCACCATCACGAACAGCGCCACGTCGGCGCTGGAAAACACGTGGCCGAACGCCACCAGGTACATCCGCGTCGGCTCCGCCGCGTGCTCGATCGAAACCCCCTGGCCGAGCGCCAGGACGGCCAGGAACGATCCCGCCGCCAGTTTCACCGCCCCCAGCACGATCCAGCCCGGCCCCGCCGACATCAGCGAGGTCCACCAGACGAAGCGGTTTCCCCTGCGCTTCACCGGCATGAAGCGCAGGAAATCGACCTGCTCGCCGACTTGGGCGATCAGCGCGAAGATCACGCCTGACGCCGCCCCGAACAGCAGCAGGTCGAACGACCCGTCAGGATCTCCCGCAAGCCCGGTATGGCCGGTCCATTCCTCCAGCCCGTCGGAATGGTGGATCGCGATGAAGACGAAGGGCAGAACGTGCAGCACCACCCAGACCGGCTGGGTCCAGAGCTGGAACCGGCTGATGAAGGTGATGCCGTGGGTCACCAGCGGGATGACCACCAGCGAGCTGATCAGGTAACCGGCGGACAGCGGGATGCCGAACCCCATCTCCAGCGCCAGCGCCATGATCGCGGCCTCGATCGCGAAGAAGATGAAGGTGAAGGAGGCGTAGATCAGCGACGTGATGGTCGAGCCGATATAGCCGAACCCGGCGCCACGGGTCAGCAGGTCGATGTCCACCCCGTAACGGGCGGCGTAATAGCTGATCGGTACCGCCGTGACGAAGATCAGCAGACCCACCGCCAGGATCGCCGCCATCGCGTTGGTGAAGCCGTAATTCAGCGTCACCGTGCCGCCGATCGCCTCCAGCGCCAGGAAGGAGATGGCGCCCAGGGCGGTGTTGGCGACCCGGAGCGCCGACCAGCGCCGGGCGCCCTTGGCGGTGAAACGCAGCGCGAAGTCCTCAAGGGTCTGGTTGGCGACCCACTGATTGTAGGTGCGCCGGACCCTGACGATCTTCTGGAGCGCCGCCATCCGTCCTTGATCCACCGTCAGATTGGAAAGTCCCGAGAATGATGGGTGTCGGACACGGTAGCCCGGCCCCTGAATACTAGCATATACGTCAATTACCGTATTGCTGCATCGCGGCATCGACCGGAACCTTCGCACCTGCCCGACGCCAGAACGCTAAAGGAGGTTGCATGTCTTCCGATCACTTCCCGACCAGCCCTGAGTCCGATCGCCCCGAATCCGCCCTGCGCCGCAAGCTGCTGCTCGGCATGGCGGCCCTGCCTGCCTCGGCGCTTCTGCCGGGACTGCTGCCCCGGACGGCCTACGCGCAGGCGCCGGCGACTTCCGCGGTCAACACCACCGGGCTCGCGGTGACCGACGGCACCGTGCGGGTCGGCATCCTCCACTCCGTCACCGGCACCATGGCGATCAGCGAGACCGGGTCGGTCCAGGCGGAGAAGCTGGCGATCGCGCAGATCAATGAGATGGGAGGGGTGCTCGGCCGCAAGATCGAGTTCATCCAGGAGGACGGCGCCAGCGACTGGCCGAACTTCGCGGAGAAGGCCAAGAAGCTTCTGGTCAACGACAAGGCCGCCGCGGTGTTCGGCTGCTGGACTTCGGCGTCCCGCAAGGCGGTGCTGCCGGTATTCGAGCAGTACAACGGCATGCTCTACTATCCCACCTTCTACGAGGGCCTGGAGCAGTCCAAGAACGTGATCTACACCGGGCAGGAGGCGACGCAGCAGATCCTGGCCGGCATCGACTGGGTCGTGAAGGAGAAGCAGGCCAAGAGCTTCTACCTGCTGGGCTCCGACTATATCTGGCCGCGCACCTCCAACAAGATCGCCCGCAAGCACATCGAGAAGAACAGCCTCAAGGTCGTGGGCGAGGAGTACTTCCCGCTCGGCCATACCCAGTTCAACTCGGTCATCAACAAGATCAAGCTGACCAAGCCCGACGTGATCTACGCGATCATCGTCGGCGGCTCCAACGTCGCCTTCTACAAGCAGCTCAAGGCGGCCGGCATCGACCTGTCCAAGCAGACGCTGGTCACCATCTCGGTCACCGAGGACGAGATCCTCGGCATCGGCGGCGAGAACATCGCCGGCGCCTATGCCTGCATGAAGTATTTCCAGTCCCTCGACAACCCCAACAACAAGGCCTTCGTCCAGGCATTCAAGAAGATGTGGGGCGAGAACATCGTCATCGGTGACGTGACCCAGGCGGCCTATCTGGGACCCTGGCTGTGGAAGCTGACGGTGGAGAAGGCCGGCAGCTTCGACGTGGACAAGGTGGCGGCGGCCTCCCCCGGCATCGAGTTCTCGCAGGCGCCCGAAGGCTATGTCCGCATCCACGAGAACCATCACCTGTGGAGCAAGACCCGCGTCGGCAAGGCCAAGGCGGACGGCCAGTACGAGGTGATCTACGAGACGGCGGACCTGATGGAGCCGGACCCCTTCCCGAAGGGCTACCAGTGACCGCCGCATCCAGCTTCCGCGGAGAGGATGCCTGAGCGGCCTGGGGCCTTCGCCAAACAGCAGTGTTCAATCCAGGCATCCTCCTCCCGATAGTCCACCAGGAGAGCGATCCATGTTCGAAGGCTACACGCTGGCCGAACTCGGCTCCATTTTCGCCATGCAGGGGTTCGCCGGGCTGATCCTGTTTTCCGTTTTCGTGCTGATGGCCCTCGGGCTCGCGATCATCTTCGGGCAGATGGGCGTCATCAACATGGCGCACGGGGAATTCCTGATCCTCGGAGCCTACATCACCTATTTCACGTCGAACTTCTTTCTCAACTACATACCGGCCCTGTTCAGCGCCTATTTCTTCGTCGCCATGGCGCTTGCCTTCGTCGGGGCGGGGGCGCTCGGCATGCTGGTGGAATGGTCGATGATTCGGCACCTCTACCGAAGGCCGCTGGACACGCTGCTGGCGACCTGGGGCCTGAGCCTGATCCTCCAGCAGTTCTACCGCTCGGTCTTCGGCGCCCGCGAGGTCGGCGTGGAACTGCCGCAATGGCTGATCGGCTCGCTGCCGGTCACCGACGTGATCGAAGTGCCGATCAACGGCCTGTTCGTCATGGCGCTGACCCTGATGATCACCACGGCGGTCGGCGTGCTGATGTACCGCTCGCGCTGGGGCAAGCAGGTCCGGGCCGTGATGCAGAACCGGGTGATGGCCGGTGCGGTCGGCATCGATACCGAACGGGTCGACCGCTACACCTTCGGCATCGGCTGCGGCATCGCCGGGGTCGCCGGCAGCGCCTTCACCATGGTCGGATCGACCGGGCCGACCTCCGGGCAGCTCTACATCGTCGATACCTTCCTGGTGGTGGTTTTCGGCGGTGCCCAGAGCCTGCTCGGCACGATCGCGTCGGCCTTCGTGATCTCCCAGGCCCAGTCCACCATGGAATTCTTCCTCAGCGGCTCGATGGCGAAAGTGCTGACGCTGCTGACGGTGGTCGGAATTCTCATGCTGCGGCCCCAGGGCCTGTTCGTCCTCAAGGTAAGGCGGTGAGGGACCATCCATGAGAAGCGGCAATATCTTTCTCAGACGGAACGAGGTCGTCTTCCTCGTGGTGCTGGCGGCCCTGCTGCTGGTCGTCTTTCCCATGGCGCTCGACGGCTTCCGGCTGAACCTGGTCGGCAAGTACCTGACCTACGCCTTCGTGGCGCTTGGCCTGGTGCTGTGCTGGGGCAACGCCGGCATCCTCAGCCTGGGGCAGGGGATCTTCTTCGGGCTCGGCGGCTACTGCATGGCGATGTTCCTGAAGCTGGAAGCCTCCAGCCCGGAGGCGACCGCGATCCAGTCCACGCCCGGCATCCCCGACTTCATGGACTGGAACCAGATCACCGAGTTGCCCTTCTTCTGGCTGCCATTCCACAGCCTGGCATTGACCATCCTCGCGATCCTGGTGGTGCCGGCGGCCTTCGCCTGGATCATCGGCGTCGCGATGTTCAAGCGGCGTGTCGGCGGGGTCTATTTCGCGATCATCACCCAGGCCATCGCCGCGATCCTGACGATCCTGATCATCGGGCAGCAGGGTTATACCGGCGGCATCAACGGCATCACGGACCTGCGCACGCTCAAGGGCTGGGACATCCGCACCGACTTCGCGAAGGAAGTGCTGTACTTCGTCACCGTGGCCCTGCTGCTCGGCTGCCTGCTTGCCGCCCAGTTCGTCCGCCGCTCCAAGTACGGCCGCATCCTGGTGGCGATCCGCGACAAGGAGGACCGGGTCCGCTTCTCCGGCTACGACGTCTCCAACTTCAAGATCTTCATCTTCTGCTTCGCCTCGGTCCTGGCCGCGATCGGCGGGGCGATGTTCACGCTCCAGGTCGGGTTCATGTCGCCGTCCTTCGTCGGTATCGTGCCGTCGATCGAGATGGTGATCTATTGCGCCGTCGGCGGCCGGCTGTCGCTGTTCGGCGCCGTCTACGGCACGCTGTTCGTCAACTACGCCAAGACGATCTTCTCCGAGAGCTTTCCGGAACTGTGGCTGTTCGCCATGGGCGCCCTGTTCATCGGCGTCGTGATGGCGTTCCCCAACGGGCTCGCCGGTCTCTGGCAAGTCCATGTCCAGCCGCTGTTCGACCGCTGGACGGCCTTCCGTCCCGGCGCGCGCCCGATCGCCCCGGCCGCCGCCCCCGCCGAGCGGAGGACCTGAGCCATGGTGAACGAGACCGGTTTCCTCCTCTCGGTCGAGGGTCTGACCGTGTCTTTCGACGGCTTCAAGGCGGTCGAGAACCTGTCCTTCTATGTCGAGGAGAACGAGATCCGCGTCATCATCGGCCCCAATGGGGCCGGCAAGACCACGGTGCTCGACCTGATCTGCGGCCGGACCCGCGCCACGGGCGGCTCGATCAGGTTCAAGGGCAAGGAGATCTCCCGGCTGCGCGAGGACAGGATCGTGGCCGAGGGGATCGGCCGCAAGTTCCAGAATCCCTCGATCTATGAGGATCTGAGCGTCTTCGAGAATCTGGAGATCTCCTACCCGCGCGGCCATTCCGTGTTCGGCGCGCTGGCCTTCAAGCGGGACGCCGCGGTGAGGGGCCGCATCGACGAGATCGCGGAGACCATCTTCCTGGCGGACCACCTGGACCAGCGGGCTGAATTTCTGAGCCACGGGCAGAAGCAGTGGCTGGAGATCGGCATGCTGCTGATCCAGGACCCCAAGCTCCTGATGCTCGACGAACCAGTGGCCGGCATGAGCGTGGCCGAGCGGGTCAAGACGGCTGACCTGCTCAACCGGATCATCAAGGACCGCGCGGTGATCGTGATCGAGCACGACATGAAGTTCGTCGAGGACATCGCCCACCGGGTCACCGTCCTGCATCAGGGGAAGGTCCTGTCCGAAGGATCAATGAGCCACGTGAAGAATGATCCCCGCGTCGTCGAAGTCTACCTTGGCCATTAGGGGGAAACGCCGAAAATGCTCAACGTCTCCAGCCTTCATGTCGCCTATGGCCAGAGCGAGGTTCTCCATGGCCTGGACTTCACGGTCGCTCCGAACGAGATCGTCGCGATCATGGGCCGCAACGGAATGGGCAAGACCACGCTGATGAAGTCGCTGATGGGGATCGTGCCCACCCGCAGCGGCTCGGTCGCGGTCGGCGGGGCCGACATCACCCATCTCAAGAGCCATCAGCGCGTGGCCAAGGGCGTCGGCTTCGTGCCCCAGGGCCGGATGATCTTCTCCACCATGACGGTGCAGGAGAACATTGAGACCGGCCTGACCGTCTCGGGCGAGACCAGGGTCCCGCCCGACATCTACGAGCTGTTCCCGGTCCTGCTGGAGATGAGGAGCCGCCGCGGCGGCAACCTGTCCGGCGGCCAGCAGCAGCAGCTCGCCATCGCCCGCGCGCTCGCCAGCCGGCCCAAGGTGCTTCTGCTGGACGAGCCGACCGAGGGCATCCAGCCCAGCATCATCCGCGACATGGCCCGGACCCTGAAGCGCATCCGCGACGAGCGCGGACTGAGCATCGTCGTGTCGGAGCAGGTGCTGAGCTTCGCGCTCGACATCGCCGACCGCGTCCTGGTGCTGGAGAACGGCAGTATCGTCCAGGACCAGCCCCGGGCCGGCATCGACGAGGCGCAGGTCGCCCGGTACCTGTCGGTCTGAACGCCGTATTTCCTTTCGCCCTCAAGACAAACAACCCATCGAGAAGGAGTGCTGACATGGCGGAAACAATCATCAAGATCGACCTGGGCTCTTCCCCCTACGACAACGACATGATCCATAACCGCTGGCACCCGGACATCCCGATGGTGGCGACGGTAAAGCCCGGCGACGACTTCATCGTCGAGTGCTTCGACTGGACCGGCGGCCAGATCAAGAACGACGACAGCGCCGCCGACGTGCGCGACGTAGACCTGAGCCAGGTCCATTTCCTGTCCGGCCCGATCGGCGTCGAGGGGGCGGAGCCGGGCGACCTGCTGGTGGTCGATTTCCTCGACATCGGCGCCTTCCCGGCCAGCCAGTGGGGCTTCAACGGCTTCTTCTCGAAGAACAACGGCGGCGGCTTCCTGACCGAGCATTTCCCCGAGGCGCAAAAGTCGATCTGGGACTTCGAGGGCATGTTCACCAAGTCGCGCCACGTGCCGGGCGTCCGCTTCCCCGGCCTGATCCATCCCGGATTGATCGGCTGCCTGCCGTCGCGCGACATGCTCCAGACCTGGAACACCCGGGAGAAGGCGCTGTTCGACACCAACCCCGAGCGGGTGCCGGCGCTCGCCACGCTGCCCTACGGCCCGACCGCCCACATGGGCAGGCTCGAGGGTGACGACGCGAAGGCGGCGGGCGCCGAGGGCGCGCGGACCGTGCCGCCGCGCGAGCATGGCGGCAACTGCGACATCAAGGACCTGTCGCGCGGCGCCAAGGTGTTCTTCCCGGTCTATGTGCCGGGGGCGGGCCTGTCCATGGGCGACCTGCACTTCAGCCAGGGCGACGGCGAGATCACCTTCTGCGGCGCCATCGAAATGGCCGGCTGGATCCACCTGAAGGTCGAGCTGATCAAGGGCGGCATGGCGAAGTTCGGAATCAAGAACCCGATCTTCAAGCCCAGCCCGATCAAGCCGACCTACGACGATTACCTGATCTTCGAGGGGATTTCGGTCGACGAGGGCGGCGTCCAGCATTACCTCGACGTCCATGTAGCCTACCGCCAAGCCTGCCTTAACGCGATCGAGTACCTGACCAAGTTCGGCTTCACCCGCGCCCAGGCCTACGCGATCCTCGGCACGGCGCCGGTCCAGGGCCATATCAGCGGCGTGGTCGACATTCCCAACGCCTGCGCCACCCTGTGGCTGCCGACCGGCGTGTTCGAGTTCGACATCAATCCCGGTTCGGACGGACCGAAGAAGATGCTGGACGGCTCGGTCGACGTGCCGCTCGCCCCGGACCTGTGAACCCGGATCTGTCAGGAGGAGCACCATGCCGGTCTACGATTATATGTGCGAAAGCTGCGGCGCCTTCACGGCGCTGCGGCCCATGGCCCGGTCCGCCGAGCCGTGCGGCTGTCCCGATTGCGGGGCGCCAGCGTCCAGGGCCTACCTGTCCTTCCCCAGCATCGGCGGCATGGACCCGGCGCGCCGGGCCGCCTTCGAAACCAACGAGCGGAGCGCCCACGCGCCTAAACTGTCGAAGAAATCCGACCGGCAGGCGGCGGGCCACTCTGGCGCCCACGGTCCGGGCTGCTCCTGCTGCTCGGGCGGCAAGAGCAGCGCCGTCTATACGCGGGACGGCGCGAAGACGTTCCCGTCCAAACGTCCCTGGATGATCTCGCACTGATTGCGAAGTCGTCATGAAAAAGGGGATCCGGGAGACCGGCTCCCCTCATTGCGAGAACAAGTAGTTGCCCAAGTCGGCAAATCGGTTTCACCACGATCAATACGGCATCCGGGCTTCAGGCGAGAGCGAAAGTCGTAGTCCCTGGAGAACCCCGTTAGTACTCACCCGGTTATTGACTTGGCATGCATACCTATGGCCCCCTAGCCAAAACATCGAGACGATAACAGAGAGCATAGGGAGGCGAGCGTGGCTCACAATGGAACAGAGGCCGAGCCCACGGGGACGGCCGCCCCGAGCGGAACGCACAATACCGGTCCCGAAAACGCCGGACGGGAGCCCGGCTGGGTCAATCGGCGGACGATCTATTTGCTCGGCGGCGCGACGGCCATCGCCCTGATCCTGGCGGTGACCGGTTGGACCCGGGCCAATACCTACAGCAATCAGGCGGAGAGCCTGAAAACGGAAGTCGCCGGCCTTCAGGCGCAGCTCGGTGACGTCCAGGGGCAACTCACCACCACCCAGGGCCAACTCGCCACAGCGCAGGGGCAGCTCGCCACCGTCACCGGCGAGCGCGACCAGCTGCAGCCGCTGACCACCCAGGTCGCCAGCCTCAACGACGAGCTCGCCAATGTCCAGGTCGAGCGGTCGATGATGCTGAACGAGCGGAACGGCATCGTCCAGAGGCTCGGCGCCGTCACATGGGCGCGCGATGTCGGCGAGACCGACGTCGCCCGGCTCGAAAAGCGGGTGGCCGCACTCACCAGCCAGCGGGACGAACTGATGCCGCTCGTCGACGAGGTCGCCCGGCTGGAGC
The DNA here is from genome assembly GCF_008843145.1 of Skermanella pratensis. GTDB lineage: Bacteria > Pseudomonadota > Alphaproteobacteria > Azospirillales > Azospirillaceae > Skermanella > Skermanella pratensis. Next base: position 3,572,212 of record NZ_CP030265.1, on the reverse strand, counting down.
GCCTGCGCGCCACCCTGCTGGGCGAGCGGAACGAGCTGGTCCAGAAGATCGGCGGCGTCGCCTGGGCGCGCGACATCGCCGAGGACAAGGTCGCGGAACTCGGCAAGAACATCGAGAGGCTTCGGGCCGAGCGGGATCGGATCGCCGCCGACATGACGGCCATGGAGTCCGCAATCGGTACCCGGGAGGCGCTTGAGGACCAGGTGGCCAGGACCGGGGCCGAGGCTAAGGAGATCGAAGGCCAGCTCGCCAACCTGACGGCCCGGCGCGACGAGCTGAACGCCGAGATCGCGCAGAGCGAACAGCGGATTTCCGAACTCCAGGGCGCTGTTTCGCTTGCCAGCCAGAACCTCGCCGCCATCGGCAACGAGGTGGCCCAGCGGTCGCAGGCCCTCAACGCGCTGCGCCAGCAGCAGCAGGAGGCGACCCGTCAGGCCGAAGCGGCGAAGGCCGTCTTCCTCGATGCGGAGAAGCAGCTGAGCCTCCTGCGCGACCAGATGGTCAACCAGGCGGAGGTGCTGCGCGCGGCCGCCAAGCCCAGCGAAGGCGATGCCCCGGCGAGCGGACCGAGCCAGCCTTCACAGTGATCCGGAGACCCGGGTCCTTTGAATCCCGCGGGCCCCACGGCCCGCGGGACCGCCGTGCGAAGCCGATCCGCAGTAACCCGAATGAGCGCCCGGATCGAGGCGGCCGATTGCACCCTTCTTGACCACAAAGCGGATCGCGCGTGTTAACAGGTCCGGTATCGTGGAAGGCTAGGGGAGAGATCATTGATCCGGGACCGCCAGAAAACCGACGGTGGGCTGTCGATCAGGCTGTGTACGACGCTTCAGGCCGCCATCCTGTGCCTGCTGATCCATCCCGCTGCGGCACGGGCCGAGCAGACTGAAACCCATGTATGCACCCTCACGGACCAGACCCGGCGCATGGACCGGGTCTTCGAGCCGGGCGGTGCGCCGTGCTCGGTCCGCTATTACCGGAACGCCGAGCCGGCGCAGACGCTGTGGCAGGCACGGGAAACCGGCCAGGTCTGCATCGATGCCATCGCCCGGATGAAGCGGGATTTCGAGGCCCAGGGATACAGCTGCACCGGCGGCGACACGGGTGGCGACGATGCCGGCGGGATGCCGGCCGCGGCCCCCCGGAGCGGTCAGAGCGGCCCGCCGGACCACGCCCAGGCGGGCGGCCAGAGCATGCCGCCCCAAGGCGAGCCGGCGCAGAACCTGTGCTATGCCGTGACCTATCGGGACTGCGCGCCCGGCCAGGCGGATTGCCGCGCGCAGCCGGCGTCGATCTGCCTCCAGCCCGACAACCGGTGGCTCCTGACCGACGGGATTCCCGCCGGCCTCGATCCGGCCTCACGGTTCCTTCCGGGCGATCCCGGCAAATGCTATCGCGTTTACCGCAACGGGGAGGCGCTGCCCCTGTGCACGGACGACGCCGGCTCACCCACGGCGGTCTGGTCGCTCCGCTGACGATTCAGGTGAGTTGCCCGCCTGCGGCGCAGCGGCTATCTGAGCGTGGTACTTCCCCGCCCGCCGGGCTGCTCCTGCCGGCAACGCGCAGAACGGACCACCGCCGTGACCCAAGCCCAGACGCTGACCGATGCCGCTCCGGTCGATGCTGCCCTCGCACGAAGCCGCCGGCTCCAGGGCATAGGGCTCGCCGTCGCGGCGGTGACCCTGTTCTGCTTCCTGGACACGTTGGCAAAACTCAGCAGCCGGCATGTTCCGACCGTGGAGGTCGTCTGGTTCCGCTACTCGATCCATTTCGTCCTCGCCATGGTGTTCCTGAATCCGTGGCGTTCCCGGTCGGCGTGGCGTACGAACCGGCCCTTCGCCCAGGTCGGCCGCGCAGCCCTGCTGACCCTGTGCACCGGCCTCAACTTCATGGCGCTGCGCTATCTTCAGTTGGTCGAAACGGTGACGATCCAGTTCCTGGGACCGCTGTTCATCGCCATCCTGTCGGTGCTGTTCCTGAAGGAGACGGTCGGGCCGAAGCGCTGGGTCGCCATCGCGGTCGGTTTCGCCGGGATCCTGGTGGTGACCCGGCCCGGCGTCGCGGAAGTCCATTGGGCAGTGCTGCTGTCGCTGGCGTCTGCCGCCACCAGCGCCGGCTATGTCATCATGACCCGGTCGCTCGCCCAGTCGGAATCGCCCGGCAGCATGCTGCTCGTCATGGCGGCTTTCCCGACGGTGGCTCTGCTGCCTTGGCTATACGCCGCGTGGGTGCCGCCGCCCGACCTTGCGACCTGGGCGATGCTGGGGGCGCCGGCTTCTTCGGCGCCGCGGGGCATTTCCTGCTCATCCTAGCCCACCGGCACGTCCCGGCGTCCGTCCTGGCTCCCTTCACCTATGCCCAGATCATCGGCATGGTGACCCTGGGCTACCTTGTCTTCGGCCACGTCCCGTCGCCCTGGACCTTCGCCGGCGCCGCGATCATCATCGCTTCGGGGCTTTACCTGCTGGCGCAGGAGCGGAAGGCCTGACCCTGCAATCCGGCTGAATTGGTCAGGCCACCCGGCCATTTAGCCGGTTGACGGGCGTGCCTGTTTCATCGACACTCACCGGCATGCCGAACGCCCGCAACAGCAAGACGGGCCTGTCACCAGGGATGGGGGAAATGCGCATGCCGTCACCAGGCAGCTTTTCACGCCGCACCGTCACCGAAAGTTGGCCGCAATGACGAAAGTCGCCCTGTCCGGGGGCAGCGGCTCCATCGGGCGCGTGCTGCGTCCGGCGTTGCTGGCCCGCGGCTTCGGTCTGCGTTCGGCCGGCGGGTCACGCCCGCTCGACCCGGTCTCGCCGGAGGAGGAGGTCTGCCACGGCGACCTCCGCGACCCGGCCGTGGTGGACCGGCTGCTCGCCGGCACCGACGTGCTGGTCCACATGGCCGGCACCAGCAACGAGAAGCCGCTGCCCGAGATCATCGAAAACAACCTGCGCGCCCTGTACGAAGTCTACGAGGGTGCCCGCCGCCACGGCGTCCGGCGGGTCGTCTTCGCCAGTTCCAATCACGCGACCGGCATGCACCCGGTCGAGGAGAAGCTTGGCCTCGACTGCGATTACCGGCCCGACGGCTTCTACGGCCTCAGCAAGGTCTGGGGCGAGGCCATGACCCGGATGTATTGGGACAAGCACGGCATCGAGGGAATCAGCCTGCGGATCGGCTCCGCCGAGGAGCGGCCGACCCAGTTCCGCCATCTCAGCACCTGGCTCGGCCACGAGGACATGATCGAGCTGATCGTCCGCTGCGTCACGGCGCCGGACATCGGCTATCTCGCCGTCTGGGGGGTCTCGGCCAACACGCGGTCCTACTGGGACAATTCGGGTGCCGAGCGGCTGGGCTATCGCCCGCGCCAGAATGCCGAGGATTACGCCGCCGAGATCCTGCCGAAGCCCAACCCGCTCGACGCCGTCGGCCAGCGCTACCAGGGCGGCAGCTTCGCCCCGATGAACCATACCCCGCCGGAACGCCGGCCCCGCCCGCTGTCGTCCGACGATCGCTGAGCGTCCGCCGGTATCACCGAGCCGGAAGCCGGAGGACCTTGCGCTGCCCATCCAGACCGTAGAGACACAGCGGCTGTACCAGCAGGTGGCCGGCCAGCTCGGCGACCTGATCCGGCGGGGCGAGCTCCCGCCGGGCCATCGCCTGCCCCCCGAACGCGACCTCGCGCGCCAGCTCGGCGTCAGCCGTCCGACGGTGCGGGAAGCCATGATCGCGCTGGAGATCGCCGGCCTCGTGGAGGTCCGGACCGGGTCCGGCGCCTATGTCCGCAAGGCTCCGCAAGGGGCATCGCCATTCTTCTCGGCGCCCGATATCGGTCCGAGCCCGTTCGAGCTGATCGCCGCGCGCCTGCTGATCGAGCCGGAGGTCGCCTTCGCCGCCGCCGGCCGCGCCACCGCCGACGACCTCGCCTCGATCGCCCAGGCGCTGGACCTGATGCGGGACGGGGTCGCATCCGGGCAGGACGTCCGGACCGCCGACCGCCTGTTCCACGCCCGGATCGCCCGCGCGACCGGCAACTCCGTGCTTGCCTCGATGGTCGAGCGGCTGTGGGACGACTCCGGCGAGCCGATCTTCGACGGGCTGAGCCGGCGCAGCGGCCTGCCCGAGAACCATCGGGCATCGCTGGCGGAGCATGCTGGCATCCTCGACGCGCTGGGCCGCCGCGACGGGCCTGCCGCGCGCGACGCGATGCGCCGGCATCTGGCCGGAGTCGAGAAGATCATGCTGGCCGACGATTGGCCCGTACCGGCTCGGCAGGGCGACAATCAAGGAGAAGGGACATGAAGGTAGGTTTCATCGGGCTCGGCATCATGGGCCGCCCCATGGCGGGGCGCATCCTGTCCGCCGGCCACGAGCTGACCTTGGTCAAGCACCGCTCGCCCATCCCGGAAGAGCTGGTCGAGGGCGGCGCCAAGATCGTCGGGACCCGGCGTGCGGTCGCGGAGGCGGCCGACGTCGTCATCCTGATGGTCCCCGACACCCCCGACGTCGAGGAGACGCTGTTCGGCGCCGACGGCGTCGCCTCGGGCCTCGGTTCCGGCAAGGTGGTTGTCGACATGAGCTCGATCGCCCCCATGGCGACCAAGGAGTTCGCCCGGCGGGTCAACGAGCTGGGCTGCGACTACCTCGACGCGCCCGTGTCCGGCGGCGAGGTCGGGGCCAAGGCCGGAACGCTGACCATCATGGTCGGCGGCGAGCAGGCCGTGTTCGACAAGGTCAAGCCGCTGTTCGACCTGATGGGCAAGAACGTCACCCTGGTCGGCGGCAACGGCGACGGGCAGACCACCAAGGTCGCCAACCAGATCATCGTGGCGCTGACCATCGAGGCGGTCGGCGAGGCGCTGCTGTTCGCCTCCAAGGCGGGAGCCGACCCCGCGAAGGTCCGGCAGGCGCTGATGGGCGGATTCGCCAGCTCCAAGATCCTGGAAGTCCATGGCGAACGGATGATCAAGCGGACCTTCGATCCCGGCTTCCGCATCGAGCTGCACCGGAAGGACCTCAACCTGGCGCTCCAGGGTGCCCGCGAGCTGAAGGTGGCGTTGCCCAACACCGCCACCTGCCAGGAGCTGTTCAACACCTGCTCGGCCAACGGCGGCAATGCCTGGGATCATTCGGCGCTGGTGCGAGCCCTCGAACTTATGGCAAACCACGAGATCGGCGCCAAGTAGAGCGCCCCAGAACGGCCCGAACGGGCGCTACACAGGGAAAGGGACACCCATCATGGCGACACGGCAGCGCGATCTGCTGAGGGCGATGTTCGATGCCGCGGTCGATGCGGCATTGCCGGAGAAAGTCGTGCCGCGGCACCTTCCGCCGCCGCCCAAGGGCCGCACCATCGTGCTCGGAGCCGGCAAGGCTTCCGCCGCCATGGCGAAGGCGGTCGAGGATCACTGGCCGGGTCCCCTCGAAGGGCTGGTGATCACCCGCTACGGGCATGCCGTGCCGTGCCGCCATATCGAGATCGTGGAGGCGTCCCATCCGGTTCCCGACGCGGCCGGCCATGCCGCCGCCGCGCGCGTGCTCGAACTGGCGGAAGGGGCGGGGCCTGACGACTTGGTGCTGTTCCTGATATCCGGCGGCGGATCGGCCCTGCTGGCGCTGCCGGCGCCGGGCCTGACGCTGGAGGACAAGCAGGCGGTCAACAAGGCGCTGCTCGCTTCCGGCGCCGACATCGGGCAGATGAACGCGGTCCGCAAGCACCTCTCGGCGATCAAGGGCGGGCGGCTGGGTGCGGCGGCTCATCCCGCCAAGGTCGTCAGCCTGCTGATCTCCGACGTGCCCGGCGACGATCCCTCGGTCATCGCCTCCGGCCCCACGGTCCCGGACCCGTCCACCTTCGAGGACGCCCGGGCCGTGCTCCGGCGCTACAACATCACGCCGTCCGATGCCGTGCAGCGCCACCTGGACCGGGGCGAGGACGAGACTCCCAAGCCCGGCGACCCGCGCCTCGCCAACGTCACCAACGTGATGATCGCGACGCCGCAGCTCTCGCTCGAAGCCGCCGCCGAAGTGGCCCGCAAGGCCGGGGTGACCCCGCTGCTCCTGGGAGACGCGCTGGAGGGGGAGGCGACGGAGGTCGGCAAGATCATGGCCGGCATCGCGCTCTCCGCCGCGACCCACGGCCACCCGCTGCCGGCGCCCTGCGTCCTGCTGTCCGGCGGCGAGACGACGGTGACGGTGCGCGGCGAGGGCAAGGGCGGGCGCAACGTCGAGTTCCTGCTCTCCACCGCCGTCGCGCTCAACGGCGCCAAGGGGATCTGGGGCATCGCAGGCGATACCGACGGCATCGACGGAGCGGAGGAGGTGGCCGGCGCCATCATCACCCCCGACACGCTGCTCCGCGCCGCCGAACGCGGCATCGGCGCGAAGGCGAAGCTGGCCGACAACGACGGCCATACTTTCTTCGAGGCGCTGGGCGACCAGGTCATCACCGGACCGACCCTGACCAACGTCAACGATTTCCGCGCCATCCTGATCGATCCGGCGGAGTAGGGAGCCCGGCATGGCAAGGCATGAGAAACGGCCCTTCGGCGAGGGCGTCGACCTCCACACGCTGGCGAACGACGGCGGGATGACGGTGGAGATCCTGACCTACGGGGGCGTCGTCAAGGCGCTCCATGTGCCGGACTCCGCGGGCCGCGTCGCCAACGTCGTCCTGGGCTTCGACCGGCTGGAAGATTACGCGGAGCCCGGCCGCTATTTCGGCGCCATCATCGGCCGTTACGCCAACCGGATCGCGAAGGGCCGGTTCACTCTCGACGGCGAGGATTTCACGCTGGCCGTCAACAACGGTCCCAACGCCCTGCATGGCGGCCCGGACGGCTTCAACACCCGGATCTGGCGGGCCGACCGCGCCGGGGACGGCGTGCTCGCCCTGTCATACCGGAGCGCCCATGGGGAGGAGGGCTATCCCGGCACCCTCGACGTGACCGTCACCTACACGCTCGGCGACGACAATACGCTGCGGATCGATTACCACGCGGTCACCGACCGGCCGACCGTCGTCAACCTGACCAACCACAGCTTCTTCAACCTGGCGGGCGACGGCTCCGGCACCGTCGAGGGGCACGAGGTCTACCTGAACGCCTCGCACTACACGCCGGTCGACCAGACCTCGATTCCGACCGGCGCCGTCGAACCGGTGGCGGGAACGCCGTTCGACTTCACCCGGCCCACCATGATCGGCGCCCGCCTGCGCGACGGTCATCCGCAGCTTGCCATCACGCGGGGCTACGATCACAACTATGTGCTCGACAAGCCTTCGCCCGGTGAACTGACGCTGGCCGCCCGGGTGCGCGACCCGGTGTCGGGACGGGTGATGGAGGTGCTGACGACCGAGCCCGGCGTCCAGTTCTACAGCGGCAATTATCTCGACGGCACGCTGACCGGCGCCGCCGGGAAGCTCTACCGCCAGGGCGATGCGCTGTGCCTGGAAACCCAGCATTTCCCGGACTCGCCCAATCGCCCGCATTTCCCGTCGACCCGCCTGGACCCCGGCGAAGCCTTTCGTTCGACCACGATCCACCGGTTCGCCTGACGGCCGCGCCCGAAGCCTCACACCCAGCCGTGGTCGGCCATGGTTCCCTTGGGCAGCCCGACGGCGTCCACGTCGAGCGTGTGGACGACCGTTCCGTCGGGCATCCGGCTGGTGAAGATCGTATGTCCGTTCTTCTCGATCCAGCTCGTTTTCAGATCGACACCGTGCGTCCCGGTGAAGAACGCGGAAGCGATGCGGTCGCCTTCGGCGGCTTTGAAGCCGGTGATCCGGTCATGGCCCATTCCCTGGGACGGGCCGTGCCAGGACATCAGGAACAGGTCGGCCCCGCCGCCGCCGGCAAAGGTCTCGTCGCCCGATCCGCCCTCGAACAGGTCGGCGTGACGGCCGCCGGTGACCGTCGCGTCGCCGGCTCCGCCATGGAAGTCCAGCCGGGTATCGTCGGAGACGGTGAAGGCCTCGATCCCGTCGAGCGTGCCCGCCGCTTCGAAGGCCCAGCCATTGCGGTCCTGGAACCACAGGCTGCCACCGGACCCCGCGTCGTCGAGATCGATCGAGATGCGCGCCGGTGCCGTCGCGGTCGATCCGGTGTAGGGATCCACCAGCACCCGGGCACCGTCCGCGATGACGTGCAGGGTGTCGTGCCCCGTCCCGCCGGAGAAACGGGAGGCGGTCTCCCGGACCGTCCCATGTTCTTCCAGAACCAGGACGTCGTTGCCGCTACCGCCGGACAAGTCGTTGGTCCCTTCGCCGCCGACCAGACGGTCGTTGCCGGCGCCGCCGAAGAGCTGGTCGAAACCGGCGCCGCCGGAGAGATAGTCGTTGCCGGCGTCGCCGTGGAGGACGTCCGAGCCGTCTCCGCCGAACAGGGTGTCGATCCCGTCGCCTCCCCGCAGCGTGTCGTCGCCGGTTCCGCCGTCCAGTTTGTCGTCACCCGTGCCGCCGAACAGGCTGTCGTTGCCGCCCTGTCCGTTCAGGTAGTCGTTGCCGGCTCCGCCGCGGAGCGTGTCCGCCCACCGGGTTCCGTAAAGGACATCGCGTACCGGGCTGCCCATGCGGGTCGTCATCGTGGGATCCCTTGAAGGAGGAGGGGTGCGCAGCACCCGCGTCGATAGGGATGGTTAATAACACGTTAGCGGTGAGAATAAGAATTAATCATTTAGTAAGGAGCATCACTGCCCTTCGGCGGCGTCCGCGGTATCCCGGTAGGGAGGCGGTTGCCCGAAGCTTTGCTTCAGGAAATGGATGAACAGCCTGACCCGTACCGGCAGCGAGCGTACACTGGGATAGACCGCCCGGATCGCGCTGTCGCCCGCCAGCGGGTATTCCCCAAGGATCGGCAACAGCCGCGTCGCCACCAGCGTGCTGTCGGGCAGCGCCGATGCGGATGGCGACGTCGATCCCCTGCGCCACGACATCGACCACATGGTCCATCAGGTGCATCCGCACCCGCAGCCTGGGATGGACCTTCAGGAGTTCGGGCAGGATCGGCGAGTTGTACTGGCGCCCGAAGGAGGCGGGAGCGGTGACCGACATGAGGTCAAATGGTCAATTCGGGTTCAAGCCAATTATATGATCAGCGCCGATGATCCATCTCGGCGACAGGTTCATGAAGGAGAACAAGCACATGAAAGCCGTCGGCTACATCGAAAGCCTGCCCATCTCGGAAGAACGCTCCCTGTTCGACTTCGAAGCGCCCAGGCCGGAACCGGGACCGCGCGACCTGCTGGTGCGGATCGAGGCGGTGTCGGTCAATCCCGTCGATACCAAGGTCCGCATGCGACGCGCCGGAACGCCCGGACAGCCGGTGATCCTGGGATGGGATGCCGCCGGCGTGGTGGAGGCGGTCGGGCGTGACGCCACCCTTTTCAAGCCCGGCGACGAGGTCTTCTATGCCGGCAGCATCACCCGCCCGGGCAGCAACGCGGAATACGGACTGGTGGACGAGCGAATCGCCGGCCACAAGCCCAGAAGCCTTTCGTTCACCCAGGCCGCCGCGTTGCCGCTGACCGCCATCACCGCGTGGGAATGCCTGTTCGACCGGTTCCGCATTCCGATCGGCAAGGCACCGACCGACGACGCCATCCTGATCATCGGGGCGGCCGGGGGCGTCGGGTCGATCGCGGTTCAACTCGCCCGCAGGCTGACCAACCTGACCATCATCGGCACGGCCTCCCGGCCGGAAACCAGGGATTGGGTGGCGGCCTCGGGCGGGCATCACGTGATCGACCATTCGAAGCCCCTGTCGGAGGAACTGGCGAGGATCGGGCATCCGACCGTGCGCTACGTCCTGTCCCTGACGCACACCGACAAGCACTGGGCGGAGATCGTCAAGGTGCTGGCCCCGCAGGGCGAGATCACCCTGATCGACGATCCGGCGTCCCTGGACGTCATGCAGATCAAGGGCAAGGCCGGGACCCTTCACATCGAGCTGATGTTCGTCCGCGCCATGCACGAGACGCCCGACATGATCCAGCAGCACAAGCTGCTCGACGAGGTCTCGGCCCTGGTCGACGAGGGACTTATCAGGACCACCCTCGGACAGGAATTCGGCACGATCAATGCCGCGAACCTGCGCAAGGCCCACCAAGCCCTGGAGAGCGGGCGGTCGATCGGCAAGATCGTCCTGACCGGCTTCTAGGCTCCCGCAGCCCGGCCCTCCACGCAACCGCGGGACCGCCCGGGTGTTTGTTGTCCAGTTCAGTGACGGGCCCGCCCCGGCGGCCCGTCCCGTTTCCACACCCGGTCCACCCCCTTTGAGGAGAACACCATGGGCTTCTTCGATTTTGTCAAGGATGCGGGCCGCAAGCTGGGTATCGGCAGCGACGCCCCGACACCGGAAGAGCTGCGCGCCGAAGTCACCAAGCTCGGCCTCGAGGCCAAGGATTTCACGGTCGACGTGAAGGACGACATCGTCACCGTTTCCGGTACCGCCCCGTCGCAGGAGCAGCGCGAGAAGATCGTCCTGGCGCTTGGCAACGTGCATGGCGTCGCGAAGGTGGAGGACCGCCTGACCCTGGCCGAAGGCGCCGCGCCCGCCGCTGCCGCCACTCCGGCGGCCGCCAACGCGGCGCCTGAATCACGCTTCTATACGGTCAGGAAAGGCGACACGCTTTCGAAGGTATCGAAGGAGTTTTATGGGGATCCCAACAAGTATCAGGCGATCTTCGAGGCCAACCGGCCGATGCTGGAGCATCCGGACAAGATCTATCCGGGTCAGATGCTCCGCATTCCCTGATTGATCCGTCGGCAGACGGACGCGGAGCGCTGGTCAGCCGGAGGCCGGCGCTCCATAAGGTCCTCCGGCAGGCGCCGGAGTTCGTCAGCGACCGTTCCACTGCCGGACGTCGCCGGTATCGACGTGGATGAAGCCCGACCTGGGATAATAGCCGACGCCGCCCTTGCCGAGCGCGAGGGCGGCCTTCCGCATATTGCGCAGGCTGACTCCCGGAAGCGTGATGTCGACCGCTTGGCCAACCATATGATAACTGTGCGAAGCCGTCCGGATGCCGTGCCGGCGCAGGGCCGCGTTGGTCGCGGGCGTGCGGTACCCGGACAGGATCTCGAAAGGCTTGCCGGCATCGACGCTGTTCGCGACGTTGTACAGGATGTCGAGCAGGGCGGGGTCTATCGGGGTCGTCGCGTCGGTTCGCCAGTCACGCAGCACCCAGTTGATCTGGTCCAGCGCATCGACCCGGTAAAAGCCGTCTTCGAAATAGGTTTCCTTGAAGAATTCGCCGGTCTGGCGATGGTAAAGGTGAAGCTGTCTATCCTTCACCGGAGCGACCGCCGCGGCGGCTGGCCTGATCACTGAGAGGAGTGCTGCGGAAATCCCGCCCGCCAACAGCGATCGCCTCGACACCGCCCCTGATTTACCGCGAAAATGCATAAAACCAGCCCCATTATGGTTAATATCGTCACGCGAGCAATGCCCATGACTGGATTTTGTTTCGACGTCAACCCAAAAAATTAAACGATAATTAACCATGCCGGAGACCAATTTGGCACAATTCCCGGATTGCCCTCTTCCGGATGGGATTAGCCGGAAGAGGGCGGGGATTTCCCCGAAAGAGAGAGGAGGTAAAGATCCTTTAGAGCATCCACCCGGATGCGGAAGAGCTAGCCTGATCGATGCCTGGCAGTTCCGGCTGCGGCGCCCCGTCGATCGCGTGCCATCCGGTGAGGATCGCTGCGGCATCGTCGGCCGCATCACTCCCGGCCGGTTTGTCGGCCGTTTTGAAGAACAGGTAGTCAGCCGCCGGAACGGCATCGTCCGGCAGGTTCCCCGCATCGACGCCGCCGTCGCGGATCGGGGTATAGACCACGGACTCGTCGCCCACGACGATGCGGACGTCCGGCAGGTCTCCGCCGTTCCGGAGGTCGTAGCCCTCCGGCAGATCCTCACGGGCGATCGCGATCACGCCGGAGGCCGCTTCGTCCGAGGCCCCGGCCACGTCGCCCGCGCTCCTGGCGGAAGCCCAGGCGCCCTTCTGCCCAGAGGCGGCCGCGGTGTTGTCGCTGACATCCAAGCCGCCGCCGTTGCCCTTGTTCACCTGCACCAGTTTGGAGCTTTCGAAGAAGTTGCCCTCGATGGAGATGTCCTTGGAGTAGATGGGGCTCGGGTGGGCCGCCTTGCTGCGATCCACCCAGATCGCGGCCTTCTGGCCGTTATCGGGGTCAAGATAGTTGTCGCCGATATAGCTGTCCCGCGCGCCGGAGACGAGGATGGCGGCCTTGCCCACGTCCCGGACCTCGTTGCCGACGACCGTCAGGTCCTTGGCCTCATAGCTGCGCGCGTTCGGCCACATCCACTTGTCCGTCGTCCAGCCGCCCACGCTGATGCCCGCGGCCTTGGAATCCCAGACCTTGTTGTTCTCGATCGTGACGTTGGACGATCCGCCCTTGACCCCGAGAGCGGACGGCCCGTCGCTGCCGGACACGTCGTTGCCCGCGATGCGCGAATTATTGACCGCGACGAAGTCGATCCCCTCTTCGCCGGAGCCGGACACATCGTTGTTCAGCACTTTGACGTTGTATGCCTGCGAAACCTTGATGCCGTCCAGGCCGGAACTGTGGATCTTGTTGTCCTGGATGGTCAGGTCGCGGATCGGATCGCCGAAGCCGCGGCCCGACATGCCGAAATGGACGGCGTTTGAACCGGACGGCCCGTCGATCTCGAAGCCCTTGATCTTGATCCCCTCGACCCCGAAGCCGCTGATCGCCGCACGTCCCTGAGAGGCCGCCTTGATCGTCGCCTCATGGTTTCCATCAGCCGAAATCAGCGAAATGTCATCCTTTCGGACCCGGACATTCTCAACATAGGTGCCCGCCTTGACCATGATGTCGGTGCCACCCGAAGCGCGGTCGATTGCAGCCTGAATAGTTTTCAGGGGAGATGAAGAACTGCCGGAGTTGGAGTTGCTTCCGGATTTGGAAACCCAGATCAGACGATCGCCCATTATCATGCCACTCTTTGATTGTGCGTTACAGTCCGATCTCCGCTTGAGCAAAAGAGGTCTTTTACTCGGTTAAAGCAGACTTCATGCGGATCTGGTGCAGCGATTTGATGATTTGTACTTATCTGTACAGCGGACGATCCGGAAATTACATCCAATCGACCGGAGCGGGGGAGCAAAAAAGGCGTCTGCCGTTTCGACAAAAGTCGGTACGGCGTTGTGACACGGATCCGACCGGGCTGTGATCGTTTTCAGGTACGGATACTTGAATATCTCTTAATAGAGCTGCCTGCCACTGGCTCAGAGCCGCAGGAAAACGCCCGTAATCCCAGATATAGCAAGGGTTTTTCCATGCATCGGAATTGTTTCTGAATTCGGAGTATTTCCCACGTATCGGTTTTCCGCCCAATTTCACTAGCGGCATGGGCTTGACGGTAACGGTCTATTAAATCGTCCAGGACATTCTCTCGAAAGAAGTAACCCTATCAGATGATACGGGAGTTGAATGAAGGGCTGAAATGCCGCGGAGATGTTCGCGGGTCGGCCCTCGCTGAAATTCGAGAGGAACTGGAACGTGACCCCGTTTTCCAACATCGCGCCGCAGCGCACCATTTGGGTTTCCAACAAGGGCAGCAACAGCAACAGTGGATCGGAAAGCTCACCATTCAAAACGATCCAGGCTGCATTGGACAAGGCGACGCCTGGAACGGCCGTCATGGTGAAGGCCGGCACGTATGTTGAGAACGTCAACTTCAAGCACAGCGGTACGGAAAAGGCGCCGATCTGGTTGATCTCGGCCGACGGCAACGGAGCGGCGAAGATCAAGCCCGCCAGTGGCGGGACCGCGACGATCGCCGGTTTCGGCGAGGAGAACATCGTCGTCCGCGGCTTCGACGTGACCGCGCAGTCCAAGCAGAACGGCATTCAGTTCGGCATGGCCGGTACTGACTTCAAGGACATGGTCAAGAACATCGTCGTCGAGGACAATATCATCCGCGGCGCCGGCATGGATGGCATCAAGATCTCCCAGGGCGACAACATCCATATCCTGGACAACACCATCATCGGCGCCGGCGACCAGGGCATCGATTTCGTGGCGGTCAATGACAGCGTCATCGCCCGCAACGACATTTCCAAGGTCACCGGCGTCGCGGGCCTGTTCGCCAAGGGCGGCTCGACGAATGTCCGGATCGAGTACAACAGGGTCCACGACGTCGATGTCGACGGCATCTCCATCGGCGGCTGGACGACGCCCAAGTGGATGCGCCCGGGCATGCGCGACTACGAAGCGAAGAACGTCGTCGCGATCGGCAACGAGGTCTTCGACGTGGGCAAGCGCCCGCTCAACTTCCTGGGCGCGGTCGACAGCACGGCGACCGGCAACCTGCTGGCCGGCAATCCCAAATACTACACCGTCGTCAACGTCGCGGCCGGCAAGACCGGCGGCCAGGCCACTCCGTCTTCGGACATCACGATCACCAACAACACCATCAACCGGTCGAACAACTGGCTGAACGTCGAGTCCGGGCAGGGCAAGGGCCTGCAGGTTTCGAACAACCGCTTCGACGGCGTGTGGAACGGCAAGGCCGGTCCCAACTCGGGAGGTCCCGCCTCCGGCGGGACGCCGCCCAAGCCGTCCGATCCGGTCGACACCGTGACGGTGACCGACGCCTCCTACACCATGCCGTCGTCGGTCGAGAACGCCAACGTGACGCGCTCGGCCGGCTCCAAGGTCACCGGCAATGCCAAGGACAACGTGATCAAGGGCGGCGCGGGCAACGACGTGCTTGATGGTGGCGCGGGCAACGATCGCCTGACGGGCGGCGGCGGCAACGATGTGTTCGTCATCGCCAAGGGCAAGGGCAACGACGTCATCACCGACTTCAAGGCCGGGGCTGGCGCGGGCGACACCGTGCGCCTGGAAGGGGGCTCCTTCACCAGCTTCGCGGCGGTCAAGGCGGCCATGAAGCAGTCGGGCGCCGATGTCGTGCTGGACCTGGGCGGCGGGCAGACGCTCAAGTTCCTGAACACCAAGCTCGCCGCCTTCGCCGCCGACGATTTCGGCTTCAGCCCGGCCGGCTCCGGTTCGGCGCCGACGCCGTTGCCCACCGTGGCCCAATGGCGGGAGAGCGCCGGCTTCACCGCGACGCTCAAGGGTACGTCGAAGGCCGACATCCTGACCGGTACCGACAAGAACGAACAGCTCGACGGCGGCTCCGGCCATGACGTCATGAAAGGCGGCAAGGGCGACGACACCTACGTGGCCGGGAGCATCTACGACAAGGTGGTCGAGAAGCCGGGCGAGGGCATCGACACCGTCAAGGTCTGGGACGTCGCCTTCACGGCGCCCGACAATGTCGAGAACCTGATCGGGCTCAGGGCCGGCGGCATGACCCTGACCGGCAACGGCCTGTCGAACATCATCAAGGGCAATGACGGCAAGGACATCATCACTGGGGGTGGCGGCGCCGACCTGCTGTACGGCGGCGGCGGAAGCGACAGGTTCGTGTTCAACGGCCTTGGAGACAAGGGCGACGTGATCATGGACTTCAAGGTCGGCCAGGATATCCTGGACCTTCGGCCCCTGATGTCGGGCCATGGCTCGGACTACGCTGTCGAGGTGGTCGCCAAGGGGCCGAGCGCCGTGGCCGTCTGGGTCCATCACGACGGCAAGGTGGACGAGTTGGTGACCCTGATGGGTATCGGGTCCAACGATGTCGGCTCGATGCAGCCGGGCAAGGCGGCGTGGCTGCTGGCCTGATCGGCTGACGGTTCGTCGGCGGGGGAGCGCCGGCCCGGCGCTCCCCCGCGGCCGGCGTCAGGCCATGCGCTCGCGCAGGTCCCCGAAACGGATCATCCTGCGGTTGTCTTCATCCCACAGGGCGAGGCTTACGGTCTTCAAGCTCTCGATCAGGCCGAGGGAGCGGACGCGCTGGAGATCGGGGATCGAGAGATGGCAATCCCGCAACCGGTAATTCGGGATCTTGGACGACAGGTGGTGGACGTGGTGATAGCCGATATATCCGGTCAGCCAGTGCAGCCACCGCGGCAGATCGTAGAAGGAGCAGCCGTCCAGTGCCGAGGCGTGGAAATCCCACTCCTCCTCATGGTGCCACTGGACCCCTTCGAACTGGTGCTGCACATAGAACATCCAGATGCCGATCGTCGCGGCCAGCAGGATGACCGGTCCCCAGACCATCAGGACCGGCACCCAGCCGAACGCCAGCGAGGCTGCGGCGAAAGCTGCCAGGATCGCGGCGTTGGTGCCCAGCACGCTGATCCAGGCGGCACGGTCGTTGGTGCCGTCCCCGATCGCTATCCGGTGACGGATCAGGAACATGAAGGCGGGGCCGATGCCGAACAGCACGATCGGGTGCCGGTACAGCCGGTAGCGCAGCCGGCCCCAGCGGGAGAGGGCCAGGTATTCGCGGACGGTCAGGGTGGTGATGTCGCCGATCCCGCGCTTTTCCAGGTTACCCGACGTGGCATGGTGGATCGCGTGCTCGCGTTTCCAGTAGCCATAGGGGGTCATGGTCAGCACGGAGAGGCAGCGCCCGAGCGCGTCGTTGGCCCAGCCGGACTTGAACAGGCTGCCGTGACCGCAGTCATGCTGAAGAATGAATGCCCGCACCAGGAAGAACGCGGCGGGAACCGAGAGCAGCAGTGTCAGCCAGTATCCCACCTGCAGGCTGAAGCCCATCAGTATGGTCAGCCCGGCGAGCGGCAACAAGGTCGTTCCGATCTGTCCGACGCTGCGCCCCAGGACGGGTTGCTTGAAGGCCGCGAGCTGTTGAGCCCAGCGGCGAGCTGCCTGCTTTCTGTCCTGAAAGGTCGCAGGCGTGGGGGTCGAGGCGCACATTGTCTGCACCCCGGTGTCATCGGGTGGCATAGGGTATTCCTGAAGAGGGAGAACGGGTGGCTCCAACCACGACAAGCATCAACAAGTGTCGCACCGCGTATATGGACCTCGATTGTGGGCAAATTAAGCCCTTCTTAACAATTTGCGAGTCCGTAGCGAGAGGAAACCGCCAAAGTACTGAATTTTCCATTCGCCTACGACGCGGCGCCTGGGTTTATACACTTTTCGCGGCAAATGCGCACCAACATATATGTCGCGCGCGGGAGGGTTTACCGGAAAGCGAATTGCCCCGGCCCATGGACGGCAGCCCCGACGTCGGACCCTAACGTTCCCGCGGGATCTCGGCGTCGGCCCTGCGGGCCGGGGCCGTCCTGGGATGCGCCGATTCGACAGCCGATGTCGACGGCTGCCGGAATCGAGAAGGGCGCGCGGCCTTCCTGGCCGCGCGCCCGCCGGACCATCCGCCGGACTGGCGTCAGATCTCGCGCTTGCTCATCCGGTCCGCGATGAAATCGGCCTGACGGATGGCCAGCGAGACGATGGTCAGGGTGGGGTTGCAGGCGGCCCCGGTGGTGAACTGGCTGCCGTCGGACACGAACAGGTTCTTCACGTCGTGCGCCTGCCCGTGCTTGTTGACCACGCCGTCCCGCGCCTTCTCGCTCATCCGGTTGGTCCCGAGATTGTGGGTGGAAGGGTAGGGCGGGGTGTGGATCGTGCGGGTGGCTCCCACCGCGTCGTAGACGGCCGACCCCTGGCGGAAGGCGTGGTTGCGCATCGCGACGTCGTTGGGATGGTCGTCGAAATGCACGTTCGGGATCGGCTGGCCGAACCCGTCCTTCTCGGTCGCGTGCAGGGTGATGCGGTTGCTTTCCTGGGGCATGTCCTCGCCCACGATCCACATGCCGGCCATGTGGTCGTAGCCGTCCAGGGCCGACGTGAAGCCGCGGCCCCAGGCGCCGGGATTGAGGAACGCCGCCATGAACGGCAGGCCCAGCGAGAGCGTCTCCAGTTCGTATCCGCCGGCGAAGCCCCGCGACGGGTCGAATCGCGACTCGTCCCGGATGATACCGGCCATCGTCGTGCCGCGGTACATGTGGACCGGCTTCTCGAACACTGCGTAGACCGATCCGGTGGTGTGGCGCATGTAGTTGCGCCCGACCTGGCCGGAACTGTTGGCGAGACCGTCGGGGAACATGCCGGATGCCGAGTTCAGCAGCAGCCGGGGACTCTCGATCGAGTTGCCGGCGACCGCGACGACCCGGGCCTTCTGGCGCATGACGTTGCCGGCCTTGTCGCCGTAGAGCACGCCGGTCACCTTGCCCGAGGCGTCATGCTCGATCTTCAGGACCTGGGCGTCGGACCTGACCTCAAGGTTGCCGGTCGCCTCGCCCTTGGGTATTTCCGCCATCAGGGTGGACCATTTCGCCCCGGTCTTGCAGCCCTGGAAGCAGAAGCCGATCTGTCGGCATGCCGCCCGGCCGTCGCGCTCCTGCGGGTTGATCGCCATGTTGCCGGTGTGGAACTCCTTGTAGCCCAGCGCCTTGGCGCCCGCCGCCAGCACCTTGTAGTTGTTGTTGCCGGGCAGGCGGGGGATGCCGCTGGTCCCGGTCACGCCCATCTTGTGCTCCGCCTTGGCGTAGTAGGGCTCCAGCTCAGCCAGCGTGACCGGCCAGTCCAGCAGGTTGGCCCCGGCCAGTTCGCCGTAATGGGTCCTTGTCTTGAACTCGTGCTCCTGGAACCGCAGGCTGGCGCCTGCCCAATGGATGGTCGAGCCGCCGACCGCCTTGACGATCCAGGCCGGCAGCCCGGCGAAATCCTTGGCGACGCGCCAGCTTCCCGACGTCGTCCGCTTGTCGAGCCAGCTGATCTGCGAGAAGGATTCCCACTCGTTGTTGACGAACTCCTCCATCTCCACGCGGGGTCCCGCTTCCAGCACCACCACCTTGACGCCCTTCTGGGCCAGCTCGTTACCGAGCGTGCCGCCGCCGGCGCCCGAGCCCACGATCACCACGACGCCGTCGTCGTTGAGGTCGAACTTCGCAGCCATGATCCCGATCCCTCCCGCTCAGGCGTTTTTCAGCCAGTCGATGTCGTCGAAGCCCCGTTCCAGGTAGCCGCCATGTTCGGCGGAGGACCCTTCGTAGCCGAACTTCACCCACACCTCCGGCTGGTTGTAGAGCGCCACGACCATGTCGCCGCGGATCTTCTGGAAGAACGGGGTGGTCTCGATCGATTTCAGAAGGGCGATCCGATCGCCCTCCTCGACGACATCGGCATAGGGGCGGGCGTACTTGGCCCGGGCCGCGGTGTCGAGCCCGGCCACGCCGTCCTCGATCAGCCGCTTCAGCTCCCCGTTTTCGCCGGCCTTGCCGTCATAGGGCTCGATCGCGCGGGCATAATGGACCTCGCCCAGCCGGTCGTGCGGGTACAGGTCCCGCGCCATCCGGACCAGGGTCACCATGCTGTCCGGCTTGAGATGCTTCGCGGTCATCGCCCAGGCGCCGGACGGGGAGACCGCGACGGTCCCGCTAGCCAGGGCCGTGACGCCGGCGACGGCAGCGCCCGATTTCAGAAAATTGCGCCGGGTTACCCTGATCCGTTTGTCGATGGTCCTCATTGTGCTCCTCCCTCGGAGACGGAGTGTCGGATACGTTTCTTGGAAGACGTCTTTTCCGTCGCTTCTTCGGCCGGCTCAGCGGTATCGGCCGTGGCGCTGCAGCACCTCCACCTTGTAGCCGTCGGGGTCCTGCACGAAGAAGAAGCGCGCCATGAGGGCGCCGTCGCGCATGAATTCCTTGATCGGGTTGGGGTTGAAGCCGAGCCGGGTGAACCGGCCGTGCTCGGCGTCCAGGTCGTCCACGGCGACCGCGATGTGCCCGTATCCGTCGCCATGGACATAGGGTTCGGTCCGGCCGTGATTGACGGTCAGCTCGACCTCGAAGTCGGCCTCCCGGTTGCGCAGGTAAACGAGGGTGAAACCCTCGAACTCGTAACGGTCCGCCGCCTCCAGGCCGAATGCCCGGCCGTAGAAGTCGCGCGACCTGTCCTCATCCAGCACGCGGATCATCGCGTGGATGACTTTGGCCATGGTGGTTCCGCCTCCCTGGTCTTTCGCTCTTGCAAGCGAAATCCTAGGGCGGCGATTCAGGCGGGAGGTAGTATCATGCTACTACAGCATTGATTTTCCGCATCCGCCGACCTGCGATCGCCGCCGCATGAGCGGCCGGGTCGCGCAGGTACAGCGCGCAGGTGACCCGAAGCATGGAGGCGAAGTTCGGCACGTCGCCCTGCTGCTGCAACACCTCGTCATGAAGGGTGCAGAGGAACCGCGACAGCGTCAGCCCTTCGCGGCCGGCGATCTCCTCCAGGATCGCCCAGAACTCGGCCTCCAGCCGGATGCTCGTCGTGTGGCCGTGAAGCCGGACGGCCCGCGTCTCGCAGGCATAGGAGGCGGGGTCCTGCATGGCGAATACTCTGCACATCGTTTCTCTCCCCTGAAGTGCCGTCCTTTCCTGTCGTTCGACGGCTTGCGAGAGATCATATGCCGCTTTCGGCGTCTTGCCATTAGTCCGAAGTGACGACGACCGAAGACGCTCCGGACCGGAACGGCGCGGCGGGCCTGCGACGTTTGATCGCCCGCCATTCTCCTTTGGAACCGTTGAAGCGTTCGAAGGAATCCGCCTAACTGGCGCGCAAGCAACAATGCGCACCACAACGGTTGGGCAGCCACCGCGGTCGGGTACGACAGTCCCGACCGGTTGGGCGGACCATGTGGATCGCCGGCGGGGAAGGAAGAACCGGGATGTACTGGACACGGCTCCACCGCATACAGAAGTGCTCGCAGACGCCGCAGGCCCTGGCGGGCTTCGTCGTGATCTTCTTCAGCGTGTTGTTGAACGCTTTCTGGATCGAGATGGAAATCGGCGGCTTCGGAATGGTCATCGCCCTCGCGATGGCGTTCGTCGGTTTCGCCCTGTTCTATCGGGGCTGGGCGATCGAGAACCGCTGAGAGCCAGGGTCAGGACCCCCGGGCTGGCCGCTGCCGATGCTGCTAAGCGGAAGATGCCCGGCGCCGCCGCCTGGCTCCATCCGGCCCACAGGATTCCAGCCATCGGGTGAAATTTCGACTGATCCGAAATCATTATCATTTTCGCAGCTTGTTGCTCGCGATTTCAAAGTAAGGCAACGCAAGTTTAATAAAACGCCATTGGCAACCGGTTCGACGCGCGAGGGGGGGCTTTGTTAGGCCTGTTCGCCGATCGTTCGCATGATTTTTCTTCTGGATATCCCCAATCAGGTGAGAGATATTGAAGTTCCATTTCGATAACAGGTTCGTATGCCGCGGCGATTGTCTCTTGTTCCCGGTGAAGGTGCGTCTCCCCCGGCAGCACCGGAGCCCTACCGTCGAGGGGGAGGTGCCGAAGGCAAGCCTCCGCTTCCCACAAGGACCGTGCTGATCGTTGAAGACAACGCATTCAATTTGAAGCTGCTGGACGACCTGCTGCAGGCGGCCGGCTACACGACCTTGACGGCGACCGATGGCGAGCAGGCGCTTGACCAGGCGTTGCAGTTCATGCCGAACGTCATCCTGCTGGATATCGGCCTGCCCGACATGTCGGGCGTCGATGTCGCCAGGGCGATCAGGAGCAGCGATCAGCTCCGCAAGATCCCCGTGATCGCGGTGACCGCCTATGCGACGCCGGAGGATGAGGCCGTGATCCGTCTTGCCGGGTGCGACGAGTACGTGGCGAAGCCGATTTCCGCGCCCGAACTGCTCAAGCTGGTCCGACGGCACGCCAGCTTCCGGCTCGTCGGACAAGAGGGAGACGGGAAAGAGGGAGGAAGGGACGGATCTTGATCGGCGTCGGCCGCAGCAACAATCCCGATCCTAAGGAAGCCGGCTCGGAAGCTGCGCGTCGTGCGGTAGCGTTGCTGGACGCGGACGAGGCGCCGGGATGGGCACTGCTCTTCTGCGGCGGCAAGCATGATCCTGCACTGGTCCTCGCGGGTCTTCGCGGGGTGGTCGGAGCCATCGCGGTCGTCGGCGGTTCGGCGGCGGGCGGCATCACAGGGGCGGGATTCGGCTACAGCGGATTCGAGGTCGCCGTAGGACTGTTTCCGGCCAGTCTCGGCAAACCGGCCATCCTGGTCGATGACGGGCTGCTCGACGGCGAGGGGCCGGCGGGCCGACGGCTCGGCGACCAGCTCCGGGCTGTGGTCGACGACGGGCGCGTCGTCCTGCTGTTCTACGACAGCGTCGCCTCGACCGTACCGCCGCGCCTGCACCCGGCCAGCCCCCTGGTCGAAGGCATTTACCAGGGGCTCGGCGGCCGCCGCCCCCATCTGGTCGGTGCCGGGACCCTGACCGACATGAACCTGTCCGACGGTTATGTCTTCGACGGCACCCGTCCGCGCAAGCACGCCGCCGTCGCCATCGTCCTGCCGCCCTCGGTCGGCGCCGAAACAGCCATTCTCCACGGCTGCGTGCCCGTCAGCGCGTTCATGACCATCACGGCGGTCGACGGCGCGGAGGTTCTGGAGCTCGACGGCCGGCCGGCGCTCTCGGTGTTGGAGGGGATGCTTGGAATCGAGATCGGCGAAAGCCAGGGCAGGGCCTTGTCTCTTATGGTTACACTCGGCGAGAAGCACGGTGATCCGTTTGCCGAATACGACGAGAACCGCTATGTAAACCGCTTGATCCTGCAGGCATCTCCGGAGCGCCGGTCCATAACTTTGTTCGAACCGGACTTTCGTTCGGGGTCTGTCGTACAGATCATGTCGCGGGACAATGGATTGATGGTACAAAGTGTTCGTGACGGCGTGCGCCTGATGAACGAGCGGTTTTCCGGCCGGCAACCCATTCTGGCGCTCTACATAGACTGCGCCGGACGGGCGAGTGCCCGGAGCGGATCGGAGATCGAGGAGGCGGAAGTTCTGCTCGACGAGATTGCCATACCGGCACCCTTGCTGGGCCTGTACTCGGGCG
Organism: Skermanella pratensis; assembly: GCF_008843145.1. Classification (GTDB taxonomy): domain Bacteria; phylum Pseudomonadota; class Alphaproteobacteria; order Azospirillales; family Azospirillaceae; genus Skermanella; species Skermanella pratensis. The sequence continues at coordinate 3,549,407 of NZ_CP030265.1, read as the reverse complement.
TCGAGATCGCCCCCGTCGGGGAGGAACAGAGCCGTTCGCTGGACTGGACCGCCGTCCTGACCATCCTGCACGGCGACCGTGGTCCATAAGGACGGGACAGGGGCGGGAATGACGGAGCGCAAGGTCGAGGATCTGGAACGCGAACTCGCCTTCTACCGTCGGCAATGCAACGATCTGGGTGCCCGCGTCCTGCGCCTTCAGGAGGACCAGAGCCGGGCTCACCGGGAGGCGCGCAGGTCACGCACGGCAGCCCGTTTGCTCCGGACCGCGTTCGGCCTCGTCAATGTCGATGCCTCGGAGGAGGCGGTCGGCAACCGCATGCTGGAGATCGTGCTGGACAACCTGGTCTGCGATCGGGCCGCCATCCTGCGGCGCGACCCGCACCGGGGATTGTTCACCATCGCCAACCGGCTGGGGTTCGGCCGTCCGCGCCCGGTGGAGGACGTGCCGCTGGCGGAGCCGCCGGAGTTCTACTTCACCTCCTCGCGGGAAGCCGGCGACGAGGTCGCCGCCGTCCTGACGGAAGCGCTCGGCCTGCCGTTCGTGATCTGGGCCTATGATCCGGCGTCGGGCATAGCGCTGCTGCTCGGCAACAGGATGGAGGCCAATGTATCGAGGCCGTTCGGCCCGGACGACCGCGAGATCGTCGAGGCGGCGCTCGGCGTCTTCGCCGACATCATGCAGCGCCGCCGGGTCGAGGAGGAGTTGCGCATCGCGAAGATCGCGGCCGAGGAGGCCAACTCGATCAAGGCGGCCTTCCTGGCCAATCTAAGCCATGAGCTGCGTACCCCCCTGAACGCGATCATCGGCTTTTCGGAGATCATCCGGGACGAGTTCTACGGGTCGGCTCCGCAGGAGAAGTACCGGGAATATGCTTCCGACATCCATGAGAACGGCCAGCACCTCCTGAACCTGATCCAGGACATCCTCGATTTCTCCCGCCTGCAGTCCGGCCGGGCCACCCTGCGGGAGGAACATGTCGATCTCAACCAGGCCGCCGCCGCGGCGCTGGGAGCCGTCACGCCCCTGGCTCGGACCCGGGGGGTCACGCTGGCGGTCGGCATCCGCAGCGGAATGCCGGCCATCCTCGCGGACGCGACCCGCATCCGTCAGATCCTGATCAACCTCGTCGGGAACGCGGTCAAGTTCACGCCGGCCGGAGGTCGTGTCGAGATCCGGGCCGATCTGACCGACGACGGCGGAGCGCTACTCCAGGTCATCGACACGGGCATCGGCATCGCGCCGGAGGATATTCCCCGCGCCATGGAGCCGTTCTGTCAGCTTGAGAATACCTATACCCGCCGGTTCGGCGGGACCGGGCTCGGACTGCCGCTGTGCAGGACGCTCGCGGAACGCCACGGCGGCACGCTCACCATCGAGAGCGAACCGGGACGGGGCACCACGGTGACCATCCAGCTTCCCCGGCAGCGCGTCGCCGATGGGTCGGCGTCGGTCTTTTACCGCGCCTGACCCGTCGAAACGAACTCCGTAAAGCGGAATCCCTTGCGGAGCTACTGCCGCGGTACCCGCTTCTCGGGCAGTTCGCGGCTTCGGCGGCACCCGTCGAAGTTCCCGGTTCAGATCTTTCCGGCGGTGCTCAGGGATGCGAGGTTCTCGTCGATCGCCTGCACAAGGCCCCAGGTCTCGATATAGCCGAGCGGGAAGCTCTGGCAGCCCGTGTCGGCATCCTTCTGGCGGGCGTGGATGTAGTCGGTCCAGCGGCGCGACGCGGGGCGGCGGTGGTGGAAGTCATGGCAGGGGGCATCGCCGACCAGCACGAACACGCGGGAGAACAGGTGGACCGTCAGCATCGACGTCCACCAGCCGGCCCAGGCCAGCAAGCCGCCCGGGGTGGTCGCGGACTGCGCCGGGACCGGGGACCCGGGGAAGACGCCGGCGGTGGCGAGGCAGACGAAGGTCTTGCCGCGCGCGTCGATCACTTCCTGTTCCGGGAAGCGGTGCTCGCACAGGGTCCGCAGCGCCGTGCCGATCTGGAGCAGGACGGTGACCGGGAGAAGCCACGCGACCGCCACCTCGGTCCAGGTCCCGGTCAGCCAGACGAGATAGAACAGGCCGCTCCAGGCCGCCCAGCCGATCAGGTTGTGGACCGTCGAGTGGGAGAGCAGGCAGGACGAGACCCGCGCCAGCAGGAATCGCAGGTGGAAGAAGGGCGAAACGAAGCTGACGATCACCCGGCGCCACAGCACCGGCTTGGGCAGGCCGGGCCGCAGTCCGGCCAGGTTCATGACGAACTGGGTGAATTCATCCTCGTGGGTCAGCAGCTTGTTGGGGCTGTGGTGCAGCATGTGTTCATGCTGGTAGACGTCGAAATGCTTCATCAGCAGCAGGATTGAGATGGTTTCCCCGACCAGCCGGTTCGTTTCCCGTTTGCGGAACACCGTGCCGTGGGCGCAATGATGGAACACCACGGCCTGGAGCTTGCCCATGCCCGACGACGACAGGATGAGCAGGAAGGGCAGCGTCGCCAGCCATGGACCGGAGAGGTACAGCGCCACAAGGCTGAGCGTCACGCCGGCGCCCAGGGCGCCGAAGGCCGTCACCACATGGAAAAGGGCCGAGTGGGACCGCGCCTCCTCGCCCGGAGCGGGACGGGCCGTCAGCCATGTCAGGAAAGGCTGCACGAAGGCCGGCAGCCGATTGTACATGCCGGCGCGTATGTCGGTCGCGGCGCTGGGGATGGCGCTGCTTCCATCCTCCAAGGAATCATTTTTGACGGTAATATTCCGTTCAAACGTAGCAATGGACATCCCGTATCTCCTTTGGGTTGGGTCCTATTGCTACAGATAATCTACGAAATGGATGAAGCGCTACATTAGAACTATTAAAAACCTACTTTTGCTGATATTGTATCCTATCTGTTCTGGTACAGTGGGTGTAGTTCGGAAAAATTTCCGCAATGGTCCTGCTTTAATTCTGTTTTCGAATTATTCCAAAAGTACTTTCAGCCGGCAAACGGCGGTATTTCCACACCGGTGACGCCCGTCCCGGTGATCGCGAGCAGGCATCCGGCCAGCGGGTCCGGCTCGTCGCCGGCCTTCTGGAGCGAAGTCATGTAGATGACGTCCAGGTCGGGCCCGCCGAACGCGATCTTGGTCGGGGTGCGGCAGGGTACCTTGATAGTGCGGTCGATCGCGCCTGCGGGCGTGAAGCGTACCAGTTCGCCGCCGCCGATTCCGGCCATCCAGTAGCAGCCGTCGGCGTCACAGGCGCCGCCGTCGGGCCGGCCGGCCATGCCCTTGGTATCGACGAAGACGCGGCGGTTCGACGGAACGCCGTCAACCGCATCATAGTCGAAGGCCCAGATGGTCCGGACCTTGGCGTTGCTGTCGGACAGGTACAGCGTCCGCCCATCGGGACTGAAGGCGAGGCCGTTGGTCGTCCAGAACCCGTCGATCATGCGATGGCATCCGAGATCCCCATCGAGACGATAGAAAGCACCCTCCGGCCGCTCCCCCGGGGTTCCCATGCGCATGGTGCCGGCCCAGAAGCGGCCCCTGCTGTCGGTGGTGCCGTCGTTGAAGCGGTTGTCGGGCTTGTCGGCTTCCGGGTCGAGCAGACGGACCAGGTCGCCCGTCCGGGGATCGAAATTGGCGAACCCGTTGCGGAGCGCCAGCAGCATGCGGTGGTCCCGGCGCGTCGCGATGCAGCCGATCTCTTCCGGCATCGGCCAACTCTCGTCCCGGCCGGTGGAGGGGTCGAACCGGTGCAGGGCCCGGCCGTCTATGTCGACCCGATAGAGCTTCTGCTCGCCGACCGACCAGATCGGGCTTTCCCCCAGCTTTGCCGGTTCCGCGACGACCCGTTCGATATCCATGGTCAAGCTCCCCCGGGCCGGGCGCCATGCCCGGCCGCTCCCTATGTTGGTAAACTAACCATTACCAACCTGTCGCTACCCTGGCAACCCGGCGCTCCGCGGCACCAGGAGGACGGCTGTGAAGCGTTGGACCACCTCGTCCTTTCGATTGAAGGTCAGGGTGCGCATCCGCACCGTACCCCGGTCCGCAGGACGTCGCCCGGTCATAGCGGCTATGCCATGCAAACTCTCCTCGACGGCCAGCCCGACGAAACCGCCGGCGAGCTGCCCCTCGCCGGAGACGATCATCCTCATGGTGAGCGCCGACGGTATCGGCCTTGCCGCCGCTGCGGCGGCCGAAGCGCTGGTGGACACCGCCCGCCGTCCCTTAACTATAAATAAATGAAGATGGCGTAACTACCTCCGACGCACTCCTTCGGGTGCGCGAACCGCGGCCGGTGGAGGGTGACGAGTTTGGATGGCTGGCCTGTTTGACCACCTGTCCAACCTGCTGTCCCGCCGCCGGAACCGGACCGGCGGCGCGCCGACGCATGAAACGGCATTGGTCGCCGCCGAGCGCCTCGGCATCAGCGGCCGGCCTTCTCCGCTCCAGACCCGCAACGCCGATCCTTCCGGCAGGATCAACGGCAAGGAGGACGCCATCGGCGACCTGCGGCGCGCCATGGCCGCCGCGGACCAGCGCCAGGCCCGGACCGACGCCGACGCCTCCCTTCTCCTCGCCGTCCTGCTGTCCAAGGGGCACGGCCTGAACCGCACCCAGGCGGTGCAACTCCACGACGACCTGATGCGCGGCTGCCTGCGCGACGCCGACCGGCAGAAGCTGCGGACCCTGTACCGCACCCTGCACGGTCGCGAGTTCAGCTGCCGAATCCCCGCCTCGGCATCCGAGTGACACCGGCTCCCGCAACGGCTCCCGCAACGGGGTCGGAGTGATTTTTCCGCCGCTGCCGGTATCGTCCGGACCCTTCTCCGAAGAGAGCGCCAGGGCCGCCAGGAATGGGCTATAGTGGGTTCCCGGCACCAGAACGCGGGCGTGACGGATGACAGCGTCGACCCTACCCGAGCCCCATTGCCCCACCCCGGCCGGCCAAGGTCCGGCCCTTGTGATTCCTCCCCGACTGGAACCGGCGCCAGCGCCGCTGCCCTGGTACAGGCAACTCAAGGCCTTCCGCACGAACGCGCTGACCGCCTGGTCCCGGCAGGCCTACGAGCTGGATGTCATGGCGTCGTCCTTCCTCTGGCGGGGTCGGGTTCTCGTCAGCAGCCCGGACGGCATCCGCCATGTGCTGGTCGACAACCATGGGAACTACCGCCGGACGCCGGCTTCGATCCGCGTTATCCGTCCGCTCGCGGGAGACGGTCTGCTCCTCAGCGAGGGCGAGCGATGGCGGCATCAACGGCAGACCCTGGCGCCGGCGTTCACCCCGCGGGCGATCCCGGTTCTGGTCGGACACATCGCCGAAGCGACCCGGGACGCGCTGGCCGGGATCGGCGCCCGGGCCATGAAGGGCCCTGTCGAACTGGTTTCCTTCAGCCAGCACCTGGCGCTCGACATCGCGGGCCGGTCGATGTTTTCGGTGGAGATGTCGGGTCATGGTGCGGCGATGCGCCGGCTCATCGCCCGTTATGCGGAGCGGCTGGGCCGCCCCTACCTGCTCGATTTCCTGCTGCCGGCGGCGGTGCCCAACCTGCATGACCTGGCCCGGAGACGTTTCCGGACCGAGTGGATGGGGCTGGTCGAGACCATCATGGCGGAGCGCCTCAAGGCTCCCGCCGATGTCGCCGACAAGCCGCGCGACCTGTTCGATCTCATGCGCGCCGCCCGCGATCCCGGGACGGGCGCGGAGATCCCGGCCGGCGAACTGCGCGACCAGGTCGCCACGATGATCGTCGCCGGCCATGAGACGACGGCGCTCGCGATCTTCTGGTCGCTGTACCTGCTGGCGCTGGCGCCGGACGTCCAGGAGAGCGTGGCGCGCGAGGCGGCGGGCCTCGACCTTTCTGCCGAGGGGGCCGCCCTGGCGCTGCCCGGCCTCGTCATGACCCGGGCCGTGGTTCAGGAGGCGCTCCGTCTCTATCCCCCGGCGTTCGTCATCGTGCGGGAGGCGATCGGCGAGGGCATCGTCGGCGGTGTGCCGGTGCGCCCCGGCGATCTTGTGATGGTCTCGCCCTGGGTGCTGCACCGTCATCGAAAGTTGTGGCGGGACCCGGACGCTTTCGATCCCGGGCGTTTCCTGCCCGATGCGGCTCCCCCCGGCCGGTTCGCATATCTGCCCTTCGGCGCAGGACCCCGTGTCTGCATCGGTGCCCAGTTCGCCCTGGCCGAGGCAGTCCTTGTCGTGGCCGCCATGGTCTCGACCTTTTCGCTGGATCTGCCGAAGCCACATCCACCGGTCATGCCGACGGCCGTGATCACGACCCAGCCGGATCGTGCCGTCTATTTCAGCATGTCGCGTCGGGCCGGTTCGGAGGGCTAGAGCGCCAACCGGCCCAAGGTGTCGGCCGGCCTGCTCCGGAATCGCAGCCATGCCACCGGCGGCCGCCCGGCCCTCAGCGGCGGCACCGCTCCAGGAAGGCGCCGGCCACAGGTTGCTCGACCTGGAGCCATTCGGGCCGTTCGGATGCCGCGTAGCACAGCATCGCGATCAGGCGGTCGGCGGCTTCCTCCAGCGTCAATTTTGGATTGTATTTCAGCAGGATCGCTATGGCGGCCCGGTATCCGGCTTCGGGATGCGGCCGCACGCTCCTCGCTTGGGCAAAGGCGCCGACCACGGTTCGAACGAGGTCCTCGGAAGCCAAGCGCTCCATAGGGTCCACCCAGCGGTGACAGGGGCCCGATTTTGTGTCGAATGCCCGCTACCCTCAAAGTGTCCGATGGTACGTTATCCCGAGGAGACTGCTGCCCGGCCCCGGACGGCCTGTCCCGCTACTTCGCCGAATCCCGGCTGATGATCTTGTTGAAGTTGCTCTTCGGCTCGAACGCCATGGCGAACTTGTGATCGTCGAACCGCTTGAAGAACTCCTCCTCCCAGGAGATCTCCTCCAGGCTGTCGTTCTTCGAGTTGGGCGCATCGGGGAACTCGATCCGGATGATCCCGACGCCGCCCCGGCCATGGGTCGATTTCACGACCGCCGGCGTGCCGCCGTGCAGCTCGGCCCAATTGCGGATCTTGTCGTGGTCGGTCGTCGTTTCCGACATGGTCCGGTCCTCTCGTTGATGGATCGGGCACCTCGACAGAAAGAACGCGCGAGGGTTTCCGCGATGGCCCCGGTCAGTCGACGCAGGCCGCCAGCCCGTCGCGCTCCACGATCGCCATGCGCTGCTGGATCACGTTGGCACGGCCCGCGATGTAGCGGGTCGGCTTGGCGGGCGACCAGCGCAGCGGGTTGGGCAGCACCGCCGCCATCAGGGCCGCCTCCCGCCGGGTCAGGCCGGATGCCGGCTTGTTGAAATAGGCGCGCGCGGCCGCCTCGGCGCCGTAGATGCCGTCGCCCCACTCGATGATGTTCAGGTAGACCTCCATGATCCGGGCCTTCGGCCAGACCAGCTCGATCCACAGCGTGAACCAGGCCTCCAGCCCCTTCCGAAGATATCTGCGGTCCTGCCACAGATAGGCGTTCTTGGCGGTCTGCATCGTGATCGTGCTGCCGCCCCTCAGCGACCGGCCGGCCATGTTCCCCTGCCAGGCCTGGCGCAGCGACTCCCAGTCGAAGCCGGCATGGCTGCAGAACAGACTGTCCTCCGACGCGATCACCGCCCGGGGCAGGGTGCCCGACAGACTCTCCAGGCCGACCCAGTCCTTCTCGATCCCGGCCCCCTCGACCGCCCGGATCAGCATCAGCGGCGTGCCGGGCGGCGGCACTACCCTGTACAGCACGACCCAGCCGACCGTGACCGCGGCGGCGCCCAGCCCGATCGCCAGAATGGCCGGAAGGAGGCGCCGCCGGGGCCGGGCGGTGGAGACTCGCTGGAGGACGGACATGGGACCTGCGGCCTGGGGACGGGGTGGCCATCATAACCACCCTGAAGGGGGAGGCAACCTCGGCCTGTTCCCCTCGCGCCGCGGCGTCCGGGCTTCTATACTGCGGCCGTGATGGACATCGTTCAATCCCCCGCGCCGTCGCGGCGCCTGCTGTTGCCCGACGTGCCCGCGCTGGTCGCCGGGGCGCGGCGGGCCGTCTGGCTGACCGCCGACGGCGAGATCGACACCATCGATCTCGACGAGGCCCGGCGCAGGCTACAGCGCGAGACGCTGCTGGTCTGCCACGCCCGGGCGCTGGGGCGCCGGGTGAACGCGGACCGCTTCGCGGCACTCGACCTGCTGGAATTGTTCGCCTTCGTCCACCCCGCCCGCTTCGTCGTGCCGACCCCGCGCGGCCTGGCGGAGGCGCTCGGCCTGCCGAAGCCCGACGGCGCGGAGGACGACGCGCTGACCCTGATCCGCGCCACCCGCCAGCTCCTGACCGACCTGACCGATCCCGAGAGGGAGGAGAAGTCCGATCCGGTCGCCATCGCCTGGTACATGGGGGCGGGCGCCCAAGGCTATGCCTGGGGCTGGGCGCCCTTCGTGCTGTCCGCGCTGGGCGCCCCCAACGGCCCGCCGGGCCGCCGCGCGCTCGGCGCGTTCCAGGTCTGGAAGCGCCTGCCGGAATGGGAGGAGGGCGCTCCCGAACCGCCGCCCGGCCAGGTCGCCGTCCACGCCAATGACGCGCGCCGCCGCCTCGCCGACCTGCTCCAGGCCGGCATCCGAGGCAAGGCGGCCGAGCCGCGGCCGCAGCAGTCCGACTATGCCAGCGCGGTCAGCACCGCCTTCACGCCGCGCAACTATCCCGGAACACCGAACCTGGTGCTGGCGGAGGCGGGGACCGGCGTCGGCAAGACCCTGGGCTACCTGGCGCCCGCCAGCCTCTGGGCGGAGATCAACCGCGGCTCCGTCTGGATCTCGACCTACACCCGCAACCTGCAGCACCAGATCGACGGAGAGCTGGACCGGCTGCACGCGGACCCGGAAGTGAAGGCGCGCAAGGTCGTGCTCCGCAAGGGCCGGGAGAACTACCTCTGCCTGCTCAACCTGGAGGAGGCGGTCGCCACCCTGCCGTCGATGCCGGCCTATGCGACCGCCCTGGGCCTGATGGTCCGCTGGGCCGCCGCCACCCGCGACGGCGACATGCAGGGCGGCGACTTCCCCGGCTGGCTGCCCGGCCTGGTCGGCCGGGCGCGCACCGTCACGCTCGCCGACCGGCGCGGGGAATGCATCTACTCGGCCTGCCAGCACTACCGCAAATGCTTCATCGAGAACACGATCCGCCGCGCCCGCAAGGCCGACATCGTGATCGCCAACCACGCGCTGGTGATGATCCAGGCCGCACTCGGCGGGGAAGAAACCACGGCCCCGACCCGATACGTCTTCGACGAGGGGCACCATGTCTTCGACGCCGCCGACAGCGCCTTCGCCGGCCACCTGACCGCTCAGGAGACGGCCGAGCTTCGCCGCTGGCTGCTTGGCGCCGAGGGCGGGCGCAGCAGCCGGGCGCGCGGCCTGAAGCGGCGGGTCGAGGATCTGGTCGCCGCCGACGAGGACAGCGCCGCCCTGGTCGACGACGTGGTGATGGCGGCCCGGGCGCTTCCCGGGGAGGGCTGGTCCAACCGACTGACGGACCAGATGGGTACGGGGGCGGCCGAGGCGTTCCTGCTGATGGTCCGCCGCCAGGTCCATGCCCGGGCCCACGGCCGCGACAGCTTCTACAGCCTGGAGACGGAGACCGCCGACCCGGTGGACGGCCTGGAAGCCGCCGCCGTCGAGCTGGAGAAGGCCCTCGGCCGCCTGCAGGAACCGCTGGAGGAACTGTCCAAGCGCCTGGCGGCCCGACTCGACACCGATGCGGCCGAACTGGACAGCGACACCCGCCGGCGGATCGAGGCCGTCTGCCGCAGTCTCCAGCGGCGCGGCAGCGTCACGCTGAAGGGCTGGCGCGACATGCTCGGAAGCATCGGCAAGCCGACCCCGCCCGGGTTCGTCGACTGGTTCGGGATCGAGCGGCAGGACGGCCGCGACCTGGATGTCGGCATGTACCGGCACTATGTCGACCCCACCATTCCGTTCGTCGCGACCGTCGGTGCCCAAGCCCACGGCATGGTGGTGACCTCGGCCACCCTGACCGACGGCACGGGAGACGTGGAGCAGGACTGGCTGGCGGCGTCCGTCCGCACCGGCGCGATCCACATGGCCTGGCCGGCGCTGCGGGCCAGCGTGCCGTCGCCCTTCGACTATCCGGCGCGCACCCGGGTCATGGTGGTCAACGACGTCCGCAAGGACGACCTTGTCCAGGTGGCCGCCGCCTACCGCGAGCTGTTCCTCGCGGCCGGCGGCGGGGCGCTCGGCTTGTTCACCGCGATCAGCCGGCTGCGGGCGGTCTACCAGCGCATCGCCGAACCGCTGGAACTGGCCGGCCTGCCGCTCTACGGCCAGCATGTGGACGGGCTCGACGTCTCGACCCTGATCGACATCTTCCGGGGCGAGGAACAAGCCTGCCTGCTGGGCACCGACGCTGTGCGCGACGGCGTTGACGTTCCCGGCCGCTCGCTCCGCCTGATCGTGTTCGACCGCGTGCCCTGGCCGCGTCCCGACATCCTGCACCGGGCCCGCCGGGAGGCGTTCGGCGCCAAGCGGTACGACGACATGATCACCCGCCTGCGGCTGAAGCAGGCGTTCGGCCGGCTGGTCCGCCGGGCCGACGATACCGGCGTGTTCGTCCTGCTCGACCCGATGATGCCGTCAAGACTGGCCGGTGCCTTCCCGGACGGCGTCGAACTGCGCCGGGTCGGCCTCGCCGAGGCCGTCCGGGCGACGCGGGAATTCCTCGCCCCGTCGCCCTCAGAAGGCGAGCCGGAAGGCTGAGCCGCCGCCCTCGGACGGTCCGAACGTCACGGATCCCTCCAGCTGGACCGCCAGCGAGTGGATGATCTGCATTCCCAGGCCCTTGCCGCGCGCCGGGTCGAAGCCTTCCGGCAAACCGGCGCCGTCGTCCTCGATCAGCAGTTCGAAGGCGGCACCCGTCCCGCGCAGCCGGATGCGCAGGGTCCCGTTCCGGCCCTGCGGAAAGGCGTGCTTGAACGCGTTGGACATCACTTCGTTGACGATCAGGCACAGCGGGATCGCCCGGTTCAGCGGGAACCAGGCATCTCCCACGTCGATGTCCAGGCGGACCTGGTTCTCGGTCCCGTAGGCGCTCTGCAGGTTCGCCGCCAGTTCGCCGAGATATGTCGCGAAATCGACGTCGGTCAGTTCCTTCGAACTGTAGAGCAGGTGGTGGACCAGGCTCATGGCGTGGACGCGGTCCACGCTCTGCTGGAGGGACGACCGGGTCTCCGCATCGGTGGACCGCGCCGCCTGGAGCCGGAGCAGCGACGTGATGACCTGAAGGTTGTTCTTTACCCGGTGGTGGACCTCCTGGAACAGCGTCTCTAGCTGCGCGTTGGCGGCGGTGAGCTGGCGCGTGCGTTCCTCCACCCGCTGCTCCAGGGTTTCCTTGGCGATCCGGTCCGCCCGGGCCTGGCGCACCGCCATGACCGACAGCGGCCACAAGGCCATGCCCGCCACGCCGGCGACCACCCAGTAGATCCAGATCTGCGATGCCCATTCCCGGGTGATGTTCCGGTTTGGCACCGCCACGCTGACATGGAGCGGCAGGCGCTCGGCCTTGTGGAAGGCATGGACGGGCGTATCCCAGTCGACGAAGTGGGACGGGCCGCTCAATCCCGATCCGGCGCCGGCCGGGATCGGCAGGTCGGGCAGGGGCTGCGGCTCGCCCGGCGGGACGCGGGTCAGGATCGAGCCGTCAAGTGCCCGCACCAGGCTGATCACCGGATCGAGCCGCAGGTTGAGGGAGCCGTAGAGGGTCGAGAAATAGGTCAGGTCGATGGTCAGGGAGACCACGCCGCGCAGGGTCCCGTCCTCGGCCGAGAGCCGGCGGCTCAGCAGGAAGGTCGGTTCCCCGGTGACCCTGCCGATGATCAGCTCGCCGATGAACAGTCCGCTGTCGGGTTCCTGGTGAGCGCGGAAGAAGTCGCGGTCTCCCGCCGTGCTGGGCGGCGTCGGCAGGGCTATCGTGCTCATGCGCAGCTGGCCGCTGCTGTCGTTCAGCCAGATATGATCGATGTAGGAAAGCCGGTCGCTGAGGCCCCGCAGCCGTTCCCACAATCCTTTGTCGTCGGCGACCCGGTCCCAGTCCATCGCCTCGACGGCGTTGGTCGCCTCCAGCAGCGCCAAGTCGGATGCCTCGAACAGCCTTGCCGCATGGTCGGCCAGGAAGAAGGCCGCGGTGCCCGCCGTCCGCTGCGCTTCCAGCACCAGGTTGCGCCGGGCGTCGTAGATCAGCCACGAGGCGGCCGTTACGATCACCAGCAGGGCGAAGATGCTGAGATAGATGGTGCTCGCCGTACTGCCCTGGCGGATCAGCCGCCAGCGACGCGCGGTTTCAGGCCACGCCGCTGAAAAGGTCGGCGACTGCTTGCCTGAGGCTCTCGACGCGGAAGGGTTTGGCAATGAAGCGGGCAGTCCGGATCTGCGGGTTGGGGGAAAAAGCATGATTGCCGGAGACGAAGATCACCGGAACGTCGCGGTCTTTGGCAATCCGCTCCATGGCATTGACCCCGTTGCCCTGCCGGAGCTGGATATCGGCGATCACCAGGTCGGGCGCCGTCGCGTCGGCCTGGCGCACCGCATCGGCCTCGGTATCCACCACCGCGCATACCCGATGCCCCATGCCCTCGACCAGGATCCGGAGTTCCAGGGCCACCAGCGGCTCGTCCTCCACGATCATCACCTGCGCGGAATGCCGGGCCGGCGGCATATCTTCCGCAGACTTCCTGTCCGGCACGGCGCTCGGCAAAGCCGTCGTCATCAGAGCATTCCCCATCGGACGGAACCGCCGTCACTCGGTATGCATCAAGATAAGGCGAAGGCACTGCCGTGTCGAGGCAGCCTTCTCCCGGCAATAACGGCTATGCATGAGGTCATGCGCCACCCTTGAAGTTCATCGCGCGCGCGGGCACATGTGCGCAGGACAATCGCGAGAAGGCTTATCATGATCGACCACCATGCCGCGCTGATCTACACCATGGTCATGGTGTCCGCTTCCGATGCGGACATGACGGATGCGGAACTGAACACCATCAGCGAGACGGTCCGGTATCTGCCGGTCTTCCGCGACTTCGACACCGGCCGCTTGTCCGAAATCGCCGCGGACTGCACCGAACTGCTCGGCCAGCGCGACGGATTGGACGCGGCGCTCGCCGAGATCACGCAAGGTCTGCCGCCGAAGCTGCGGGAGACCGCGTACGCCGTCGCCTGCGACGTCGCCGCGGCCGACGGCTACACGACCCAGGAGGAGCTGCGCCTGCTGGAACTGCTGCGCGACAGCCTGGAGATCGACCGGCTCAACGCCGCCGCGATCGAGCGCGGCGCCCGCGCCCGCCACATGGTGCTGTAGGCGGGGCCGGCGGATCGGACGGGCCGCCGCCGCGCCCGCCCGTCCGTCCTTTGAAGAGTCTCAGGAATCTCGACGGACCGTCAGGAACCTGTCCGGCACGGCTGACCGGAACCGGGGCCGTCCCGGAACGCTTTCCGTCGGAAAGCCGTCCTACTTCGGCTGGTCCTCAGGCTCGTTGGCGTCCGGCACGCCGGCGCGGTTCTCCTTGTCCTGGGCCGTCTCCTCGGCCTGAGGCTGGCCGCTGTCGCGGGTCTCGCGCTTCACGTCGTTGCCCTGGATGTCGGTAGGGTTCTCCCGCAAACGATCGACTGTCCCCCGGATTTCGGCCGGGTTCTCGTTCTGCTTCTGATTGGGGTCCGGCGACCGCGTCCCCTGGGGGGTCGAGCCGGGCTCCAGGCTGCGCGTTACGTTCGGGTCCTCCGTCAACGTCTCCTTCTTGATTCCCTGGGCACCGGCCGAGACGGCGGCCATGGCCAGCAGGGCCGCGCCCAGAATGATCGGCTTCGCGTGCAAGATGTTGATCCTTCCTACTTGTCCGCCCCATGGCGGCCGGGGCCGGATGGAGTCTGTGTCGAGCGCTCAACAGCCATGCTGCCAGTTGGTTTCTTGTGCTTTCGAGACCGGGACTTTTCGCGTGCGTGCGTGTTGTCCAGCACATAAGGGCCAGACCCTTCCCGGCGCCGGGAAGCGGGATCGGAAGAATGAGGACGACCGGACAATGTCATCGGAAAAGAACATCGGGGTTGAGCGGAAGGGTGGGGTCGGCGGTTCACCGGTCGAACGCCGGGATTTCCTGAAGGTGATCGGCCTGGCCGGCACGGCTGCCGCGGCCGCCGTACCCTTGGCCGCGACAGGCGTCGCGGCGGAGGAGGCGCCCGAAGAGCGCGTCAAGCCGCGTTACCAGGAAACCGCCCATGTGCAGCAGTTCTACGCGCTGAACCGCCTCTAAGGCGGATCCAGGAGGAAAGACGTCAATGCTGGTCAAGAGACGCCCGGGAACCGCCCAACGCTCGCCGCTCGCATCCACCCTGGCCGCTGCGGCCAATGCCGGCGGCCCGCTGGACCGCCGCACCTTCCTTCGAAACTCCGGTCTCGCCGCCGGCGGCATGGCGGCGCTGGGGGCGCTGCCGCTCGCGACGGTCCGCAAGGCGGAAGCCGGGCCGGTCGATCCGGACGTGGAGGTCACCCGGCGCAAGAGCATCTGCACCCACTGTTCGGTCGGCTGCACGGTCATCGCCGAGGTGCAGAACGGTGTCTGGGTCGGCCAGGAGCCGGGCTGGGACAGCCCGATCAGCCAGGGTACGCACTGCGCCAAGGGCGCGTCGGTCCGTGAACTGACCAAGGGCGAACGCCGCAACAAGTATCCGGTCAAGCTGGTCAACGGCGAGTGGCAGCGGATCACCTGGGACCAGGCGATCGACGAGATCGGCGACAAGCTGCTGGAGATCCGCGAGAAGTCGGGTCCGGACAGCGTGTTCTGGCTGGGCTCCGCCAAGTTCTCGAACGAAGGCGCTTATCTCTACCGCAAGTTCGCGGCCCTGTGGGGCACCAACACGGTGGACCACCAGGCGCGCATCTGCCACTCCACGACGGTCGCCGGCGTTGCGAACACGTGGGGCTACGGCGCCATGACCAACAGCTACAACGACATCCATAACGCCAAGGCGCTGATGATCATCGGCGGCAACCCGGCCGAGGCGCATCCGGTGTCGATGCAGCACATGCTGCGCGCCAAGGAGCACAACCGGGCGCCGTTCATCGTCATCGATCCCCGCTTCACCCGGACCGCCGCGCACGCGACCGACTATATCCGCATCCGCCCCGGCACGGACATCCCGGTGATCTGGGGCATGCTCTGGCACGTCTTCGAGAACGGCTGGGAGGACAAGGAATATATCCGCCAGCGCGTCTACGGCATGGACGAGATCCGGGCCGAGGTGAAGAAGTGGAACCCGGAGGAGGTCGAGCGGGTGACCGGCGTTCCGGGCGACCAGCTCCGCAAGGTCACGGAGCTGATGGCGAAGAACAAGCCGTCCACCCTGATCTGGTGCATGGGCGCCACCCAGAAGACCGTCGGCACCGCCAATGTCCGCGCCTTCAGCATCTTCCAGCTGGCCCTCGGCAACATCGGCAAGGAAGGCGGCGGGGCCAACATCTACCGCGGCCACTCCAACGTCCAGGGCGCCACCGACATGGGCCTCGACGTCACCTCGCTGCCATCGTACTACGGCCTCGCGGAGGGCGCCTGGCGGCATTGGGCGCGCGTCTGGGACGTCGACTACGAGTGGCTGAAGGGCCGTTTCGCCTCCAAGGAGCTGATGGAGACCAAGGGCATCCCGACCACCCGCTGGTTCGACGCCGTGCTGGCGAAGCCGGGTGAGTTGGAGCAGCCCGACAACATCAAGGCCTTCATCACCTTCGGCCACGGCGGCAACACCGTCACCCGCATGCCCGAGATGCGCCGCGGCCTCGAAGCGCTGGACCTGCTGGTGGTGGTGGACCCGCATCCGACCACCTTCGCGTCGGTCAGCGACCGCAAGAACGGCACCTACATCCTGCCGGCCTGCACCCAGTTCGAACTGGCAGGCTGCCGCGCCGCGTCCAACCGGTCGCTCCAATGGTCCGACGCGGTCGTCGACCCGATCTTCGAGTCCAAGGACGACTACGAGACCATGTACCTCCTGGCCCGCAAGCTCGGCTTCGCGGACCAGCTCTTCAAGCACATCACCGTGGACGGCACCAAGCCGAGGGCCGAGGACATCCTGCGGGAGATCAACCGCGGCTCTCTTTCGACCGGCTATACGGGCCAGTCCCCCGAGCGGCTGAAGATGCACATGGAGCACCAGGCCGACTTCGACAAGATCAGCATGCGGGCGACCAGGGGACCGCTGGAGGGCGAGTATTACGGCCTGCCCTGGCCGTGCTGGGGAACGCCGGAGATGAAGCATCCCGGCTCCGCCGTGCTCTACGACACCTCCAAGCACGTGATGGAAGGCGGCACGACCTTCCGGGCCCGCTTCGGGATCGAGCGGAACGGCGTCAGCCTGCTGGCCGACGGCTCCTACTCCAAGGGTTCGGAGATCACCGACGGCTATCCCGAGTTCACCATGGCCGTGCTGAGGAAGCTGGGCTGGGACGCCGATCTGACGCCCGACGAGATGGCGGTGATCAACGCGATCGGCGGCGACAACATCGATCAGGTCAGCTGGATGACCGACCTGTCCATGGGCATCATCCGCGTCGCCATGAAGCATGGCTGCGTGCCGCACGGCAACGCCAAGGCGCGGGCGGTGGCGTGGAACCTGCCGGACCCCGTGCCGATCCACCGCGAGCCGCTCTATACCCCGCGCCGGGACCTTGTGGACGAGTACCCGGCCATGGACGACCGCCGGGATTTCCGCATGACGCAGCTCGGCAAGACAATCCAGGCGCGCGACGTGTCGAAGGAGTTCCCGATCATCCTGACCTCGGGCCGTCTGGTCGAGTACGAGGGCGGCGGCGAGGAGACCCGGTCCAACCCGTGGCTGGCCGAGCTTCAGCAGACCATGTTCGTCGAGGTCAACACCAGGGACGCCGAGCGTCTCGGCATCCGCCACCGGTCCGACGTCTGGGTCTACGGCCCGGAATACGACAGCAAGGCACGGGTGATGGCCTTCGTCACCGACCGGGTGGGGCAGGGCGTCGCCTTCATGCCGTTCCACTTCTCGGGATTCTGGGAAGGCGAGGACCAGCGCGCGGCCTATCCTCCGGGCACCGACCCGATCGTGCTGGGAGCCCCGGTCAACGCCGTCATGACCTACGGCTACGACCCGGTGACGTTCATGCAGGAAACCAAAGTGACCCTGTGCCGCATCGAGCCGGCTTGAGCGGGGGAGGGCGAGAGTACCGACCATGGCAAGAATGAAATTCCTCTGCGACAGCGACCGTTGCATCGAGTGCAACGCCTGCGTCACCGCCTGCAAGAACGAACACGACGTCCCCTGGGGCATCAACCGCCGCCGCGTCGTCACGCTGAACGACGGCAAGCCGGGCGAGAAGTCGATCTCCATGGCCTGCATGCACTGCACGGACGCGCCCTGCGCGGCGGTGTGCCCGGTGGACTGTTTCTACACCACCGCCGACGGCGTGGTGCTGCACTCCAAGGAGCTGTGCATCGGCTGCGGCTACTGCTTCTATGCCTGTCCCTTCGGAGCGCCGCAGTTCCCGCAGACGACCAATTTCGGCGGCCGGGGCAAGATGGACAAGTGCACCTTCTGCGCCGGCGGGCCGGAAGAGGACATGACGCTGATCGAATACCACGGCTACGGCACCAACCGGCTTGCGGAGGGCAAGCTGCCGCTGTGCGCCGAGATGTGCTCGACCCGCGCCCTGATGGCCGGCGACGGCGACATCATCGCCGACATCTACAAGGAGCGCGTCGTCCGCCGGGGCTACGGCTCCGGCGCCTGGGGCTGGACCACCGCCTACGGCCAGACGGACCGGGGTGTCTGATGGCGAAGGAGAACACGCAATGCCGATGATGCCCGGAACGATCCTCAGGCTCCTGACCGGCTTGGCCGTCGCCGTCCTCCTGCTGGTCGCGGCACCCGCAGCCCATGCCCAGCTCGACCAGGTCGTGACGCCCAACTCCCCTTCCGCGAAGGAGGAGGTGGAGCTTTACCAGCAGCTCCAGGGCAAGGTGCAGGGCTACGTCAGCATCCCTGACGGCAAGCTGGCGACCCTGGTCCAGCCCCAGGGCCGGGACTGGCGGGAATTCCGCAACTACTACGGCCGCATCATTTCCGGCGTCGCCATGGGCGGGATGCTGCTGGGGTTGGCCGCGTTCTACATGTTCCGCGGCAAGATTCGCATCGTCGCGGGCCGAGCCGGGCGAACCGTCACCCGCTTCATGCCGATCGACCGCTTCGCCCATTGGCTGACCGCATCCAGCTTCATCGTCCTGGCGTTGAGCGGGCTCATCCTGGCCTTCGGACGGCCGCTGCTGATCCCGCTGATCGGGCACGAGGCCTTCACGGTGCTGGCGACCTACGGGAAGTTCTCCCACAATTTCCTGAGCTTCCCGTTCGTCCTCGGCATCCTGATGATGCTGGTCCTGTGGATCAAGGACAACATCCCGGAAAAGGCCGACCTGACCTGGATCAAACAGGGCGGCGGCTTCCTGAACAACGGCATGCACCCGGAAGCCGGCCGCTTCAACGCCGGCCAGAAGATGATCTTCTGGACCATCGTGCTGGGCGGCCTCGCCATGGCGGTCAGCGGCTACATGCTGATGTTCCCGTTCTACCTGACCGGCGTGGGCGGCATGCAGATCTCCCACATCGTCCACTGGCTGGGCACGGCAGTCCTGATGGCGGTCATCTTCGGCCATATCTACATCGGCACGATCGGGATGGAAGGCGCCTTCGACGCCATGGGCAACGGCGAGGTCGACCTGAACTGGGCCCGCGAGCACCACGCCGGCTGGCTGAAAACCCAGGGCATCTCGACCGATACCCGCGACGGCCCCAGCAAGGTGCCCATGCACCGCGACCCGCACTCGCCGGGCATGCCGGCGGAATAGTAGCGCACCCGAGCAAGTCCCGAACCATCGCTCCGCCCCCTCCCGAGGGGGCGGAGTTTTTCGTGCCAGCCACGTTCGACAACGACCGATGAACCCCTCCAAATCACAGGTCGGTCTTCGATCGGGAGGCGAACGCCGACACCGGGCTTCAACCCTCCTGCAGGCTTTCCGCATTCGCCTGACGGCGATTGCCCAGGGGAATCGCTTGAAGGCGCTCAGGCAGTTCCAATTATGAGGGAGTGGAGGTAACCGGTTGACCAGGAAGCTTTTTTTCGACGGACCTTGAGGCTGTTTTTATCTGTGGCGGATTTCAGCAGGTTGACGGCAATACGCTTGATCAGGCCCATGTTCCTAGCGCCATAGCCTTTGCGGACGCGGGCATGGTCGTCGCGGAAGACGACATCGAGCACCCAATGCAGCGAATTCTCGATTTGCCAATGGGAGCGGACTACGGCGGCGAACTCAGCAGCGCTCATCGGTCGGGAGCACAGGAAGCAGCGCCGGGTGACGGTGGTCTTGCCGTCGCGCTCGACCTCGGCCTCGACCATGCCGACCGCGCCCAATCCCGGCCAGGCGTGGCGCCGGTTGAGTGTGCTGACGTCGTGCAGGATGAAGTGCCGGCGCACCTCGTTCCGCCCGTGATCGGCGTCTTCGATCCGCACCATGTCGAGGCCGAAGCCGTCCTCGGCCCGCCCCTCGGCGATGGCGCGCTGGATCGAGCCATACAGGGATTTCTGGTTGCCTTTGATCGCCAGCACGTAATCGGCCTCGGCTTCAACGATCTGCTCGGCGATGGCGCGCTGGCAGCCCATGGCGTCGATCGTCACCAGGGCGCCCTTGAGCACCAGTTGGTCGAGCAGGCGCGGGATCGCGGTGATCTCGTTGGACTTGCCGGTCACCGCTTCCTGGGCCAGCACCAGACGCTGGCCACACGCCCAGGCCGAGACCAGATGCAGCGGTCCGGCACCCCGCCGGCTGCCGCTGCGCCGCATGGTCTTGCCATCGATCGCGATCGTCTCCGGCACGGCGATCTCCTCGGCTCCCGCCGCACCGCGCAAGCTGTTGATCCAGCTGACGAAACAATCCTCGAACAGGGCCGGATCAAGCGCCCGGACGACGTCGTTGAGGGTGTCGTGGCTGGCGATGCCGCGCGCAAACGGCTCAAAGCTGCGCAGAAAGCTCAGGTGCTCGCGTCCCCAGAGCGCCATCTCGACAAAGTCGTCGCACCCGCTCAGCGTTCCGCATAGCACGACCAGAAGGATCTCCGGCAGAGGGTACAAAACCTTGCCACTCTGCCGCGGGTCCTCCAGCGCACTGAAGTGCGCCAGCAACCCGGTCCCCGCCGCCGTAACCGCCATCGAAACCTCCTCCTCAAGGAGATTCCTTTGAATCACATCCCGACAATCCAGGGAATCCTACAATGACAGCCCTTCAAGCGATTGCCCTGGCGATTGCCTTTCCTGTGGCGATAAGATAATATTCCTGAGAATTTCCCCCGGAAAGGCCCGTGCCCGATCCCGCCGACGCTCCGGCGGACGGTCCCCATACCCTGCCGCGTCGGCATGAAGGAGCCGTCCGCCATGCGACCACCGACCGCACCTTGGTCGAAGCCGCCCGATGGTCGTCCCATGCCGTTGAGGCAGCCGGGAGCCGAGGCGGTCATGACGCTGGACGTCGCCGGATGACATTTGCTGGCACTTCATGACATGCGAGGGCGTCAACAGGCCCCTTCCGCCCCGCTTATCGCCCGGGGCCGGTGCCCGCGGCGATCGGCCGGTCATGACGGATGATGACATTTGCGGCTACAGGGGAGGAGGCGATGTATCACCGATTGCCTCGATGCGGTGTGGATTTATGCCAAATCGCCAGCTAGTCCGGAAATATCCTAAGAGGTATCAGATCTCCACCGCGTCAGAGGTGTCACCATGTTCGCAACGTACCGTGCCTTTCTTTCCCTGGCCGCTCTCTCGCTGATCGTCTGGTCGTCCGTTTTCCAGCCGGGCCAGGCCGCCGCCGGTTCCCTGGCGGCGCCGAGCGGGCCGGTCGTGCTGACCGTAAGCGGCAGGATCACGCAGACCAACGGCGCCGCCGGGGCGCAGTTCGATCTGGCGATGCTGGAAGCCTTGCCCGGCCGCGTGGCGAAGGTGAAGACCCCTTGGGCGGAAGGAGTGAACGCCTTCGAGGGGCCGCTCGCCCGCGCTGTGCTGCAGGCGGTCGGGGCTCAGGGTTCGAAGCTTCGGATCACCGCGCTCAACGACTACTCGGCCGAAGTTCCGCTCGACGACTTCTTGAAGTTCGACGTCATTCTCGCCCTGAAGAAGAACGACGCCTATCTGCCGGTACGCCATCAGGGACCGATCTTCGTGATCTACCCCTTCGACAGCAATCCCGGTCTCTACAACGAAGTTTATTTCGGCCGCTCGGTCTGGCAGGTAAAGAGTATCGAGGTCCAGTGAAGCAGCGCTCCCTCACCCTGGCCGCGATGCAGCGGTTCTTCCGTCCATGCCGTCAACCAAGAGGTGGCCGATCGTGATCCAATCCCTGCGCGCGCGGCTGTTGCTCGCGCTCAGCGGCTTGCTGTTCGGCTCCTGTGTCGTGCTGCTTGCCCTCCTGATCGATCGGCAGGCTGAAGTTGACAGTAGCGTACGTGAAGACGCGGTCTGGGCGGTCTATCAGCTCGACCGCGAGACGGTGAAGCTGGAGTCGGCGCTCGCGGACTATGTCGCAGGCCCGACCCCGTCACGCGCGGGCGAGGTGTCGCTGAGATACGACATCCTGTTCAGCCGGACCCAACTCCTCCGCGGCGGCCAGTTGGCCGCCATCATCGCGATCAATCCGGTCGACAGCGACCTTGCGCATCGGATCGTCGCCGAGATCGAGGCGCTGTCCCCCTATGTCGAGCTGACCGCGGTGGAGCCGTTCCGCCAGGCGGTCGGGCGGTTGCGGCAACTGACGGAGCAGCAGCTCGTCAGGATCAATGCCCGCCGGTCGATGGACATGGTGGACTATCGCGAACGCACCCATCGCCTTTCGACCATGCTCGCGATCTGCGTCGTGGCTCTGGCGGCCAGCATGACCGGCCTGGCACTGCTGCTGTTCCGGCAGCTTCGCGACCTCCACCGCGCCCGCGTCCGGCAAACGGCGCTCGCATCCGAACTGGAGCGGGCCCTGTCCGCGGCCGAGGCGGCGAACCGCGCCAAATCCGTGTTCCTGGCGACCATGAGCCACGAGATCCGCACGCCGATGAACGGCGTGATCGGCATGGCCGACCTGTTGCTGGAAACGCCGCTGGCTCCCGAGCAGCGGCGTCAGGCCCAAGTGATCCTGACCTCGGCCGAGGCTCTGCTGACGGTGCTCAACGACATACTCGACTTCTCCAAGATGGAGGCCGGGCGGCTCGAACTCGACGATACCGACTACGAGCTTGAGCCGCTGGTCCGGGGCGTGGTCGACCTGCTGGCGCCGGGGGCGGCCGAGAAGGGCATCGACATGGAGGCGGCGATCGATCCGGCGGCGCGGGTGGCGCTTCGGGGCGATGCCGGGAGAGTCCGCCAGGTCCTCATGAACCTGGTCGGCAACGCGGTCAAGTTCACGGTGCAGGGTAGCATCCGCGTCCGGGTCGGGATCGCGGCTCCGGGCGAGCTGAAGCTGTCCGTCATTGACAGCGGCATCGGGATCTCCGAGCAGGGCCGGGCAGAGCTGTTCCAGATGTTCAACCAGGTCGATGGCCAGGAGCGCGGGCAGTCCGGCGGCACCGGCCTCGGCCTCGCTATCAGCCGGCGCCTTGTCGAGATGATGGGCGGGCGCATCGGCGTCGAGAGCGTCCCGGGCAGCGGCAGCACCTTCTGGTTCACCCTGCCGCTGAGGCCGGCCCTCGGACAGGTGCCGGCGGTGCCGGCCTGGGCGGTGACGCCGGACGCCGGACTGCCTTCACCGGGGGCGCATCCGGCCGGCCAGGCAGCCGCCCGGCCTTCCGCCGAGGGGGACGTCCGGCCGCTGCGGATCCTGGTTGCGGACGATAATCCGGTGAACCAGCAGGTTGCCGCAGGGATGCTCAGGCGTCGCGGGCATGCGGTCGACGTGGTCGGCAACGGCATCGAGGCGGTCGGCCGCGTCGGGCAGGGCGGCTACGACCTAGTGCTCATGGATATCGAGATGCCCGAGATGGACGGGTTCGAGGCGACCCGCTGCATCCGCGCGCTCGGCGGCCAAGCCGCCACCGTCCCGATCATCGCCCTGACGGCCCATGCCATGCGCGGCGACGAGGCGCGCTGCATCGACGCCGGCATGAGCGACTACATGCCCAAGCCGATCAGCCGAGCCCGGCTCGACGAGGCCGTGCGGACCTGGGGCCGGGACAGGGTCCCGCCGGAGGAATCCGGGTTCGCGACCGCGACCGTCGACCCGGACGCGCTGGAGGATCTGCTGGAAACCATGGGACCGGATGCGGGAAAGCTGTTCGACACGTTCATCAAGGATTCCTCCTGCCGTATCGTGAGGGTCCGCGACCGGTTGGCGGCCGGGGACTTCAGGGCGGTCGAAGTCGAACTGCACAGCTTGTCGGGGGCTGCAGGAACGCTCGGGTTGCCGGCGCTCGTGGCGGCCAGCGAAAGGCTGCGCGCCGCCGTCGCCGGGCGGGAGGAGGCGGCCGATGGGCAGGGGTCCCTCGGCAGGATGGTGGATCGGCTCGACACCGCTTTGGCCGACGCCCGCCGTGCCTTGCTGTCGCGTGAACTCGCGGCCTGAACCGGAAATTGGATCGAAAGGTTTAAAGTGGCCGCCATGGATCTGCTGATCGTCGACGACAATCCGGCGAACCTGTTGCTGATGAGCCGGTACGCCCAGGCGATAGGCGGCGCCTCCGTCCATGGCGTGGGCTGTGCGTCCGAAGCCCTGGATTGGTGCGACAACCACGACGTCGACCTGATCGTCACGGACTTCATGATGCCGAAGATGGACGGGCTCGAATTCCTGCACCGCCTGCGGGGGATCGGGAACACGTCCGAGGTTCCGGTCATCATGGTGACCGGGCAGGGGGCGAAGGAGTTCCGGCGCGAAGCGCTGGTCCGGGGGGTCACCGACTTTCTGAACAAGCCCATCGACCGCATCGAATTCACCGCGCGATGCCGCAACCTGCTTGAACTCCGGGTCAGTCATCGGCGGCTGAAGGAGCAGGCGGCCAGCGAACTCATCATGCGGCTGTCGCGGTCGATCGAGTCCCGCGACAGCGAGACCGGCGCCCATCTGGACCGCATGGCGCGCTACGCGCGGGTCATCGCGGCCGGGATGGGCCTGCCCGATGCGGTGCAGGAGCGTATCCAGCTGGCGGCGCCCATGCACGATGTCGGCAAGGTGGCGGTGACCGACGAGATCCTGTTCAAGCCGGGGCGCTACACGCCGGAAGAATACGAGGTCATGAAGCTGCATACGATCCACGGCTACCGCATCCTGGACGACAGCTCCTCTCCCCTGATCCGGCTGGCGGCGTCGATCGCGCTGACCCATCACGAGAGATTCGACGGCACCGGCTATCCCAGGGGCCTCAAGGGGGAGGAGATTCCCCTGGCGGGCCGCATCATCGCGATCGCCGACGTCTTCGACGCTCTGACCACCCAGCGTCCGTACAAGGCGGCATGGTCCCTGGAGGAAGCGCTGGCGTTCCTGCGGGCGAACTCCGGGACCCATTTCGATCCGGCCTGCATCGACGCCTTCTTCGCCAACCTGCCTGCCGTGCTGAAGATCAGGCGGGAATTCATGGATTGAGCAATCGTCCAATCCGGTCCGCCGCAAATTGCATTCATCGGTGCTGCGGATTCGCTTTTTGCAAAGCGCGTTCCCCTGTTTCGCAGTCAATTCATTAAAAAACAGGCCCTATCGATGCGCCGACGTAGGCGGAAAGTCAGATAAATACTTGGCACTGGTTGTGCAGATTGTCTCCTCATGAGTTGAACCCTTGAAGATCGCTCGCGAGGTGAATAAATGATCTCCAATCCGGCCCAGGGTACAGGCGTCATCGATTTGGCCGAGTTTCGTGCGGCGCGCAGCCGCGCCGACGTTACCCGGAACGTTCCCTACGCGGTGAGCGCGGCCGAACTGTTCCGCAACCTCGAGACGCAGGCCGAGATGATCGGCGAGGTTGCCGGGCGCATGGCGGCGGAACTCGCCAGCTTTTCGGACGACCTGGGGGACGCCCTGGAGGAAGCCCTCGCGGTCAGGCAGTTCTGCGCCGATTGCCAGGACGCGCTCCTGCTGGAGGACATCGACGCGATGGAAAAGGCTCGCGACCGGCTGGCCGCCGAGTTCGAGATCCTGGAGATCGGCGTGAAGCGCCCGGCCGGGAGCTAGGGCCAGAAGTTTCCCCTGGCCTCCATGTAGGTCGCGGCGATCTGGATCAGCGCCAGGAAGGCTATGGTCGCCGCGGCGATGCCGCTTATCAGGTTGGCCCGGCGGCGCGCCTCCAGGTGCGCCCGGCGCTTGGCCTCGGCCGCGCGCTTCTCGGCCGCGTTGACCATCCTTCGGGTGATCGAGAGTTCGCCGCGCCGGCCGTTGTTGGACCATTCCACGACCAGGGTGCTGGCCTTGCCCGCCTCGATCATCCGGCGGGCGAACTCGCGGGCGATCCTGGACGAGGGGAACTCCCCCATCAGTTCGCCCGTATTGTCGACGACCCGGTAGAACTCACCGCTGCCGTTTCCGGTCCTGGCGATCGCGTCGGTCATGCCGCTGTCTCCTGCCGGGCGGTTCAGGACTGAGTGCGGGCATTGAGCCTGCCCAGCCTCGCCGCCATCTCATGGTCGATCTGCCCGGTGCGCCAGTCCTCGTTCTGCTGGACGATGCGGGTCTGCCGACGCTGGGGATCGCTTGTCTCGGCCCGGACGCCGGAATTGGCCTCGCTCCGGGGAACCACGGGGATGATCCGCATGATCTCGTTGATGCGCTGGCGTTTGGGTATCGACCGGTCGGAGTTGGTATCCTCCCAGAGGTCGCAGACATAGGTCCAGCCGTCCAGCAGCCAGGACAGCCGCTCCATGCTTTGACGGGTGGCCGGCAGGCGGGCGTCCCAGTCGGTCACGTAACGGACGATGCCGGCGATGTCCCGGTCGATGTCGGCGATGATCCCGTTGCCGATCCTGAGCGTAAGCTGGGCCACATCGGCCAGCGTCCGCGCGGTGCCGCCCGACTCGCCCCGGATTACCTCGTCCCGGAACTGGTTCAGGCGGTGCAGGAGCTGGCGCAGCCGTCCCCGCTGCCCCTCGATCTCGAACCCGATGGGCTGGATCACGTCGCCCAGTTCGGTGATGCGCTGGTGGCAGACCTCGGGGGTCGCGCCGATGCCGTCGCCCAGCCGGCGGAACGCCTGGCGGACCATGGCCTTGCCTTCGGGCGAGTTGATGTTGATCAGGGCCAGCGTCGCCCGGTCGGTATTGACCCCGGTCGCCTCGATCACCTTCAGCATCAGGAAGAAGCTGCTGGCCAGCTTCTCGGTCACCTCCTGCTCGATCGACCGGGAGGCCATGTCGATCAGTTCCGGGCCGCCCAGGCCCGTCCTCGCCACCCGATAGGCGGCCAGCCGGATCTTGTCCGGGGTCGTGGCGTCGGAATAGGAGATCTCGGCGTGAAGCGCCTTGTCGTGCAGGGTGAGCCGGACGACCTGGGGGATGCTGGCCCACGGGAAGACATAGGTGCAGCGGCCGCCGGAGAATCCGTTCACCAGCACCTCCAGGCTCCCGCGGGCGCCCCGGCGCAGGCGGGAATAGGCCAGTTCCGGTGTCGTGAAGGGTATCGTCGTGCCGCGTTCCTCGAACGTGGACGGCACCATGTCCTGGACGACATCCGCGACTTGGCTGATGGCCGAGGTACCAGTCATTCCAACCCTCAAAATGCAACCGTCCGGCAAGATCGCCGCCCATTCTTCGATATCTACCATTTTAGACGATCTTGGGCGATATCCAACTATATAAAGAGGTATAACTCTATAGTGGTAGTCATTCTGATGCTTCAGAAGAGCACTAGATGGTTAAAAATCCAGTTAATCCACGAATGACGCTCCAAGTTCGAGAACTATTCCTATCGATAGTATGTAGATTTTTATGTTTGCCGGCTATGATGCCTGGAGTGGGCGAAGGACAATGACATGCTTCAGTTGCCGGAAAGAAAGGCGCTCGACGAGTTGTCGGAGGACAAGGTCAGGATGGTATATGCCCTGGCCGACAAGATGCCCGACGACGCGTTGCGCGGGATGTTCAAGGACCAACTGCGCCATCGGCTGAAGAAGATCCGCCCGTTGCGCAGGCTGACCGCGGAGCGGCTGTTCTGCTTGCCCTTCGAAAGCCTACTGTGCAACGAACCGGCCCGTCCGCGGCCCCTGGGAAGCATCCCGCGCAGCTGCGTCGCCCCGATGTGGGATCTGGTGCTGGAGCATCTGGACGATGCCGAGGCGGCGCGGCAGGTCGATGCCGCCGGCGAGTATCTGATGGACGAGCCATGCCCGCTGTCCGTCCACCGGCGGCTCTTCGCGTCCTTCGCCCGCGCGGTGGAGGAGATCCATTCCAGGCTGGCGACCGATCGAACCTTGCCGAAGGCCCTGGCGCAACGGCATCCCGACCTGCCCGACGTCATCCTGGATGTGCATGCGCTCTACCAGATGCGCGACGCCATCATGACCGCCCGGCGCCAGATCATGGCATCCGAACAGCTGATCGGGATCGGCGACCAGTATGTCCAGTCGGTGATCGGCCTCGGCCGGGAGGCAGCGTCCCGCAAGGGCGACCAGCGCTGGTTCAAGCTGTTCTTCATGGTTCTCCTGATGGACCCGGACCTGTCGGACCATACCGCCCCGCTGATCGAGGCGCTGGCGGAGAACAACGGCAGCCGCGGCGGACCCTCGGTCGCCTCCGACTTGTGCGAGGCGCTTGTCACCAAGGAGGGTGAGACCCTGAAGGCGGGGTTCGCCATGCCGCTGGAGACGGCCGGCGATCTCGACGACGCTGCGGAAAAGGTCCGGGCGGCGATCGAAAGCCTCGGCATCCTACGCGTCGCGGCACCGCACCTGACCCGGCAGGTCGGCCAGAGGATCGACAAGGTCGAGGAACGTATCCACGACTTCCTTGGCGACCGCTTCGCCAAGGCCGCGGAGGAGAGCGTCGGGTCCTTCGTTTCTTCCCCGGGCGGCAGTCTGCCGACCGCCGAGGAGATCACCGTCCTGACCCGGGCGGTGCTGGCGATCGCGAAGGTGCATAACGCCGTGAAGCAGCAGTTCGAAGTTCCCGGCGAATTGAAGGCCTTGGCGGCGGAGACCATCTCGGGCGTGGCCGGCCGCCTGGAACGGATCGCCTCCGACCGGGCCGCCGCCGGAAACCGCGAAAAGCAGGCCACGCTGTCCGTCGCTGTCCAGGTCGCCCGCTCGCTTGAACCGATCAGCAGCGAGGAAACCGTGCTGGGAATGCTGGAGGACTGCGCCGTCCGTCTCGGCTTCGCCCAGAGCGCCGACCCGGCGCAGTTCCTGCTGAAGATCATCCATGCCATGAACGCCAACCATGAATAGAACCATGGCCAGGGGCGCGGAAGCTGGCCGGTCGTCGTCCGGGGGCGACGTCCAGACGCTCCGCCTCGCCTACGACTACGCGCCCTCGACCTTCGACGAACGCGGCACGACGGTCCCCTTCACCACGCCGGAGCTGGCCTTCTCCCGGGTCCGGCGCGACACCAGGACCAACCACCTGGAGGTGCTGGTCACCGGCTTTTCCGGATGCCGCTCGATCTATGTCTTCCCCTGGGACGGGCTGGCCTCGGTGATGCGGCTGACCCTGCACGACCGGGCGCTCCAGGCGGAGATCAGCCTGGCCGATGCGATCACGCCGATGCGCATGCGGCTCGCCGCCCATCGGGTCGCCAAGACCGGGCTGGCCGGAGTCGAGGCGGCGGAGGCGGCTGGCGCCGCCATGGCCCGGATCGCGCGGGAGGAGAAGATCAACCAGGAGGCAATGCTGCGCCGGGTCGTCCGGCTGACCGGCGTGCTGGACAAGACGACGGACGACCTGATGCGCCGCGTCCGCGGCCGGGTCGGCGAAACGCTGATCGTCCAGGTCGCCGACGCCTTCGCGCGCCTCGTCGGGCAGCCGCCGGGGCAATGCCGCGCCCGCATCCTCGAACTGAGCGACGCGGTCGGCCCGCTGGGCTTCGCCGGCGACGAGGATGCCGGCTACCTGCGCCGGATCCTGCGCCGGGTCGGCGACCTGCGCAACTCGATCTCGGCCGCCAATATCGGCGCGACCGGCCATCTGGCCGGCGAGACCGCCGGCGTGACCGCCCGCATGGCCGAGCGGATGATCGCGGAGATCGACCGCGAGCTTCAGAACCTGCCGGCCTTCTTCGCCGGCTGGGACGCCAACATCCTCCGCCTGCGCCAGGGCATCGACCGGCTCGCCTGGCTGCTCGACGGCTGGCTGGACGTCTGCGAACTATGGCAGGCCGCGATGGCCGACCGGCAGAATATCGACCACCGCCGCATCGCGGAGATCATGCGCGTGATCCCGCTGGTCCCGAAAAGCGAGTGCGAGAACACGGTCCGCGTCACCATGGACAACCTTGCCGGCATCCGCCACCGGATCGTCCAGCAGCTCCAGGACTGGCGGACCGGCGAGATCGACTACGAGATCGTCGGCCGGATCGAGACGATCAAGGCGCGCACGGCCGCACTTTGACTGGATCGCCGTTTCCGGTGGAGTATGGTTGGGGCCAAGCGACCTGATCTCACGCCCTGACCGGGCAACGCCGGGAAAACCGATGATGAACAAGTCCGTACAGGTGGGATCCCTCACCTTCGCCAACGACAAGCCGTTCGTGCTGATCGCCGGCCCCTGCCAGCTGGAGAGTCGGGCCCACGCGCTGGAGACATCGCAGGCGCTGCTGGAGATCACCCGCAAGCTCGGGCTGGGGCTGATCTACAAGTCGTCGTTCGACAAGGCCAACCGGACTTCGGTCAACACCGCCCGCGGCCTCGGCCTGGAGAAGAGCCTGCCGATCCTGGCCGAGGTGCGCGAGACCCACGGCATCCCCGTGCTGACCGACATCCACGCGCCGGACCAGTGCGCGGCGGTGGCGGAGGCCGTGGACATCCTCCAGATTCCCGCCTTCCTGTGCCGCCAGACCGACCTGCTGCTGGCGGCGGGCGCCACGGGCCGGGCGATCAACGTCAAGAAGGGCCAGTTCCTGGCTCCCTGGGACATGAAGAACGTCGCGGCCAAGATCGCCAGCACCGGCAACGAGAACATCCTGCTGTGCGAGCGGGGCGTCAGCTTCGGCTACAATACGCTGGTGTCAGACATGCGGTCGCTGCCGATCATGGCCGAGACGGGCTATCCCGTGGTGTTCGACGCGACCCACTCCGTCCAGCAGCCGGGCGGGCAGGGCGGCACCTCCGGCGGCCAGCGGGAATTCGTGCCCGTGCTGGCGCGCGCCGCCGTCGCGATCGGCGTCGCCGCCGTGTTCATGGAGACGCACCAGGACCCGGACAACGCGCCGAGCGACGGCCCCAACATGGTGCCGCTGTCCCGCATGGCGGAAGTACTGGGCGACATGGTCGAGTTCGACCGCATCGCCAAAAGCCGGCCGGTCGGGCGGCTGATGCGATAGGGGCGAACCATGCTGACGCGCCACGACGACTACGCCGACCTGTATCGGTCGTTCGCCTGGACGGTGCCGGAGCGCTACAATATCGGCGTCGATGTCTGCGACCGCCATGCCGGCGATCCGGCCCGCGTCGCCCTGATCGTCGAGGAGGAGGACGGCACCGTCCGGCGCCACACCTTCCGCGACCTGTTCCACCAGTCCAACCGGTTGGCCAACGTGCTGGCGGCGCATGGGGCGGTCCGGGGCGACCGGCTGGCCGTGCTGCTGCCCCAGTCGCCGGAAACCGCCGTCGCCCATATCGCGGGCTTCAAGGCGGGGTTGGTCACCATCCCGCTGTT
This sequence comes from Skermanella pratensis, assembly GCF_008843145.1. Lineage (GTDB taxonomy): Bacteria > Pseudomonadota > Alphaproteobacteria > Azospirillales > Azospirillaceae > Skermanella > Skermanella pratensis. The sequence continues at coordinate 3,518,551 of NZ_CP030265.1, read as the reverse complement.
CGCCCTGTTCGGCGAGGAAGCCCTGGAATACCGTCTTTCCGACAGCGGCGCCCGCGTGCTGGTAACCGACAGGGCAGGCTACGCCAAGCTGGCGCCGCTGCGTGACCGGCTGCCCGGCCTGACGCTGGTGCTGTGCATCGACGGGGCGCCGGAAGGAACGCTCGGCTTCCACGAGGCGCTCGCCCGCGCGTCGGACAGCTTCACGCCGGTCGATACCGGGCCGGACGATCCCGCCGTGATCATCTACACCTCCGGCACGACCGGCAGCCCGAAAGGGGCGCTGCACGGGCACCGGGTGCTGCTCGGCCACCTGCCCGGCGTCGAACTGCCGCACGAGTTCTTTCCGCAACCCGGCGACCTGTTCTGGACACCGGCCGACTGGGCCTGGATCGGCGGGCTGTTCGACGTGCTGATGCCGTCCCTGCACCACGGCGTTCCCGTGCTGACCCATCGGTTCCGCAAGTTCGATCCGCAGCAGGCGATCGATTTGATGAAGCGGCACGGCGTCCGCAACGTCTTCCTGCCGCCGACCGCGATCAAGCTGATGCGGCAGGCCGGCGTGACGGGGGAGGGGCTGTCGCTCCGCACCGTCGCCAGCGGCGGCGAAACGCTGGGCGGCGAACTGCTGGACTGGGGACGCTCGGTGTTCGGCGTCACGATCAACGAGTTCTACGGCCAGACCGAGTGCAACGTCGTGGTCGGCAACGCGGCTTCGCTCGGGTTCAGGACGGGATCCATGGGCAGGGCCGTCCCCGGCCACCGTGTCGCCGTGATCGACGCCGAGGGCAACGAACTGCCTGCCGGCGCCGTCGGCTCGATCGCGATCCGCCGTCCCGACCTGGTGATGTTCCTCGGATACTGGAACAAGCCCGAGGCCACCGCCGACAAGTTCGTCGGGGACTGGCTGGTGACCGGCGACCTGGGCCGCCGCGACGAGGACGGTTTCTTCTGGTATGTCGGGCGCGACGACGACGTGATCACCAGCGCCGGCTACCGGATCGGGCCGGGCGAGGTCGAGGAATGCCTGCTCGGCCACCCGGCGGTGGCGCTCGCAGCCGTGATCGGCGTGCCCGACCCGATCCGGACCGAGCGGGTGAAGGCCTATGTCGTGCTGCGTCCGGGCCGGGAGCCGTCCGACGACCTGGCCCGCGAGATCCAGGAGTTCGTCAAGACCAGGCTGGCCGCCCATGAATACCCGCGCGAGGTCGCCTTCGTCCCCGAACTGCCGATGACGGTGACCGGCAAGGTCATGCGCCGCGTGCTGCGCCGGCAGGCGGCCGGGGAAGCAGGCGGTCGGGATTGAAGCCGGCGCCGGGACGGACCAGCCCGTCCCGGACCATCCCGGCATAGACCTCGATCACCTCGTCCTTGGTCAGCCGCCCGCCCGGCTTGAACCAGGTGCAGACCCCGGTCAGCATGGCGAGGATGCCGAACGCGGCGACGGTCGTGTCGGCGGTGGTGAAGTCGCCATGCGCCACGCCGTCGTCCAGGATATCGATCAGCCGGCGCTCGTAGCGGCCGCGCAGGTCCACGATCACGTCGTAGTTCTTCGGCTCCAGGCTGCGCAGCTCGGAATAGCTGATGAAGACTTCCCGCTTCCGGGCGATATGGTACTCGACATGGAACCGGATGAAGGCGTCCAGCCGGTCGGCCGGGGCCTCGATGCCCTCCAGCGCCCGGTCCAGCCGCGCGATCAGTTCCTCCATGTGGACCCGGATCAGGTCGAACAGCAGGTCCTGCTTGGTGGAGATATGGTTGTAGAGGGACCCGACCTGGAGGCCGACCTCCGACGCCAGCTGGCGGAGGCTCATCGCCTCGTAGCCCTGACGGTAGATCAGGCGCAGCCCGGCCTTGCGGATCGCTTCCAGCGTCCTGGTTCCGTTGGATCCCGCGGTGCGTGCCATGGTGGGTTTTCCTGGTTCGATGCTGCCCGTTTCATAACGAAGTCGAAAGCCGGGGCAATCCTTGGCGTCATGCCCTATTATGCCGCCGATACGCCGTTGCGCGCAGCAAAATAAAAACGTATGTTCGTATTTAAACGAGCCCGGCGGCGCTGTCCGGGCGATGCCCAGCGGGAGGAGCGGACACAATGGCGATACCCACCCATAGCGAACTCGATTTCGGCCTCGGTTCCGACCTGGAGATGCTGCGCGACACCGTGCGCACCTTCGCGCAGGAAAAGATCGCCCCCCGCGCGGCGGAGATCGACGCCAAGGACGACTTCCCGATCGACCTGTGGCCGGCCATGGGCGAACTGGGCCTGCACGGCATCACGGTGTCGGAGGAGTTCGGCGGGGTCGACATGGGTTATCTCGCCCACGTCGTCGCGATGGAGGAGATCAGCCGCGCCTCGGCCTCGGTCGGCCTCAGCTATGGCGCCCACTCCAACCTGTGCGTCAACCAGATCAACCGCTGGGGCACGCCGGAACAGAAGAACCGCTACCTGCCCAAGCTGCTGTCCGGCGAGCATGTCGGGGCGCTCGCCATGTCCGAGCCGGGCGCCGGCTCCGACGTGGTCTCGATGCGGCTGCGTGCCGATAAGCGCGGCGACCGCTACGTGCTCAACGGTTCGAAGATGTGGATCACCAACGGCCACTATGCCGAGACGCTGGTGGTTTACGCCAAGACCGATCCGTCCGCCGGCCCGCGCGGCATCACCGCCTTCCTGATCGAGAAGGGCTTCAAGGGGTTCCGCCCGGCGCAGAAGCTGGACAAGCTGGGCATGCGGGGCTCGCCTACCTCGGAACTGGTGTTCGAGGAGTGCGAAGTGCCGGAGGAGAACGTGCTCGGCCTCGTGGGCAAGGGCGTCAACGTCCTGATGTCCGGCCTCGACTACGAGCGTGCCGTCCTGGCCGCCGGCCCGGTCGGCATCATGCAGGCTGCCCTCGACGTGGTCGTGCCTTATGTCCACGAGCGCAAGCAGTTCGACACCCCGATCGGCGAGTTCCAGCTGGTCCAGGGGAAGCTTGCCGACATCTACACCCGGCTGAACGCCTGCCGCGCCTATGTCTATGCCGTGGCCCGCGCCTGCGACGCCGGCAAGACGACCCGCAAGGACGCGGCCGGGGCCATCCTGTACGCGGCCGAGGCAGCGACCCAGGTGGCGCTGGATGCCATCCAGCTCCTGGGCGGGAACGGCTACATCAACGAGTATCCGACCGGCCGCCTGCTGCGCGACGCCAAGCTGTACGAGATCGGCGCCGGCACCAGCGAGATCCGGCGCATGCTGATCGGCCGCGAGCTGTTCAAAGAGACGGCCTGAGACCCGCCATGACCATCCTGAAATCAGCCATCGACACCCGCGACTCCGCTTTCGCCGACAACGCCCAGGTGATGCGCGGGCTGGTCGCCGACCTGCGCGACAGGGTCCACGAGGTCAAGCAGGGGGGAGGGGCGAAGGCCCGCGACCGCCACTTGTCGCGCGGCAAGCTGCTGCCGCGCGACCGGGTGCGCACGCTGCTCGACCCTGGCACGCCGTACCTGGAGTTCTCCCAGCTCGCGGCCCACGGAGTCTACGAGGAACCGATCCACGCCGCCGGTATCCTGACCGGGATCGGCCGGGTGTCGGGCCGGGAGTGCGTGGTGATCGCCAACGACGCGACGGTCAAGGGCGGAACCTATTTCCCGCTGACCGTCAAGAAGCACCTGCGCGCCCAGGAGATCGCCCGGGAGAACAACCTCCCTTGCATCTATCTGGTGGACAGCGGGGGCGCCAACCTGCCGAACCAAGACGAGGTGTTCCCCGACCGGGACCATTTCGGCCGCATCTTCTACAACCAGGCCACCATGTCGGCCCAGGGCATCCCGCAGATCGCGGTGGTGATGGGAAGCTGCACGGCGGGCGGCGCCTATGTCCCGGCCATGAGCGACGAGTCGATCATCGTGCGTCGCCAAGGCACCATCTTCCTCGGCGGCCCGCCGCTGGTGAAGGCCGCGACCGGCGAGGTCGTCTCGGCGGAGGACCTGGGCGGAGCAGACGTCCATAGCCGGACCTCCGGCGTGACCGACCACTACGCCCTGAACGATCCCCACGCGCTGAGCATCGCGCGGCGGATCGTCGGCAACCTGAACCGGCCGAAGCGGCCCCAGGTGGAACTGCGCTCCCCGGCCGAGCCGCTCTATGCCGCGGAGGAGATGTACGGCATCATCCCGAGCGACACGCGGAAGCCCTTCGACGTGCGCGAGGTGATCGCCCGGATCGTGGACGGCTCCGAGTTCGACGAGTTCAAGCAGCTCTACGGCACCACGCTGGTCTGCGGCTTCGCCCATATCTTCGGCTATCCCGTCGGCATCATCGCCAACAACGGCATCCTGTTCTCGGAGTCCGCCCTCAAGGGCGCGCATTTCATCGAACTGTGCTGCCAGCGCGGCATCCCGCTGGTGTTCCTCCAGAACATCACCGGCTTCATGGTCGGCAAGAAATACGAAGCAGGCGGCATCGCGAAGGACGGCGCCAAGCTGGTCACGGCGGTCGCCTGCGCCAACGTGCCCAAGTTCACGGTCGTGATCGGCGGCAGCTTCGGAGCCGGCAACTACGGCATGTGCGGCCGGGCGTTCGGTCCGCGCTTCCTGTGGATGTGGCCGAACTCCCGCATCTCGGTTATGGGCGGGGAGCAGGCCGCCGGCGTGCTGGCCCAGGTCCGTCGCGACGGCATGGAGTCCCAGGGCAAGAGCTGGAGCGCCGAGGACGAGGAAGCTTTCAAGGCGCCGATCCGCGAGCAGTACGAGCACCAGGGCAATCCCTATTACGCCAGCGCCCGGCTGTGGGACGACGGGATCATCGACCCGGCCGATACCCGCATGACCCTCGGCCTCGGAATCTCCGCCGCCCTCAACGCTCCGATCCCGCCGCCGAAGTTCGGCGTGTTCCGGATGTGATGGGAAAGGGCAGGGAGGAAACGCCGATGGACAGCACCAATATCCTGACCGACATCCGGGACGACGGAGTCGCCACCGTCTCCATGAACCGGGCGGAGGTTCACAACGCCTTCAACGACCAGGTCATCGCCGAGATGACCGCGACCCTGCGGCGCCTGGGCGAGGATGATCGGGTTCGCGCGGTCGTGCTTCGGGCCGCCGGCAAGAGCTTCTCGGCCGGGGCCGACCTCGGCTGGATGCAGCGCATGGCCGGCTACGGTCAGGACGAGAACCTGCGTGACGCCGAGGGGCTGGCCGAGCTGATGCGGACCCTCAACTTCCTGCCCCGGCCCACGGTCGCGGTGGTGCAGGGGGCCGCGTTCGGCGGCGGGGTCGGGCTGGTCGCCTGCTGCGACATCGCCATCGCCGCCGAAGGGGCCTCCTTCAGCCTGTCGGAAGTCAAGCTGGGCCTGATCCCGGCCGTCATATCGCCCTATGTGGTGGCGGCGATCGGCGAGCGGGCGTCGCGGCGCTATTTCCTGACGGCGGAGCGGTTCGCCGCAGACGAGGCGTTGCGCATCGGGCTGGTCCATCAGGTGGTGCCGGCCGACCGGCTCGATGCGGCCGTGGACGCCATCCTGGCGCGGCTGGCGGAGGGTGGTCCCGCCGCGCAGAAGGCGGCCAAGGACCTTGTCTTCGCCGTGGCGCACCGGCCCGTGAACGCTACCATGATCCGTGACACCGCCGAACGCATCGCCACCATACGCGCCTCCTCCGAAGGGCGCGAGGGGCTGGCGGCGTTCCTTGAAAAGCGCAAGCCGGCCTGGACGGCGAGGTAGACTCCCATGTTTTCAAAGATCCTGATCGCGAACCGGGGCGAGATCGCCTGCCGGGTCATCCGCACCGCCAAGAGGCTCGGCATCCGGACCGTCGCGGTCTATTCCGACGCCGATGCCGGCGCCCTGCATGTCGAAATGGCGGATGAGGCGTGGCACATCGGGCCGGCGCCGGCGCGGGAGAGCTATCTGCGCGGCGACGCCATCCTGGACGTGGCGAAGCGCTCCGGCGCCGAGGCGATCCATCCCGGTTACGGCTTCCTGTCGGAGAATGCCGGCTTCGCGGAAGCCTGCGAACAGACGGGCGTCGCTTTCATCGGCCCGCCCGCGTCGGCGATCCGCGCCATGGGCGGCAAGTCCGAAGCCAAGGCCCTGATGGAGACGGCTGGCGTGCCGCTGGTGCCGGGCTATCACGGGGAAGACCAGGACCCGGACTTGTTGCGCGCCGAGGCCGGCCGCATCGGCTACCCGGTGCTGATCAAGGCGTCGGCCGGCGGCGGCGGCAAGGGCATGCGCGTGGTCGCCGGACCCGAGGAGTTCGACGACCAGCTGAACGGGGCCAAGCGGGAGGCGATCAATGCCTTCGGCAATGACCGCGTGCTGATCGAACGCTACGTCACCCGGCCGCGCCACGTGGAGATCCAGGTGTTCGCCGACACCCTGGGCGGCTGCGTCTACCTGTTCGAGCGCGACTGCTCGATCCAGCGCCGCCACCAGAAGGTGGTGGAGGAGGCGCCGGCCCCCAACCTGGACCCTGAGACCCGCCGCCGCATGGGTGAGGCCGCCGTCGCGGCGGCCCGGGCGATCGGCTATGTCGGGGCCGGGACGGTGGAGTTCCTGCTGGACGTGGACGGCTCGTTCTTCTTCATGGAGATGAACACCCGCCTCCAGGTCGAGCATCCGGTGACGGAGTACATCACCGGGCAGGATCTGGTGGAATGGCAACTTCGCGTTGCCTCCGGCCAGCCGCTGCCGCTGACCCAGGACCGGCTGTTTATCCACGGCCACGCCATCGAGGTCCGGCTCTACGCCGAGGACCCGCAGAAGGGCTTCCTCCCGCAGACGGGGCGGTTGGACCATCTGGTCTTCCCGCGCCCCGACTTCGGCGCTCGTACCGATACCGGCGTGCGGTCGGGCGACACGATCTCGATCCATTACGACCCGATGATCGCCAAGCTGATCGTCCACGGCGAGGATCGGGCCGCGGCGGTGCGCAAGCTGCGGGGCGCCCTGGCAGAGACCCAGGTGGTCGGCCTGGCGGCGAACACCGATTTCCTGCTGGCCATCGCTTCCCACCCGGCGTTCCTCGCGGCCGATCTTGACACCAGGTTCATCGAGCGGTACCAGGACGACCTGCTGCCCGAACCGGCCCCGGCCGACGACGAGTTGCTGGCGCTGGCATCCTTGGCGGTGCTGCTGGACCGCTCCGCCAAGGCGCAGGCGATCGCGGCGGCTTCGGCCGACCCGTACAGCCCGTGGGCGGGCAGCGACGGCTGGCGGCTGAACGACGACGCCCACGACACGCTGACGTTCCGGGACGGCGGAACCGAGCGGCCGGTCCACCTGATCTACCGCCGCGGGAGCTACCGGCTCGACCTTCCCGGCGGCACCGTCGAGGCGTCGGGCCGGCTCGCCCCCGACGGCATCCTGTCGGCAGACCTGGGCGGCCGGCGGCTGGAGGCCACCGTCGTGCGCCGGGGCGCTGACATCGCCGTTTTCCGCGAGCGCGGCAGCCATCGCCTGACCTTGATCGAGCCGCTGGCCGGGGCCGACTCCGCGGAAGCGCCGGGCAGCCGCCTGATCGCCCCGATGCCCGGCAAGATCATCGCCGTGCTGACCGAACCGGGAGCGGTGGTCACCAAGGGCCAGCCGCTGGTGGTGATGGAAGCGATGAAGATGGAGCACACCATCAAGGCACCCGCGGACGGCACCGTCGAGAAGGTCCGCTATGCCGTGGGCGACCAGGTCGAGGACGGCGCCGAACTGATCGGCTTCGCGGAGACCTCGGCGTCGTAAGTCGGAATCCGCACCCTACCGTCAGTGCTTACCTTGGGGTGGAAGAATAGTATGTCGGCTAGCAGCCTGTCGGACTGGGATTTTCGGGCGAGCGCTTGAGTGCAGCTGCGCCGCCGGAAGGTACTGAAGACGCCGTCGGGACGGTGATGCTGTCCTCGAAATCGTCGGCACCGACCTGCCGCAGTCCGCGACTGCACCGTGGGCGGCCCTGAGCCCGGTTATCCCGCCGTCATCCGGCCGGGCTCAGGACAAACATCCGCTTCAGGTTCCAAGCCATGGTCACAAGGTTCCACTCGCCGCGAACATGATCGAGACCGCGGAGCAGGAACTGGCGGAATCCCAGCACGGACTTGATGATGCCGAAGACCGGTTCCGGGGTGTGTTTGCGCTGGGCGTAGAGCTTCCTGCCCTCCAGCGTCTTCAGGCGGTGAGCCATGGCCTCAACCGCTGTCGGATCGTCCGACGCGGGCGGCGCCTCGGCAAAGCGCTCGCTCAAGGAGGGATGGTGGGCCTCGCGGCCCAGCGCGATCAGCGGCTCGATGCCGGCCGCCCCACAGGCCTGCACGTTGGCCGCACTGAAGTAGCCGGTGTCGGCCAGCAGGGTCTTGGGCTGGCCCAGATCCTCGGGCAGGGCGGCGAGCTTGCCCAGCATCGGCGCGAGCTGCTGCTTGTCGTTGGTCGCCTGGCAGACATCGGCCGCGACCACCAGCAGGCTGCCCGCCGCCACTGCAGCCTGGGCGTTGTAGCACTGCTCGAAGCCACCGCCCGCCACCGGCATGATGCGCGATTGCTCGTCGGTCAGGTTGACCTGATCGGTTGGCCGGGGACCTTCGACGGGGGGCTGGGGCGGCTTGCCCCGGGGCTTCTTGCCTGTCGCCTCGGCCTTCGCGTCCCGCGCCGCAAGCTTAGCCTCATGTTCGGCTTGCTCGCGCTCAAAGCGTTCTCGAGCGCGCGCTTCGATTGTTGCGCGCGCCTCGGCGAGCTTTGCCAGCCGCTCCTCGCGGCGCCCCAGTTCATCGGGGATCGACAGGCCGTCGGGGAGGTCCGCGCGGTCCGCCGCCTCGGCCTTGGCCAGCAACTCGGCCACTTCGGCCTTCAGTTGCGCCTCGATCTTGCCGGCATGCTCATAGGACAGCGCGCTGTGCCGGCTGGCATTGGCGTGGATCTTGGTTCCGTCGAGCGCCACCGTGCCCATCTTGAGCACGCCCATCTCGCGCGCCACCGCCAGCACCTGGACGAACAGACCCTCGATCTCCTGGAGAAACCGTCGCCGGAACGCCGCGATCGTGTCGTGATCCGGATGCTGGTTCGCCGCGATGAAACGGAAGGCTACCGAGTCATAGCTCGCCCGCTCCAGCTTGCGGCTCGAGAACACGCCGGTCGCGTAGCCATAAACCAGGATGCCCAGCAGCAGCGACGGCGGGTAGGACGCCGAACCCGAGCCGCGGTAGCTCCCCCTCATCACCCTCAAATCCAAGCCGTCGATCACCTCGACCACAAAGCGAGCCAGGTGCTTCTCCGGCAGCCACTCGTCAACCGACGGCGGCAGAAGGAACCCGGTCTGGCGGTCGATCGGCCGGAAGTTGCTCATCGCGGGAATATCCTGGAAAAGCGGTCGAAACGTGCTCTGAGTCTATCAGGCTCGCCCCACGGCGTTAAGTCCGACAGGCTGCTAGAGCGCAGCGGCAGCCGACAAAGCAGGCGCGTTACGGTCGGCTGCCGCTGCGCTCTAGCCGACATACCGACCGATCGGCGGGTCGGAGCTTGCATTTTATAAACAGGCCGGACAAGTTCCGGGCCCAGCGGGAAAACTCAGGGAGAATGCAGATGTCCAGGTTGCTTGCGACGGTAGGGGCGATCGCGCTCGGTTCGCTCCTGGCGACGCCTGTCATGGCGCAGGAGACGGTGACCATCGGTGCCATCGAGATCCTGTCCGGGCCGAGTGCCGCCTACGGCACCGCCATCAAGGGCGGCCTCGAACTGGCGATGGACGAGATCAACGCCAAGGGCGGCGTGCTCGGCGGGAAGAAGCTGGCGCTGATCGTCGAGGATTCGGCCGGCAACAAGGACCAGGCTGTCAACGCCGCGCGCAAGCTGGTGGGACGCGACAAGGTGCCGGTCGTGATCGGCCCGACGCTGTCCAACGAGATGTTCGCGGTCGGTCCGGTCACCAACGGCCGCGAAGTGGTCACGGTCGGCACATCGACCACCGCCAAAGGCATCACCGAGATCGGCCCGTTCATCTTCCGCACCTCGCTGCCGGAATCCGACGTCGTTCCGGTCACGCTGAAGACGGCGCAGGAGAAGTTCGGCATCAAGAAGATCGCGATGATGTACGCGAACGACGACGCCTTCAGCAAGTCGGGCTTCGACAGCATGAAGGCCGCGGCCGAGGAGCTGGGGCTGGAGATCGCGACGATCGAGACCTTCGGCAGCAAGGACACCGACTTCTCGGCCCAGCTCACCAAGATCAAGGGCCTTGGCGTCGAAGCCATCACCATCTCGGCGCTGGTCGAGCCGATTTCCGGCGTCGTCCTCCAGGCGCGCCAGCTCGGCATCCCCGACAGCGTCCGCTTCATCGGCGGCAACGGTGCGAACTCGCCGAAGCTGGGCGAGATCGCCGGTGCCGCGGCCGACGGCCTGCTGGTCGGCAGCCCCTGGTTCATCGCCAAGCCGGACGAGGCGAACCGGAAGTTCGTGGCCGACTACAAGCAGCGGAACGGCAAGGACCCGGACCAGTTCGCGGCGCAGGCCTATGACACGATGTACATCGTGGCCCAGGCGATCGACCGGGCGGGTGCGGCCGAGAGCGACAAGATCCGCCAGGCGCTCTACAAGACCGACTTCAACGGCGTCATGGGGCCGTTCACCTTCACCGAGGGTCGCGATCCCGCCTCGAACGAGGGCGTCGTCGTGCTGTCCATGAAAAACGGCCGCTTCGAAATACTGGAGTAGTTCCAGCCAACGGACCGTGCTAAGGGAGGCCCGCCCCCGTGGCGGGCTTCCGCTTTGCGGCATGTTTCTCGACTTGCAAATGGCGCATTCTTTCCATGCTGTCCCAACAATTGGTCAACGGCCTGGTGCTGGGTTCGACCTATGCGCTTTTCGCGCTGGGGTTCACGCTGATCTTCGGTGTGCTCCGGGTCATCAACCTGACCTATGGCTTCTATTTCTCGGTCGGCGCCTTCGTGGCCCTGGCCGCCGCGCGCGAGCTTGGCGCCAATATCTGGGTGGCGTTGCCTCTGGGCGCGGTCGCGGCCGGGCTGGTGGCCGTCGTCGCGGACTGGCTCCTGCTGACGCGGCTTCGCCGGGCGAAGGCCGGTGAGCTTGCGTCGCTGATGGTGACGCTGGGCGCCGTGCTGGCGCTCTATTCGCTGATGGCGGTCTTCATCGGCACCGATATCCAGCGCTTCCCCTTCGGCTTCGTCGACAATTCCGCCCTGGAATTCGGTGATGTTCGCATCTCCACGGTGCAGATCCTGATCATCGGCACCACTCTGGTGCTGGTGGCACTTCTGTTCGTGCTGCTCCAGCGCACCAGGCTGGGCCTGATGATCCGCGCCCTGGCGGAGAACGAGGACGCCGCCAGGCTGATGGGCATCAATGTCGGCCTGACCGTGGCCGCCGTCTCCTTCCTGTCCGGCATGCTGGGCGGGGCGGCCGGCGTCCTGATCGGCCTGAATTTCAATGCGATCCAGCCTTTCATGGGCGAGCACATGATGCTTCGGGGTTTCGCCGTCATCATCATCGGCGGCCTGGGCGATATCCGCGGCGCGCTGATCGCCGGCGTGCTGCTGGGCCTGCTGGAAGTGCTGACCGCAGGTTATATCTCGTCCAACGCCAGGGAGGCGGTCGCTTTCACCATCCTGGTGCTGACCCTGTGGTTCCGCCCGGTCGGCCTTTTCGGCCGCGCCCAGGCGAAGAGGGCCTGACACCATGCCCGTATGGCTCGACGATTTCCTTTTCACCTACGAGACGCTGATCCACGCTCTCGGGGTCCACGGGCTGCTGGCCTTGTCGATGTATTGCGTGATGGCCGTGGGGCAGCTCTCCCTGGGGCAGGCCGCCTTCATGGGGATCGGCGCCTATACCGGGGCGCTGCTGACGCTGAAGCTGGGGCTGCCGTTCTGGCTGGTGCTGCCGCTGTCGGCCCTGGCGCCGGCACTGGTGGCGCTGGTGATCGGCGGCCCGACGCTGCGGCTGAGCGGTGTCTATCTCGCGATCTCCACCATCGCCCTCGGCGAGGTTCTGCGCGTCCTCTACATCAACGCCGAAGGACTGACCGGCGGCGCGCTCGGTCTGTCCGGAATCCCGCGGAAGGCGGACCTGTGGCTCATCTATCTGCTGCTCCTGCTCGGCGTCGTCGGGTTCTGGATGGTCGGGCGGTCGAAGATCGGCCGCGCCATGGAGGCGATGCGCGAGGACGAGGCGGTGGCCGGCGTCATGGGCGTCAACCTGCCGCGCTACAAGCTGGGGGCGTTGATCGTCTCCTCCATGCTGGCGGGGCTGGCCGGCTGCCTGACGGCGCACAGCAACAGCTTCATCGGTCCCAATGAGTTCGGTTTCGAAATGGCCGTGACGATCCTCAGCTTCGCGCTGCTCGGCGGCATCGGCACTCCCGTCGCCCCGGTGATCGGCGCCATGATCCTGACGGCGCTGCCGGAGGTGCTGCGTCCGCTCCAGGATTTCCGGCTGGTGATCAACGGGCTGATCATCGTCGTCGCGGTGCTGTTCCTGCCGCGCGGCGTTATTCCGTTCAGGCTGAGGCGGGCGCCATGACCATTCTGTTTTCCGCCCGGCAGATCTCCAAGCAGTTCACCGGGCTGCTGGCCGTCAACCAGGTCGACGTCGATGTGGCGGCAGGCTCCGTCCACGGCATCATCGGCCCCAACGGCGCCGGCAAGACGACGTTCTTCAACCTGATCTCGGGTTTGCTGCCGCCGACTTCCGGCACACTGACGCTCGACGGGCATGACATCACCGGGGCGGCGCCGTACGAGCGGACGCGGCTGGGCGTCGCCCGGACGTTTCAGAACATCCGCATGTTCTCCGACATGACGGTGGTCGAGAACGTCATGACCGGAATGCACACGCGCCTGGACTCTTCCGGCCTCGCGGCGCTGCTGCGTCTGCCCGCGTTCCGGCGGGAGGAGCGGGCCGCCAAGGCGAAAGCGATGGAATTGCTGGAGTTCGTGAGGCTCGCCGACAAGGCGGGGCTGCGGTCCGGCGACCTGTCCTACGGCGACCAGCGCCGGCTGGAGATCGCCCGAGCGCTGGCCGGAAGCCCGCGCCTGCTGCTGCTGGACGAACCCGCCGCCGGCATGAACCCGACGGAGACCCGCGACCTGGCGGGGCTGCTCCGTCAGGTCGGCCAGCGCGACATCACGCTGCTGCTGGTGGAGCACAACATGGGCTTCGTGATGGACCTGTGCGACCGCATCACCGTGCTGAACTTCGGCCGCAAGATCGCCGAGGGCACCGCCCGCGAGGTGCGCGACGATCCGGCCGTGATCGAAGCCTATCTCGGCACCAAGGTCGCCGAACGTCTGGCGAAGGCGCACGGCGCATGAGCACTCTTCTCGAAGTATCGGGCCTCCACCTGGGCTATGGCAGGACCACCGCGGTCAAGGGCATCGACCTGTCGGTCCCCGTCGGCGGCGTGGTCTGCCTGATCGGCGCCAACGGGGCCGGAAAGACCACCACCATGCGCGGTCTGGCCGGGCTGCTGAAGCCGTCGGCGGGTACCGTCCGCTTCGACGGCGCCGACATCACCGGAACCGCGGCTCACCGCATCGCCCGGCTGGGCATCCGGCAGGTGCCGGAGGGACGGCAGGTCTTCGCCGAGATGACGGTGGACGAGAACCTGCAGCTCGGCGGCCTTCAGGCACCGGGCGCGGCGGAATACGCCAGGCGCCGCGACCGAGTGCTGGAGCGTTTTCCCCGCCTTCGCGAGCGGCTGTCACAGCAGGCGGGCCTGCTGTCGGGGGGCGAGCAGCAGATGCTCGCCATAGGTCGCGCGCTGATGGGGGCACCCCGCCTGCTGCTGCTCGACGAGCCGAGCATGGGGCTGGCGCCCCTGTTCGTGGAGGAGATCTTCCGGATCATCGCCGACCTGAAGCGCGAAGGCTCTACGATCCTTCTGGTCGAGCAGAACGCCCAGGCGGCGTTGGAGATCGCCGATTATGCCTATGTGCTTGAGAGCGGCACGATAACGCTCCATGGTCCGGGGTCGGAGATCGCCGACAACCCGCAGGTGGCCGCAGCCTATCTAGGTGGCCATTGACACATTAATCTGATATTCACGCCATCTCCTCGGCGGGAAGTCCAGCAGTCGGTGAACGATGGCACGAAACAGCAACCGCGGTACGGCACGACAGAAACCCCGGGTAGCCCGGACCCCGGCACCGGTTCAGGCCGAGAATGCCGACGGACTGACCAGCGTCACTGTCCGCGTGCCCGAAGCGGCAAGGCCTTTCATCGAGAAGGCGGCGGAGATGATGCGAGATGGAACAGACCCGGCCGCGGCATTGCGCCGCGCCGGCGGCAGCTTCGACGCCTCCGCCCCGCCGCCCAGCCGGGGCGAGGCGCTGTCCGACGACGACATGGCTCGCCAGCGCGACCAGCACCAGATGGCGAAGCTGCGCAGCCGCCTGGAAGGCCAGGAACTGCGCAGCGCCGCGGAGATCGGCCAGAGGGTCAGGAGCCTGAGCGGCTGGCGCCTGACCCTGGCCCGCATGGCCGGGATCGTCGGTTAGACGGGCTTACTGCTGCGCCGCTTGGCCCACGGTCGTATCGGCGCTGACCCGCCACACCCGGTTGCCGACGTCGTCGGTCACCAGCAGCCCGCCCTTGCCGTCGGGTGCCACGTCTACCGGCCGGCCCAGCGCGTCGCCTTCCTCGTTGACGAAGCCGGTCAGCACGTCGACCGGATCGCCCGATGGCTTGCCATCGGCGAAGGGTACGAAGATCACCTTGTAACCGCTGCGCGGCTTGCGGTTCCAGGACCCGTGCTGGCCGATGAAGACACCGTTCGAGAACTGGTCGGTCAGCGTGTCCTCGTTCGAGAAGGCGAGGCCGAGGGATGCCGTGTGGGACCCGAGCGCATAATCCGGCGGGATCGCCTTGGCGACGAGATCTGGCCGCTGGGGCTCGACCCGGACATCCACGTTCTGGCCGTAGTAGCTGTAGGGCCAGCCGTAGAAGCCGCCGTCCTGAACCGACGTCATATAATCCGGCACCAGGTCGCCGCCGATTTCGTCGCGCTCGTTGACCGCGGTCCATAGGGCGCCGGTGGCGGGTTCCCAGTCCAACCCGTTAGGATTGCGCAGGCCGGAGGCGAAGATGCGGTGCTCGCCGGACGCCGGGTTGATCTCCCAGATCGCGGCGCGGCCTTCCTCGATTTCCATGCCGTTCTCGCCGACATTGCTGTTCGAACCGACGGTCGCGTACAGCAGCTTGCCGTCGCGGCTGGCGATGGCGTTCTTCGTCCAGTGATGATTGATGCCGGCCGGCAGGTCGACCACCTTGGTAGCCGGCGCCGTGATCTTCGTCTGCCCCTCCTCGTACGGGAAACGCACGATCGCGTCGGCGTTCGCTACGTAAAGGTCGTTGCCGACCAGCGTCATGCCGAAGGGGGAGAAGAGGTTTTCAAGGAAGGCGGTCTTGGTTTCGGCCACCCCGTCGCCGTCGCCGTCGCGCAGCAGGCTGATGCGGTTGGCGCTGGGCACGCCGGCGCCGGCCCTGCTCATCACCAGGTTCATCACCCAGCCCTTGATGCCGCCGCTCTCTTCCTTGGGCGGCGCGTTGGATTCGGCCACGAGGACGTCACCGTTGGGCAGCACATGGAGCCAGCGGGGATGGTCGAGGCCGGCGGCGAACTCGGTCACGCCCAGTCCCTGGGCCGTGGTCGGCTTGCCGCCTTCCGGCCAGCCCTTCGCCGGGGCGATATGGACGGTGGGGAGCGGCGACTCCTCGTTCGGGGCCGGCAGTTCCGGCTTCGGGCCGATGCCTGCCGAAACGGGAAGCGACGCATTCTCGCCGCAGCCGGCCAGGGTGAGGCCTGCCGCGGCGACGAGGAGCGAGGCGGTGGGAAGCGTGCGCATTTCGCGGTGTTCCTGAAATCTATAGGTGTCTTCAGGTACAACACGGAACCCGGAAAGCTGTTCCGCCCAGCCCTTTTCCAATCAGACTGGGTCGATCAGTTATCGATGACCCTGCGGTACAGGTGCCAGGTTGCATGGCCCAGGATCGGCATCACGACTGCCAGGCCGACGAAGAACGGCAGGGATCCGACCGCGATCGACACGGCGACCACGAGGCCCCAGGCCGCCATCGGGACAGGATTGGCCACGACCGCCCGGAGCGAGGTCTTGACCGCGGCGACCGGTCCGACGTTCCGGTCCAAAAGCAGCGGGAAGGACACGACGGAGGTTGCCAGCACCACCACCGCGAACAGGAACCCCACCAGGTTCCCGAGGAATATCATCTGCCATCCCTCCGCCGTGTTGAAAACCCTGTACAGGAATCCGCCCTCGGACGCTGCGACCGACGCGCCCAGGGTTGCCTCGTAGATCGCGGAGGCGGCGGCCAGCCACGCGATGAAGAGTGCCACCAGTCCGAGCGCCAGCACCATGATCGACCCGATCGCCGGGGATTTCAGTACGTCGAAGGCATGCAGCCAAGTAACAGGCTTGCCCTGTTCGCGACGCCGGCTCAGTTCATAGATTCCGATCGCGGCGACCGGACCCATCAGCGTCAATCCGGCAATCAGAGGGTACAGCAGAGGGCGGAGGTCGGCGCCATATGCCCAGCGGGCCGCGACCAGCCCGACCAGGGGATAGATTATGCCTAGAAAGACCAACTGCGTCGGCGTCGCGAGGAAATCCTCGACGCCTTTTCCCAGGGCGTACCTGATGTCGCTCAATCCGATCTTTCTCACCCCGGGATAGGCTTCGCCGTACGCCACTTCCCGGACCGAGGGTCCGTTGGTCGCCGTTCTGTTCGCCATCTTCCTGCCTCCCTTTGAGAGCGGCCGTCAGAAGCGGTCATGCTGCGATCTTTTCGCAGGTGGCACGATTCATCGGCCGTCTACCTATGGGCCGGACCGCGCGGTCATCCCTGCCGGGCACCGCCGACCGTATCCCGGTTAACCATATCTATCATTGTTGGAGTATCTGACCAGTACAACCAGACCGGAATCGGGGCATTCGCCGGGAAAAACCGGGGAGAGGGCATCCGAACGTTCGGGCAGCCGGTCCGCCCAGGTTATTGCGCAGCCGGAATGATCCCGTCGGCCATCAGGGCGTGGAGGTCGCGGACATAGCCGGTCCGGCCCGACGGAGAGTCCGGATCCGAGGTCATGACAACCGTCATCCCGAGGTCCGGGACCACGTACAGCATCTGCCCGCCATAGCCCCAGGCATAGTGGACCGTATGCCCCTTCATCTCCCGGATGAACCAGCCATAGCCGTAGCTGTCCCCGGTATGGACCGAGCGGGCCTGCGGGGTCCAGGAGGCGCGGATCCAGGCTTCCGACAGGACGCGGCGGCCATCCACCACGCCGCCGTTCCGGTAAAGCTCACCGAAGCGGAACAGGGCGCGGGGCGACAGCAGCATGTTGTTTCCGCCGAAATAGGTGCCCTGTGGATCGCGTTGCCATGCCGGCACCTCGATGCCCAGCGGCCCGCCGAGCCAGTCCCGCGCCAGGGCCAGGGTGCTTCGCCCGGCCGCGCGGGTCAAGGCGGCGGACAGGATATGCGAATTGCCGGTCGAATAGAGCATTCCGCCGCCGGGTTCGTCGACGAAGGGGCGCGCCAGGGCGAAACTCACCCAGTCGCGGCTGCTCACCCAGCGGCCATAGAAGGGACCGGATGTCCGTTCCAGCCCGGAACGCATCGCCAGCAGGTGGTCGATGGTCACCTGCGCCAGCCGCGGGTCGGCGCTGGCGGGGACGCGGTTCCCCAGGATCTCGACGATCGGCTGATCGACCCCTTCGAAGACGCCGCGGTCGATCGCGATCCCGGCCAGCGCCGCGATCACGGTCTTCGACAGCGACTTCACGTTCACCGGGCGGTCCAGGTCAGGTCCGTTGAAGACATGCTCCATGATCGGGACACCGTCGCGGGCCACGATCAGCGAGCGGAGGGTCGGCAGGTCGGCGGCCTGTGCGAGCACTTGGTCGAGCATCGCCCGGTCCAGCGGACGGGCCGCCTGCGCGGTTGCGTGGGGAGCGGCATGGGTGATGAGTCCGGCAAGCGCGGCCAGAAACAGGACCTTGCCAATGAAGGGCCCAATGAAGGGCCCAATGAAGGGCATGGAAGAGGGGGGTGAGCGCAGGAGCATGGCGATTAGTTGGCGTCTGGCGCTCAATCGTCAACACTGGAGAGACGGCCGGCCGACTGGATCGGTCGAGGCGCTGCGTGGGTCCGTGACGGCGACGAGCCATCCTATCGCCAGCCATAGGAGAACACCGTTCCAGTTGCTGAAAGCGCTTTGGCTGCTTGCCAGGGGCCATACGAAAGTGATGACGCCGGCCAGTGCGCCGATGGCGAGGCAACGGTCGAAGGTGGAAAGTGCAGCGAAGGATGTCTTTGCAGCGGGGCGAAAAACCAGCCCGAGCAGGATGAGGAATCCGGTCAGTCCGATGATCCCGCCTTCGACCAGCCACTCCAGGTAGATGTTGTGGGGATGTAGTTGGCAATGATTGGGTCCGTACAGATCGTACGCGGCGTCGGCGCAAGCCACACGGTAATTCCGAAGCCCGACGCCGGACAAGGGGTGGTCCAGCCATATCGCCAAGCTGGTCCGCCAGATCTGCCCGTAATCGGAATTGCCGAGGTTCATGATCTGCGCGAAGCTGCGGTTGAACATCCACGTCATCATGGTTTCGTTGAACAAAGCAACTCCGAGGACCAGGATGACTAGCCCGAGCGAGACGATCCAGAGGAGGCGCCTCACTTCGGGCAGGAAGAAGCCGAAAAGGACCAAGCCGAAAACAAAGAGAAGGGTTGGCATCCGCTCTCCGCTCAGGAAGATCGCGACACCCAGGATCGCGACTGCCCCGCCGACCAGCCCGAAGCTTCTGGCGTCGCCCCTGGTGAAGGCCCAGCCCAGCATTCCTCCGATCACCGGGCAAGCCAGCTTCTGCAGATATGTTCCGACGACCGGGTCGGAAAACGGCCCCATCAGCCGCATCTCGTCGACGATCTCGTGTCCGGCGAATCTCGGCAGGAACTCGTAGAACGCCACCAGGATGACGATGGACATGGCTGAGGCCGTCGACCAAAGCAACTTCACGCGGGCATGGCGCATTGTCAGGACCCAGTGCTGCAAGGCGGCCGCGAACAGCAGATACCGTCCCCATCCCAGCGTTCGGTCAAGGGAGTTCATGGGGTCGATGGAGAGCGGCGTCATCGCCATCAGCCAAGTCCACAACATGAGGCCGAACATCAACCAAGGCGTGGATACCCAGCTCCAATCCCGTGCAAGAGCCCGATCGATCAGGAACAGGATGCCGGTCACAATGACGGCGAGATCGGCCGGCATCCGTCCGACGAGGAAAAGCAGCGGTATCGAATACGTAAGCGCACGCGCCGCGGAGAGACGGGAAATCGACATTCATGAAGTTCCGGAAAAATTGTCTGCGCAAGAATGGGGCCGATGAAATCGGTCGGCGCTTATCGGAGCGGCGAGATGCGGGACGGTCATCTCATCAGGACGATCTCCCGCAGGTCGTCCTGGTGCCGCGACAGGTTGGCGATGTCGAAGGGATAGTCCGCCCAGGCCGCCGCTTGCAGGCGCGATCGGAGGTCCTGCCCCGCTATCACGCTCTCAAGCGCCTCCGCCAGGGCCGATCCGGTCGCCTGATTGACCACGAGGCCGCGGCTCCGGGCCACTTCGGGAAGGCCGCCGCGGTCGGTTGCGATCAGCGCCGAACCTGCGGCGAGGGCCTCGACGGCTGCTCGGGAAAGGGGCTCGGGCCAGATCGAGGGAACCATGACGATGGCGGCCTTCGACATCAGGAGCATCACCTCGTCGTGCGGACGGAATCCTAGGAAGTCGACACAGGGGGCCATCGCGGCGGCGCGGCGGCGGACATCGGTCTCATAGCTGTTCCCGCTTTCCGGATCGCCGTGCCGTCGCCCTCCGAGCAGGACTGCCCGCCATTCCGGAAACTTTGGAAGGACCCGCTCGACAGCCTCGATGAACAGGTGCGCGCCCTTCTCCGGGACGATCCGGCCGGCGAAGAGAACCAGCGGCAGTTTATCCGGCGGCTCAGCCCAGGACCTGTCTATGCCATTGTAGACGACGTGCACCTTATCGCCGGGGTCGCTTATCCCCTGGAGAAAACGGCGGCGGACATAGTCGCTGACGCAGTAGATCGCGGAGGCGCGTCGCAGAAGTGCCTCACGTTCCGCCGGCATCCGCAGTCCGGCCATGTCGGTCGGGTCATTGTGAAGATGCAGGGCCAGTTTCAGCCTGCGATCGCGCCGGGCGAGATAATCGAAGACCTGCGGTCTGTTATGCACCTCCACCATCCCGACCGGCCGATCCCGCGCCAGTATCCGGAATGCTTCGGCCAAACCCCTGTTTCTCCCCCGAAACCATGCGCCGACCGGCTGAAGCGGTTGGAAGTGGAAGCCGGCGAAAGGCGTATCGACCGGCCTGCCATAAACGGTGATGTCGTCCACGAAACGGCTGTGCGCCAAGGCATCACGGACGCACAGGGAAATCGCCCCGGCATGTGCCGGCGCGAAACGCTCCGCATGGGGCAGCAGGATCGCGATATTGCGATGACTATCCATCATTCTGCCGCCCCTTCCCAGCAGACGGCGATCAAGGCGACTGGCGGGAGACCGCGGTGGCGGTCGTGCCCGGGGCCGGTTCCCGCTGCTCGACCAGCTTCCGCTGCTCGACCAGCTTCCGCTGCTCGACCAGCTTCCGCTGCTCGACCAGTTTCCGTGCGGCCTGGAACACGGCTTCGACCGATACCGTCCCGATATCGACGGGACCGTTGGCACCATCTGCGGTGACAGCCGCCGCGGACGGTCCGAAAGGGCCGTAAACCCGTGAATCCGTTGGACCGAATATCCCCACCGTGGGGACTTCCACCGCTGCGGCGACATGCATGAAGCCTGAATCGTTGCCGACATAAAGCATTGAATGGGAAATGCAGGCGGCCTGCGTCATGATGCTGTCGGTTTCGGTATTCGCGATCAGATTGATCAATCTGCCCGGCGGTATTCCCTGGCGGAGCTTTTCGGCCAGATCCAATTCATCCCTGCTGCCCACCACCATGAACTTGATCGGACTGCCATGGCTGCAATAGTCTATAAGCAGGTTGGCCAGAGCGATGTAGTTCTGTATTGGCCATATCTTGTTGTTCCTGGCGGCACCAAGTCCGAATGTCACGATACGGTCCTGGCCCAGGAGAAGTCGCGTGGCGAACTGGGCGGCCTCCTCGTCGATCCACAGCTTCGGGAAGGGCAACCTGGCGGTTCCGACCATGCGAGCCAGATCGTCATGAACCGAGGATTGATCGGTCTGTGGCCGGAAAATCAGCTTCCTGCGGGAAAAGGTCAGGCGACTGACGATGGTGTTCTTCAGGTCAACGACAAGGTCCCATCGATGCTGCTCGACGAACCATAAGATTTCGAGCCAGTGCCTCTTCCAAGGTTTCTTATGGACGATCTCGCACCTGTCAAGGCATGGGATCGTCCGCATCACCTCGTAGGCCAGCGGACCGCAGAGAAGCGTGATCGAGGCATTGGGATACAGTTTGATCAACTCCTGGATCACGCATAACGACATCACTCCGTCGCCCATGCGATTCCATCCGATGAAGAGGATTTTCATGGTGTGATGGGCTTTCTCAATACCCGAGGATGTCGGTGAAAAACTCCTCATCGAATTTTGGATTAAGCCAAATCGTTAGATTTGATCCCACGGGATGACGTGATCGTATTTTTTCCGGGATATGAAAGTCTTTCCAGTAAACTACTCTATACTCGTCAATGATGCGCAGATTGTTGATGCCCTTCGCCCAGTAGCTCAGCTCGACATGTAGGCCATAGAAGGTGTCTGTCATGTCTTCAGTTTCATCGTTATAAGTATTAACGATAACTTCACCTTTCGTGACCTGTGCTGAAACCGGAAGCCATTGCGATCTGACCCGAGCCTGGCGAAGCAGAAACTCGAGTTTTACAATTGGATTCAGTGGAGCCAGAAACCCGACCGTCAAGGGAGCCAAGGTTTGCCTGACGACTTCGGGAGTTCGATGATCCGATATGCTGAAGACTTCGAGCATACGCACCTTCACGAACCTCCGACCGCTTCCAGTTCCGGCATCACGCCCATAGGCTTTGCTGACTGGATTTGCTCATATATGTTCAGCAAACGCCCGACGGTCCTTTCCTCGGTGAATTGGCCGTGGTATCGAGCGTTTCCCCTGGAGGCGAGCCGGTCGGCAAGTTCCGGATCGGTCAGGATCCGGCGGATGCTGTCGGCCAGGGCTCCCACGTCATCGATGGGCACCATGAGACCGTCTTCATCGTGGCGTATCGTCTCGCGGGGGCCGGCCGACATGGCGGAAATGATTGGCTTGCGGTTCTGCCAAGCTTCAAGAATGACCGTCCCGAACGGTTCGTACCGGGATGGCAGCAGGCAGATGTCCGCCGCGCGCAGGAGTGCGCCGCGATCGGAGCGCCACCCCAGAAACTTGACCCTGCCGCCTACCCCTATGCTCTGAGCCAGGGAACTGAGTTCAGCGTCCAGTGGCCCGTCGCCCGCTATCCACAGGTGGCAGTCGGGGATGGAGGCCAGCGCCTTTATGGCGATGTCGATGCCTTTCTTGATATGGAGGCGGGATAGCGTAAGCAGAACCGGAACGTCTTCGGGCGTGCCGATTTCCGCCCGTGAAGCTGGTGCTTGGTCGTTCGCGCTGGAAAAGGTATTGACGTAGTGCGCCCGCGCCGGAGGTATTCCCTTGGCGACCATATGGTCCACTATTCCTGGAGTGACGCCGATGAAGTACTTGCACGCGGCAAAGTTGGCGGGATCATAATAACCACCGAACCACCCGATTGTCGGGATGGTGGTGATCGGAGTCATCGTCGCCGCTCGCCGCATCCAGCACTGTATGATATCGGGTTTTTCGCATGCGATCGCCCGCCTGATGTACCAGCGCGGTAGAAAGGACTTGGCCTGCCAGCCGTGTGACAGTGCGAATCTCAAACCAGCGGATTTCAACGCTTCGTAACGATCGGAGAGGGGATTGGCGATGACTACTTGATCAACGCCGTATCTATGCAGCGCCATCACCGTATCGGCAAAATGCATCTCAGCGCCGCCATTTGCACGGCTCAGCATAATCTGCATGATTTTCATGTCGCTTGAATCCCGGTACTTCTCATTGGGGCGTTGAGTTGCTGCAAGCCGTGGAAGCGACGGTGTCACGTCCCAAAGACATCACCTACGCAGCCCCTATATCTAAAGTGTTAATCCATACGGATTGGGGTGTCAACGCGCCTGAACGACGCGGTATCGCGAGCGGAGCGATGATCCAAATCGTGCTCCGATGCTGGTCGACATGCTGTTTTGACAGGCAGAGTGCCGCCTGCCGGCCGACATCGCGGCGCTTCTGCGGCAGGTCCGCGACTTGCATACGATAATATGCGCACAAGCGCATCGCAGGCCCGCGCGCATCCTGGGCCTGGACCAGAACGGAGAAGCAAGAGAATGTGCCAGGGTGACGACCGGAACTGCCCGGATTTCGAGGAGCATCGGCGAGAGTTTCTCAACACCATGGATCACGAGCGCCGGACTTTCCTGAAGAGCGCCTTCGCCGCCGCGGGCGGTGCCGGCGTCCTGGGGGCCGGCGGCCTGTCCCTCGTCACGCCCGCGATGGCGGCGGCGGCCCAGGCGCAGCAGCCGGGGCGGATCAGCCACCACTACCTGCCGGCCACGGCCGACACGGTCCACTGGGGCTATTTCAGCAAGAGCCTGAAGCCCCGTGTCGAGATCTCGCCCGGCGACTACGTCACGATCGAGACCCTGACCCACCATGCCAACGACGATGCCGAGCGCATGGTGACGGGCGATCCGGGCGCCGAAAGCGTCTTTCACTGGACCCGGGAGAAGAAGAACATCGATCGGCGGGGCGCCGGTCCGATGGATGCTTCGATCCACGGCCGCGGGGCCGGCGAAGGGTTCGGCGTCCATATCTGCACGGGCCCGGTGGCGATCCGGGGCGCCGAGCCCGGCGACGTGCTGGAGGTCCGGATCGTCGACATGAAGCCGCGGCCCAGCGCGAACCCGGAGTTCGCCGGCCGTGCTTTCGGCGTCAATGCCGCCGCATGGTGGGGCTATCACTACAAGGACCTGCTGACCGAGCCCAAGGAGCGGGAGGTCGTGACGATCTACGAGATCGATGCGCGAGGGGAACGGAACTGGGCCAAGGCCGTCTATAATTTCCGCTGGACGCCGCAGACCGATCCGTTCGGCGTCGTCCACAGCAAGATCGATTATCCCGGCGTTCCGGTCGACCATTCCACGATCGAGAAGAACTTCGACGTACTGAAGGGCATCCGCATCCCCGTGCGCCCGCATTTCGGCGTGCTCGCGGTCGCCCCGAAGGAAGTCGAGATGGTAGATTCCGTGCCGCCCGGCTACTTCGGCGGCAACATGGACAATTGGCGGCTCGGCAAGGGCGCCACCATGTATTATCCGGTCGCGGTGCCGGGCGCCCTGTTCTCCGCCGGGGACCCGCACGCCTCCCAGGGCGATTCGGAACTGTGCGGCACGGCTATCGAGTGTTCCTTCACCGGAACGTTCCAGTTCATCCTGCACAAGGCCGCCGATCTTGCCGGCACCGCCCTGGAAGGGCTGGACTATCCCATGCTGGAGACGGCGGAGGATTGGGTCATGCACGGCTTCAGCTATCCGAACTACCTGGAGCAGCTCGGCGCCAATGCCCAGTCGGTGATCTATGAGAAGTCGTCGGTGGATCTCGCCATGCGCGACGCCTTCCGCAAGATGCGCCAGTTCCTGATGAACGCGAAGGGGCTGACCGAGGACGAGGCGATTTCCCTCATGTCGCTCGGGGTCGATTTCGGCATCACGCAAGTTGTAGACGGCAACTGGGGCGTCCATGCGATCATCAAGAAATCGATCTTCTCGGCAGCCGATGCCTGATCGGACGGATGTTCCGGCAACGGAACGTCTCTCCCGGCTTGGTGTTCGCTGGATATGATGGCGGGGCGCTGACGGCGGTCTTCGGGACCGCCTTCAGCGTTCCGCGCATGTTTCACCGACACCGGGGATTGATGACATGGAAAAGCGGCAGCTTGGCCGGTCCGGCCTGACGGTCGTCCCGCTCTGCTTCGGCGGCAACGTGTTCGGCTGGACGATCGACGAGGCGACTTCCCACCGGCTGCTCGACGCCTTCGTCGACCAGGGCTTCGATTTCATCGACACGGCCGATTCCTATTCGACCTGGGTCCCGGGCAACAAGGGCGGCGAGTCGGAAACGATCATCGGAAATTGGCTGAAGGGCCGCACCGACCGGGACAAGCTGGTGATCGCGACCAAGGTCGGGTCGGAAATGGGACAGGGCAAGAAAGGACTGGCGCCGGCTTATATCCGGAATGCCGTCGAAGATTCCCTGCGCCGGCTTCAAACCGATCATATCGACCTGTACCAATCCCACTGGGACGATCCGGAGACGCCGTTCGAGGACACCCTGGCGGCCTACCAGCAACTGATCGACCAGGGCAAGGTGAGGGCGGTCGGCGCCTCCAACCTCAGCCCGGCGCGGCTGCGCCAGGCGTTGGAGGTCGGCGGCCGACCCGGCCTCGCCCGTTATGAATCCCTGCAGCCGGAGTACAATCTGTTCGACCGCGCCGGATACGAGGCCGAACTGGAGGGCATCTGCCGCGAGAACCAGCTCGGCGTCATCTCCTACTACTCGCTGGCCAGCGGTTTCCTGTCCGGCAAGTACCGCTCGCCCGAGGATGCCGGGAAGAGCCCGCGCGGCGAGGGCGTCGTCAGGAAGTACCTGAACGACCGGGGCCACGCGATCCTGGCGGCACTGGACGAGGTCGCGGCCAAGCTCGATGCCAATCCTTCCCAGGTGGCGCTGGCTTGGCTGATCGCGCGTCCCGGCCTGACGGCGCCGATCGTCAGCGCGACCAGCCTGGAACAATTGAGGGACCTGACCGCGGCCGCACGGCTGACACTTGATCCCGCGTCGATCGATCGCTTAGACAAGGCAAGTGGAGGGTGAGCGGAACCATCCGTTAGCCGGTTATGTGATACACGTCACGGCCCTTCCGACAGGTGGATGCGACAGGATGCGACCGTGAAGACCGTTACCGGTTCAGAGTTCTTGGTTTCCAGGCGTTCCCCGTCCAGATCCCCGCTCCGGTCGCTGGCCGGAGCGGCACTTGCGGGCGCGCTGCTGATGTCCGGCTGTGCCGTCGAGCAAATCTCTGATCACGCTTATTCCACCGTGCAGAGGACGGGCGTGTTCGACCGGGTGGCCGAGCGGACGGGCATCGCCGCACTGTTCGACGATGCGGCCGCGCAGTATGCGGAAGCCATGGCGACCGGCGAGAGGCCGCTCGACACCGTCGGCGTCCCTTTGACAACCCTGGCGTCCGGAACCGTCACCGGACCTCGACCGCCGGATCTCGTGCGGGAAGCCCTGGCCGAGATCGCCGCCGAAAATGGACCTGCCGTCGCCCGGCGGATGATGATCGCGATGGCGACCGGCGGCACCCTGATGGTCACCGGCCTGCCGGCCATGGCCGACGGCGCGGTGTCGGCCCACGACAAGCTGGTGGCCGCGCAGGAAGCGCAGGTCCAGGTCGACGCCGCCTATGCCGCGAGCGAGGCGACGCGTGCCGCGACCGCCCTGGTGCCCGACGAGGATCGGCCTTACGAAGCCGCCGCCCTGCTGAAACTGGTGCAGGAACCCGCCGGGTCGAAGCTGGCGTGGAGCAACCAGGCGACGGGTGCCAGCGGCGTCGTTTCGATCGGGGCCGCCGAAACGTCGAAAGGCGATGGCGCGCGGAACACCGCGGTCACATGCCGTACCGTCATCCGCGAATATTCTCACGGCGCCGTCTCACGCGGCGGGGTCGGTACGATATGCCGGGAGCATGAGGTATGGTATGATCTGAGTTGACCGGAGTGCTGGTCTGCGGCTCAGAGGAGCTTTTCGATACGCTTCGGAGGGCCGGCCTGGGGCAGGGCGGCAGCGGCCGGAATGTATGTCTGGCGCGGGGGCGGGGCCTCGGCGACGTCGGCCCGGACCGCCGTCGGCCAGGGAGTTCCTATCGCCGCCTGCTCCACGGCGCCCGCCGCATAACCGAAGGAGCACGCCAGTACGACCGTCAATGTCCTGATCGTCCGGAGTGCTGCCGTTTCAGTCGTTTGACCGCACATGTATCGTCTCCCGCTTGATCCGGTCCTGACTCAACAATCGAATTTCCGATTCGTGGCGAGTCGAGACAATGGAGCGATTCATTTCATCGGCAAGGAGCCATGGCTGTGATTGCGGTCATAGTGCCGACGGAGGAGCATTCAAGGTTCTTGACCCGTCAACATCGTGTTAGGGCCGGACAATATCTTGTGCTGCAAATATATTTATTTGTAGTGTTTCAAAGAAAAATGCCGGACCAATCCGCGTTAAGCTGAGGTGACGTTTGATCGGTGTCTGGGCAGAGTATGCCAGGAGCAGTATCGAGGGCTTTCCGTCAGTCTCGTCGCCTCTCGTCGCGGAAGCCTGGACCTATTGGATGACCAAACGCGGCGACCGCCGCATGCCGTCCCGGGCCGACATCGATCCGGTGGAGATCCCGCGCCTCCTGTCGTCCACCGCGCTGGTCGATGTGCTGCGCGATCCGCTGGATTTCCGCTTCAGGCTGCTGGGCACGGCGATCGACAAGATCACGTCCAGGAATCTCCGCGGGATCCGTTTCTCCGAACTGCCGTTCCTCGTCCCGGGCAACAAGGGATGGGTCGATTATGAGTATGTCGCGACCACCGGCCGGCCCCTGCTTACCGATCGTCCCTATGTCGGGCAGAGCAAACTCGTCGTCAGGCTGACAGACAGCCTATTCCCACTGTCGGACGACGGCGAGACGGTGAACATGGTCTGGAGCTTCCTGGACATCTGGCAGGTCCCGCCTCGCGAGCGGTCCTGGAACGGCATCGCGTGACGCCCTAGAAAAAAGAGCCCCGCAGCGGACGACGCGCGGGGCTCAAGTCTACAAGGAAGAACCGCACCGAGTGTGGCGCCCGGACACTATGGGGCGAGATTGGTTGATTAAACGTTAACCATAATATTATTTCGCCTGCGGCATCGACATGAACCGGTCGAGACTTCACAAGCCGACATTCGCCCCAGGCGAAAACCGACCTGTGTTTGGCCCCCAAAAGAATGCCGAGGCGCTGACGCCGGGTGTGAATGGTCCAATCGGCTTTTTTTGCAATCGGAAAGCGTATCAGGCAGTAGGGCTGGACTGATTACGGATTATTAAGCTAAATCCCTGGAAACTCGCGGTTGGCCGATTCTCATCAGGAACCGGGACGGGCCGTTGCCTTGGCATGGACGGGCGGCGGCAAAATGGGGAGCAGGCGTTTTGCAGGATACCAATCGCATAAAGACAGCTGTTTTCGTCGATTTCGATAATGTCTACATCAACCTTCTGAATGTGAATCCACAGTCGGCCGAGCGTTTCGCGACCGATCCGCTTCGCTGGCTCAGATGGCTCGAAAGCGGGGCTTACGAGGGAAATCCTCAACCGGCGCGTCGTGCGATCCTGATCCGCCGCTGCTACCTGAACCCGACCGCGACCGGCTTCGGCAACTATCGGGCCTATTTCAGCAGGAACGCGTTTTCGGTCATCGACTGCCCGCCCGTCACGTCGCGCGGCAAGAACAGTGCCGATATCGTGATGGTGATGGATATCCTGGATACCCTGACCCACACGACCCGGATCGACGAATTCATCATCCTGTCCGCGGACGCCGATTTCACTCCGGTGCTGCTGAGGCTGCGCGCCCATGACCGGCGCACGGCCATTTGGAGCAGCCGGTTCTCCGCGGCGGCGTACCGGGCGGCCTGCGACTCCGTGATAGATCAGAACATCTTCGTCGAGGAGGCTCTGGGGATAGAGGCGCGGGCCGTCTTCCCGTCCCCGACCTCGATGGCGCCGGCCGCCGGTGGCCGCGACGGCTATGGGGCACTGCTCCCCGGCGTGGCGGGAGCGCTGGCCGACCAGGCGCGCTCCAGCGGGCCGGTCGCAAGCCGGGACGTGCATGAAGTGTTGCGCAGGTTCCCCCAGTTCACCAACAGTTCCTGGTTCGGCTTCGGCAACTTGCGCTCGCTGGTCGAACATCTCTGCATCCTGCTGCCCGGCCTGGAGTTGAGGACCATCGGCGAGGCCGACTGGCGGGTGGAATGGAAGGGCGCCGGATCACCCGCCGCCGGATCGGACTTGGCGGGGCTGGACGACGCGGCCTTGAAGAGCCGCATCATGGCTGCCGTACGCGCCGAGCTTCGCGCATCGGACAGGCCGGTGGCCCTGGCCGCCCTGGGGCAGACCGTCACCCGCACCATGGGCCACTGGGTCAAGGAACAGCGCCAATGGGCGGGGCACGGTACCCTGAAGGCGCTGATCGTCGCCAATGGCGGCCCGGATATCGGCATCGACGTCACCGGCACCGGTTATGCCTTCGACCGCACCCGGCACAGGCCGCCGGCGGCACCCGACGCCGCCAACCAGCCGACCGAGACGGAGGCGGAGGAACTCCGGGATTTCATCGGCCGGATCGCCTCGATAACCGACATGCCGCCCCTGCCGGCGGATACCTACGCCAAGCTGTTCCGCGCCATCGGCGATGCCCTGGAACGGGAGCCCTATCAGGACCAGTTGGCCCTCGAAAGCCAGGTCTCCGCGATCTGCGCGGATGGCGGCCTCGATGTGGACAAGGCTGCGATCTCCTACGTGGTGACCGGGTTGGCCATGTCGGACTTCAACTTCACCGAGGACGAAGCGGATCCCGGCGCCATCGCCCGTTTCTTCATGCGGAACGCCGTCGAGACCTGCGCCAACGCGCAGTTGACGCTGAGCGACCGCGACCACGCCCTCTTCGCGATCTGGCTGACCGGGGCGACCTGGGGCGAACTGCAGCCGGGTGGCAGGGGCGCTGCCGGCGCGGCTTCCCCATCCTCCCCCGCCGGCATCGAGTTTTCCACCCTGATCCGGGAGGTCGCGGATCGGGTGCTTGGGGAAGTGACGGGGAAGGGAACCCTGACGGGGCTCGACCTGGTCAGCATCGTCAGGCAGGTCAACACCTGGGGCGATCGTTCCTGGTTCGGGTGCGGCAATCTGCGGATCCTGGTGGAGAGGATCATCGACCTTCACCCCGCGTTGATGGTCACCCAGCCTACCGGCCAGCCCTGGCGCTTCGTCCTGAAGAGCGAGGAGGTCTCGGCTTCCGGCGCTCCTTCCAATCCTGAGCAGGCTCAAGAGAAGTCGGGGCCGCTGGTCACGGCGTGAGCGGGCTTGGCGCCATCAGAGCGTCTCGACGAAGCGCCTGAGAGCGTCCAGCGTCCGCTGCGGCTGGTCGCGGTGCGGCGTGTGGCGGCAGTCGGGCAGGTCCAGCCTCTCGAACCGGCCGCCGGTCTGCCGCTCGATCGCGTCGATCTGGGCCAAGGTCGCGTACTCGTCCCCGATGCCCTGGACGGCGAGCAGCGGACAGCGGATGCCGGGCAGGAACCCCTCGATGTTCCAGGACCGGAACGCCGGGTTCAGCCAGGCATCGTTCCAGCCCCTGAACACGCCGTCGGGATCGTCGTGGTAGCGGCCGAGGCGTTTTGCCAGGTCGGTCTCCCGGTAGGCCGTCCTGACCTCCTCGATCCCTGCGATGGTGATGTCCTCGACGAAGACGTGAGGCGCCATGACCACCGCGCCGCGAACCGGACGCAGGCCGGATCCGGCCAGGATCAGCGCGATCGACGCGCCGTCGCTGTGCCCGATCAGAACCGGTTCGCGGATGCCGAAAGCATCCAGCACCTGCGGCAGGGCTTCCAGGGCCTCGATATGGAGATAGTCCGGGTTCCGGCTGCCCTCCAGCCGCTCGGACCGGCCATAGCCATAGCGCGAATAGACCAGCGCACCGCAGCCGGTCGCTTCCGCTACCCGCTCGGGGAAGTCCCGCCACAGCTCGATGGACCCGAGCCCCTCGTGCAGGAAGACCAGCACCGGCCGGTCGGCATCCCGCGGCTCGATCCGGCGTGTGTCCAGGCGCCGTCCGGCGGCGGTTACGAAGGACATCGGTCCTGCTCCGGGTAGCTGTTTCCTCGTGTTGACCCTGTCTAGAGGGATGAAAACAGCAGTGTCAATCCCAGGATCAGCGAGACCACCTGCCAGAACCGCACGGGATCGCGGTCATAGAGCGGCGGCTTCCGCAGGCTCACGGGTCCGCCGCGCGCCAGGCCGCTCTCCAGCTCCGAGGCAAGCTCGATGGCATCGGCGATGCGGTCCCGGCGCTCGACCGCCACCGCGCGCTCCAGCACGGCGTCGAGCCAGCCGGGAAGGTCGGGGCGATAGCGCGACAGGGGAACCGGCTTGCCGTAGCGGGGACGGCTGAACGGTTCGATCTCGCCATAGGGACAATGGTCGCCGAAGGCCCGATAAACGGTGACTCCCAATGCATAGACATCGCTCAGCTCGTCTCCGCCCTGGCCGCCGAAAAGCTCCGGCGCCATGTAGCTGGGCGTGCCGGGAATGTCGGCGGCCGGGAAGTCCTCGACCCGGGGGAGGCGCACCACGCCCAGGTCGATCAGGCGGAGCCCGCCTCCCGATTCCAGAATCACGTTGTCCGGCTTGATGTCGCGGTGGACGATGCCGGCGCGGTGGAGCGTCGCGACCGCCTTGCACAGCTTGATCGCGATCTCGACGCCGTCGCGCAAGTTCAGGCGCGGCTTGCGGCTCAGCCGCTGTTCCAGCGTCTCGCCCTCGTAGAACGGCATGACCGAATAGAGACAGGTCTGGCGCTCCGGCGGCACCTCCATCACCTCGCCGATCCAGGGGCTGTGGATGCGCGCCGCCACCCACGCCTCCCGCAGGAAGGCCGAGTGATGGGTGGCATCCGCCGCGACGGTGGGCTGGGGAAACTTCACAACGACCGTGCGGTCGCCGCCGGCCGTGTCGGCGGCCTTGAACAGGCGGCTGTAGCGCCCGTCCGACAGCACGCATTCCAGCCGGAAGCCGTCGACCGTGTCTCCGGCCCTGGGCGCC
Source organism: Skermanella pratensis (assembly GCF_008843145.1). Taxonomy (GTDB): domain Bacteria; phylum Pseudomonadota; class Alphaproteobacteria; order Azospirillales; family Azospirillaceae; genus Skermanella; species Skermanella pratensis. The sequence goes on along the minus strand of NZ_CP030265.1, from coordinate 3,486,534 downwards.
GGATCGCGGATCGGCAGGGCGGTGATCGCCGGCTCCAGGTCGGCGTGCTCCGCCGGAGGCAGGCTGATGACGTCGATCACCATGGCCGTGATGTTGTCGGCGCTGCCGGCCTGGAAAGCCGCGTTCACGATTTCCCGGGCGGTCTCCTCCGGCGCAAGGCGCCGGATCAGCAGGTCGCGGATGCGGCGGTCGCCCAACGTGCCGTGCACGCCGTCCGAGCACACGAGGAAACGATCGTGCGGCCTCAGCGCCTCGACCGCATGGTCCAGCCGGACCGACGGCTCGATGCCGACCGCCCGGAAAAGCACATGCCTGAGGTCGGGGTGCTTGAGCGTGTGGTCCTCGGTCAGGCGCACCAGTTCGTCGCCGCTCAGGCGGTAGGCGCGGCTATCGCCGACATGGAGCACGTGCACCTTCCGGCCGAGCAGGATCAGCGACGTGAAGGTGCAGGATGCGTTCTCCAGCGTCGCGTCCGTTCGGCCGAGCTGGTGTATCCAGCGGTTGAAGGCATCGATCGACGATGCCGCGGCGTGAGGAACGCCTACCGTCTCCGGCTGGGCATAGTAGCCGTCGATGAAGGTCCTGACCGCCAGTTCCGCCGCGACCCGGCCCCCCTTGGCGCCGCCGACGCCGTCGGCCACCGCCGCGACGATCCCCTGCCGGATGCGCTGGAGCCCCGTCCCATGATAAAGTCCGGCATAGTCCTCGTTCCGTGGGCGCCGGCCCGGTTCGGAAGCGATGCCGAACCGGATCTGAACACTGCGGGAGCGAGCATCATCCATGCCGATTGAAACTGCGCCCCGTCAGGTGCGGAACCGGCCCGGGGAGCGCGACCGCCACAGCCGCTCGGCCATGGCCTCGGCCTCCTCGATGGATGCGGCGCGGCCCACGGCTTTCAGGCCCACGGCCGCGGTCGCGATGACCGCCTGTTCGGCGACCGGGTTGTCCAGCTCCCCCGCCCATAGCAGGGCGGGATGGCGGGGGTCCAGATCCTCGGCGCGCCACTGGTACGTCGTCTCCATCCGTTCCCCGAGCCGGGGCGCCCAGAACTCCTCCGCGGCCTGGCCGTCCTCGACGGTCGCGACCACGCACTCCTTCAAGGGCGAGCGCTGGGCTTCGCCGCCCACGCCTTTGAAGATGGCGGCGCGGGGCTGGCCCAGGCGGATCGCGATCTCCTGGTGCAGCGGGCGGTAGGGCGGGTGGAAGACGCTCTGGATCTGGGCCGGGGCGTCCAGCGGGTTGATGTCGCGGGCGAAGGTGTTGACCGCGGTCCGGACGCCCAGCAGTGGCCGGAGCTGGAACAGCCGCTCCAGGTCGGGGCAGAAATCCTGCAGCCTGATATAGGCGAAATTGCTCGTCCGCAGGTTGGCCGCGGCCTCGGTCAGCGATGCGCAGGGATGGATGCCGAGCCGGGTGAGCGCTGCCGGCGTCGGCGCGTAGCCTTCGGACCCGCCGTCGATGCCGTGCATCAGCACCTTGATGCCCTGCGATGCCAGCAGCAGCGCTGACAGGACGAACCAGGGCTGCTGCCGGTGGCGGTCGGCGTAGGAGGGCCAGTCCAGGTCGGGAACGATCGGATCGTCCGGCCGGGCGAGCACCGACTTCGCCGCCCGGACAAAGCCGGCAAGCTCGGCACCCGTCTCCCCCTTGCGTCTCAGCAACAGCAGGAAGGCGCCGAGCTGGATGGGATCGACCTCGCCGCGCAGGACCATCGCCATGGCCGTCTCGGCCTCATGCTCCTCCAGGTCCCGGAACAGCTTCGGCCCCTTGCCCAAGGCTCTGGTGAATTCGGCGAACGGATGCTCCTGCATGATCGACGGCTTTCCCCGATTTTCATCAATGTTACTGTAGCGAACATGCTGGTGCGGTGCAGCATCTTGTTCGATGGCCGGCATCACGTTGCAAGTGGTGGGAACGAGCACGACCGCAACTCCGTTCCAGATGCCTCACCCGGATTTTTCACCAGCATCATCAAGGAGACGGCCCATGGCCGAGGACAATCAGGACCAAGCCCGAGAGATGGCCGTCGAAGGCATGCGGAAGGCGAAGGCCGGCAAGACAGGCGAGGGGATCGAACTGGTGGAGGAGGCGAAGCGGCTGGATCACGATGCGATCGCGGATATCGCACCCGACAGCGACGATGCCAGCCGAGACGATCCCGACCTGACCCCTCCGGCGACCACGGTGCCGAAATCCCCCGGACCGCAGGGCTGAGGACGGAAGCAGGCGCCCAAGTTTTGTTCAGGGTGTCATGAAGACGGCAGGTTGAGCAGTCAACAGGCAGTATCGTCTTCAGAGGATGCCTTGTTTCGATCCAACGACCGACGCCGGATGGCCTTCGCTGTCCGGCGTCGCTTCGTTTCGAACGGTTACCATAAGTCGGAAGATCACAAGCACCCCATCCTTGAGTCTGGGTGAACCCCATCCCATTGCCGAAGTCATAGACCTTTCCCTGTAAAACGCCCCGACATGATGTCAACCGGGAGACTGGCATATGAATTGCCAGGAAGTTCTCTGGATCAGAACAAGACAAAATAGCAAGGATACATGAATAATTTTATGTTTTTCTCGGCTGAGTTAGTTCATGGCCGCAGAGAAATACGGGGAAAGGAGCTCCATGCAATCTAATTTTTGGAAGGCGGGTCACCCACCTACCCTGTTCGCCGCGTTCCTGTACTTCGATGTCAGCTTCATGGTGTGGGTACTTCTGGGACCGCTCGGCGTCCAAATCTCCGAAACCCTTGCGCTCAGTCCTGCCCAGAAGGGCCTGATGGTCGCCACTCCCGTACTCGCCGGAGCGTTGCTGCGCGTCGTCCTCGGGCTGATGGTCGACCGCATCGGCCCGAAGCTGACCGGAATCATCGGCCAGATCCTGGTGATCGGCGCGCTCGCCGTCGCGTGGGCAGTCGGCCTGTCGGCCCTCTGGCAGGTGATGCTGCTGGCGGTCTTCCTGGGCGTCGCCGGAGCCTCCTTCGCGGTGGCCCTGCCGCTGGCATCGCGCTGGTATCCGCCCGAGCACCAGGGAACCGCGCTGGGCATCGCCGGGGCCGGCAATTCCGGCACGGTGTTCGCGGCCCTGTTCGCGCCGACGCTGGCCGTCTGGTACGGCTGGAACAGCGTCTTCGGGCTGGCCCTCATTCCCCTCGGCATCGCTTTCGTCGCCTTCATCGTCATGGCGAAGGACAGCCCGGACGCTCCGCCGCCCAAGTCACTGAAGGAATACCTGGCGGTGCTCCGGGAGGGCGACGCCTGGTGGTTCATGTTCTTCTACAGCGTGACCTTCGGCGGTTTCGTCGGCCTGGCGTCCTCCCTGACCATCTATTTCAACGACCTCTACGGGCTGGGCGCCGTGGAGGCCGGCTATTTCACGGCCGCCTGCGTCTTCCTCGGCTCGGCAATGAGGCCGGTGGGGGGCTACCTCGCGGACCGGATCGGCGGCATCCGGTCGCTCAGCATCATGTACGCCATCGCGGCGGCCTTCCTGATCATCGTCAGCGTCGGCCTGCCCAACGCCTGGTTCGCCCTGGTCGCCTTCGGTTGCGCCATGCAGGCGCTGGGCATGGGCAACGGCGCCGTATTCCAGCTGGTCCCGCAGCGTTTCCGGCGGGAGATCGGCGTCATGACCGGCCTGGTCGGCATGTCCGGTGGCATCGGCGGCTTCTACCTGGCGTCCAGCCTGGGTCTGTCGAAGCAGTGGTTCGGCACCTACCAGGCGGGCTTCCTGGTATTCGCGCTGCTCGCCGTCGTGGCGTTGCTCGGCCTGTCCGGGGTCAAGAAGCGATGGCGCACGACCTGGGGTGCGGCCCACATGACCGCCGCCAAGGTCTGACGGCATGACGGAGACCCACGCGGGCGCCCGCACGGACACGCATTGTCCATACTGCGCCGTCCAGTGCGGCATGACCCTGGTTCGGGAAGGTTCCGGCGAGGAGTCACGGTTCACCGTGACCTCCCGCGATTTTCCGACCAACCGGGGTGGCCTGTGCCGCAAGGGCTGGACGGCCGCCGAGCTGCTGTCGGCGCCCGACCGGCTGACCGCGCCGCTGATGCGCGACCGCAAGGGCGGACCCCTGCGCCGGGCCTCCTGGGACGAGGCGCTGGACCGGGTCACCGACGCGATCCGCCGGACCCAGCGGGAGCACGGGCCGGCCGCCATAGGCGTCTTCGGCGGCGGCGGGTTGACCAACGAGAAGTCCTACATGCTGGGCAAGTTCGCCCGCGTGGCGCTCCGCACCCCCAACATCGACTACAACGGCCGCTTCTGCATGGCGTCCGCCGCCGCGGCCGGGATGAAGGCGTTGGGCATCGACCGCGGCCTGCCGTTCCCGATGGAGGACATCGAGAAAGCGGAGGCGATCCTTCTGGTCGGCGGCAACCCGGCGGAGTCGCTGCCCGTCATGATGCAGTATTTCGAGGAGCAGAGGCGCCGCGGCGGGCGCCTGATCGTCGTGGATCCGCGCGTCACGCCCACGGCCGCCCTGTCGGACCTGCATCTCCAGATAACCCCGGGAACCGACGGCGCGCTCGGCAACGGCCTGCTGAACTCCGTGATCCGGCAAGGATACCTTGACCTCGACTTCATCGAACGGCGGACCGCCGGGTTCGAGGAGGTCCGGCGCACCGTGGCGTCCTATTGGCCTGACCGGGTGGAGCGCATCACCGGCATCCCCGCCGACCGCATTGTCGAAGCCGCCCGCATGCTGGGAACCGCGAAGACCGCGATGGTGCTGACCGCCCGCGGGCCGGAGCAGCAGAGCACCGGAGTCGACAACGTGCTGTCCTTCTTGAATCTGGCATTGGCGCTGGGCAAGGTCGGCACGCCCTTCTGCGGCTTCGGCACCCTGACCGGCCAGGGCAATGGCCAGGGCGGGCGCGAGCACGGCCAGAAGGCCGACCAGCTTCCGGGATACCGCAGGCTCGACAACCCGGAGCACCGGGCACATGCCGCCGCGGTTTGGGGCGTCGAGGAAAGCTCGCTGCCCGGTCCCGGACTGTCCGCCTGCGAGCTTCTGGCCGCGCTCGGCCGGGAGGAGCCGGACAAGCCCGGCATCCGCGTCCTGCTGGTGCTGGCCTCCAACATCGCCGTCTCGGCACCGGACGCGGTCCGGGTCCAGCAGGGCCTCCGGGCGCTCGACCTGCTCGTGGTGTCCGACATGTTCCTGTCCGAGACCGCCGAGATGGCCGACGTCGTCTTTCCCATCACCCAGTGGGCGGAGGAGGAAGGGACCATGACCAACCTGGAGGGCCGGGTCCAGCTCCGGCGCCGCGCCAAGCCGGCTCCCGACGGCGTCCGCACCGACCTCCAGGTGATCAAGGCTCTGGCCGACCGGCTGGGCCGCGGCGCTCACTTCACCGAAGACGCCCGTGAGGCCTTCGAGGAGCTTCGCCGGGCGAGCGCCGGCGGCCTCGCGGACTATTCCGGCATCACCTGGGACCGGGTCGCGGCGGAGCAGGGCGTCTTCTGGCCATGCCCCGACGTCACCGCCGGTCATGCCGGATCGCCCCGCCTGTTCCTCGACCGTTTTCCGACGCCCGACGGAAGGGCGCGCTTCAACCCGGTCAACCACCGTCCCCCGGACGAGGAGCCCGACCAGCATTACCCGCTTTACCTGACCACCGGCCGGGTGCTGTCGCAGTACCAGTCCGGCGCCCAGACACGCCGGGTGCCCGCCCTTCTGGAGGCGGAGCCGGAGCCCTTCGTCGAAATCCACCCCGAGATGGCCCGCAGCTTCGGCATCCGGAACGCCGACAGGGTTCGGCTGGTCACCCGGCGGGGCAACGCCGTGGTAAAGGCCCGCCTCGTCTCGACCATCCGGATGGACACGCTGTTCGTTCCCTTCCACTGGGGTGGCGGGGGATGCGCCAACCTGCTGACCAATGCCGCCCTCGACCCCGTCTCGCGCATACCGGAGTTCAAGGTCTGCGCCGTCCGCCTGGAGCCGGCCGACGCGCCCCTGAAGCATTGAAACCGGCCCTCACACCTTACTGAACCACGGGAGAAACCGGACATGATGGATTCGACGCCCCGCTTCCTCAACGGCGTGTTCGATTTCGAAGGGCGCGGGCTGTCCCGCCCGGCGGAGCTCGACGCGGCGCTGGCCTACACGGTGCCTGCGGACAAGCGCGCCCAGCTGATCTACCTGCGCGCCGGCAACTCGCTGGATGAACTCGTCTATCTGGTGCTCACCAAGGACGGCGCGCCGATGCGCTATTTCCCCATCGGCGCCAAGAAGGGCGTCCATGTGCCGCTGGCCGTGGTCGAGGACCTGTTTCCGGAGACCAAGGTGGAGGTTTTCCTCGCGGCGCCCGAGGGCAAGTCCGGCACGCTGGTGCTCGATATCGGCCTGATCGAGATCTGACGGTTTCTCCCTTTGCTGCCATCTTTCCTGGAGAGAGCCATGGGCAAGCGTAAACTGGTCGTCATCGGCAACGGCATGGCGGGCGCCCGCGCCGTGGAGGAAGTGCTCGCCCGCGGCGGCGCCGGCCTTTTCGACATCACGATGTTCGGCGACGAACCCTACGGAAACTACAACCGCATCCTGCTGTCCAACGTGCTGAACGGCAGCCAGGACCCGGCCGACATCGTCATGAACCCGCTGGACTGGTACCGCGACAACGGCATCGCCCTGCATGCGGGGTCGCCGGTCACCGACATCGACCGCTCGGCCAAGACGGTGCGGTCGGAAGCCGGCATCCACGTGCCGTACGATTACCTGCTGGTCGCCACCGGCAGCCGCGCCTTCGTGCCGCCGGTCGAGGGATTGACCGGTCCGGGCGGAAAGCTGCGCGACGGCGTCTTCGCCTTCCGCACGCTGGACGACTGCGACGGCATCGTCGCCGAGGCCAGGAAGAGTCGGCAGGCGGCGGTGATCGGCGGCGGCCTGCTGGGGCTGGAGGCGGCGCGCGGCCTGATCAACCACGGCTGCCAGGTCCACGTGATCCATATCGGCAAGCACCTGATGGAGCAGCAGCTGGACGCTCCGGCCGGGGCAATGCTGAAGGCGGCCATGGAGGCCATGGGCATCCAGGTCCATCTTCAGAAATCGACGTCAGCCGTGCTGGGCGACGAGCGCGGCATCGCTGGCCTCGCTTTCAAGGACGGCACCAGCGTCGAGTGCGACCTTGTCGTCGTCTCTGCCGGCATCCGCCCGAATGCCGAGATCGGCATGCGATGCGGCCTGACGGTGGAGCGCGCCATCGTGGTCGACAACCACATGCGGTCGGTCGACGATCCCGGCATCTACGTGGTCGGCGAATGCGCCCAGCACCGGGGCCGGGTCTACGGGCTGGTGGCGCCGTTGTGGGACCAAGCGAAGGTGTTCGCCGACCATGTCACCGGCCGCAACCGCGACGCCGCCTACCACGGCTCGAAGCTGGCGACCAAGCTGAAGGTGATGGGCGTCGAGGTCGCGGCCATGGGCATCACTGAGCCGACCGAGGAGCGGGACGAGGTCGTCCAGTTCACCGAGCCGAAGCGCGGCACCTACAAGAAGCTCATCGTGCGCGACGGCAGGCTGGTCGGCGGCATCCTGATGGGCGACATCAGCAAGGCGGCCTACCTGATGCAGGCCTTCGACCGGGACTCGCCCCTGCCTGACGAGCGGCTGTCGCTGCTGTTCGACTTGGGCGCCCCCGCCGAGAAGGTGACCCTGACGGAGATGCCGGCCGAGGCGCAGGTCTGCAACTGCAACGGCGTGACCAAGGCGGCCGTCGGCGCCTGCGTCTCCGGCGGCGCCCGTACGGCGTCGGCCGTGATGAAGGCGACGCGGGCCGGCATGGGCTGCGGCTCGTGCAAGGGGCTGGTCAACGAGCTGGTCGATTTCTACTGCGGCGGCGAGGCGGAAGAGGATCCCTCGATCCACTATTACGTGCCGGGCGTGCCGTTGGCGACCCAGGATCTGATCGAGGCGATCGTCGCCAACGGCCTGAAGTCCGTGTCGTCGGTGTTCAGGGTGCTGGCCGGCGGCAAGGAGGACCCCGGCAGCAAGCCCGGCCTCGCCAACCTGCTGTCCACGATCTGGAAGGGCGAGTACGAGGACGAGCGCGACGCCCGTTTCATCAACGACCGCATGCACGGCAACATCCAGAAGGACGGCACCTTCTCGGTCGTGCCCGAGATGCCCGGTGGCGTCTGCACCCCGGACGAGCTGAAGCGGATCGCCGACGTGGCGGTCAAGTACAACGTCCCCCTGGTCAAGCTGACCGGCGGCCAGCGGATCGATCTGGTCGGCGTCCCGCGAGACGACCTGCCGGGCGTCTGGAAGGACCTGGGCATGCCGGCCGGCCACGCCTGGGGCAAGAGCTACCGCACCTGCAAGTCGTGCATCGGGACGGACTATTGCCGCTTCGGCCTGGGCGACAGCATGGCGCTGGCGGCCAGGATCGAGAACCGCTTCCGCGGTATCGACAGTCCGGGCAAGCTGAAGCTCGCCACCGCGGGATGCCCGCGCAACTGCTCCGAAGCCTATGTCAAGGACGTGGGCGCGGTCGCGATCGGCGACGGCAAGTGGGAGATCTATGTGGGCGGCGCCGCCGGCGCCCATATCCGCAAGGGCGACCTGCTGTGCGTGGTGGGGAGCCACGACGAGGCCATGAAGGTCATGGGCCGCTTCATGCAGTATTACCGCGAGACCGCGAAATGGAAGGAGCGGACCTACAGCTATGTCGAGCGGATCGGCGTGGACAAGCTGCGATCCATCGTCGTGGACGACAGCGAGGGCATCGGCGAGCGCCTGGACAAGGCCATGCAGGAGTCGATCGACGCCTACCGCGATCCCTGGCTGGAAGGCCAGAACCCCGCCACTCCCAACCAGTTCACCTCACTCGTCCCGGCGGAGGGCTGAACCATGGCAGACCGCTTCACCCTGGGTCCCCTCACCGGCCTCCCGGCCGGGGAGGGTCGCACCTTCAAGCTCGGCGACCGCCGCGTCGCCGTCTTCCGTACCCGCGACGGCGGCGTCTACGCGACGCAAGCAACCTGCCCGCATCGGTCGGGACCGCTCGCCGACGGCATGCTGGGCGGTCACGCCCTGGTTTGTCCCCTGCATGACTGGATGTTCGACCTGAAAACGGGAAGCTCTCTCAACGGCGCCTGCGGCATCAAGACCTATGCCGCCAGGGTGGAGCCCGACGGCACCGTGACGGTGGAGGTGGACGACGGCGAGGAGGTCATGGCACCTCCGGACGTCGGCGCGCAGCATGGCGCCACGGGGAACGTCGCGACGGGGGCGGCTGCGGAATAGGGGATCGTCGCACACTCCCGACCGTTGAAACGGGCTACGCCGCCTCGGCGCCCAAGGTCGCCTCCGTTCCCGGCTTCTTGAACAGGATCACCAGGCCGGCGGTCACCACCGTCCCGATCACGATGGCAAGCGCGTAGAATCCTACGTTGGTCACCGCGTTGGGGATGCCCAGCACGAAGATGCCGCCGTGGGGCGCCCGCAGCATGCAGCCGAACAGCATGGAGAGCGCACCGGTCAGGGCGGAGCCGACGATCGCCGGCGGGATCACCCGCAACGGGTCCTTGGCGGCAAACGGGATCGCGCCCTCGGTGATGAACGAGATGCCCAGCACGGCGGCAGCCTTGCCCGCATCCCGCTCGTCGGGCGTGAAGCGGTTCTTCGCCAGCACGGTGGCGAGGGCGAGGCCCAGCGGCGGGGTCATGCCGGCCGCCATGACGGCCGCCATCGGCAGGTAGGTCTGCGAAGCCAGCAGCCCGACCGCGAAGGTATAGGCCGACTTGTTGACCGGGCCGCCCATGTCCACCGCCATCATGCCGCCCAGCAGCAGGCCCAGGAACACCGCGTTGGCCGAGGTCATGCCGCTGAGCCATGCGGTCAGGCCGGACAGGATCGCCGCGATCGGCGTGCCGACCACGTAGATCATCAGCAGGCCGACCGCGACGCTGGCGAGCAGCGGGATGATCAGCACCGGTTTCAGCCCTTCCAGGTTCTGCGGCAGCCTGATCCAGCTTCTGAGGTAATAGGCGATGTATCCCGCCAGGAATCCCGAAGCCAACCCGCCCAGGAAGCCTGCGCCGATCTGGCTGGCGAGCATGCCGCCGATCAGGCCCGGCGCGAGGCCGGGGCGGTCGGCGATGGAGAAGGCGATGTAGCCGGACAGGACCGGCACCATCAGGGCGAAGGCGGCCTCTCCGCCGATCTGCATCAGTGCCGCGGCGAGCGAGCCTTCCTCGTTCGCCGCGTCGATGCCGAACATGAAGGACAGCGCGATGGCGAGACCGCCCGCGACGACTACCGGGATCGTGTAGGACACGCCGGTCATCAGGTGCTTGTACGGTCCGGTACGCTGGGCCGATCGCTCGGCCTTCAGCCGCTCGACCTCGCCCGCGAGATTCCTGCCGGCGGCGGGCTTGGAGCCGGCTGCCGCACCTCCGCCGTCCCCGGGCATCTCGGCTTTTTCGAAGGCGGTCGCGATGACCTCCTTCCCGCCCTTCAGCGCCCTGCCGGTGGATGTGGAATAGACCCGCTTGTTGCTGAATCGGTCCAGCGCCACGTTCGTGTCGGCCGCGATGATCACCACGTCAGCGGCCTCGATCTCCTCCGGCGTCAGGGGATTGCCGGCGCCGACCGACCCCTGGGTCTCCACCTTGATCTGGTGTCCCATGGCGCGGGCGGCCTTGTTCAGCGCTTCCGCCGCCATGAAGGTGTGGGCGATGCCCGTCGGGCACGACGTGATCGCGACGATCCGCTTCGGCGTCTCCGCGACGGACGGCGGTGCTGCCCGGGAAGGCTGAGGGGCCGCGTCGCCGGATGGGCCGGGAAGGGGGCTGGGAGGTGGCGCCGGGGAGCGACGGGCGTCGGTTGAAGCGGCACGGTTCCGGGAGACGCCAGTTCGGCGACCTTCGGCAGCTCCCGGTCCCCGGCGGCCTCGCGCAGCAGGCGCGCGGTGTGGCGGATCGCTTCGCTGGGGGTGGCGCGGCGGACGCTCTTGCCCTGGAAGCGATCCTGGTCGTCGGGCTGGTCGGTCGCCAGGATCACGACGTCGGCGTTGCGGATCTCCACGTCGGAAAGCCGGTCGGACGTGCCGTCGGGACCGATGCGTTCGACGCGGATATCGTATCCGAGCATGTCGGCCGTGGCTTCCAGCGCTTCGGCCGCCATCGCGGTGTGGGCCGCGGAGGCCCTGGAACCCGTCACGGCGACGACTTTCTTCATGGTTCTCTTCTCCAGGCGGCAGCGGTAATGCGTCTAGCGGGCGAGGACCCGGATATCGATCTCGTCCATGGATTTCTCGATCGTTTCCAGCGGCGGCAGGTGCGGCCCGACGGTCGTCAGCGTGCCGAGCGAGAAGGCGGTCGCCAGGCGGGCGCAACCTTCCAGGTCCAGGCCGCGCAGCCTGCCCGCGATGAACCCGGCGACCATGGCGTCGCCGGCTCCCACTGTGCTGCGCACGATGACCGCCGGCGGCCTGACCGCGAGGCGGGCCGTGCCTTCGGCGAAGATCGCGCCGTCGGCCCCCATGGAGACGACGACGCAGCCGATGCCGCGGTCGATCAGTTCCAGGACCGCGGCCAGAACAGCGGCTTCGTCGGGCAGCTTGCGGCCGACCAGCTCCTCCAGTTCCTCCAGGTTCGGCTTGATCGCGTAGGGCAGCGCCGCGACGCCGCGCGCGAAGGCGGGGCCGCTGGCGTCCAGCACGACGTTCTTGCCGCGCCCGCGCAGGTCGGCGACCATCTCGGCGTAGACCGTCTCCGGCGTGCCCGACGGCGTGCTGCCGGACAGCACGAACCAGTCGTGGTCGACCGCCAGCGTGTCGATGGCGCCCCGCAGCCAGGTCAGGCTCTCCGCCGAGAAGGGCAGGCCCGGCAGGTTTATGTCGGTGATGCGCTTGTTGGGCGTGTCCAGGATCTTCACGTTGGCCCGCGTCCGGCCGGGCACGGTCACGAAGCGGTCGGCTATTCCCTTGTCGGCGAAGAAGCTCCGGAAGATCTCGATGTTGTCCGTGCCGAGGATCCCGGTGACGCTGACCGCGCAGCCGAAATCGGCGAGGAAGGCCGCGACGTTGACGCCCTTGCCCCCGGGATCGGCCTGTTCCCACTCGACGCGGTTGACCTGTCCTGCGGCGAAATTCGGGATGGAGATCGTCTGGTCGATCGCCGGATTGAGAGTGACGGTGGCGACGCGGATCGTCGTGTCGGCATCAGCGGCTCCCGTCGCCCGGGTGACCTCGGCGGTTTCGGTGTCCATCGTTTCCCTGTTGTCCATGGCTCAGGCCGCCTCGCCGGTCAGGGCCCTGACTTCCGCGGCGGCGCTGCACGCCAGCGCCCGGCGCGCCAGGTCCTTGGCGTCCTCGTAGGCCATTTCGCGGATCTGCGCCTTCAGGGCGGGGATGTTGGGAACGCCGACGCTCAACTCGTCCACGTCGAGGCCGATCAGGATGGGCGCCGCGGCGGGGTCGGCCGCCAGGTTGCCGCAGACGCCGACCCATTTCCCCTCGCCATGGGCGGCGCGCACGGTCTGGTCGACCATCCGCAGCACGGCGGGGTGCAGACCGTCGGCCTCTCGGGCCAGGGCCGGATGGCCGCGGTCCATCGCCAGGGTGTACTGGGTCAGGTCGTTGGTCCCGATGGAGAAGAAATCCACCTCGCGGGCCAGCAGGTCGGCCATCACGGCCGACGACGGCACCTCCACCATGATGCCGACGTCGACGTTCGGCCCGTCCACCTCGCGCCGGACCTCCTCGACCAGGCTGCGGCCCCGGCGGAACTCGTGGAGCGAGGTGACCATGGGGAACATGATCTTGATCTCGCCATGCGACGCGGCGCGCAGGATCGCGCGGAGCTGGCTGCGGAACAGGTCGGGCATGGAGAACGACAGCCGGATGCCGCGCTGGCCCAGGAACGGGTTCTCCTCATGCGCCATGGAGATGTAGGGCAGCGGCTTGTCGCCGCCCGCATCCAGCGTGCGGACGATCAGGGGCAGCCCACCGAGGGCCTCGGCCATCTCGCGGTAGGCCTCGTACTGCTCCTCCTCGCTGGGCGGATCGGTGCGGTCCTGGAACAGGAACTCGGTGCGCAGCAACCCGACTGCTTCGCCGCCGGCCTGGACCGCGCGCTCCGCCTCCGGCACCGCGCCGATGTTGGCGGCGATCTCCACCCGATGACCGTCCACGGTGATCGCCGGGCGATATGCGGCCTCCAGCACCACCGCGCGCCGCTGGCCGGCGCCGTGCCGGGCCTGCCGCGCCTGTTCCAGCCGGTCGGCGTCCGGATCCGGCAGCAGGGTGCCGCGCGTGCCGTCCAGGACGGCGGTCACGCCGCTCGCCAGGTCCAGCACCTGCGGACCGGCTCCGACCACCGCCGGGATGTCCAGCGAGCGCGCCAGGATCGCGGTGTGGGAGTTGGGGCCGCCCAGGGCCGTCAGGATGCCTTTGACCAAGTCCGGGTCGAGCGACGCCGTATCCGACGGCGTCAGGTCCTCGGCGACCAGGATGATCTCGTGGTCGGGCAGGGCGGCCGCCTCGGCGTCGTTGCGCCGGACCAGGAGGCGCATGACGCGGGCGCCGACGTCGCGGAGGTCGTTGGCCCGGCCCGCCAGGAGCGGGTCGCTCAGGGCGGCCAGTTCGTTCGCCCGCTCCTCGATCGTCTCCCGCCAGGCGAACGGCGCACTTTCCCCCTGATCGATGCGGTGATGCACCGCTTCGATCAGGTCGGGGTCCTCCAGGAACTCGCGGTGGGCGACGAAGATCCGGGCCTCCATCTCGCCGGCCCGGCGTCCGACGGTTCGGTGAAGCTCTTCCAACTCCGCGCCGGCGCGGTCGACCGCATGGTCGAAGTCCGAGCGTTCGGCACCCGGGTCGACGGCATGCTGCTCCAGGACCTCGTCCGCCTGCTTCCGCAACTGGTGGAGAGGCGCGATCGCGATGCCGGGCGCGGCCGCGACGCCGCGGACCAGTCCGGGCTCGTCCGGCGCGGCCTCGGGCGGGAATGTCTCCTGGCGGCCGACCTGCACCGCCGGTTCGGGGGCCGCGTGAGCCGCCTCGTCCTCCTCGCCCAGGCCCGTCTCGACGGCCTCCCGAAGGGTCTGCAGGGCCTTGGCCGCGTCCGGACCGTCGGCGGTAACGCTGATGATCCCGCCGCGCTCGACGCCGAGCCGGAGCATGGACACCATGCTCTTTCCGTTGGCGGTCTTGCCGGCATGGCTGACCCGGATATCGGAGTTGAACTGCTTCGCCAGCGACACGAAAACCGAGGCCGGCCGGGCGTGCAGGCCGGTGCCCCCGGTGACTTCGAGGTCGACCCGCTGCCCGCCGCCCAGGATCGGGGCGGACGGCGCGGGAGCGGGGGGCGCTTCGGCCGACCGGGCCGGGTCGAGCGCAGCCGCGATCTCGTTGACGTCGTGGGTGCGGGCGAGCCGCATCACGGTCGCCTCGTCCTCCAGCACGTCGGTCAGCTTCTGCAGCACGCCGATATGCTCGTCGGAGCGGGCGGCGATGCCGACCACGAGATGCACGATCTCGCCTGGATTCCACTCGACGCCGTGAGGCAGCTGGAGAACCGAAAGTCCGGTGTGCCGGATCAGTTCACGGTCCTGCGGCAGGCCATGGGGAATGGCGATGCCGTTGCCCAGATACGTGGCGGTGACCGTCTCCCGGCGCATCATGCTGTCGACGTAACCGGGCCGGATGTAGCCGCCATCGACCAGGATGCCGCCCGCCTGGCGTATGGCGTCGGCCTTGTCCACGGCATGGGCGCCTATCCGCACGTTATCCGGTCCCAAGCTGACCATTCGGCTTTCCTTTTCGGGCATCAGACTCAAACTATCTAACCCGATGCCGGAGAAAGCGTTGCAATCACAGGGTTGGCATTGGGGGAAACAGGATGAGGGTGCGTGCGGTGCTGAGCGGATGCGCCGGGCTGGTGCTGGCGGTTTCCGCCATGACGGCCCGGGCGGAGATTCCGGTGGACCTCGAGCTGGTGCTAGCCGTGGATGTCTCCGGCTCGGTCAACGAAGAGGATGCCCATCTGCAGCGCAGCGGCTATGCCCGCGCGATCACCGACAGGCGGGTGGTGGAGGCGATCCAGGGCGGCGCGCTGGGCCGTATCGCGGTGACCTACGTGGAATGGGCGGACGACAAGCTGCAGCGCACGGTGGCGGACTGGCGGATGATCGACGGCCCGGCGAGCGCCAAGTCGTTCAGCCGGGAGCTGGCGGGCGGGCCGACGGTGACGGAGGCGCGGACCTCGATCAGCGCCCTGATCGACCACTGCGTCAACCTGTTCGCCACGAACGGGTTCGAAGGAACGCGGCAGGTGATCGACATCTCGGGCGACGGCGAGAACAATGTCGGTCGCCCGGTCACGCTTGCCCGCGACGATGCCGTCAAGTCGGGGGTCATTATCAACGGACTGCCGATCCTCCGCGCGGGCCTGCTGCCCTGGGCCGAGGATCGAGACCGGCGGCGTCACCTGGATGTCTATTTCCAGGACAACGTGATCGGCGGTCCCGGCTCCTTCGTCGTCGTCGCCAGAGGCCCCGCGAGCTTCGCCGACGCGATCCTCGCGAAACTGCTGAGGGAGATCGCGGCCCTGCCGGAACCTGTTCCCTGACCCCGTGTTCGGAAGTCCTGACACTGGACTGGAGCGCGGGTCGCCGGAATGGGTATCGATAGGTGCGGGAACGTCGCGCGGTTCCTGCTGATCTGCGGCATTTTCCTGGTACCGGTCTGGGGCTACGCGGCCACCGCCTCGGTCACCTGGATGCGGGTGCTGGACCTGGAGACTATCCGGACAGTCGGCGACGTCTGGAACCACCTGGCGGGGTTGCGGACCGGGATGCCTCCCGTGCTCTCGACGCTGGAACTGCTTTGGTGGGTCGGTTTCCAAGACCTGACGCTGTTCTCGAGTGTCCTCTATCCCGTCACGATCGCGCTGGCTTTCACGATGGCCGTGCTGATCCAGCCGGCGGAGCCGCGGTTGCGGATCGCCGTGCTGATCCTGGGGCTGTTCCTGGCTCACCGCGGCGTGGCGGTCCATGCCGGCAACCCGGCCAACTACGATCCCCTGTTCGCCCTGCTGACGCTGGGCTATTTCCTGCTGGTCCGGGCGTGGCTGAGAGGCCGGCGGCCCGGAACGCTGGCGGCGGCAGGGCTGTGTCTCTCGCTCCTGGATCTGACCCGGCCCTTCATGGTCTTCCTGCTGCCGCTGTTCATGGCGGTGGAGATCCACCGCATCGTCGGGACGGCACCTCCCTCGGCGCGGGGAAGGGCAGGGGCCCTGGCCGCCTTCCTCCTTCCCGTGGTGATACTCTCGGGCGGGTGGCACCTGCATGTCTGGCTGGCCCACGACCAACAGCTGACCTGGACCAACGTGTCCGGTTTCAACCTTCAGCGGGCCTGGGAGGAATTCGACCCCGACATACGGGCCGCCCGCCGCCTGGAGGAACTGCCACGCGTGCGGGAGGGCGCGAACGAACTTTGGGCCGACCTGAACACGTCGGAAGTCTACAGGGAGAGCGAGGCGCTGAAATCGCTGGTCGTCGCCAGGATCCTGGAAGAGCCGTTCCGGGCGGCAGGCCATGTCCTGGACCGTCTCGCGGTTTTCGCCAGCGCGCCGACCCGGATGTACGACCGCGACCCGCAGGGGGTGGGCATCACGGTCTATCGGGGCGCCGTGACGGCTCTGGTCATCACCCTGGCCGGTTATGTCGTCGCCGGGGCGGCCGTGCTGATCCGCCGCAGGTCATGGCCATGGCTCGACCAACGCTGGTGGCTGGCCGCCTCGACGCTTCTCGTCGCGGTTCTGGTGTCCGTCGGGGAACGGGGCGAGGAAGGGCGCTTCCTCTTCTCGATCCTCCCGATGCTGCTGGCCGTCGGCGGTTTCGCGGTCGCCCGGGGGTGGCGCAGCGGCCACTCGGAAAAATTCCGATCAAGGCGCGTCAATGACCAGCAGTCGGCTTGACCGATGAATCTTCCTGAGGAGAAGCGTCCCGTAAGGAAGGGCAGGGTTCAGAAGTTCGGTCGGGCAGCGTTCCGGCTTTCCGATCTCGCCTCTTCGCGGTGTGGTAGGAGTGACGCGACGATGTCCCACACCTTCGCCATATGCGCTTCCTGGACGTTGGATATCCTGCCGTTCCCGGGGCGCCATTGCTTCGATTGGACAGCCTCGGCAATCCGGTGCCTGCCGCGCCTCATGAACTCCCTCGCGGACTCGTCGACGGCTCTCACGAAAGAGTCGAGAACGGCGTTTTCTATCGTCGCATTGTCATTGACGGTGAAATTGACGACCGGGATCGGAAGCTGATCCGAACTCACCTGCGAGGGCGCAGGTATCCCACGCCCCCCTTCCAATCGGAACCAGATGGTGTCCATCAGGCATCTTCGGCCGACGTCTACAGGATTATCCTTTTCTATTCTTCCTGCGGCGATCGCTTATTCAAAGTCAGGAAACTCGATCACGAATATTCCTTCATCAGGATCGTTCTTGACCGTCGCCGGATAAGTAGCCATTGGGTTGCCTGCCTAACGTCATGCGACCATAACGTGAAGGTTTAGGGTATACCAACTTCGATAAGCTATCAAGAATGGCGCGCGCAATCCAATAAGAACCTGTTCCCCTGGGGGATAGGCCGCATCATGCGGTCGAACTTCGCGACGAACTTTGCTTTGGGAGCATCATTGACGTCCAAACCTCCGACGGCAGGATTGAGGATCACGTGGTTGCTACCGACACTAAACTGCCTGCCGTGATTCCCGAAGCCACCTACCGGCTGGACCTTGACCTTTCCGGGGCCGAATGCCGCTTCAAGACACTGCGTCAATCGTTGAACAAACTCGTCAAACGACATCATCGATCCTTGAAGTCGCTATTTTAAGCCGATTTCATGCCATTTTTACGGCTTTGGTGTCAAGGTGCTGCAACCCTCCTGATGTCGGGCTGGCCGGACTTGCCCTTCGCAGCGCCGGGATCGCAAAGATGCCCATAGCGAACCTGATCTGCTGTTTTCCGCTGGCCTGCACAAAGGATCTGTCCGACCGGCAGGCGGTCGGGCACCCCTCCGGCCAGTAGTGGCCTGCGACAAACCACCTCCGCCTTGCGACTGGTTTTAAGAACCAATTGCAATCCTGGTCCGGCGTGGCTTAATAGCCGCTTGTGCCCGCCCATGAAAGCAGCGACCGGGACCGATGGATCATTCCTATTTCGACAATCGCACCGCGACCGTCCGCCCCTTGAGCCTGCGTTCAACCCTGCGGGCTGCCCTGCGCGGACGCGCGGCCGCCTGGGTCGGCAGCTCGCCGGCTGCGGCCGGTTCCCGTTCCCAGGGCGGCGAGATTGACGTCGAGACCCATCCCAAGGCCTTGCACGATGCCTCCGGACCGGTTCCGCGGCGGGCGGCGTCGGCGGCGGAGGAGGTGCTCGGGCTCGACCATATCCGGCACCGCTACGGCGGGATGGTGGCGGTCGACGACGTCAGCCTCGCCATCGCGCGCGGCGAGATCATGTGCCTGGTCGGTCCCAGCGGCTGCGGCAAGTCCACATTGCTGCGGGTCGCGGCGGGGCTGGAGGCGCTTCAGAGCGGCACCGTGCGGATCAACGGCAAGGTGGTCGCCGACGACGGCGCCTGCATTCCGCCGGAGCGGCGCGGGGTCGGGCTGGTGTTCCAGGACTATGCGCTGTTCCCGCACCTGTCGGTGATCGACAACGTCCGATTCGGCCTGTCCGGCATCCCGGTCGAAATCCGGCGCCGCCGCGCCATGGAGACGCTGGAGCAGGTCGGCATGGCGGCCCACGCCGACCATTTCCCCCATGCCCTGTCGGGCGGGCAGCAGCAGCGCGTGGCGCTGGCGCGCGCGCTGGCTCCCAACCCGGCAGTGCTTCTGCTGGACGAGCCGTTCTCCGGACTCGACGCCCGCCTGCGCGAGCAGGTGCGCGACGAGACGCTCCATGTGTTGAAGAAGACGGGAGCGGCCACGATGCTGGTCACCCACGACCCGGAGGAGGCGATGTTCCTGGCCGACCGGATCGCCCTGATGCAGGACGGCAAGCTGATACAGCTGGGCACCCCCGTCGATCTCTATACCCGTCCGGCCGACGCGTTCGCCGCGCAGTTCTTCGGGGAGGTCAACCGGATCGGCGGCCGGGTGCGCGGCGGCGCGGTCGAGACTCCGGTCGGCCGCGTGCCCTGCGACCTGCCGGAAGGGGCCGCGGCCGAAGTGCTGATCCGTCCCGAGGCGCTTCAGCTCTCCGCGCCGGATGCCGTCGCCGGCGCGCGCGTACCCAATCTCGGCCGGGTGATGGCCGCCCGGCTGCTCGGCCGGACCAGCCTGATCCACCTCGAGGTGCCGGACGGCGGCCACGGGCGCCACCTGCACTCCCGGATGCCCGGCCAGTTCCTTCCGTCCGAGGACTCCCACGTGGCAATCACGCTGGACACGCGGCAAGCCTTCGTGTTTCCCGCCAAAGATCCGACATAAACAGTTGTGATATCCCGGGGTGGTTTGGCCCCCCGGGTCGTTGCGGTCGGTTTGCCTTTCTGCCAATATCCCGCCGCAGCGCGCACCCATGAGCGGACTTTGGAGAATTCTCAATGAGTATCGGTATTTGGCAGGTGGTCCTGATCCTCGTGATCGTCCTGATCATTTTCGGAGCCGGCAAGCTGCCGAAGGTGATGGGTGACGTCGCCAAGGGGGTCAAGAACTTCAAGTCCGGACTGAAGGACGACGACGATGACGGTGTCGCCGATCAGCCCCGGGTGATCGACAGCCACGCCACGACCCAGCCGGTCCAGACCTCGGTCCATGCCGCGCCGGGGCATCCCGCGGCTCCCGTTCCGGCGACAGGGGCTCCGACGGTGGATCACACCACCACGGTCAAGAAGGACGAGACGGCCAAGACCTGAGCGGACCCGGCAGAGCGTCCGCAAAGCGCCTGGCAGTTCCATGTCGCCCGCCGCCCCGCCTATCGTAGTGGGTCCCTTCCGCCGTCCCTGGACGATCCGTAATGCTTGATATTGGCTGGTCCGAACTGCTCGTCATCATGGTGGTGGCGTTGCTCGTGATAGGGCCCAAGGACTTGCCCAAGGTCCTGAAGACCGTCGGCATCTGGGTGCGCAAGGCGCGCATGCTGACCCGCGACTTCCAGAACAGCGTGGACGAGATGATCCGCGATGCCGATCTGGAGGACGTGCGCCGGCAGGCGACCGAGCTGCGCAACCTGAACCTGACGAAGGAGGTCGAGAATACCATCGACCCCTCCGGTTCCCTGCGCAATGCGTTCGACCCCAACATCACTTCCAGCCCCGCCGTCACGGCCCGCCCGCGCGACGAGGATGACCCGGAGGCCGAGGCGGACAGGGCGGCCCACCGGGATGTCCGGGGGACCGGGGCGGTCCAGGCGGCCCAGATCCCCGCGGCGGACGCGCCGCCGCAGCTTCCCGCCGCAGCGGCCGACCACAAGATTCCCGAACCGGCCGTGGTGCCGGGCGATACCCCTGACAAGCGGGCGTGACCACCGTGAGCGACGACGGCCTCGACGACAGCAAGATGCCGCTGCTCGATCACCTGATCGAGCTGCGCAATCGGCTGATGTACTCGATAGCGGCGATCTTCGCCGCCTTCCTGATCTGCTACTATTTCAGCGCCGACATCTACGCCTTCCTTGTCCGTCCGCTGGCCGACCTGCTCGGCCATGAAGGGCGGCGGATGATCTATACCGGCCTGACGGAAGCCTTCTTCACCTACGTCAAGGTCGCGTTCTGGGCGGCGATGTTCCTGGCTTTCCCGGTCATCGCCAGCCAGCTCTGGATGTTCATCGCGCCCGGCCTCTACAAGCACGAGCGCAATGCCTTCCTGCCGTTCCTGGTCGCCACGCCGATCATGTTCTTCCTGGGCGGCGCGCTGGTCTACTACGCGGTCTTTCCGCTCGCCTGGAGCTTCTTCCTGAGCTTCGAGCAGCTGGCGCCCGGCCCCGAGGGGCTGCCGATCCAGTTCGAGGCGCGCGTCGGCGAGTACCTGTCGCTGGTGATGACCCTGATCTTCGCCTTCGGCATCGCGTTCCAGCTTCCCGTGCTGCTGACCCTGCTGGCGAGGGCCGGCATCGTCTCGTCGGAAGCCCTGGCGTCCAAGCGCAAGTACGCCATCGTCATCATCCTGATCGCCGC
This sequence comes from Skermanella pratensis, assembly GCF_008843145.1. Lineage (GTDB taxonomy): Bacteria > Pseudomonadota > Alphaproteobacteria > Azospirillales > Azospirillaceae > Skermanella > Skermanella pratensis. Next base: position 3,465,415 of record NZ_CP030265.1, on the reverse strand, counting down.
CGCCATCATGACGCCGCCCGACGTGATCAGTCAGCTGGGTCTCGCCATACCGCTCTATGCCCTGTACGAGATTTCGGTGCAGATCGCGCGCGTCATGGAGAAGCAGCGGGCGAAGCGCGAAGAGGAAGCCGAAGCCGCTGAGTGATCAGGGCCACAGTGTGCGGCGGAATGAACACGGTCCGCCGCGCTCTGGTCCGCACGGCTGGACCGGGGACATGAGGAGCTTTATAAACAACTTCCCGTAACGTCTTCGATCCAGTGGTCTCATGCACGACTTACGCCTGATTCGCGACAATCCCGAAGCTTTCGACCGTGGTCTGGCGAGACGGGGTCTGTCGCCCATGTCGGGTGAAATCCTGGACCTCGACGCCCGCCGCCGCGCCGCCCAGACCGCGCTGCAGGAGATGCAGGCCCGCCGCAACGAGGCTTCCAAGGAGATCGGCAAGGCCAGGCGCGAGGGCCGCGGTGCCCAGGACCTGATGGCGGAAGTCGCCGGCTTGAAGGAGGGTATCCAGCAGACCGAGGAGCAGGAGCGGGAGACCGGCGCCGCCCTTGACACCCTTCTCGCCAGCCTGCCCAACATTCCGGCCGACGACGTTCCCGACGGACCCGATGAAAGCGGCAATGTGGAGCTGCGCCGGGTCGGCGAGCCGCCCCGCCTGAACCATGCGGTCGAGCATTTCGAACTGGGCGAGAAGCTGGGGCTGATGGACTTCGCCGCCGGAGCCAAGCTGTCGGGCGCGCGGTTCACCGTCCTGCGCGGCAAGCTGGCTCGGCTGGAGCGGGCGATCGGCCAGTTCATGCTCGACCTCCATGTCAACGAGCACGGCTACACCGAGGTGATGCCGCCCCTCATGGTGCGCGACGAGGCCGCCTTCGGCACGGGGCAGCTGCCCAAATTCGCCGAGGACCTGTTCCGCACCACGACCGGCCATTGGCTGATCCCGACCGCCGAGGTGCCGCTGACCAACCTGGTGGCCGACCGCATCCTCGACCTGGAGGACCTGCCGCTCCGCATGGCCGCGCTGACGCCGTGCTTCCGCTCCGAAGCCGGGGCCGCCGGCAAGGACACCCGCGGCATGATCCGCCAGCACCAGTTCTGGAAGGTCGAGATGGTCAGCGTGACCGGCCCGGACCAGTCCAATGCCGAGCACGAGCGCATGACGCAATGCGCCGAGACCGTCCTGAAGCGGCTGGAACTGCCGTTCCGCACCATCGCGCTGTGCACCGGCGACATGGGATTCTCCGCGACCAGGACCTATGACATCGAGGTCTGGCTGCCGGGGCAGAACGCCTATCGGGAAATCTCGAGCTGCTCGACCTGCGGTGATTTCCAGGCACGCCGCATGAAGGCCCGCTGCCGGCCCAGGGGCGACAAGAACACCCAGTTCGTCCATACGCTCAACGGCTCCGGCGTCGCGGTCGGCCGATGCCTGATCGCCGTCATGGAAAACTTTCAGCAACCAAATGGGTCCATAATCGTGCCGGAAGCCTTGCGGCCCTACATGGGTGGACTCGATAGGATTGCGGCGGATGCTTAAGGCTCCCCTGGACGTCTCCAAGGCTCGGATCCTGCTGTCCAACGACGACGGCATCCACGCCCCCGGTCTGGAAGTGCTGGAGAAGATCGCCCGCACCCTGTCCGACGATGTCTGGGTGGTGGCGCCGGAGACCGAGCAGTCCGGCGCCAGCCACTCGCTGACGCTGCACCGGCCGCTGCGGATGCGGCAGATGGCCGAGCGCCGGTTCGCGGTCGACGGTACGCCGACCGACTGCGTTCTGCTGGCGATCAACCACATCCTCAAGGACCGAAAGCCCGACCTGGTGCTGTCCGGCGTCAACCACGGCAGCAACCTGGGCGAGGACGTCACTTACTCCGGCACGATCGCCGCCGCGATGGAGGCGACCCTGCTGGGCGTGCCGGCCATCGCCATGAGCCAGCATCTCGACCCGGCTCAGCCGGCGCTGTGGCAGACGGCGCTCCACTGGGGACCGGAGGTGGTACGGAAGGCGGTCTCGGTCGCGTGGCCGCGCAACGTGCTGATGAACGTCAATTTCCCGAGCGTCGAGCCCGGCGAGGCGCAGGGCATCCATGTCGTCCGGCACGGTCAGCGCAAGGTCGGCGACGACCTGACCGAGCGGGTCGATCCGCGCGGTCGCGCCTATTTCTGGATCGGCACCCTGCGCGGCGAGGCGGACACGCTGCCGGATACCGACATCGGGTGGTGATGGACAAGGGCGTCGCGATCACCCCCCTTTTCCTGGACCTGACCCATACCCCTACCCTCGATACGCTGAAGACGGTGTTCGCTTGAGCATCGACGCGCGAAAGATCCGCCTGATCATGCAGCTTCGCCGGTCGGGCGTGACCGACACGGCGGTACTGGCCGTGATCGAGCGATTGCCGCGCGAAGCTTTCGTCCCGCCCTCTTTTCTCGACCAGGCTTACGAGGACATGGCCCTGCCGATCGGCTCCGGCCAGACGATCAGCCAGCCGCTGGTGGTCGCCATGATGACCCAGGCGCTGGAACTGCATAACAGGCTCAAGGTGCTGGAGATCGGCACCGGGTCCGGCTATCAGGCGGCGGTCCTGTCGCGGCTGACCCGGCGGGTCTACACGATCGAGCGGCACCGTCCGCTGTTGCGCGACGCCGAGGCCCGGTTCCACCAACTCGGGCTGCACAACATCACCACCCGCGCGGGCGACGGTACCAAGGGCTGGCCCGAGCAGGCTCCGTTCGACCGGATCCTGGTCACCGCCGCCGCCGACGGCACTGTCCCGAAGGACCTGACGGATCAGCTCGCGATCGGCGGCGTCATGGTCGTACCGCTGGGAACCGACCGGCGCGACCAGCGGGTCTATCGCATCCGCCGCACCGAAACCGGCCTGCACAGGGAGGAACTGTGGCCCGTACGATTCGTGCCCCTGCTTCCCGAACCGGTTCCGGTTCCGGTCGCCCGCGCCCGCACGTCTTGACCGCCATGAGACCGGGAAAACGTCTGGCCCTCATGGCCGCCCTCGCCATCGCGGGCTGTACGCGCGCCGATGCGCCGGCGCCCGTGTCGATCTACCAGGAGCAGCCGGCGCCCTCGGCACCGGGCATGATCACCGTCGCGCGGGGCGACAACATCTACGAGATCGCGCGGCGGTACAATGTGCCGATGCGCGAGGTGATCGACCTGAACGGCCTGAAGGCCCCCTATGCGCTTGCGATCGGCCAGCGGCTCCGGCTGCCGTCCGCCCGGTTCTACACCGTTCAGCGCGGCGACACGATGTCCAGCATCTCCCGCATGCACCAGGTCGGCATGTCCGAACTGGCGCGCACGAACGGGTTGAAGGAACCCTTCGCGATCAAGATCGGCCAGCAACTCCGGTTGCCCGGCGGCCCGGCCACCCTGGTCGCCCAGGCTCCGGCCGCGGACGTGGGCCAGCGGAATGCGGTGGGGGCGAGCCGGCCGCCGGAGGCGGCCCCGCGTCCGACCGTCTCCGCACAGGCGCTTCCTCCTCCGGCGGTCCAGCCGGCCCCACAACCAGCGCCTCAGCCGCAGTATCCGGCCTATACGCCGCGTCCGGGGTACGGAGCCGTCCAGTCCGGCCCTTTGCCCACGCCTGCTCCGCAGCCGGTTCCCGCCCCGCCGGTCGTGGCCGCGCCCGCTCCGGTCCAGCCCCCTCCGGCACCGGTGCCGACACTGCCGCCGCCACCGATGCCGGGCGGACAGGTCGCCGCGCTTGAGCCTCCGACCGCGCCGGCGGCAGCACGGCCGGTACCCCGGGTTCCGGTCAAGCCGGCGCAGGCCGCGCCCGCTCCGGCGGTCCCGGCACCGCCCGCGGCAGCTCCTCCCGTGGCCGCGGCCCGCCCGCCCGCCATCGAAACGCCGGAACCTCGCAGTTCCGGCCGCTTCCAATGGCCGGTCAGGGGGACCATCCTGTCGGAGTTCGGACCCAAGCCGGGCGGCCTTCACAATGACGGGCTGAACATCAGCGCGCCGAAGGGCACCACCGTCGTGGCGGCGGAGAACGGCGTGGTGGCCTATGCCGGCAACGAACTGCGCGGTTTCGGCAACCTGCTGCTGATCCGGCACGCCGACGGCTGGATGAGCGCCTACGCCCACCTGGACGAGATGCTGGTCGATCGCGGCGCCACGGTGAAGCGCGGGCAGAAGATCGGCACCGTCGGCAGCACCGGCAACGTCTCCTCGCCGCAGCTCCATTTCGAACTGCGCAAGTCCAACCGGGCGATGGACCCGCGCGACCACCTCGCCGGCGAGCGGCGCGTCAGTCGAGACGCTTCCCCAGACGGCCGGCCAGGTCCTGGATGAACTGCCAGGCGACGCGGCCCGACCGGCTGCCGCGGGTCATCGACCATTCGATCGCCTCCGCCCGAAGCCGGTCCCGAGCCATGTCGAGGCCGAAACGGTCGGCGTAGCCCTCGACCATCGCGAAGAAGGTCTGCTGGTCGCAGTTGTGGAACCCAAGCCACAGGCCGAAACGGTCCGACAGCGACACCTTCTCCTCCACCGACTCGTGGGGATTGATCGCCGTCGAGCGCTCGTTCTCGATCATGTCCCGCGACATCAGGTGGCGCCGGTTGGACGTGGCGTAGAACACGACGTTCGCCGGCCGGCCCTCGATCCCGCCGTCCAGCACCGCCTTCAGGGACTTGTACGCGGTGTCGTCATGGTCGAACGACAGGTCGTCGCAGAACAGCACGAAGCGGCGCTTCGAGCCGCGCAGCAGGTTCAGCAACTCGGGGAGGGACGGGATGTCCTCCCGGTGGATCTCCACCAGGGCCAGGATACCCGGCATCTCCTCGGATACCGTCGCGTGGACGGCCTTCACCAGCGAGCTCTTGCCCATGCCGCGCGCGCCCCACAGCAGCGCGTTGTTGGCCGGCAGCCCACCGGCGAAGCGGCGGGTGTTCTCCAGCAGGGTGTCGCGCTGGCGCATGACGCCCTGGAGGAGCGGCAGCTCCACCCGGTTGACCTGGGGCACCGGGACGAGGCGCCGGCCCTCGGCGTGCCAGGTGAAGGCGTCGGCCCCGCACAGGTCCGGCGACGGCGCCGGCGGCGGGGCGAGGCGCTCGAGCGCGTCCGCGATTCGGGCGAGCAGGACGGGCAGGGATGTATCGTCTTTGTCTGAAGCTGTTTGCACTGACCGGGAACCTGACTACATATGCGGTAGGAATGTGGAGCCCGGTCGGCCCGATCGGGCCGCATGGGCGGCAAACCCTAGCATAGCTCGGGCATAGCACAAGACGGGTCGGTCATCCTGAAAGGACTTCCGGACGGATCGCCAGTCTTGGCCGGTTTCGATTGCAACCCGGGCGCGGGCCGTTATAGTCCCGCGGTCCGCCAAGAATATAACGAGAGGAGCACCGGATGTTCGTATCGACGGCCTATGCACAGGCCGCGGATGGGGCGGGAGCGGCTGGTCTGATGTCGTTTCTGCCGCTGATCCTGATCTTCGTCGTCTTCTATTTCCTGCTGATTCGTCCGCAGCAAAAGAAGCTGAAGGAGCATAAGTCCATGCTCGAGGCGTTGCGCCGCGGCGACCGGGTCGTCACCGGCGGCGGCATCGTCGGCACGATCACGAAGGTCGGCGCGGACGACGAACTGGTGGTCGAGATCGCCGAGGGCGTCCGCGTCCGCGTGCTTCGCTCCACGATCAACCTGGTGCTCGCGAAGACCGAACCCGCCAAGGGCAGCCGGACCGCGACGGGCGACGACAACGATGTCGCGGCCGCCGAGACGACCGTCGAGCCGGTGCAGGACAACACCACCGGGCCCTCCCGCGGTTTCGGCAAGATGTTCGGCCGCAAGTAATCAGACGAAGAGGCAGGTATCGGCAAGCCATGGTTCATTTCGCCAAGTGGAAGATCGTTCTGGTCATCCTCGTCTGTGTCCTGGGGGTGATCTACGCAGCTCCAAACCTGCTCGCACGATCGACCGTGGAGGAAATGGGCCAGGGCCTGCCGAGTTGGCTGCCCACCCGGACCATCAATCTGGGCCTCGACCTCCAGGGCGGCTCCCACCTGCTGCTCGCGGTGGAGGTCGACACCGTCATCACCGAACGCCTGAACGGTTTGGTGGACAGCGCCCGCACCGCCCTGCGGGAAGCCCGGATCGGCTACACCGACCTGGGCGTTCAGGACGGTGCCGTGACCTTCGCCGTGCGCGATGCGGGTGATCGGGAACGGGCTTACCAGCTGGCCCGCGGTCTCGACAGCGACCTCGCCGTGGAGACCGGTGAGGCGGGCCGGATCAGCGCGCGGCTGACCGACACAGCGGTGGCGGCGCGCAAGCGGTCGGCGGTCGACCAGTCGATCGAGATCATCCGCCGCCGTATCGACGAGACCGGCACCCGCGAGCCGACCATCCAGCGCCAGGGCGAGGACCGCATCCTGGTGCAGCTTCCCGGCCTGCAGGACCCCGAGCGGGTCAAGCGCCTGATCGGCCAGACCGCCAAGCTGAATTTCCGCTTCGTCGACCAGTCGGTCAACGCCGCCGACGCGGCCGCTCGCCAGCTTCCGGCGGGGACCGAGCTTCTGCCGTCGGCGGAGGTGCCGGGGCAGACCTATGTCGTCAACCGGCGGGTGATCGTCGGCGGCGACACGCTGGTCGATGCCCAGCCGTCCTTCCAGAACGGCGAGCCGGTCGTCAGCTTCAAGTTCGATTCAATCGGCGCCCGGCGGTTCGGCGACGCGACCCGCGACAATGTCGGCCGTCCCTTCGCTATCGTGCTGGACGAGAAGGTGATCAGCGCCCCGGTCATCCGCGAGCCGATCCTCGGCGGCAGCGGCGTGATATCCGGCAGTTTCACGGTACAGGCGGCCCAGGACTTGGCGCTGTTGCTGCGCGCGGGCGCGCTCCCCGCACCGCTCACGATCCTGGAGGAGCGGACCGTCGGCCCGGGCCTCGGCGCCGACAGCATCGAGGCAGGCAAGATCGCCAGCCTGCTGGGTCTCCTCCTGGTCGTCGTCTTCATGGGTGCGTCCTACGGATTGTTCGGACTGATGGCGAACGTTGCGCTGATGTTCAACATCGCCCTGATCTTCGCGGCCCTTTCGATCCTCCAGGCGACTCTGACGCTACCCGGCATCGCCGGCATCATTTTGACGATCGGCATGGCGGTCGATGCCAACGTGCTGATCTTCGAGCGGATCCGAGAGGAGATGCAGAACGGCCGAAGCCCGGTCGCGGCGATCGACGCCGGCTACAGCCGGGCGCTGACTACGATCATCGACAGCAACCTGACGACCCTGATCGCGGCGCTGCTGCTGTTCAGCCTCGGCTCCGGCCCGATCAAGGGGTTCGCGGTGACCCTCGCGATCGGCATCCTGACCTCCATGTTCACCGCGGTCATGGTCACCCGCCTGATGGTGGTCACCTGGCTGCGCCGCACCCGGCCGCGCGCCATCCCGATTTAAGGCGGAATTCCGATGCGACCGATACGTCTCGTTCCCGACAACACCAAAATCGACTTCATCGGCCGCCGGCTGATCGCCTTCGCCCTTTCCGGGCTTCTGGTGCTGGGTTCCATCGTCGTGATCGCCACCCATGGGCTCAACTTCGGCATCGATTTTCGCGGCGGCATCCTGATCGAAGTGCGCACGGAGGGACCGGCCGACATCGGCGCCATGCGGAACACGCTGTCGGGCCTCGGTATCGGACAGGCGACCCTGCAGGAGTTCGGCGGCCCGCGCGACGTCATGATCCGCATTCCGCACCAGGAAGGCGACGAAGCGGCCCAGATGGCGGCGATCGAGCAGGTGCGCGGCGCCCTGGGGCCGGCGGTCGAGTACCGCAGGACCGAGTTCGTCGGGCCGCAGGTCGGCGACGAGCTGATCCGGGCCGGCATCCTTGCCGTGGTCCTGGCGATCGGCGGCATCCTCGCCTATGTGTCGTTCCGGTTCGAATGGCAGTTCGGCGTGGCCGCGGTCGCGGCGCTGACCCATGACGTGATCGCCACGATCGGCCTTTTCGCGCTGACCCAGATGGAGTTCAGCCTGAGCACGGTCGCCGCGGTGCTGACGGTCGCCGGCTATTCGATCAACGACACGGTCGTCGTGTTCGACCGGGTGCGCGAGGACCTCCGGCGGCACAAGTCCACCGACCTTCCCACGGTGCTGAACACCGCGATCAACCAGACCCTCGCTCGTACGCTGATCACCAGCGGGACCACGCTGCTGGCGGTATTGGCTCTGGTGGTGTTCGGCGGCGAAGTCATCCGCGGCTTCAGCATCGCCCTGATCTGGGGCATCGGCATCGGGACATACTCGTCCATCTGCGTCGCCGTTCCGCTGCTGCTCTATCTCAACGTCCGCCGCGGCCGGTCCGGCGGCACGGGCAAGAAGGATCAGCCGGTCGCCGCGGGCAACGCCTGAGCACGGCCGGACAGAACCGAAAGAGACGATCATGGATGTGACGCCGCTGATACCAGCAGACCGTCAGGTCATCGATTCCTACGGCCCGGGCATCTTCCGGGTCAGCGGGACCCTGTACGAAGGGCCGGTTCTGGTGTTTCCCGACCGCACCCAGGGATGGGAAACCGGGAGCTTCGCCGAGCTGACGGTCGAGAGCTTCAGCGTGATCCGCGGCGCGGAGCCGCCGGTGGAGATTCTTCTGCTCGGCTCCGGTCCCAAGATGGGCTTGCTGCCGTCCAAGCTCCGCCGCGAACTGCGCGAGTCCGGCATCGTCGTCGACGTGATGGAGACGGGCGCCGCCTGCCGTACCTACAACGTGCTTCTGTCCGAGGAACGGCGCGTCGCCGCGGCCCTCCTGCCCGTCTGACGATACCGGCGTCGCGGCGTATGAAAAAAGGGGCCCGGCGGGCCCCTTTTTCCGTTCCTCAAGACCGGTCAGGCCTTGCTGTACAATTCGGCGACGAATTCCCAGTTCACCATGTTGTCCAGGTACGCCTTGAGGTAATCGGCGCGCCGGTTCTGGTAATCCAGGTAGTAGGAGTGCTCCCACACGTCGCAGCCGAGCAGGGCGGTCTGGCCGTGGACCAGCGGGTTCTCGCCGTTCGGGGTCTTGGTGACCTTCAGCTTGCCGCCGTCGACCACCAGCCATGCCCAGCCGCTGCCGAACTGCGTCATGCCGGCCTGGGTGAAGGCTTCCTTGAACTGGTCGATGCCGCCCAGATCCTCCTTGATCTTGGCCTCCAACTCGCCCGGAATGGCGCCGCCGCCACCCTTCTTCATCATCTGCCAGAACAGCGTGTGGTTCCAGTGCTGCCCGGCATTGTTGAAGATGGTCTGCTTGGACGAGTCGCCGTAGGACGCCTTGCAGATCTCCTCAAGCGACTTGTCCGCCAGGGGGGTGTCCTTGATCAGGTTGTTGAGGGTGGTGACGTAGGCCTGATGATGCTTGTCGTGGTGGAACTGCAGCGTCTGCGCCGACATGTAGGGATCCAGCGCATCATACGCGTACGGCAGCGGGGGAAGTTCAAAGGCCATCGGTTCCTCATTTCGTTTTTTTCGGGACACATGCCGCGGCGAAGGGTCGCCGGGGCAAATTTGCTTGAGGCTACGCCCGTTGAGATATGTCGAGCGGGCGCCGTTGTGAAGCCTGCATCGCGGTCCTCGCCGGCCTTTCGGCCGATGAAGAGTCTAACACCGTGGCGGCGGCCTTGTTTCCTGACCGGATCGCTCCTTCGATGGTGGCCGGAAGGCCGGTCGCGGTCCAATCACCGGCCAGGGACAGGTTCGGCAGGTCTGTTGCGGCGACCGGGCGGCGCTCCGAGTCGGCCGGGGTCTGGCGGAACGTGGCCCGCTTCTCCTTGATGATGCGGGCGGGCGGCATCGCCGGGTCCAGGCCGCAGGCGGTCGCGACGTCGCGCCACAGCAGGGACGCCAGCTCCTCGGCCGGCCGGTCCATCAGCCGGTCGGCGGCGCTCACGGTGACCGACACGACGTCGTCCCGGGCGAACAGCCACTCCGCCGTCCCGCCGATCAGGCCCAGGAAGATCTTTCCGCCCGGAAGCACCGCCGGGCGGTCCAGCCGGTAGTGGGCGTTCAGGATGGCCGTATGCGCCTCCGGTACCGTCAATCCGGGCAGCAGTTCGGCGGCGCCGGCCGGCGGCAGGGCGAGCACCACCGCGTCGCCCGGCCGCAGTTCCACCGTCTCGCCGGCGAACTCCAGGGCCGTGACCCGTCCGTCTTCCGTCACGAGCCGCCGCAGCCGCGCCTTCAGCCTCAGGTCGCAGCCCCGTGCCGCCAGATAGGACAGCGCCGGATCGACGAAGGTGTCGGACAGGCCCCGCGCGGCGACGAAGGGCCGGCAGGCAGCACCGCCGCGCAGGAAGGTCTCGGCCACGACGGCGCCCATCAGGCGCGCCGATCCGCGGTCCGGCGCGATGTTCAGCGCCGCGACCGCCAGCGGCTCCCACAGGCGTCGGTAGAGCACCGATTCCGGATCCAGGCAGTCCGCCACCGTCGCGTGCCCGGGTGCCCGCAGCAGCCTGGCCAGCGCCAGGTAGTCGCGCAGACGCGTGCCGGGAACCCGGCGGCCCGGTACCAGCATCCACCAGGGCAGGGCGCCGTCGTTGGGCCGCAACGCCCACCGTTCCCCCGTGCCGAGGTCCAGGAAGGGGAACTCCGCCGGGTCCGCCGCGGCGACCAGCCGGTCGCGGGCGCCGATCCGGTCGAGCAGCGCGAACACCGCGCGGTTGCCGCCCAGCAGCAGGTGGTTGCCGTTGTCGATCGTCCGATCCAGCACGCCGTCGTGCAGGGACCGGCAGCGGCCCCCCGCCTGTCCGGCACCCTCGTGGAGGATGACGCGGCGCCCGCTGCCGGACAGGGCTACGGCAGCGGCCAGGCCGGCCATGCCGGCGCCGACGACGTGGACGGTGCTCATGGCGGCTTCAACTCCGGGGTGGCCGTCCGACCATGCAGCGCAGCGTCACCCAGGCCTTTTCCGACCGGGGCAGGCGCGGCCGTCGTCCCATGTCGTGCCAGCCCCGTGCCCGCAGCCGCTCCAGCATGCGCCGGTACAGCATCATCATGGCGCGGGCCGCCCACAGTCGGCGCCTCGGCCAGCCCGCCATCAGGCGGTCGGCCTCGGCGAACCGGGCCTCCGCCATGTCCGCCACCGCGTCGCATGCCTTGCCCAGGTTGGGGTGGCGCAGGACCTCCGCCGGATCACTCGCGGAGATGCCGGCGCGGACCAGAAGCTCCCGCGGGAGATAGAGGCGTCCGATCGATGCGTCCTCCTCCAGGTCGCGCAGGATGTTGGTCATCTGGAGCGCGTCGCCGACGGCCAGGGCGAAGGCCTCGGTCTCGGCGTCGGCCCGGTCGAACACGCGGATCGTCAGCAGGCCGACCGCGCCGGCGACCCGCCGGCAATAGACGCGGAGCGTATCGAGCGGCGGCGCCCGCAGGGGCGTTCCCAGGTCCATCGCCATGCCGTCGATCACCGCTTCCAGCTCGCCGCGGGGCAGGTGGTAGCGGGCGATGGCGTCGGCGAGGCCGGCGGCGACCGGCCCGACCGGTGCCCCGCCCAGATAGAGGGAGCGGATCTGCTCCCGCCAGGCGGCCAGCGCCGCCCGCTTCTCCTCCACCGGCCCCGGCTCGTCGACGATGTCGTCGACCTGCCGGCAGAAGGCGTAGATCGCGAACATGGCGGCTCGCTTGCGCCGGGGCAGCAGCAGCATGGGCCAGAAGAAGGTCGTGCCGGACTTCCCCGCGATCTCTCCCGGGGCAGCGGAATCGGCCATCTGCGCAGTCATCTGGTGCTCAGTCCGGCCACGATGCCCTGGAACGTCGCCACGACCCTGGCGGGCGTGGTCAGCTTTACCCGGCGGGCCAGCGGGTCCTGCCGGCGGAGCTGCCGCGACAGCGCCCGCGCGAGGCTGAGGATCACGGCGCTTTCCAGCCGGAGCCCGCGATGGACGACCAGGCCGGGAAGCGGCGCCGCGCGTTCCAGAAGCTTGTCCACCTCGTCCAGGGTGCGGTCCAGGATCGCGCGCAGCTGGTCGTTCGAGCTGCGCTCGACCAGCCGTTCCGGGCTGACCTTGGACTGCTCGAACCAGATCCGCGGGATATAGCAGCGCCCCAGCTCGACCCAGTCCTCCCGGCAGTCCTGAAGATGGTTGAGGATCTGGAGCGCCGCGCACAGCGCGTCCGACGGCCCGACCGCCTTCGCCCCCTCGCCATGGAGGTCCAGCAGATAGCGGCCGACCGGCGCCGCCGAATAGCGGCAATAGAGCATCAGGTCGCTCCAGGTCCGGCACGGCGTGCTCTTGGCGTCGCGCCGGAAGGCCTGGAGCACCTGCCGGGCGTGGGTGTCGGGGATCCGGGTCAGCTTCAGGCTGGCGTGCAGGTCCAGCGCGGGCTGGAGATAGGCGCTGTGGGCCTCGCCCTTGACCAGCGCGCGCTCCAGCGCGTCCAGGTGGCTCAGCTTCAGTTCCGGCTCCAGATCGGGATCGTCGGCGATGTCGTCGCCCAGGCGCACGAAATGATAGAATGCCATCACGTGCGGGCGGAGGCGTTTCGGCAGCAGCCGCGATGCAACCGGGAAATTCTCCCCGCTCGCGTCCTTCTTCGCTGACGGTTCGGTGCTTCCTGTGGCGGGCGGTGCGATGTTGAACTCGGCCATGGGTGTCCGCGTTGAGCGAGGTCGGGCTTCAGGGTCTGGCCGATCAGCCGCGCGAGGCCAATATGTCATGGCGCCAGAGGTCCACTATAGAGCATGTTGGCACTGGTTTCCTTCGTCACGATGCGGCTTCCCTCGAAATTTCATGGCTAACTCCGACGCGGCCCTGTCCTATTGCGGGCAGGAGGTCCGGAAATACGACAACGATCGGTTCCTGACCTGCCTGTTCGCCCCGCCCGACCGGCGCGAGGCGCTGTTCGCGCTCTACGCCTTCAACCTGGAGATCGCCAAGACCAGGGAGGTGGTTACCGAACCCGTCCTCGGCCAGATCCGGCTGCAGTGGTGGCACGACAGCATCGGCGAGGTGTATGCCGGGGCCGGACGGCGTCACGAGGTGCTGGCGCCGCTGGCCGACGCGATCCGCCGCTTCGACCTGACCCGCGCCCATTTCGAAACGCTGATCGATGGCCGGGAAGCCGACCTGACCGACGAGCCGCCGGCCGACAAGACCTGCCTGGCCAGCTATGCGGAGGTCACGTCGGCCCCGCTGGCCAAGCTCGCGCTGGAGATCCTGGGCGTGCGCGATGCGCCGGCCGCTTCCGCGGCCCGGCATGTCGGCACCGCCTGGGCGCTGACCGGGCTGTTGCGCGCGGTACCCTTCCATGCCCGCAGCCATCGGCTGTACCTGCCCAGGGAGGTGCTGGAGCGCCATGGCGTCTCGGAGCGGAGCCTGTTCGACCTGAAGCCGCCCGAAGGGTTGAAGGGCGTCGTGTCCGAGGTGGCCGCGATGGCGCGGACGCATCTTGAGGAGGCGCGGGCATTGCGCGGACAGGTGCCGCGCGCGGGACATCCGGCGCTGCTGACCGCGACCCTCGCCGACATTTATCTTGGCGTCATCGGAAAGGCCGGCAACGACGTCTTCGCCCCGCGTGTCCAGATGCCCAACCCGTTCCGGCAGGCCCGGCTGGCGTGGCGGGCGATGACGGGCAGGTATTAGCCGGCCCGGCCGCCCCGCAGCGGCATGGTGAACCTGAAACCCGTGCCGGCTTCCGGCGATGAGGACGCATCCATCCGCCCGCCATGGGACTCGGCGATCTGGGAGGCGATGTAGAGGCCGAGGCCCAGCCCGTCCTGCGGAGCGGCGGCGACCGACCGCTGGAACGGCCGGAACAGCTTCGGCAGCATCTCGGCGGGGATCGACGGTCCCCGGTTGGTGACCGAGAGGACGAAGCTTCCGCCGCCCGTGTACGCCGCGACATCCACCGGCTGGTCCGACGCGCCGTGGGTCAGCGCGTTCGTCAGCAGGTTGGACAGCAGCTGGGCGATCCGGTCGCGGTCGCAGGGGACGGTCTCGGCGATATCGAAGGCGCAGCGGATGCTTCGGGCCGGGTGGATGCCCTGCAGCTCCGCGATGACGTGTTGCAGGGTTTCCTCAAGGTCCGGCGCGTCCTCCACATTCAGCGGGATGCCGCCGCCCAGCCGCCCGCGGGCGAAATCGAGCACGTCGCCCACCAGCCGGGAAGCGCGCCTGCTGCTCGTCCGCATATGCTCGACCAGCGAGCGCGAGGCGGGATCGAGCTTCTTCCGCAACAGCAGGTTGGTGCCCGACTCGATGGCGAACAGCGGGTTGCGCAAATCATGGCCGAGCACCGCGATGAACTGTTCGCGCAGTTCCGATGTCTGCTGCTCGCTCAGCAGATCCGCCTGGGCCTTGAGGTGCCGCTCCTCGCTTTCCAGCTGCATTCCGATAAGCTTGGAGAAGGCCTCCATCATGGATGTGATCCGGGGGTCCGAAACCTTGGCCGGATGGGGGTCTATGGCACAGAGGGTGCCGAAATACTCGCCGTTGCCCCTGAAGATCGGAAACGAGATGTAGCTCTTGATGTTGTAGAGCTTCGGCGTGTGGTGGTCGCGATAGCGCAGGTCTTCCGCCGCGTTGTCGATGATGATGGGAAGACGGTTGTCCCGCACTTCGCTGCACAAGGTCGTGCTCACGTCGAGTTCGCCCCCGACCGGCAGCCCGAAACTGATCCTGTCGAGGATTGCGCACGCAGTCCAGGTGCCCTCCGTCACGCGGGCGACAGTCACGAATCCCATGCCGGTGGTCTCCGCAACCACTTCCAGGATCGATGGCACGGCGCCGATTTTGCCGATCGCCGAAACGTCGGCCGCGATCATCTGCCGTTCTTCAGGCTTGTCCATCTTCCCGGACTGTTCCTCGAGACGTACCCGATGCGGATCGGTCGGCTGTTGACCGCTCCGCCGATGTTACTCCGCGGCCCGCCTCGTTCCCAACCAGTCATCCAGGTCGTTCAGCGCTCGCCTGGTATAGGCCAATTTGCGGTCCCGGCCCTTGATCTTGCCTTCCAAGTCCGGAAAAAGGCCGAAATTGACGTTCATGGGCTGGAAGGTCTCGGCGTCGGCGCCGCCGGTGATGTGGTTCAGCAGCGCGCCGAGCGCCGTCGTGGCCGGCGGAGCGGCACAGGTCCTGCCCAGCCGTTCGGCTCCGGCGAAGCGGCCGGTCAGCAGCCCGATGGCGGCGGACTCGACATAGCCCTCTACGCCGGTCACCTGGCCGGCGAAGCGCAGGTTCGGCATCGCCTTCAGGCGCATTTCCCGGTCGAGCAGCTTGGGGCTGTTCAGGAAGGTGTTGCGGTGCAGGCCTCCCAGGCGCGCGAATTCCGCATTCTCGAGCCCTGGGATCATGCGGAACACCCGCGTCTGGTCGGCATACTTCATCTTGGTCTGGAAACCGACCAGATTATAGAGCGTGCCCAGCGCGTTGTCCTGGCGAAGCTGGACGATCGCGTGGGAGCGGCCACCGGTATGGGGGTTGGTCAGGCCGACCGGCTTCATCGGGCCATAGCGCAGTGTGTCAATGCCGCGCGACGCCATCACCTCGATCGGCAGGCAACCTTCGAAGTAGGGGGTGTTCTTCTCCCACTCCTTGAAGTCCGTCTTGGGCGCGTCGAGCAGGGCCTGGATGAAGGCTTCGTATTGTCCCCTGTCCATGGCGCAGTTGATATAGTCCTGGCCGGTACCGCCGGGGCCGGGCTTGTCGTAGCGCGACTGGAACCAAGCCTTGGACAGGTCGATGCTCTCCTTGTAGACGATCGGCGCGATCGCGTCGAAGAAGGCCAGGCTCTCCTCGCCGGTCAGTTCCCGGACCGCCTCGGCCAGCGCCGGAGAGGTCAGGGGGCCGGTCGCGACGATCACGCTGTCCCAGTCGGCCGGCGGCAGGCCGGCGACCTCCTCCCGGACGATGGTGACCAGCGGATGGCTCGCCAGCGCCTCGGACACGGCCGCCGAGAAGCGGTCGCGGTCCACCGCCAGAGCGCCGCCGGCCGGCACCTTGTGGACGTCGGCGCAGCGCAGGATCAGCGATCCGCAGCGGCGCATCTCCTCGTGCAGGAGACCGACCGCGTTGTATTCGGCATCGTCGGACCGGAACGAGTTCGAGCACACCATTTCCGCCAGCCCATCGGTCTGGTGGGCGTCGGTCTTGCGCACGGGGCGCATCTCGTGCAGCACGACCGGAACGCCGGCCGAGGCGATCTGCCAGGCGGCTTCGCTGCCGGCGAGGCCGCCGCCGATGACATGGACGGGGCGGGGGAGGTGCTGCTGCGATATGCTCATCTGTACGGTGCTTGCCTTCATGGACCAAACTGCGCAGATGGCGCATCCGATGCGGATTGGCAAGGGTCCAGAGCGGCCTTGCCCGGTGCCGTCCATGAAGTTACACCCGATGCCGGGGCCGTACCGCGCTTTTCTTTTTCTCAGGAGCCGACATGCTGAAGTCCGTCGCCAGAGCCTTGCTGGCCGTGATCCTCCTCGCGGCCGTCGGCTGGTATGGCTGGCAGCTCGGACCCTGGGCCGACGGGGCGCCGGGCGACCGCGCCCTGACCGACTTCGCGGCTCTGGAACGCGCATCCACGCCGAACCAGTTCCTCGTCGCACCTCCGGGAACGACTCCGAAAGCCGGGCCGGACGCCGAGAGTCCCGTGTTCCCGGTCCCGGCGGAACGTCTGCGCGACGCCATGCTCGCGCTGGTCGAGGAGGCCCCGCGCACGGCCCTTCTGGAACGGTCGCCCGACGGCATGCGGATGCTGCTGGTCCAGCGCAGCGCCGTGCTGCGCTTTCCCGACCATATCGACGTCGCGATACTGCCGGCGGGAGACGGCGGGTCGACGGTCGCCGTCTACAGCCGCTCGCGGTTCGGCTATTCGGACATGGGGGTCAACCGCCGGCGGGTCGAGGGATGGCTCGCCGAGTTGAGGCGCCGCGTCGCCGGCTGAGCCGCATCACCGCTGAGGGGGTTGCCCGCCCGGCGGCGTCCCGATGGCCGGGGGAGGGTTGGCTCCTTCGCTCTGGGCCTCGCCGGGTCCGGTCATCTCGGCGGGCGTATCCTCCGCCTGGGGGGTGCCGCCCGGTACGCCGGTATTGCCCTGGCCGGTCAGCTCCCGGCTGGGCGCCTCGCCGGAGATGCCCGGAGTCGGGGTGACCTCATCGGTCGTCGTCTGGTCGCCGGGCTGTGGAGCCGTCATCAGGGGCCGGTCGGCCGGATCGTTGCTCGGATTGGCCGGTGCCTGCGCCAGGGCGGCCGGGGAGCCCAGCACCAGGGCCGTGTAGAATGCGACGAGTGGCGGCAGACGCATGACGGGATCCTTCGGGACGGTTGCTCCCCAGGACAACAGCCGACCGGTCCGGACGTTACAGGCCGGCGTCTGGCTCCGGTCGATCCGGCCGCGCGGGAACGAACAGCTTCACCCTGATGCTGTTCAGGTCGATCTCCCGGACCGCAACCAGATCGAAGGCCGCGCGTATGTCGGAACAGGTCAGCGCCTGCGGCTCCCTGACCGGCGGATCGTCCAGGCAGGCCACCACGGCGGATTCCCCCGCCAGGGCGAAGTTCTCCCGGTTCGCCACGGTGAACAGCTCGGGCATGGCGAACCAGATCGTGTAGTCACCGAAGACGGGAACCGGCTCCTGCGTGCCGGCGATCTCATGAATCGCAGACCTGACCGACGCGAAATGAGCTTCCGACAATCCCTGGGCGCGGTTCCTGGCGTACACGTACCCGTACTGAGGCAGCAGGTAGAGTGCGGCGGCCAGGCATATGAAGCTTGCCCGCCGGGAGGTTCCGGCCACCTGGAACACGAGGAGCAGCGCCGCCCAGTACCAGAAGACGGTATAATGGTAGTTGGGCCATTTCAGCAGGAACGATGCGGCTGTCGCCGCCGCTGCGAAGGCGAAGGCCAAGCGGCCCGGACCGGGGTCGCGGCGTCGGATGTACAGCGCGACGGCGGCTGCGAACACCGCCAGTTCCGGCAGATGGCGCTTGTACTGGGTTTCCCAGAAGTAGGAGTAAAGAAACCCGGGATGGAAGAGCCAGGTGCCGTCGATCCGGTTCACCGGATTGAAGGCCGACAGGATGTTGGGGTGGAGAAGAAGATAGACCGGTACCGCGAGGCAAGTGCCTGCCGTCAGGGCCGCCAATGCCCGCCTCCGATGGTGCCATCCGTCCGCCGCGACCGCTAGGTAGGTACCAGCCAGGACAGGGACCACTATCCCCATCGGTTGGATTTCCACCGCCAGCGCGGCGACGAACCCCGCCATGAAGGGACGACCGAGGGATGCCAGCAGCAACGACCCGGACATCAGCAGAAAGACGAAGCATTCGTATTTCGCCTGCGATGCCATGCCGAAGAACGATTCCAGCACGATGAACGCGATCCCGTAGCACAGGACCATCCGTCTGCCGACGCCGATCCGCGCCAGGAACAGGCTGAGCAGGCCCAAGCCGGCGAAGGAAACCAGTTTTGACAGGACTTCCAGGGAAGTTCGCGTCCACCCGAACCGGTCGAAGAACGCGCATTGGGCATATGCCGCGAACTTGCCGAACGCTATCGTGCCGCCCATGCCGTTCGGGAACTTGTTTCCGAAGGCTAGATCCAGCTCGCTCTGCCTGTGACAAAGACTGTATGAATACGCCAGGAACCAGGGATCGTCTATGTTGTAGGGCCGGTAAATGCCCCAAAGTGCGACATAGTAGAGAATGGCCAGCGCCGCCGCCGCATATACCCTGTAATCCGACCAGGAATCGTAGGTCTTGTCTTGGAACCCCGTGTTATCGATCGCCGTAGTCATTGCCGTCCGCTTTCCAGGTGCGGCGACCATGAAGACCGGACCCGAGGCGTTCAATCAGGCAAATCACCGCAGCGGGAGAGGGCGATGAGGGGATTGGCGGTGCTGGGACTGGCGGCTGCCCTGCTCGGCGGCTGCGCCGGCCCGATGGCGGCGGGCTGCGGACCCGGCGCGAACCCCGGCCTCGTGGCGGAGGTCGTGTTCGGACGCAACATCGGGAACAGCCTGGGCGTGACCGATGCCGACTGGAGCCGCTTCATGGACGAGGAGGTGACGCCGCGCTTCCCCGACGGCCTGACGGTCCTGGATGCCGGCGGCCAGTGGCGGGACACCGGCAACGGCACCATCGTGCGGGAGCCGGCCAAGATGCTGGTGGTCGTCCTGTCCGACGCGGCCCGGGACCGCCCGCGCATCGCGGAGGTCGCCGACGCCTACAAGCGGCGCTTCAACCAGCAGTCCGTGCTGACCATGACGCGCCCGGCCTGCGTCGGCTTCTGACCGGCGCGTCTGCCGGCCTCAGCCGTGCGTGCCGTTCCGGCGGAGCATGAAGACGCCCTGCTCGCCGAAGAAGTTGGCGGTTCGGTCGGCCGATGCCAAGCGTGTGGGGCGGTTGTCGCGGCCGAGGATCACGCTGCGGTCGATCTTGATATCCAGCCGGTCGCACAGGCTGGTGAAATCCTTGATCGTGCAGAAATGGATGTTCGGCGTCTCGTACCATTCATAGCCCAGGCGTTCGGTCACCGGCATGCGGCCGAGCCACAGCAGCGCCATGCGGATCCGCCAATAGCCGAAGTTCGGGAACGACACGATGGCCCGGTCGCCGATCCGAACCAGCTCCTCCAGCACGGTGCGGGGTGCCCGCATCGCCTGGAGAGTCTGGCTGAGAATGACATAGTCGAAGGCGCCGCTCGGATAGTCCTTCAGGTCCGTCTCGGCGTCGCCCTGGATCACCGACAAGCCATGGCTGACGCAGGTATGCACCCCGTCCATGCTCAGCTCGATCCCGCGTCCGTCCACGCCCTTTTCGTGGACCAGGAAATCGAGCAATGCGCCGTCGCCGCAGCCGATGTCCAGCACCCGGCTGCCCGGCTCGACCATGTCGGCGATCAGCTTGAGGTCGAGGCGGATCGTGCCGGAACGGCGGTTCCGGGAGGAGGTGTCGTCGAGCGGGCTCATGCCGTGGCCGCCCGCCGCCTGGTCAGGCCCCTGTGTTCGGCGCAGCCGTCCAGGAACCCACGCACCACCTGGTGGAATTGCGGTTCGTCGAGCAGGAAGGCGTCGTGCCCCTTGTCGGTCGCGACCTCGACGAAGCTGACATTGGCGGCCACCGCGTTCAGCGCGTGGACGACGGCCCGGGACTCGGTGGTCGGGAACAGCCAGTCGCTGGAGAACGAGGTCAGGCAGAACCGCACCGGCGTGGGTCCGTCCTTGTACCGGAAGGCATTGGCGAGAACGCCGCCATGCTCCGCCGCCAGGTCGAAATAATCCATCGCCCGGGTGATATACAGGTACGAGTTGGCGTCAAAACGGTCGACGAAGGTGATGCCCTGGTGCCTCAGGTAGCTCTCGACCTGGAAATCGGCGTCGAAACCATAGGTCACCGCCTGTCTGTTCTGCAGGTTGCGGCCGAACTTGCGGTGAAGCGCCGCCTCCGACAGGTAGGTGATGTGCGCGGCCATCCGCGCCACCGCCAGCCCGCGGTGCGGCCGCACTCCCTGGTTCAGGTAGTCGCCGCCGCACCAGTCCGGATCGGCCATGATCGCCTGCCGCCCGACCTCGTGGAAGGCGATGTTCTGGGCCGAATGGCGGGCGGCGGTCGCGATAGGAAGCGCCGCGAAGACATGCTCCGGATAGCTGACCGCCCATTGCAGCACCTGCATGCCGCCCATGGAGCCGCCGACCACGCAGAACAGCTTGTCGATGCCGAGATGATCGACCAGCAGCTTCTGCGCCCGCACCATGTCGGCGATCGTGATGACCGGGAATCCCAGGCCATAAGGCTTGCCGGTCGCGGGATCGGTCTCGGCCGGGCCTATGCTTCCCATGCAGCCGCCGATCACGTTGGAGCAGATCACGAAATAGCGGTCGGTGTCGATCGGCCGTCCGGGACCGACCAGCATGCTCCACCACCCCGGCTTGCCCGAGACGGGATGGTAGTCGGTCACGAAATGGTCGCCGGTCAGCGCATGGCAGACCATCACGGCGTTGGACCGGTCCGCGTTCAGCGTCCCGAAGGTGCTGTAGGCGACGGTGAAGTTCGCCAGCTCGACGCCGCAGTCCAGGCGCATCGGCCGGTCGGTCCCCAGCACGACCCGCCGGTTCGTCCCTTCCGAAACGGAACCGGCAGCCTCGGCGACGCCCGGCGGCTGGCGAAACGGAATGGACGCGTTCATCGGTCGGGCGAACCTGCTTCGAAAGGGTAGGGGCAAAGCTGCTGGCCAGGAAGCCGCATAGCTAGGGAGCAAGCCATGGGGGTGTCAACGTTTTCTTTGATTTTGCCAGGGGCCGAGACTACTACTATCCGGCTGCGTTGACCGCTCCGTCCACTCCCTGACCGGCAAGATCTGAAGTCCATGTCCTCACCAACGCCATCGCTCGATGAACTGCGTCGCGAGATCGATGAAATCGATGACAAGATCCATGATCTGATCATGCGGCGCGCCCAGGTGGTGGAGCTGATCGGCATCGCCAAACGACCGGACAACCAGATCGTCCGGCCCGGCCGGGAGGCGACGATCCTGCGGCGACTAGCCGCGCGCCATACCGGGCCGTTTCCGATGCAGGTGCTTGCCCGGCTGTGGCGGGAGATGATCGCGACCTTTTCACGCATCCAGGGCCCGTTCGCCATCGCGGTCTATGCGCCGGAGGACCGGCGCGGCTTCTGGGACGTCGCCCGCGACCACTACGGCAGCTCGATCCCGATGACGGCGGTCAACACGCCGGCCGCGGCGATCCGCGCCGTGGCCGATGGAACCGCGACGGTCGGCGTTGTGCCCATGCCGGAAGAGGACGACCACGATCCCTGGTGGCGGTACCTGATGAACCAGGACTCCAAGACCCCGCGCGTCGTCGCCAGCCTGCCGTTCTGCGGCCGCGGCAACGCCCGCGGCGACGATCGCGACGCGCTCGCCATAGCATTGATCCAGCACGAGCGCACCGGTGACGACCGCACGCTGCTGGGCATCGAGCTGACCGAGGACCGCAGCCGCGGGCGCTTGAAGGAGGCGCTTGAAGCCGCCGGCCTGACCACCGTCAGCTTCCGGAGCTGGACCGGCCGGGAGACCGGCGGCGGTCCGCTCCATCTGGTCGAGGTCGCCGATTATGTCGACCTGCAGGACAAGCGGCTGGCCGCGTTCGCGGCCAACATGGGCGATATCCTGTTGCGGACCACGCCGATCGGCGGCTACGCCGTGCCGCTCGGAAGCTCCGCCGATCCCAAGAAGCTCTGATCCCCGAGAAGCTTTGACCCGTCGAACGTCGCTCCCCTCTGTCTGATTTCATCAGGAAAGTAGCGTTGCCATGTCTGCTCCGGCTCCCCGTCCCGGAATCCTCGACATTTCCCCCTATGTCGGCGGCGAGGCCCATGCTCCCGGTGTCGACCGGCTGATCCGCCTTGCCTCCAACGAAGGCGCGCTCGGCCCCAGCCCGCGCGCCGTGGAGGCATACCGGGCCGCGGCTGCGGAACTGCACCGGTATCCGGACGGCGGATCGACGGCGCTGCGCGACGGGCTGGCCCGGCTCTACGGGCTCGATGCCGCCCAGATCGTCTGCGGCACCGGATCGGACGAGCTGCTGGGATTGCTGACCCGCGCCTACGCTGGTCCGGGCGACGAGGTGCTGTACAGCGCGCACGGCTTCCTGATGTACCCGATTTCCGCCAGGTCGGTCGGCGCCACGCCGGTCGCGGCGCCCGAGAAGGGGCTGAAGGCCGATGTGGACGCGCTGCTGGCCCATGTGACCGAGCGCACGAAGATCCTGTTCATCGCCAACCCGAACAACCCGACCGGCAGCTTCCTGACCGCGGACGAGATGCGCCGCCTGCATGCCGGGTTGCCCGAGCATGTCGTGCTGGTGATCGACGCGGCCTACGCCGAGTATGTCGACCGACCCGACTACACCGCGGGAGCCGAGCTGGTGGAGGAGTTCGGCAACGTCGTGATGACCAGGACATTCTCCAAGATCTATGCGCTGGGCGGCCTGCGCCTGGGCTGGGCCTACTGCCCGCCGGCCATCGCCGACGTGCTGAACCGCGTGCGCGGGCCGTTCAACGTGAACTCCGCCGCCCAGATCGCCGGCGTCGCCGCGGTCGAGGACACGGCCTTCATCGAGGAGTCGCGCCGCCACAACGAGATCTGGCGCGAGTGGCTGGGGACCCGGCTGACCGAGCTGGGGCTGGAGGTTCATCCCAGCATCGCGAACTTCGTCCTCGTCTCCTTCGCCGACCGGTCGTCAGACGGCAACCGGGCAGCCGAGGCCGCCCGGCAGTTCCTGAAGGCGCGCGGCATCCTGGTGCGCCAGATGGGCGGCTACGGGCTGCCGCACTGCCTGCGCATGTCGATCGGAACCGAGGAGGAGATGCGGGCCGTGGTCGATGCCGTCGCCGCTTTCCTGAAGGGGGAATCATGAGCGCGACCGACATCGCCGAAGCGCGGGCCGGGACCGGCGGGCCCCTGTTCGACCGCGTCGCCTTCATCGGCATCGGCCTGATCGGCTCGTCCATGGCGCGGGCGCTCGCCCGGGACGGCATGGCGCGAGAGATCGTCTGCAGCGCCCGCAGCCAGGCCACCTGCGACAAGGCGATGGAACTGGGGCTGGTTTCCCGCGCGAGCACCGATGCCGCCGCGGTCGTCAAGGACGCCGACCTGGTGGTGCTGTGCGCGCCCGTCGGCGCCTATGCCCACATAGCGCCGGTGATCGGCCCGCATTGCCGGCCCGGAGCGATCGTGACCGACGTGGGATCGGTCAAGCAGGCCGTGATCCGCGACGTGGCGCCGCACCTGCCGGAAGGCGTCCATCTCGTCCCCGGCCATCCCGTGGCGGGCACCGAGCATTCCGGCCCGGAAGCGGGCTTCGCCGAGCTGTTCGAGAACCGCTGGTGCATCCTGACGCCGCCGCCCGGAGCCAACGAGCAGGCGGTCGCCAAGGTCGCGGAGATGTGGCGCCGCTTCGGTTCCAACCTGGAGTTCATGGAGGCTTCGCACCATGACAAGGTGCTGGCCATCACGTCGCATCTTCCGCACCTGATCGCCTACACCATCGTCGGCACCGCGACCGACCTGGAGGAGGACACCAAGTCCGAGGTGATCAAGTTCTCGGCCGGCGGCTTCCGCGACTTCACCCGCATCGCCGCCAGCGATCCGGTGATGTGGCGGGACGTGTTCCTCAACAACCGCGAAGCGGTGCTGGAGATCATCCAGCGCTTCAACGAGGATCTGACGGCGCTCCAGCGCGCGATCCGCTGGGGCGAGGGCGACAAGCTGGAAGAGCTGTTCAGCCGCACCCGGGCGATCCGCCGCGGCGTCATCGACGCCAAGCAGGCCTGAACGCGGGTTCGGCTCGCGCCGCTCACTCCCAGGAGACGCGCGGTATCCTCAGCAGGCGGATCGGGCCGAAATAGAGCCAACCGTCCTGGGCCGTCAGCGACGCCTCGACGATCGGCTGGTTGTCCGGCGTCGACCGGCGGGACAGCAGGGTCAGCGCCATCTTCGCCATGGCGGCGTCGCCGGGCCGGACCATGCCGGCCGTGGCGAGGCTGTCCATGGTCGGGTTGACACCCTCCACGGCGGCGCTGATCGCCCCGATCGGCTGAAGGTCGCCGTCGAAGGCCAGCGTTCCCTGACCGGCGATGCGGAGCGGCCCCCAGTTCAGCGTCAGCGAGTCCACGTCGATCGTGCCGCCGCTCTCGCTCCAGGCGGCGATGGCCGGCCGGCCCAGGCGGTCGGGAAGGGCGCCCTTGATGCGGGCGGTGACAGCCGCCGTTTCGATGTCTCCCTCCAGCGGGGTCTTGACCGACGGCGGCGGCCGAACGCCTGTCAGGCGGGCATCGATCGACAGCGCCGTCGCGGTATGGTCGGCGGGCGGTGTTTCCGGGAACGCCGCGGCCAGTTCCGCCCGGCCCAGGCTCGCCTGCTGCCCGTCGGGCAGAGTCACCGTCGACCGGCCGAGATCTGCCGTCATCCGGCGCACGGCCCCGGAATGCTCCAGTTCCACGCTCCCCCTCGCCCCGGCGGGAGCGTCGATGGCGAAGGTCGGCTCGCCGCCCTCCTGGACCAGCCCGGCCTGATGGCTGCCCGGCAGCTCGACGCCGATGTCGAGCGGGTACCAGGGGCGGGCGCGGGCGATCACCGACGGCCCGCGCCATTGCAGACCGTCCGCCCGGCGGATCGAAACGTCGGCGGCGCTCGCCGTCAGGGATAGGGGAAACCCGGAGATCTCCAGGTCCCGGTACTCGATCAGCGCCGCTTCGGCGCGCTGCTGCGCGACCCAGTCGGCGATGCCGTCGCGGACCCGCCCGGCGAGGTAGAACCACCACGCCGTGTAGCCTGCGGCTATGAGGCCAAGCAGGATGACCGAGGAGATGAGCGGCTTGGCGCGCATGAGGGAAGCCTTGGACGGTTGTGCGGCTGACTTATACCCGGTTGCGCCGTTGGAGGTCGAGGGCCGCTTGAATGTGTGATACGGTGGCGACGACACGGAGGAGGCACTATCTGACGATCATGTCTGCCGAAGATTCATTCCGCGGTGCGGTCGCGGAGGACGCCTCCGAGACCCGCGACTCTCCGATGCTGGAACCCGCCGCTTGTTCCGGCGAACCGCTCATGGTCTTCGCGTCCCCGGCGGCGCGGTCGTTCCCCAAGATCATGGTTCCGCCCGATACGGACCTCTGGGTGTTCGGCTACGGCTCGCTGATGTGGAATCCCGAATTCCCTTTCGTCGAGCGCCGGCAGGCGCTGTTGCGGGGATATCATCGGCGGTTCTGCGTCTATTCCCACCGCTATCGCGGCACGCCCGACCGGCCGGGGCTGGTGCTGGGCCTGGACCGCGGCGGCTCCTGCCGCGGCATGGTCTTCAGGGTCGAAGCGGGCCTCGTGGACCGGACCCTGGACTATCTGTGGGACCGGGAGATGGTCAGCGGCGTCTATCGGCCCAAACTGCTCGGGGTCTGGACCGAAGCCGGCACCGTCAGCGCCTGCACTTTCGTCGCCGATCGGGGCCACCGCCAGTATTGCGGCGAGATGTGCGTCTCCGACGTGATCCGGCACATCCGGCAGGGCGTCGGCGAGCGCGGCCCGAACCTGGAATATCTGGCGAACACCGTAGGGCACCTGCGTGAACTGGGCATGGTGGACCGGGGGCTGGAAAGGCTCCTGACAGATGTTCAGGGATTGATGGAAAGGGGAGCGGACAACCCTTGATAATCAAGAATTATCAAGAAAAGCCGTAGGTCGGGTAGAGCGAAGCGGCACCCGACAAAAGCTGGAGTGTTGATGTCGGGTGCCGCTTCGCTCTACCCGACCTACATTCGGTGATGGCGTTTACTTCATTCGAGCTTGACTTACCCCCTGGAGGGGCCAAATAGGGTCAGGCGCGGGGACGACCCCGTGTTTTCCATTCTTCAAGGCCGGGACGACCCAGCCACGGACTCGGGAGGTCTGTGATGGCCTGGGTTATGTTGTTCCTCGCCGGCGCTTTCGAAATCGGTTGGGCCCTCGGCCTGAAGCAGACGGCCGGTTTCACGCGTCTCGTCCCGTCGCTGCTGACGGCGGGCAGCATGGTGATCAGCCTCGGCCTGCTCGGCCTTGCGCTGCGCACCCTTCCCCTCGGAACGGCCTATGCGATCTGGACCGGCATCGGAACCGTGGGAACCGTCATCGCCGGTATCGCGATCTACGGCGAGCCGGCAGGTGCCCTGCGGCTGGGCTGCGTCGCCCTGATCGTCACCGGCATCATCGGGTTGAAGCTGGTTTCCACCCCTTGACCGCCCCTCCGTATTCATCTTTTCAGCGTGCCGGCTCGCCGGTGATCGCGGGCTTCACGACCGCCTCCTCGGCCGACAGCATGCGGTAGGCGATGCCGCCGAGCACGCCGCCGATCAATGGCGCCACCCAGAAGAACCAGAGCTGCTGCAGCGCCACGCCGCCCATGATCAGCGCAGGGCCGGTGCTGCGTGCCGGATTCACGCTGGTGTTGGTGACCGGGATGCTGATCAGGTGGATCAGCGTGAGCGCCAGTCCGATCGCGAGAGGGGCGAAGCCGGCCGGGGCCCTGGTGTCGGTCGAACCGAGGATCACGATCAGGAAGCCGAAGGTCAGGATGATCTCGATCAGCATTCCCGACGCCATCGTATAGCCGCCGGGCGAAGCCGCGCCGAAGCCGTTCGTCGCCAGGCCGTTGACCGCGAGATTGTAATCGGCCTTGCCGCTGGCGACCACGTACAGCGCGATGGCCGCCACGATCGCGCCGCCGATCTGCGCGACGACGTAGGGCAGGATATCCTTCGTCGGGAAGCGCTTGGCAGCCCACAGGCCGACGGTCACGGCCGGGTTGAGATGGCAGCCGCTGATGTGGCCGATCGAGTAGGCCATCGTCAGCACCGTCAGGCCGAATGCCAGCGATACGCCGAGCAGGCCGATTCCGACCTCCGGGAACGCAGCCGCCAGCACGGCGCTTCCGCACCCACCGAAGACCAGCCAGAATGTGCCGAGGAACTCTGCGGAAGTCCGACGAAACTGCGACATGGAACTCTCCTGAACACGACCGGAGCGGGCTGGTCGTCCAGCGGGTCGTCCACTGGGCCGTTCAGCGAGCGCGGCTGACCAGCACTTGTCATTGCCGCGCGACACTACGGGCGGTAAGCGCCGCTGGAACGTAATTTACCGTAGTTTACCAGTTCATGTCCTTGACGGGATTGAAGGTTTCGGCGGGCGATCGATCTTGCCCGCCGCTCATCGGCGACTCCAGGTGGCGCCGATTTCCGCGGCGACCCGGGTCTGCGCTTCGAGTACCGGGTCCTCCGCCGGCGTGTCGTACGCCTTCGTCCAGATGTATGTCCCGTTCCTGGCGCTCAGCAGACTGACGGTCACGCGCACCATGCCGGAGCCGGTACGTACCGTTCCGGTCAGGATCGCGTCCGCGCGAGGCCGGGTCCCGATGGCGGCCCCTTCGGCTCCAAGCACGGCGAGCACATTGCGGCGCGTTAGTTCCTGCGTGATCTCGTCGGCAATTCCGGAAGCCATCTCGGCGCTTCGGGAATCCTCGGCGGGTGTGAAGGGCAGAACCCGGATCGCCGGGATCGCCGGGTCGCCGAGGGCTGCTGCGATCATATCGGGGTCATGGATCGCGTATGCCACGCCCAGGACGCCGGCGACCGACAGCGCCGCCAGCAT
Organism: Skermanella pratensis; assembly: GCF_008843145.1. GTDB lineage: Bacteria > Pseudomonadota > Alphaproteobacteria > Azospirillales > Azospirillaceae > Skermanella > Skermanella pratensis. Next base: position 3,437,291 of record NZ_CP030265.1, on the reverse strand, counting down.
GGACGCTCCCGCAAGTCCGGCCGGAGGACGCTTCGGCATCGTGACGCCCTTCGGGACGACCGGCGTCTTCCGGCTGAAAACCGGGATATAACCGCCCTTCGGCAGGTCGATCAGCACCGGGTCCCCGGACCCTTGGGTGAGATAGTATCGCTCCAGCCGGCGGCGGAGCTGGGCGGCCTCGATGCGGACCAGCGGATCGACCTGGGGATCGAACGTCTCGTCCCGGTCCAGCACCGATATCGCCACGCAATAGGCCTTGATGCGCGACCCTCGGCCTTCAAGCGTCTCCTCGACGATGTAGCTCAGGAAACGCCGGCTCCGATGGCAGCGCCGGAACTCCTCGGAAGCGCAGATACGGTCCAGCTGCTCGCGGACCTGCAACGGGGTCACGGGATCGGAGAAGGCGGGCAACTCCCCCGCTTCCGGAAGGCGCTTGTTCTGACGAGAGCCCATGATCGTCTTCCACCTGCGGGACGGCGTGCCGCGACCCGTCGAACGATAGACTTTCATTCACCCCGGCTGTCCATCGCCGATGGTTATAATCCTTTTGGCCATTAACTTGGGCTTGAAATAATTTTCCTATGCGGATCCTTATAGATGCGCGCCGAATATGGACCTAATCTCTCATGGCAGTGCCGCGCATTGCTTTCCGTCTTTGGCGAATACAGCACTTCAGGGAGGGGTGGCTTTGAGAAGAACGGGTTTGCTGATGCTGGCCGCGGCGGTCCTTCTCCCCTTGGATGCGGTGGAAGCCCAGCTGCTGTTCGGCAGCCGCCTGGGCGAAGCCCATTACCAGGGAGACGACACCAAGATCATCATGCAGGTCGGGGCAGACATGCTCCGCAACGCGCCGGACGGTGAATCCAGGCCCTGGTCCAACCCCCAGACGGGGCATGGCGGGACCATCACCATGGTCCGGAGCTACGAGCGTAACGGGATGCCCTGCCGCGACGCCCGGATGAGCAGCGACGTGGGCCGGCGCAACGTGGTTTACATACTGCCGGTCTGCCGCATCGCGGACGGGACATGGAAGTTCGCCCCGCAGTAAGGTCATGATGGCGGTCGTCAGGCTGATCCTCCTGGTGCTCTTCCTGGCTGCCGGGCTCGGCTCGGGCGTTGCCTCCGCCCAGCCGGCCGTCCAGGCGTCCGGCGCCAGCGTCGATGCGGTCATCCAGGCATTTCCCGAAGGGCTGACGTCCGAGCAGACGGACGCCCTGTTGGCGGTCATGGACGGTGAGCAGCTCCGCGCCGCCCTGCGGGACAGGATGCTGAGGGAGGCACAGACCCGGGCCGCGGCTCCCCGGCAATCCAATCCCCTCGCATTCTACGCCGGGCGCCTGGATGCCGTAGTCAAAGCCTATCCCCAGGTACCGGCGGCGCTGGCCGATGCGTTCGAACGGCCGAACGGCCGGGACGCTGCCATCCGGCCATGGCGCCTGGCAGTATCGCTCTTGTTCCTGTTCGCGGCCGGCGCCCTGGTCTGGGGGGGCCTGACGCGGCTGCCGCCCGCAGCACCGGGCAGCATGCTGCGGAGTGCCGCACGCGACCTGCTGCGGATCGGTGGATTCGTCGTGGGCCTGCTGCTGGCCTATGCGATCCTGCGCCCGACCCATCCCGCCGCGCCCGCGATCTTCGTCGCGGCTCTCCAGGCGGCTCTGACGGTATTGATCGCCGATCTGATCTTCCGGGTCCTCTGCGCGCCCGGACGGCCGGATTTGAGGCTTCTGCCGGTGGGCGACAAGGCCGCGGCGGCGATCCACCGCTCCGGCATATGGGTCGCCGTCCTCAGCGCGGCGCTGCTCGGCCTGTTCGACCTGCTGAACGCGCTGGGCATGGCCTACGACCCGCTGATCGCCCTGATCCTGCCAATCAGCACGCTGCCTTTCCTGTACCTGGCGGTCCAGTTCTGGAGCCGGCGCCGGGACATCGCCGCCTTGATCGGCGGGTATCTCAACCTCGACCTTTCCGCAAGCCACGGGATCGGCACCGGCCTGGTGCTGGCGACAGTCTATCTTGCCGGACTCTGGCTGACGCTCGCCGCCGCGGCGCTGCGGCTGGAGCCGGGCACGGGCCTTCGCCTGCTGGCCAGCTTCGTCCTGGCGGCCGCGGTTCCGGTGACCGCCCTGCTGCTGCACCGTCCGATCGCGCGGTTCCACGAAGCGGCGGGCGCCGTCGAGGGTGAGGCGTCCGCCACCACCGTGCGGCTGATGCGGGCCGTCTGGGTTTCCCTGCTGGTGCTTGCGGTGGTCGCCACCGCCTTCCTCTGGGGGTTCGACGCCGCGCAGCAGCCCGGCCCGTTCGGCATCGCGCTGCGGCTGCTGTTCGACGCCGGCGTGATCCTGCTGCTCGGCTATGTCGGCTGGGCGCTGCTGATCCGGAGCTTCGACCGCCTGATCGCGTCCCAGGACGACCGCGACCGCCGGACCGCCCAGCGGATGGCGACCCTGCTGCCGCTGCTCCGCAAGTTCCTTCAGGTAGCACTCGTGGCCGTCGTCGTGATGATCGTGCTGTCCTCCCTGGGGATAGCCATCGGGCCGCTGCTGGCGGGCGCCGGCGTGGTCGGCATCGCGATCGGGCTGGGCGCCCAGTCGACCATAGCCGACATCCTTTCCGGCATCTTCTTCCTGCTGGAGGACGCCTTCCATATCGGGGACTACGTCGAGGTCGGCCAACTCAGGGGTACCGTGGAGAACATCTCGCTCCGCTCGCTCAAGCTGCGCCACCACCGCGGCGCGGTCCACACGCTCCCCTTCGGCCAGATCAAGGCCCTGACCAACTACACCCGCGACTGGGCGCTGATGCGGCTGGAGTTCCGCGTGCCGCCGGAAACCGACCTGAACCTCGTCAAGAAGCTGGTGAAACGGATCGGCGCCGAACTTTCCGACGATCCGGAGATGGGACCCAGCTTCATCGAGCCGCTGAAGTCCCAGGGGGTGCGCCGGGTGGAGGATGACGCCGTGATCATCGGGGTAAAGTACATCGCCAAGCCCGGGGAGCAGTTCACCATTCGGCGCGAGGCCTATCATCGGATCATCAAGGCGTTCAACGAGAACGGCATAGACCTTGTCGGACGGGGCGTGGTCGTCCGGGTCGACGATCCGAACGCCGCCAGTCGGGCGGTGGGATTCGCGGCGGTCGAGGCGATCCAGGGCTCGTTCGACGGCGGGAAACAAACGAAGGAGCAGGCATGAGCGACGGGCGAACCCTGGTGGCGCGCTGGCGCGACTGGGCGGGGACGGGGCTGGAGCATCTCGTGCTCCAGGAGGCGGCGCAGGGCATCGTCGCGGAGGCGACGGTCATCGCGACACCGGAAGGTGGAAACCCTCTGGCGCTGACCTACCGCATCTCCTGCGATCCGGCCTGGCGGGTCAGGACCCTGGAGGTGAGGCTGATCGGCTCCGCCCGGTCGCTGAACGTGGCGGGCGACGGGGCAGGGTCCTGGACCACCGCCACCGGCACGCCGCTCGGGGCGCTCCAGGGGGCGATCGACGTCGATCTCGCCGTCACCCCGTTCACCAACACGCTGCCGATCCGGCGGCTCGGGCTGCGTGCGGGCGAGAGCGCCGAGATACTGGCCGCCTATGTATCGCCTCCCGACCTGACCGTGACGGCCAACCGCCAGCGCTATACCTGCCTGGAGCCTGGCCGGCGCTACCGGTACGAATCGATGGACGGCGACTTCGTGCGCGACGTCGAGGTGGACCGTGACGGCCTCGTCGTCGAGTACCCGGATCTGTTCCGGCGAGTCGCGTAGCGTGGCTGCCATGGCGCCGGCAGGAGAACCGACCGACAAGGAGATCCTCGATCATCTCGATGCCATCTGCGCTACCGAGGAGTTCCGGCGGGCGACCCGGTGCCGGAACTTCCTGCGCTACGTGGTGGAGGAGACGCTGGCCGGCCGGACCGATCGCATCAAGGCCTATGCGATCGCGGTGTCCGTGCTTGGGCGGGACGAGAGTTTCGACCCCCAGGCAGATCCCGTCGTCCGCATCGAAGCCGGGCAGTTGCGCCGGCGTCTCGAACGCTACTACCTGACCGACGGCAGCGACTGCACCGTCAGGATCGAGCTGCCGAAGGGCTCCTACGTTCCGGTCTTCACCCGCGTGGCGTCGCCCGCGGCGCACCCGGTGGAGACCGCGACCGACCCGAGGCGATGGTCCGCCGGACGAAGGCCTTGGGCGGCGCTCGGCGGCGCCGTCGTGGCCATGAGCCTGCTGGTCACGCTCGGCGGCGACACCGGGGGCATGGGCAGTCCGGTGCCGACCGTCCAGGTCGATGCCTTCGTTCCCATCGACGATCGCGGCGGCGCCATGGCGTCGGGGCTCCAGGACGAGTTGAAGCGCGCCTTGATGGGAAACCCGCACCTGCTGGTCGTGGACAGCCGGCACGCCCCGGACGCGCCGCCGCCCGACTTCATCCTGGAGGGCAGCGTGCGCGTCGTGGACGGGCGGGTCCGAGTCAACGCCCGCATGATGGAGACGCGGACGGCGCGTTATGTCTGGGCCGACGGCTTCGACAGCGCGCCGGGGGACCTCCCGCTGTTCGACGACCAGGCGAGGGTCGCCGGGATCATCGCCGAACAGGCTTGCGGATCCATCGGACACTGATCCGGAAAGCCCGATCTCTTGAGGACTCCCGCCCGCTCCGGCAGTGATGCCGGCGTCCGCCTGACGGCCGAGGCCGACCTGCCGGGCGAATTGACGGTGCAGATCAGCAGGCGCCGGCACACGCCCCTCAGGAGCATTTCGAATAGCCGCAGTTGGGGCATTGGTCGCAGCCTTCCTGGCGGACCAGCCCGGGCTGACCGCATTGCGGACACTGGCGCAGGCGGACCCCCGGAGCCCCGACCGCCCGGCGCGCCGGTTTCGCGGCCTCGCCGTCGCCGTGTTCGGGCAGGAATCCGATTCCGATCATGTGCCGCTCGATCACCTCGCCGATGGCGGCCAGGAGCGAGGGGACGTATCGGCCGTTCATCCACTGGCCGCCGCGCGGATCGAACACCGCCTTCAGCTCCTCCACCACGAAGGCGATGTCGCCGCCGCGCCGGAACACCGCGCTGATCATGCGGGTCAGCGCCACGGTCCAGGCGTAATGCTCCATGTTCTTGGAGTTTATGAACACCTCGAACGGCCGCCGCCGGCCGTCCTGGATGATGTCGTTCAGGGTGATGTAAAGGGCATGGTCGCTCTCCGGCCAACGCACCTTGTAGGTCTGTCCCGGCAACACATCCGGGCGGTCGAGCGGTTGGGTCATGTAGACCACCGCGCCCGCGTCCTGCACCGGCGGAGGGGCGGGAGGCGGCGGAGATTCTGCTTTCTCCTCCGGTCTCGCTTCCGCCTTCTTCACCGACAGCACCGACCCGGTCACCTCGTTCGGCCGGTAGGTCGTGCATCCCTTGCAGCCAAGCTCGAAGGCGTGGACATAGACGTCCTTGAACGCCTCGAACGAGAGGTCCTCGGGGCAGTTGATCGTCTTGGAGATGCTGCTGTCTATGTACTTCTGGGCCACGGCCTGCATCACCACGTGGGCCGCCGGGCTGAGCGACTGCACGTCGACGAAGTAGTCGGGCAGGGGAGCCTTGTCCCCGAAGGTTTGCCGGAACAGCCGGTAGGCGTGGTCCGAGACCTCCTCCTGCCGGCGCGACCCGTCGGGCATCAGCACGTTCCGGTCGTAGCTGTAGGCGAACACCGGCTCGATCCCGGACGAGATGTTGTCGGCGAACAGCGAGATCGTGCCGGTCGGCGCGATCGAGGTCAGCAGCGCGTTGCGCAGCCCGTGCTTCGCGATCGCATCCCGCACGTCCGGATCGAGCGTCCCGGCATTGGCGCCGGCCAGGAACTTCTCCGCGTCGAACAGCGGGTAGCTGCCCTTCTCGGCGGCAAGCCGGGTCGAAGCCAGATAGGCATGCCGCCGCAAGGCCGCCAGCCACCGCTCCGTCAGGGCGACCGCCTGCTCGCTGCCGTAGCGCGCCCGGCACAGGATCAGGGCATCGGCCAGCCCCGTGACGCCAAGCCCGATCCGCCGCTTCGCCTTTGCCTCCGCCAGCTGCTCGGGCAGCGGGAAGCGGGAGACATCGACCACATTGTCCATCATGCGGACGGCCAGCGGCACCAGCTCCGCCAGCCGGTCCATGTCCAGGCGCGCCTGTTCGGTGAATGGCTGCCGCACCAGCGCCGCGAGGTTTATCGATCCCAGAAGGCAGGCGCCGTAGGGGGGAAGCGGCTGCTCCCCACAGGGATTGGTCGCGGAAATATCCTCAACATACCATAAATTGTTGTACTGATTGATCCGGTCGATGAAGATCACGCCCGGCTCGGCATAGGCGTAGGTCGCCCGCATGATGCGGTCCCACAGGTCACGGGCCTGCAGGGTCTTGAACACGGTGCCGTTGAAAGTCAGCGGCCAGGCGTCGTCCTGGCGAACGGCGGCCATGAAGGCGTCGGTCACCAGCACCGACAGGTTGAACATCCTGAGCCGCCCTGGCTCGCGCTTCGCCTCGATGAAGGCTTCGATGTCGGGATGGTCGCAGCGCAGCGTCGCCATCATGGCGCCTCGGCGGTGGCCGGCGCTCATGATCGTGCGGCACATCGCGTCCCAGACGTCCATGAAGGACAGCGGACCGGAGGCGTCTGCGCCCACGCCCAGTACCGCGGCGCCCTTGGGGCGCAGCGTGGAAAAGTCGTATCCGATGCCGCCGCCCTGCTGCATGGTCAGGGCGGCCTCGCGCAGGTGGGCGAAGATGCCGCCCATGTCGTCGGGGATCCGGCCCATGACGAAGCAGTTGAACAGCGTCACGTTGCGTCCGGTGCCCGCGCCCGCGAGGATGCGGCCCGCGGGCAGGAATTGATAATCGGCCAGTGCTTCGGCGAATCGGGGGATCCACGCGGCAGGGTCTTTTTCAGGCTCGGCCAGGGCCTCGGCCACGCGCGTCCAAGTGTCGCTGACCGTTTTGTCCACAGGCTGCCCGTCAAGCAGTTTCAGTCGGTATTTCATATCCCAGATCTGCTGGGATATGGCTGCCACCGAAGTCATCCCGGTCTCCGTCCGCCATGGATCCTGGCCGCGATCAAAACGCCAAACTCCTTGGTCAACAAGGATTTTCGCGGATCTGTCCAAACTTGTCCCGAAAATTGGTGCCTTTGCGGCATCGGGTCAAGCGGCGATTGTTCATGTTTTGTTCTTATCCGGCGCGCACTTTGGACGGATCGTCCGGTCTTGCACGCGAGGTCTTTCGCAGTGCAACGCCAACGCGCACATCCACAGAGTTTTCCACAGGCCGAAAAAGATCACGGAACAGGGGCCGGCGCTCCTTGGGGCACCTGCTTGGCCGGCTTTTCCGTAGGCGGGCCGCCCGCCTCCATCACCAACCGATCGGTCGCCGTCTCCAGCCGGCTTTCCAGTTCCGCCAGCGCCGCCTCGCGGCTGAGTCCCGGCTCGATCGGCGGCAGGAACTCGACCACGACCCGGCCGCTGTGCTTCCGGAAACTCCGCCTGCCCCAATAGACGCCGGAATTCAGCGCCATGGGCACGATCGGCAGGTCCAAGTCCTTGTAGAGCACCGCCACGCCGACCCGGTAAGGCAGGTAACGTCCCACCGCGGTCCTGGTTCCCTGGGGAAAGATGACGATCGGCCGTCCTTCGGACTTAATCCGGGCGGCACCCTCGACCATCGAGGCGATGGCCCGGCCGCGGGCACTCCGGTCCACCGCGATCATCCGGGCCTTGGCGGCGTACCAGCCCCAGATCGGCAGGAACAGAAGCTCGCGCTTCAGGATGATCGCCGGGTCGTCGATCAGCAGATGGAGCTTCATGGTCTCCCAGGCGGACTGGTGCTTGGCCGCCAGGATGTATGAGCCGTTTCGCGGGACGTTCTCCAGCCCGCGCACCTCGTAGTCGAGTCCCAGGATCGTGCGTTCCAGGAAATAGATGGTCCGCAGGTACCACTCCACCACATGGACCATCTGCCGCCGCGGAAGCAGCAGCATCCATAACAGGCCGAAGCAGCACACCGTCGTCCAGGTGAAGAACGCGATATTGAACAGGAGAGAACGGGCGGCGGTCATGGGCGTTTTGGATGGGGCGTTTTGGATGGTGCGTTCCGGATGGAGAGATCGGGCGCGGCCGAACGCGCCGGTGACCCGGCGCGGCGTCTCTTCTAGCGTGCCCGGGCTCCGGACGCCAGTCCGGCTTGCCGGCCGGGGGGCCGCGCCCTCGTCAACTCGTGGATGAGAATGGCCGCGGTGGCGGCGACGTTGAGCGACTGGACGCGGCCGGACCCCGACAGGGTCAGGATTCCCTCGCACGCATCCAGGGTTCCGGGCCCAAGGCCGTCCTCCTCGTTGCCGAGCACGATGGCGGTGGGCCGGCGGTCGGCAGGCTGGTCCAGCGGCTCGCCGCGCCCCAGCGCGGTTCCCAGCACCCGGTAGCTCGACGCCAGCTGCTTCAGCATCCGCGCGAATCCGGTCGCGCGGTAGAGCCGGACATGCTCCATGCCGCCCTCGGCGACCCGGTAGCTCGCTTCCGACGGACCGGCCTGCGCCGGATGATCGGATATCACGATCCGCTCCAGCCCGAAGAACGCCGCCGTCCGCACGATGGCGCCCAGGTTGTGCGGATTGCCGATGCCGTCCAGAAGCAGCAGCGGCTTGCCCTCCGCCGCCCAGCGGGAGGCCTCGGCCGGATCGAACGGGGGGACCGGGCGAGGGCGGGTGACCGCCACGACCCCGCCATGCAGGACCGTTCCCGCGACCCGCGCCAGCTCGTCGGTATCCACCTGACGGTAAGGTTTGCGCGCCTTCGCCAGGTCCCGGCAGAAGCCGGCGACGGCCGCGGCGTTCCGCTCGTCGAAGAAAAGCCGCTCGACCAGCCGGCCGTTGCGCTGGAACAGCGCGGAGACCGCCGGCAGGCCGGTGATCCGAAGCAGCTTCTCCTGGGGCGGCTCGGGCCGTTCGGGCCGGTCCGTCAGTTCGGGAGCGGGCCTGCCGGGAGGACGGCGGCCCGCCGGCTTGAACCGGGGAGTGCCCGCGGACTTTCCGGGCCGGGGATGGGGGCGGGGAGGCTTTGGCATGGTTCCGATCATTTCCCTGCCCAGGGCGCGGCGTCAGGACGACAGCGAGTAGCGCGCCAGGGCGTAGAGGTACTTGTTGTATTCGTTGACGATCAGCGCCAGCGTTCCCGGCCAGCGCCACCAGTCGGCCAGCTTGACCGCGTCGGGGGCGACGGGGTGCGGTACCACATCGACCTGCGGCATCGCCATGCCGAACTCCAGCAGGCTGCGCCGCATATGGTAGTTCGAGGTCACGAGGCGCAGCGAATCGTAATGCCGGCTCCGCATCCAGGCCGCCGTTTCCGCCGCGTTGCCGACCGTGTCGCCGGCCTCGTACCCCAGCACGATGCAGCATTCCAGGGTACTCGGCTCCAGCTTGGCCGCCCGCAGCATGTCGCGCAGGTCGACGCCCTGGTGGACCCCGGACACGAACAGGGTTCGCCCCAGGCCGCGGGACAGGAGTTGGACCCCCGTGCTGATCCGCTCGCTGCCGCCGGTCAGCACGACGATGGCGTCGGTCGCCCGGTCGGCCCAGCCTTCCTCGCGGGGAATGGTCTGGGCGAACCAGACCAGTCCGCCGAACCAGCAGACCAGGGCCAGGCCGAGCAACGCAGCCGGCGGCAGCAGCACGCGCGCGACTCGCTGCGCCAGGATCACGGCATCCGCGCCAGGGCGCGCATGACGGTGATGCGGGCGGTCACCGCCGCCAGGACGGCCGCGATCGCCGGGACGGCCGCCAACGACGCCAGCTGAAGCTGGTTCAGCGCCATGTCCGGCATCAGCCCGGCCGCATACTCCCCTCCGGCGCGCTTCAGCGCGATCAGGGTCGCCGCCGCCAGCACCGTCCCGATGACGCCGCCGCGTATCGCGAGCCCCAGCACGTGGCTCTGGAACTGCCGGGCGACATAGCGGTCCGGGGCTCCCATGACATGCAGCAGCTCGACCACTTGCCCATGGATCGCCAAGCCGGCGCGGGAGACGAAGATGACGGTCGCGACCGCGGCGCCGCCGACCAGCGCCAGAATTCCCAGGGCTACCGCCTCGACCGCCCGGGCGACCGCCAGCAGGTCCTTGAGCCAGGCCGCGTGGTCGTCCAGCTCGGCACCGGGCACCGCCGCGCGGAGCCGCTGGGCGAGGCCGTTCATGTCGATCCTGCCGCCCGCCAGGGCCACGTCGATCATGGCGGGCACCGGCAGGTCGGCGTTCAGCGCGCCGGTGCCCAGCCACGGCTCCAGCAGGCCTTGGAGGTCCTGGCGGGGCAGGGCCTCGGCCCTGGCGATTCCCGGCGTGGCGCGAAGCACTTCCAGCGCGGACCGGACGCGGTCGTCCAGGGTCGGGTTCCCCTCGGGCAGCGGCGGCACCTGGACGGTCAAGGTTCCGGCGAGGCCGCGGTCCCAGCGTTGCGCCATGTCCGACAGCACCATGGACCCGGCCATGGCCAGGATCGCCAGATAGACCATCAGGGCGATGATCCAGGGCAGGAATCGTCCCGTCACGTCGCGTTGAAGCGGCAGATCGTAGTGGGTGCGGAACATCAGGCGATCCGGGTTGCGCCGCCGCCCCGCGGCAGGTGCTGAAGCATGCCCTTGTCGAGCACCATGCGGGCGTAGCCGAACCGTTCTATCATCATCTCGTTATGGGTGGCGATCACGATGGTCGTGCCGAGCTTGTTCAGTTCCTCGAACAGGTGGAGCAGGCGCATGCCGATCCTGTCGTCCACGTTGCCGGTCGGTTCGTCGGCGAGCAGCAGGCTGGGCCGCGTGATGACCGCCCGCGCGATGGCCACCCGCTGCTGCTGCCCGCCCGACAGGGTGGCCGGCTTGTCGTTCAGGTGGTCGCCCAGGCCGACCCAGCTCAATAGCTCCGCCACATGCTCCCGCACCTGCGACTCGCGCGCTCCCGCGACACGCAGCGGCAACGCCACGTTGTCCAACGCCGAGAGATGGTCGAGCAGCCGGAAATTCTGGAACACCACGCCGATGCGGCGGCGCAACGGCGGCAGTTCGCCCCGCTTCAGCGACGCGATGTCGTGGCCGAACATGGTGATCAGTCCGCGCGACGGCCGGTGCGCCAGGTACATAAGGCGCAGCAGCGAGGACTTGCCGGCGCCGCTGGCGCCGGTCAGGAAATGGAACGTCCCGGGTTCCAACGTGAAGCTGACGTCACGCAGCACTTCAGGCCCATTGCCGTAGCGCATGCCGACATTCTCAAAACGAATCAAATCCTCTCACCTTCGCAACCCTGGACGGCGGCCAGCATCGCACGGCGCGCCCGAAGGCGTCTATACCAGCGGCGCTTCTGCATATGAAGCAAGCCCCCGACTTGCTTAATACCTCCTTAGTTTCTATAAGACATCCTACGATTCCACGATTTCTTCATAGCTTTTATGATTCTCACCTGCCCGGCCTGTTCTACCCGTTACCTGGTCGATCCCGCCACCCTGGGCAGGGACGGGCGGATGGTGCGTTGCGCCAAGTGCGGCCACAGCTGGATGCAGCGGCCGCCTGTGGACATGCCCAAGCCCGTCGATCTGGCGCCCCCGCCGGAGGAGATCGAGGTCAAGCCGATCCCGCCGGGGTCCAACCTGCCGGCGATCCGCAAGCCCGTGCCGCAGAAGCCCAGGTCGAAAACCCCGCTGATCGTCTCCACGGCAGCGGCGGTCGTGCTGCTGCTGGCCGGCGGACTGTTCATGCGGCAGGAGATCGCCGGGATCTGGCCCCCCTCCGCGCGGCTGTTCGAGACCATCGGCCTGCCGGTCGAGGTGCTGGGCGCCGGCCTCCAGCTCCAGAACGTCCGGTCGGAGAAGCGGGTCGAGGACGGCATCACGATCCTCGTGATCGAGGGGCAGATCGCCAACATTTCCGACCGGGAGCGCCCGGTGCCGCCGCTGCGCGCAATGACGCTGGGGCCGGACAAGACGCCGGTCGGCGACTGGAGTTTCACCGCCTCGCACGAGACGCTGCTTCCCGGCGAGATCGCGACCTTCCAGAGCGAGATGCGCGAACCGCCCGGCGTGATCGCCGAAATCGCCATCACCTTCCAACAGGGCACCGGCGGCTGAACTACTCCGGGCGCGGAACCGGTTCCTTCGCCGGCGTCGTGGACCGGCGACCGTCCCGGTGGCCTACTGGGAACTGGATCGTTCAGGGCAGCCACGGGTTCAGCAATCGATGAGTGAAGTTCCGGGAACCTCGGCCTACCGGGTCCTTCTCGCCGAGGACGATCCCGCCGTGCGCGCCTTCGTCTCCCGCGCGCTCGGCCATGCGGGCTTCGCCGTGACGGATGTGGAGGACGGCCAGCAGGCGCTCCAGGCGCTGGACACCGAACCTTACGACCTGCTGGTCGCCGACATCGTCATGCCGGTCGTGGACGGCATCACGCTGGCGCTCAGCGCCGCGAAGCGCCGGCCGGGGATCAGGATCCTGCTGATCACGGGCTATCCGGCGGAGCACATCCGCGCATGTAACCTGGAAGCCCTGATCCACGCCGTGATCCCCAAGCCCTTCAGCCTTCAGGAGATCTGCGCCGCCGCCCGGGCCGCGCTTGGGCTCGGCGGCAGGGGCTGAGCCGGCCTACAAGACTAACGCACCGGGCCGCCTTCTGGCTCAGAAGCGCCGCAGCAGGCGGTCGATATAGTCCAACTCCAGCTGCGGGCGGTTGAATTCGCCGGCGCGGCGGCGGAGTTCGTCCAGGATCTCCCGGGCGCGCTGCAGGTCCGATTGCTCGGGATCCGCACGTCGTTGGTGTCCGCGCGGCCGAAGCCGGGCAGGGGGCGGCCGAGCGGGTCACGGCCGCGGTTCGATTGCTGCATTTGCTGCTGGCCGGGCATCTGGCCCGGCTGCTGGCCCATCATCATCTGCTGGGCCATCTGCTCCGCCATGGACTGCAGACCCTGCTGAAGCTCGTCCAGCGCCTGGGTCTGCGGCGGGACCGCGGCACCGGGCATGCCCTGCTCCAGCGCCTGTCCGGCTTCCCGCATCGCGCGCTCGGCCCGTCCGAGGGGCCGCGGGATCTCTCCGCCCATCTCGCCCAACTGCCGCATCAGCTCACCCAGTTCGCGCCTCAGCGCCTCCTGCTGGGCGGCGCTGGCCGAGCCCTGGCCCTGCTGCCCCTGCTGCCCCTGTTGTCCCTGCTGCCCCTGTTGTCCCTGCTGCCCCTGTTGTCCCTGCTGGCCGCGCTGGCCGGGGCGCTGCTGCCGGCTGGGCATCTGCCCCTGCTGGCTCTGCTGCCCTTGTTGCCCCTCCTGTCCTTCCTGCCCCTGCTGGGATTCGCGGAAGCTCTGGTCGAGCAGCTCGCGCTGGCGCTGGGCCAGGTCCTGGAGCTGCTGCATCATCTGCCCGGCCTGGTTCTGCTGGTTCTGCTGCATCTGGGCCATGTTGCCGTTGCGCAGGTTCTCCAGCATCTGCTGGAGCTGGGACAGCATCTCGCGCGCGGCCTCGCGGGAGCCGGTCTCGGCCATCTGGCGCATCTGGTCGAGCATCTGCTGGAGATCCTGGCGATCCATGGTCTGGGCCTGCATCTCCGGCGGGATCTGGGGCGGCTGCTCGCCGCGTTCCATCGCCTGGCGCATCTGCTCTTCCATGGCGTCCAGGAACTCGTTCATAGCCTGCTGCAACTCGTCCATCAGCCGCTGGAGCTCCTCGTCCGGAGCATCCTTGTTCAGGGCGTCCATCAGGCGCTGCTCGGCGTCGCGGAGGTTGCGCTCGGCGATCGACAGCGTGCCGTCCTCGACCCGCAGCGCGGTGTCCCACAGCAGCTTCTGGATCGCGGGAACGGCGTCGGAGGTCTCGTCCAGGTACAGGCGCGCCACGGCGGAGCGGAGCGAGAGGAACACGACCACGTCGTCACGGAACTGGAACGGCCGGGCCGAGATGATGCCGAGACCGCGCGCCACCTCCTCGCGGCTGGAGTCGGGGCGCAGGGTCAGCTTCTTGCGCTCCTCGATGATCGCCCGGGCGACCGGGTTGAGGAACTCCCGTTCCGGCAGCACCAGGGCCACGTCTTCGGTCGTACCGGTCTGTCCGGCCCCATCGGTGGCGGAGACGCGCAAAGTGACCGGCAGGCCGGCCCAAGGATGGGGCGTCAGGTCATGAAAGCTGGTGCTGCGGGCCACCTTGGGCCGCACCCCGGGCAGCGGAAGCTGCAACTCGATCGGCGTCCGGTCCAGTCCCGGCTCGGCGCTGTCGCCGCTCAGCCGGACGGTGCCCTGGACGGCGGCGATGCCGTAGTCGTCGCGCGCCTCGTACTCCAGCCGCATCGCGCCGCGCTCGCCGGCGGCCGGCGGGGCCGGAAGCGCCACGATCGGGGCGGTGTCGGAAACGACGGCGATCGGCCACGACCCCAACGACCTGCCTTCCTGCTGGACCTCGATCATGCCGCCGGTGGTGATCGGCTGGCTGGCCTGATAGCTGGCCTGATCGATCTGCTCGAACGCCGAACTGGTCCGTTGGCGTTGAGCGCGGGGACTCCGGAGCCGCCGGTCACGCGGGCGAGGAGCACGCTGCCGGTCGGCACCTGGACCGGTCCGGCCGGCGGGGCGGGTTCCCCGGCGTTGTCCGAGGCCTGCTGCGCCGCCGGAGCGGGCGGGCCGGACCGCAGGAAGATCGGCGGCAGGCCGGTATAGTCCGGCGGGGTGACCCAGACGTCCAGCATGGCCTGCGCGGTTCCGGCCGATCCGTCCAGATGGGGAGTCAGCGCCGCGGCGAGGCGCGGCCGCCAGTCGCCCCAGGTGCCGAACGCCGCGACGAACAGGATGAGGCCGACGGCTGCCCGCAAGGCCCAGGGGTCGCGGGCGGCCAGGTTGGGATGGGGCAGCCTGACCCGCAGCGACTTCATGCGCTGGCGGGCGCGTTCCTGGTAAAGCCGCCACAGTTCGACGCTCGCGGGGTCGGAGCCGCTGGCGAGGTTGTCGCGGACCGCGGCCAGCGGCCGGTGGGTCAGGCCGCTGTCCCGTTCCAGCCGGCGCAACGCGGCGGCGTCGTCCGGCAGTCTGATCCGTCTTGCGCCGACAAGAAGGGCGGCGGCGAAGGCCGCGGCGAACAGCAGGAGCACCAGCGCGTGGAGCCAGCCGCCCAGCGCGGGCAGCACGTTGAAAAGGGCGACGGCGATGAACAGCCCGGCGACCCCCGCCGCCGGCCACAAGGCCGGCCAGAGCTGTTCCCAGGCCAGCGCGCCGCGCGCCAGTCCGAGCCGGAACGTCGGCTCGCCCGCGGCGCCTTTGCGCCGGGTGGGGCTCTGCGTGCGATCGTCGGTCCCGTTCATACCGCTTCCCCCATAGAACGCTCCTTGCCGATGTCCCGTCAGGGATCAAGCCACGCCGGCACCTGTTCCGCCGCCAGCATCTCCTCGACGGTCGGCCGGCGGCGGACGACCGCATGGTCGGCCCCCGAGACCAGCACCTCGGGGATCAGCGGGCGGGTGTTGTAGCTGGACGACATCACCGCGCCGTAGGCTCCCGCCGACAGGAATGCCACCAGATCTTCTTGGTCCAAATGTGGCAGGACCCGCTGCACCGCGAAAGTATCCCCCGACTCGCAGACCGGCCCGACGACGTCGATCGGCGATCGCGGCGCGTCGGAAGACGGTTCGACCACAGGAAGGATGGTGTGCCAGGCATCGTAAAGCGAGGGGCGGATCAGGTCGTTCATCGCCGCGTCGACGATCAGGAACTCGCGGTGCAGCCCGGTCTTCCGGAAGATCACCCGGGTCACCAGGATGCCGGCGTTGCCGACCAGCGCCCGTCCGGGCTCCAGCGTCACGTGGCAGCCCAGGTTGCCGGTGATGCTCCTGACCATTCCGGCATAGGCGCCGACGGCCGGCACCTCCTCGTCCCGGTACAGGATGCCCAGGCCGCCGCCCAGGTCCAGGCGCTTGATGTCGTGCCCGTCGGCGCGCAGCGCATGGACCAGTTCGACCACCCGCTCGAAGGCGGCGCGGAAGGGCTCCAGGCTGGTCAGCTGCGACCCGATATGCACCGCGACGGCGACGGGGGCGATCCCCGGCAGGGCGGCTGCGCGGGCGTAGATCTCGCGCGCGTGGTCGATGTCGATGCCGAACTTGTTTTCCTTCTTGCCGGTCGCGATCTTGGCGTGGGTTCGGGCGTCCACGTCGGGGTTGACCCGGATCGCGATCGAGGCTGTCCGGCCCATCGAGGCCGCGACCTGGCTCAGGGCCTCCAGCTCGGGGATCGATTCGACGTTGAGCTGGAAGATGCCGGCCTCCAGGGCTGCCCTCATCTCGCCGCGGGTCTTGCCGACGCCGGAGAAGACGATCCGGTCCGCCGGCACGCCGCCGGCGAGCGCCCGGCGCATCTCGCCTTCCGACACCACGTCGGCGCCGGCGCCCATCCTGGCCAGGGTGCGGATCACGGCGAGGTTGGAGTTCGCCTTCAGCGCGTAGCAGATTCCGGTATCGGTCCCCTCGAAGGCGGTGGCGAAGGCGCGGTAGTTCGCTTCGAGCGCCGCGGACGAATAGCAGTAGAACGGCGTGCCGACTGCCGCCGCGAGGGCGGGAAGGGCGACGTCCTCGGCATGCAGCACGCCGTCGCGATAGGTGAAGTAAGGGCTCATGGCGTGGTCGGCTGGGACTGCGTTGGGGCCGTCTGCGTCGGGGCCGGGGCCTGCCTCTGGGGTTGCGGCAGCGGCTGCGGGTCGAGGGCGGGGTTGGGATAGGTGCCGGGGAAACGGTCGGCTGCGCGGCCCTGGGGCGGCTCGACATAGCCGGGCTTCTTGCCGCAGGCGGCCAGGGCGAGGACCGCGAGGCCGGCGGCCGCCAAGCGGAGCAATGCCGGCCGGCTCACAGGAAACGCTCCCGCGCGGCGGCCACGGCTTTGCGCACGGTCTCCGGCGCGGTACCGCCGAAGCTGGTCCGGCTGGCCACCGAGGCATCCACCGTCAGCACGTCGAAGACGGCCTGGCTGATGCGCGGCTCGACCGATTGCAGGTCGGCGAGGCTGAGATCGGCCAGCTTGGCGTTCCTGTCCTCCGCCAGCTTGACGATTCGTCCGGTCACGTGGTGGGCTTGGCGGAACGGCAGCCCCAGCACCCGCACCAGCCAGTCCGCGAGGTCGGTGGCGGTGATGAAGCCGGCCTCGGTCGCGGCCCGCATCCGGCCGGCGTCAGGCGTCATGTCGCGGACCATCCCGGCCATCGCGGCGACGCACAGTCCGAGCGTGTCGTCGGTCTCGAACACCGGTTCCTTGTCCTCCTGCATGTCCTTGGAATAGGCCAGCGGCAGCCCTTTCATGACGATCAGCAGCCCGCCCAGAGCGCCGATCACGCGGCCCGACTTGGCGCGGACCAGTTCCGCCGCGTCCGGGTTCTTCTTCTGCGGCATGATCGAACTGCCGGTGGTGAAGGCGTCGGTCAGCCGGATGAAGCGGAAGGCGTCGCTGCACCAGACCACGATCTCCTCCGCCAGGCGGGAAAGGTGGACCGCGCAGATCGCCGCGGCGCCGAGATATTCGAGCGCGAAGTCCCGGTCGGACACGGCATCCAGCGAATTGGCCGTCGGCCGGTCGAAGCCCAGCGCCTCGGCCACGCCGTGACGGTCGATCGGGAACGACGTGCCGGCCAGCGCCGCCGACCCCAGCGGGCACTCGTTCAGCCGCGCGCGGGCATCGCGCATGCGGCCCCGGTCGCGGCCCAGCATCTCCACATAGGCCAGCAGGTGGTGCCCGAAGGTCACCGGCTGGGCCGTCTGCAGGTGGGTGAAGCCGGGCATCACCGTGTCGGCGTGCCGTTCCGCCAGGTCGATCATGGCGGACTGCAGGTCCTTCAGCCCGGCGTCCAGGCGGTCCAGCGCATCGCGCACCCAGAGGCGGAAATCGGTCGCCACCTGATCGTTGCGGGACCGCGCGGTGTGCAGGCGGCCGGCCGGTTCGCCAATCAGTTCGGCAAGCCGCGCCTCCACGTTCATGTGGATGTCTTCCAGTTCGGTCTTGAACGTGAAGCTGCCGCCGGCAATCTCATTGGCGATGCGGTCGAGACCTTCGATGATCCTGGACGCATCGTCCTTGCCGATGATGCCCTGCCGGGCGAGCATGGCGGCATGGGCCTTGGAGCCCGCGATGTCCTGGACCGCCAGACGCTGATCGAATCCGATCGACACGTTGATGCGTTCCATGATCGAGGAAGGTCCGCTTGCGAAGCGTCCGCCCCAAAGCTGGTTGGCGGCGCTGCCGGCATTCTTGGGTGTTGCTTGGTCGGTCATGGGATGCGGTTTGTTCGGGGCCAGGGAAGCTACGGGACGGGATATGAAAAAGGTGGTCAGTATGCGTAATTTAGTCGCCGCCGCAATGCTCGGCATCGTCTGCGCCGCCGGATGGTGGGTCGCGAGCGACGCAGGGCAGGCGAACGCGGCCCGTCCGCCGCTCGAAGGCACCATGGAAAAGTTCAAGCCGGCCGACCAGCCCCGGCCGGTCCCGGAGCTGAGCTTCATCACCGCGGATGGTGGGCGCGGCGATCTGTCCGACTTCAAGGGCAAGGTGGTCCTGCTGAACCTGTGGGCGACATGGTGCGCGCCGTGCGTCCGGGAGATGCCGTCGCTCGACGCCCTGCAAGGCCGACTGGGCGGCGAGGACTTCGAGGTGATTGCCCTGTCCCTCGATCGCGGCGGCAGGAACGTGGTCCAGCCCTTCTTCGACCGGGTCGGCGTGCGCAACCTGACCATGTACCTGGACCCGCAAAGCGCCGCCATGGGCGCGCTGAAACCCCGTGGCCTGCCGACCACCTTGGTGATCGACCGGGACGGCTTCGAACTCGGCAGGCTGGAAGGCGATGCGGAGTGGGACAGCGAGGAGGCCGTCCGGATGCTCCGGCATTTCATCGACGAGGGCGTCCGGCCGCCCAGGATGATGAAGACCGGCGGGTAGCGCCGGAACATTCCCCAGCCCACCCGGTTCCCTGAGTCATGAATGCCGCAGTGCACGCCGATGCCCTGCGGTCACGAACCATTCCGGAGGACTCAGTGTACGGCTATCGACCACCCCAGGTCTCGCGAACCGGAAAGATCCTCGCCGCGTCGGCGGCGGCCCTGGCCGCCGCGGCGCTCTACAACACATGGCGGACGCGCAAGGCGGAGCGAGAGCACCCGCCCTCCGGGCGTTTCGTGAACGTCGACGGCGTACGTCTCCACTATATCGAGCGGGGCGAGGGCACTCCGATCGTCCTGCTGCACGGCAACGTCGTCACCGCCGAGGATTATGTCTGGAGCGGCGTGTTCCACCGACTGGCCGCACGCCACCGGGTCATCGCCATCGACCGTCCCGGCTTCGGCTACAGCGATCGGCCGCACGGGTCGATGTGGACGGCGCGGGAGCAGGCGGACCTGCTGCGCGACGCCTTCGCCCAACTCGGCATCGACCGCGCCGTCATTGTCGGCCATTCCTGGGGCACGCTCGTCGCCCTGGAACTGGCACTCAGCCACCCGGACACGGTGAGCGGCCTCGTCTTGCTGGCGGGATATTACCAGACGACCTTCCGGGCCGACGTGCCGCTGGTGGCTGCACCCGCCGTACCCGTTCTCGGCGACGTGCTGCGCTATACCCTGTCGCCCCTCGTGGGATCGGCGCTGATGACGCCGACCTTGAAGGCGATGTTCGCCCCGCTGCCGGTGCCCGAACTTTTCGACCGCGAATTCCCCCGCGTCTTTCCCGTACGTCCGGGACAGATCCGGGCCGAATCGCAGGATGCGGTCACCATGGTGCCGGCCGTATACGGGATGGAGGAGCGCGTCCGCGACCTGCGCATTCCGGTGACGATCTTCGCCGGCACCGAGGACCAGGTGGTCGACTACGAAACCCATGCGGTCTGGCTGCATGAGACCATACCCGGCAGCGACCTCCACCTGGTTCCGGGGGCCGGCCACATGGTCCACTATGCGGTACCTGACGAGGTCGCCGACGCCATCGAGCAGACGGCCCGCGGCAATCGGGTCGGCGCCCAACGGGTTCCCGGTCTCGCCGCGCATCCCTGAGGGTTCTCAGCCGCTTTTCCTGAGGGGGTCGTGGCCCCAGTTCATCAGGCTGTAGCGCCAGCGGGACGTCTCCACATCATGGGACGGACCTTGTGCGCAGTGCCGACGGACATAGGCCACGACCTTCCTCATGTGGGCATAATCGTCGTCCGTCAGGTCGCCCTGCTTCGTGCCGGCGATCTCGACGATGCGGCGGCCGGAGTGGTGGCCGACCGATTCGTCCTCGCCGTCGCGGGTGAAGCCGACGCCCTTGCTTTCCTCCTTTTCCAGCCAGCGCTCCAGCTCTTTCGGCGTCATATTGACGGCGTCGCGGTATTCGCTGCGGATCTTCGCCTTTTCCCCATCGCTGAGCGACATGCGTGCTTCCTTGCCGTGAGGGGGTGGTTCCGGAACGGAAAGTCTTTTCCGTTACAGGAACATGGCGGCATGCTCCCGGAAGAAAAGGGAGGAGCTTTGACAGAACGCGCTCCGTGCGCATAATCTGTGCGCAACGACTTGATGAGGATGGACATGACGCGGGGAACGGCATTGCGAAAGCCTACCAACGTCTCGGCTCGGGCCGATTTGGTCGTTGAAGCCAAGTCACTCGGCATCAACCTGTCCGAAGTCTTCGAAGACGCGCTGGAGGACGCGGTCGCGGCGGCCCGGCGGAAACGGTGGATCGAGGAGAACCGCCAAGCATTCGAGGACTATGACAGGTTCGTCGAAGCACATGGAATTTTCAGCGCCGGAAGGCGGCTTTTCTGACGTGCGCTTTCTCGATGTCTGCCTCAATCCATCGGCCCAGGGGCGGGAGGATCACCCGGTTCCCTTCCTGTTGGTTGTTCAAAGCGACTTCGTCCAAGTTCAACGGTCCCGGGTCGTCGTGCCTTTGGTCCGGGCCGGCGCTGTCGGGACGGTGATAGCCCGCCTGATGCCCGTGTTCGAGATCCGGGATGAACCGGTCGTCATGATGACGCCGCAGATCGCCGGCATCTCGACCGCGGAGATCGGGCCTGTCGTGGCAAGTCTCGCCGATCACAGGCTCGCCGTCAGGACCGCTATCGATATCCTGACCGGCGACCTCTGACAAAAAAGCAAGGGACCCGCCGGTCAGCGGGTCCCTTGTCGGTCTGCCGTGGATAGTGAACGACGCTCAGCGCGTCGGAACCGGCACTTCCTTGCTGTAGTCGTAGAAGCCGCGGCCGGCCTTGCGCCCGACCCAGCCGGCTTCGACATACTTCACCAGCAGCGGGCAGGGCCGGTACTTGCTGTCGGCCAAGCCGTCATAGAGCACGTGCATGATCGCCAGGCAGGTGTCCAGGCCGATGAAGTCCGCCAGCTCAAGCGGACCCATCGGGTGGTTGGCGCCAAGCTTCAGCGCGGTGTCGATCGCCTCGACCGAGCCGACGCCCTCGTAAAGGGTGTAGACCGCCTCGTTGATCATCGGCAGCAGGATACGGTTGACGATGAAGGCCGGGAAGTCTTCCGCCACGGCGGCTTTCTTGCCCAGCTTCAGCGTCAGGTCCCTGACCGCCTGGAAAGTCTCCTCGTCGGTCGCGATGCCGCGGATCAGCTCCACGAGCTGCATCACCGGCACCGGGTTCATGAAATGCATGCCCATGAACTTGGCCGGCCGGTCGGTCACCGCGGCCAGCCGCGTGATCGAGATCGACGAGGTGTTGCTGGCGATCAGCGCGTCGGCCTTCAGGTTGGGGACCAGACGCTTGAAGATTTCCCGTTTGACTTCCTCGGCTTCCGTCGCCGCCTCGATGACGAGGTCGCAATCCCCGAACATCGCCAGATCGGTGCCGGTGGTGATGCGCTCGATGGCCATGTGCCGGTCGGCTTCGCTCACCTTGCCTTTGGCAACCTGACGTTCCAGGTTCCTGTCGATATTGCTCACCGCCTTGTTCAGCGCATCGGCACTGATGTCGGACAGTTTGACGTCGAAGCCTGACACTGCGCAGACATGGGCGATACCCGCACCCATCTGCCCGGCTCCGATGACACCGATCTTCTGAATCATTTATGTTCCTTGCGGCGACGTTTGAGGAAGGGGTTATCGCACCTTGTCCAGTTCCTCCGTCAGCTCGGGAACGACCTTGAACAGGTCCCCCACGAGGCCGTAATCGGCGACCTGGAAAATCGGCGCTTCCTCATCTTTGTTTATGGCCACGATGACCTTGGAGTCCTTCATCCCGGCCAGGTGCTGGATCGCACCGGAGATACCGACCGCAATGTAGAGCTCGGGTGCCACGATCTTACCGGTCTGACCGACCTGATAGTCGTTGGGAACGTAGCCGGCGTCCACCGCCGCCCGGCTGGCGCCGACCGCGGCGCCCAGCTTGTCGGCCAGTGTCTCCAGCATATGGAAATTCTCGCCGGACTGCATGCCCCGGCCGCCCGACACGATGGCCTTGGCGCTGGTCAGTTCCGGCCGCTCCGACTTGGACAGCTCCTGTCCGACGAACTTGGACAGGCCGGCATCCGCACCGGTTGCCGCATCCTCGACCGTGGCGCTGCCGCCCTCGGCCGGGGCCGCGTCGAAGGCAGTGCCGCGCACGGTGATGATCTTGACCGGGTCGGAAGACTGGACGGTGGCGATCGCGTTGCCGGCATAGATCGGCCGGTCGAACGTGTCGGCGTCGTGGACGCCCACGATCTCGGAGATCTGGGCCACGTCGAGCAGGGCGGCGACCCGCGGCATGACGTTCTTGCCGAAGCTGGTCGCCGGGGCCAGCACGTGGCTGTAGCCTTTGGCCAGATCGACGATCAGCGGGGCCACGTTCTCAGCCAGGCCGTGGGCATAGGGCTCGGCGTCGGCGACCAGCACCTTCGAGACGCCCGCGATCCTGGCCGCCGCTTCGGCGGCGCCCTTGGCGTTGGCGCCTGCGACCAGGACATGGACGTCGCCGCCCAGCTTGGCGGCGGCGGTGACGGTGTTCAGGGTGGCGGGCTTGATCGTGCCTTCGGCGTTTTCCGCGATGACGAGGACGCTCATATCAGATCACCTTGGCTTCGTTCTTCAGCTTGTCGACCAGTTCCTGCACCGTCTTGACCTTGATGCCGGCGGAGCGCTTGGGTGGCTCGACCACCTTCAGGGTCTTCAGGCGCGGTGCCGGATCGACGCCGAGATCGGCCGGCGAAACCGTCTCGATCGGCTTCTTCTTCGCCTTCATGATGTTCGGCAGCGACGCGTAGCGCGGTTCGTTGAGGCGCAGGTCGGTCGTCACCACGGCCGGCAGCTTCAGCTCCACCGTCTCCAGGCCGCCGTCCACTTCGCGGGTCACGGTCACGGTCTCGCCGCCGGGCACCACCTTGGACGCGAAGGTCCCCTGGGCCCAGCCGAGCAGGGCCGCCAGCATCTGGCCGGTCTGGTTGGCGTCATCGTCGATCGCCTGCTTGCCCATGATGACGAGCTGCGGCTGTTCCTTCTCGACCACGGCCTTGAGCGCCTTGGCGACGGCCAGCGGCTGCAGGTCGGCATCGGTCAGCACATGGACGGCCCGGTCGGCCCCCATCGCGAGCGCGGTGCGCAGGGTTTCCTGGCAGGCTTGGACGCCCAGGCTGACGGCGATCACTTCGGTCGCCGCCTTCGATTCCTTCAGACGAACCGCTTCTTCAACCGCGATTTCATCAAACGGGTTCATCGACATCTTAACGTTGGCAGTCTCGACTCCCGAGCCGTCCGCCTTGACGCGGATCTTCACGTTATAGTCGACCACCCGCTTAACCGGGACGAGGACTTTCATTTCAAATCCTTAGTTATCGGTACACGACAGTGGCTCATGCCCGCGCGGCGGCATGACCGCAGTGCACAAAATACACCGCGAGCGGTGGCGAACCATAGGATTTGGCATCAACCGTGTCAATCTGAAGGCATGGCTGAAGGCATGACGCGGCAGAGCCGGCCTCCAGGGCCTATCAACGGTTGGCGCCGGGCACCCACAGCACGTCGAGCGCGCCTTTGTCGTTCACATAACGGCTGAGGACGAACAGGTGATCCGACAGCCGGTTGATGAATCTCAGCGCCGGCCCGCCGACGGGCTCGTGCTCGGCCAGTTCCGTCATCAGCCGCTCGGCGCGCCGCGCCACGGTGCGGGCGAGATGCAGATGGGCCGCGGCGGGAGTGCCGCCGGGCAGGACGAAGCTCTTGAGCGGGCTGAGCTCCGCGTTCATGGCGTCGATCTCGCGTTCCAGGCGCTCCACCTGCGCGTCGGCGATGCGGAGCGGCGGGTAGGGCGGGTTCTCCTGCTCGGGCGTGCACAGGTCGGCACCCAGGTCGAACAGGTCGTTCTGGATCCGCGACAGCATGGCGTCGATCCCGGGATCATCCGCGGTCGACAGGCGTGCCAGCCCGATCACGCTGTTCGCCTCGTCCACCGTGCCGTAGGACGCGACGCGCAGGTCGTGCTTGGCGACGCGCTTGCCGTCGCCGAGAGAGGTCTGTCCCTTGTCGCCGCCCCGGGTGTAGATCCGCGTCAGCTGCACCATGCGGGGTGCCCTCCTGGTACCGGTTGTTCTTGACTTGCTTCGCGCGGGCTCAGGCCGACGAGGCGATGACGGCGAGGACGAACAGCACCAGGGCGACCCCCTGAAGGATCACGCGCAGCCGCATCATGCGGTTGCCGTACCTGTCGTTGAACTCGCCGCCACGGACCATGGCGAACAGACCGACGAACAGCGCGCCAAGGACGGCGAGCATCGCCACGACCAGGAGAAATGTCAGAATTCCGCTCATCCCCTGGATATAGTGTGCCGCCCTCCCGCCGCACAGCCCCGTTTCGGCCGTTCCGCCGTTCCGCCCGTCAGTTCCGCCGGCCGAGCAGCCCGCGCGCGATCACCTGCGCCTGGATCTCCGCCGCACCCTCGAAAATGTTCAGGATGCGGGCGTCGCACAGCACGCGGCTGATCTGGTACTCGGTCGCATAGCCGTTGCCGCCGTGGATCTGCAGGGCGTTGTCGGCGTTGGACCAAGCGACCCGGGCGGCCAGCAGCTTCGCCATGCCCGCCTCGATGTCGCAGCGGCGGTCCTGGTCTTTCTCGCGCGCGGCGAAGTATGTCAGCTGCCGGACCAGCATGGTCTCGACCGCCATCCAGCCGATCTTGGCGGCGACCCGGGGGAACTTGATCAGCGGCTTGCCGAACTGCACCCGGTCGATGGCGTACTGGAGCCCCAGCTCCATGGCGTTCTGGGCGACGCCGGTAGCGCGCGCGGCGGTCTGGATACGGGCGCTCTCGAAGGTCTCCATCAGCTGCTTGAAGCCCTGGCCCTCGACGCCGCCCAGCAGGTTCTCTGCCGGGACCTCGAAGCCGTCGAAGCCGATCTCGTACTCTTTCATGCCGCGGTAGCCCAGCACCTCGATCTCGCCGCCGGTCATGCCCTCGGCGGGGAACGGCTCCTCGACCGTGCCGCGCGGCTTCTCCGCCAGCAGCATCGAAAGGCCGCGGTAGTCGGTGGTGTTCGGGTCGGTGCGGACCAGCAGCGTCATAAGGTCGCTGCGGGCGGCGTGGGTGATCCAGGTCTTGTTGCCCATCACCTTGTAGGTGTCGCCCTCGCGCACAGCGCGGGTGCGGAGCGAGCCCAGGTCCGACCCGGTGTTCGGCTCCGTGAAGACGGCGGTCGGCAGGATCTCGCCGCTCGCCAGCTTGGGGAGCCACTTCTCCTTCTGCTCCTGGGTGCCGCCCAGGCGGATCAGCTCGGCCGCGATTTCCGACCGGGTGCCCAGGGAACCGACGCCGATATAAGCCTGGCTCAGCACTTCGGACACCACGCACATGGCGGTCTTGCCCATGCCCAGGCCGCCGAACTCCTCCGGCACGGTCAGGCCGAAGACGCCCAGTTCGGCCATCTGCTCGACCACTTCCAGCGGGATCAGCTCGTCGCGCTCGTGCCAGCCATGGGCGTGGGGCACGACCATGTCGGCGGCGAATCGGCTGAACTGGTCGCGCACCATGTCCAGCGTCTCGTCCTCCAGCGCCAGCTTGCCGAAGGTGTGATGGTCGGCGACCAGCTCCGCGATTCGCAGCCGCACCGGCGCTGCGGCGCCGTGGTCGATCAAGGTCGTGACGGCGTCGGTCCGGTACGCGGCCAGCGCCCCGGCGGGCACGCCCAGGTCGCCGGGGCGGACGATCTCCACCTGGCTCAGCGGGACGCCGCCGACCAGCTGCGCCAGATACTCGCCGAAGGCCGCCTGAAGCATCAGCGACTCAAGCTCCCCCAACTCGCCGACGGCATCCAGGCGGTTTGCCCAGCCGAGCATCTGGCGCAGGCCCTCGACATATGTCGCCATCCAGGCATAGCCGTGCGCCGCGGTCTGGTTCGCCTCCAGCAGGTCGGCGTCGATCTTGCCGCCGGGGGCGGTCACGATCCCCAGCACCGACGCGCGCGCACTCTCCACAAGCCGTTCCGCGGCGGGCAGGGCCTCGGCGCAGAGCGGCAGCAGATCGTTGAGCAGCAAGGCGGCGGACGAGGCGGAATCGAGCTTGACGGCGACGCTGGTCATAATGGGCTCCGTGTACTAAATGCAGGCCGGGCTGCGTGTTGTTCTGCAAAATGCGGGATGGTGTGCACTGCGTCAATGAAACAATGGAACGATCCGAGAGGCTGCCAAGCAATGTTCGCGAAAGAGGGTGCGGGTGTAACTCTTGGTCGCCGGGAGTTCCTGGGGGTTGCGGCGGGGGCCGCGCTGGCCGGTGCCGATATCGTCTCCGGAAGTGTTCCCGCGGCAGCCCGACAGGCGGTCCGGTTTCCTGACGGGTTCGTGTGGGGCACGTCAACCTCCTCCTACCAGATCGAGGGAGCGGCCGACGCCGATGGCCGCGGCCCCAGCGTGTGGGACACGTTCAGCCGCACGCCGGGCAAGGTCATCAACAGCGATACCGGAGACGTCGCTGCCGACCACTACAACCGCTACCTCGAAGACGTCGCCCTGATGGCCGACGCGGGGCTGAAGGCATACCGGTTCTCCGTCGCCTGGCCGCGCATCCAGCCGACCGGCACCGGCCCGGCGAACGCCAAAGGCCTGGACTTCTACGACCGCCTCACCGACGCGCTGCTCCGGCGCGGGATCGAGCCTTGGCCGTGCCTCTATCACTGGGACCTCCCCCAGGCGCTCCAGGACCGGGGCGGCTGGGGCAACCGCGACATAGCGTCCTGGTTCGCCGACTATGCCCTGATCGTCGCCGGCCGGATCGGCGACCGGGCCAAGCATTGGGTCATGCTGAACGAGCCTTCGGTGGTCGCGATCTTCGGCCACGGCCTCGGCGGCCACGCTCCCGACCTGCGGGGACGCGCCAGCTATTGCGCCGCGATCCACCACCAGAACCTCGCGCAGGGCAGGGCGCTTGCCGTCCTGCGCGCCGCCGGCGGCAAGGACTGGCAACTCGGCACCGTGCTCAGCGTCCAGCCGGTCAAGCCGGCTGCCGGCTCCGACTCCAACCGCCATGCGGCGGCGCAGTGGGACGCGGTCTGGAACCGCGCCTGCCTCGACCCGCTGTTCAAGGGCGAGTACCCCGACAGCCTGATCGCCGACTTCAAGCCGCTGATCAAGCCGGGCGACATGGAGACGATCCGCCAGCCGGTCGATTTCCTGGGACTCAACTACTATAGTCGAATGCATCAGGTGGTCGATCCCGGCGGCTTGTTCGGCACCAATTTCGGCCCGTCGCCGGAAGGGACGAAGCACACCGACATGGGCTGGCCGATCGAGCCGGACGGCCTCTACGAGCAGCTGATAGAGTTCCGCGACCGCTACGGCAACCCGCCGGTCTATGTGACGGAGAACGGCGCGTCCTATGGCGACTGGGTCGGGCCGAGCGGCAAGGCCGAGGACGGCGCCCGGATCTTCTTCATCCGCGACCACCTGCTGGCCTGCCACCGCGCGATCCGGGACGGCGCGGACCTGCGGGGATATTTCGTCTGGACCCTGCTCGACAACTTCGAATGGGGTTACGGCTACACCCAGCATTTCGGCCTGGTACAGGTCGACCGGGAGACGATGGAACGCCGCCCGAAGGCCAGCTACTACTGGTACGGCGACGTGGCGAAGGCGAACGAGGTGCCTCTCTGAACTCAAGCCGCCGGGGAGGTCGTCCCCGGCGGCTTCGGAACAGAGGCCTGGGCGCCCCTACGCCTCCGACACGTCCTCCAGGGTCCGCAGGCCCGGCGTCCGCGCGTTCACCAGCACGGCCATGTTGCCCGGCTTGTGCTCGTTGCGGAGCATCTTGGTGTGGGCGCGGGGGATGTCCTCCCACGAGAAGACTTCCGACATGCAGGGGTCCAGGCGCCGCTCGATCACCAGTTGGTTGGCCTGGCTGGCCTGCAGCAGGTTGGCGAAGTGGCTGCCCTGGATGCGCTTCTGGCGCATCCACACGAAGCGGGCGTCGAAGGTCAGGTTGAAGCCCGACGTGCCGGCGCAGAACACGACCATTCCGCCGCGCTTGACCACGAAGCAGGAGACCGGGAAGGTCTGCTCGCCCGGATGCTCGAACACGAAGTCGACGTCGTTGCCCTTGCCGGTGATGTCCCAGATCGCCTTGCCGAAGGGGCGCACCCGCTTCATGTACTCGGCATAGGCGGCGCTGTCGTCCACGTCCGGAAGCTGGCCCCAGCAGTCGAAGTCCTTGCGGTTCAGCACGCCCTTGGCACCGAGCGACAGCACGAAGTCGCGCTTGGTCTCGTCCGAGATCACGCCGATCGCGTTGGCGCCGGCCGTGGCGATCAGCTGGATCGCCATGGAGCCGAGGCCGCCCGAGGCGCCCCAGACCAGCACGTTGTGGCCCGGCCGCAGGATGTGCGGGCGGTGGCCGAACAGCATGCGGTAGGCGGTCGCCAGGGTCAGCGTGTAGCAGGCGCTCTCTTCCCAGGTCAGGTGCTTCGGCCGGGCCATCAGCTGGCGGGCCTGCACGCGGCAGAACTGGGCGAAGGAGCCGTCCGGAGTCTCGTAGCCCCAGATCCGCTGGGAGGTCGAGAACATCGGGTCGCCGCCGTTGCACTCCTCGTCGTCGCCATCGTCCTGGTTGCAGTGGACCACGACCTCGTCGCCGATCTTGAACCGCTTGACCTTGCTGCCGACGGCCCAGACGATCCCCGACGCGTCGGAACCGGCGATGTGGTACTCGGCCTTGTGCACGTCGAACGGCGAGATGGGCTTGCCCAGGCCGGCCCAGATGCCGTTGTAGTTGACGCCGGCCGCCATGACCATGACTAGGACCTCGTCCTGTCCGATCTCCGGAGTCGCGACGACTTCGAGCTGCATGGCCTTCTCGGGCTCGCCGTGACGCTCCCGACGGATCGCCCAGGCGTGCATCTTCGCCGGCACATGGCCCAGCGGCGGGATCTCGCCCACGTCGTAGAGGTCCTTGACCGCCGGACCGGCCGGGCGGGTGATGACGTTCGCTGCCTCGGTCATGCCTTGTTCCTCAAAACCTTTTTCTGCCGCAGGATACCCCGATACGGCCGTATCGAACTTCGCTGCATATGCGTCGATGTCGAGACGCCCTGAAGCTTAAAACCCTATGGATCGTAGAGTTTGCGCAGTCTAAACAGGATGATCCTTCCGATGCAACGCACAATACGGTAAATTGTTTCACCGGTCACCTGGTCACTGAAACAATCAGTCGAAAGCACTATCGGTTGGAAAAAGGACGTTCGCACCCGCGGCATGGGATGGCTCCACGGGATGGTGTTCCATCGGATGGGATCGTGCCGCTTGCGGGCTCGCGGCCGCCGATGTTAGCGGAGATAAGTCGCCCGCCGGCTGGGGGTGACCGGGATCACATGAATCGTGCGAAGGGGAAAGCGCCGTAATGAGTGGACATCGCGACAAGCCCTGGCTGATCCGGACCTATTCCGGCCATTCGACCGCCGCCGCCTCCAATGCGCTGTACCGGACGAACCTGAAGCGGGGACAGACCGGCCTTTCCGTCGCCTTCGACCTGCCGACCCAGACCGGCTACGACAGCGACCATCCGCTGGCCAGGGGCGAAGTCGGCAAGGTCGGCGTTCCGGTCTGCCATCTCGGCGACATGAGGACGCTGTTCGACGGCATCCCGCTGGGCGAGATGAACACGTCCATGACGATCAACGCGACGGCGCCGTGGCTGCTGGCGCTCTACATCGCCGCCGCGGAGCAGCAGGGCGCCGGCCGGGCGCAGCTCGCCGGGACGACCCAGAACGACATCATCAAGGAATATCTCAGCCGCGGCACCTACATCTTCCCGCCCGAGCCGTCCATGCGGCTGACCACGGACATGATCGCCTTCACCTACCGTGAAGTGCCGAAGTGGAACCCGATGAACGTCTGCTCCTACCACCTGCAGGAGGCGGGGGCGACGCCGGTGCAGGAGCTGGCCTTCGCGCTCGCGACCGCCTGCGCGGTGCTCGACGCCGTCAAGGCGTCGGGGCAGGTCCCGGCGGAGGACTTTCCCCAGGTGGTCGGGCGAATCAGCTTCTTCGTCAACGCCGGCATCCGGTTCATCACCGAGCTGTGCAAGATGCGGGCGTTCACCTACCTGTGGGACCAGATCACCCGCGACCGCTACGGCATTGAAGACCAGCAGTTCCGCCGCTTCCGCTACGGCGTCCAGGTCAACAGCCTGGGACTGACCGAGCCGCAGCCGGAGAACAACGTCTACCGCATCCTGATCGAGATGCTGGCCGTCGTCCTGTCCAAGGACGCCCGCGCCCGCGCGGTCCAGCTTCCCGCCTGGAACGAGGCGCTGGGCCTGCCGCGGCCGTGGGACCAGCAGTGGAGCCTGCGCCTCCAGCAGATCGTCGCGTTCGAGACCGACCTGCTGGAATACGGCGACCTGTTCAACGGCAGCCACGTCATCGACTCCAAGGTCGAGGAGCTGATGGCCGAGGCGCTGGACGAGCTGGCCCGGATCGACTCCATGGGTGGCGCCATCGCCGCCGTCGAGTCGTCCTACATGAAGCAGCGGCTGGTCGAGTCGAACACCCGGCGCCTTGCGGCGATCGAGGCCGGCGAGCAGATCGTGGTCGGCGTCAACAAGTTCACCGAATCAGCGCCGTCGCCGCTGACCGCCGGCGATGACGGCGGCTTCCTGGCCGTCGATCCCCAAGCGGAGGCGGATCAGCTCGCCCGCCTCGAAGCCTGGCGCGCCGCCCGCAACCCGGCCGACGTCGAAGCGGCCCTGGCCGACCTGGGCGAAGCCGCCCGCGACGGGCGCAACATCATGGAGCCCAGCATCCGCTGCGCCCATGCCGGCGTCACCACCGGCGAGTGGTCCGCCGTGCTGCGCGGCGTGTTCGGCGAGTACCGCGCCCCCACGGGTGTCGGCAAGGCGGCCAGCGCCGGCGGCGCCGACAGCTCGGCCACCGTGCGCGAGCGGGTCACCCAGGTGTCGGAACGGCTCGGCCGGCGGATCAAGATGCTGGTCGGCAAGCCGGGACTGGACGGCCATTCCAACGGGGCGGAGCAGATCGCGGTGCGCGCCCGCGATGCCGGCATGGAAGTGGTCTACGAGGGCATCCGCCTGACCCCGGCGCAGATCGTCAACGCCGCCCTGGAGGAAGGGGTTCATGTCGTCGGCCTGTCGATCCTGTCCGGCAGCCACGTGGCCCTGGTGACCGACGTGCTCGACCGGATGCGCCGCCTGGGCCTGGGCGAGATCCCCGTCGTCGTCGGCGGCATCATCCCGCCGGAGGACGAGCGGACCCTGAAGGCCGCCGGCGTGGCCCGCGTCTACACCCCAAGGACTACGACCTGACCGCCATCATGGACGACATCGTCAGCTTGGTGGACGAACGGGGGGAACAGGCCGCATAGCATCGTATTCGGCCGCTGATGGACGCGGATTACTCCGGTATCCGTGTCCATCAGCGTTCATCTGCGGCCAAAGAACCCCAACCTCTTGCGTCTTTCGGCTGTTCGGGATACTACCTGTCGTATTGAGCAGGGTCCGAGGCAGCCATGAAGTTCATCCACGCCGCCGATATCCATCTCGACAGCCCGCTGGTCGGACTGGCCGCCTACGACGGCGCGCCGGTCGATTTGCTGCGGGGCGCCACCCGCCGAGCCTTCCAGGCGATGGTCGACTTGGCGCAGGAGGAGGCGGTCGATTTCGTGGTGATCGCCGGCGACCTGTATGACGGCGACTGGCGCGATTTCAATACCGGCCTGTTCTTCGTCCAGCAGATGTCGCGCCTGCGTCAGGCCGGCATCCCCGTCTTTCTGATCCACGGCAACCACGACGCCGAAAGCCAGATCACCCGCAAGCTGCCGCTGCCGGAGAACGTCACCGTCTTCTCCTCCCGCAAGCCGGAAACGCACCTGCTTCCCGCCCTGAAGGTCGCCCTGCACGGACAGAGCTTCAAGCAGCGGGAGGTGGTCGACAACCTGGCGGCCGGGTACAAGCCGCCGGTGCCGGGACACTTCAACATAGGCCTGCTGCACACCTCGGCTGACGGGCGCGAGGGCCATGCCGGCTACGCGCCGTGCGATCCCGCCGACCTCGCCCGCCACGGCTACGACTACTGGGCGCTTGGTCATGTCCATACCCGCGAAATCCTGAACGAGCACCCTTACATCGTCTTTCCGGGCAACCTCCAGGGGCGCAACATCCGGGAAACCGGCGCCAAGGGCTGCATGATGGTCACCGTCGAGGACGGTCATGTGACCCGGCTCGACCACCGCCCGGTCGACGTGCTCCGCTGGGCCCTGGTCGATGCCGACCTGACCGGCTGCGAATCGCCCGGCGAGGCGCTGGCCCGGGTCCGCGGCGCGCTCGAAGCGGCGGCCGGCGGGTGCGAGGGCCGGCCGCTGGCCGCCCGGCTGCGGCTGACCGGTGCCACCCCGCTTCATGGCGGGCTGCTGTCCCGGCAGGATTCCTTCATGGCGGAGGTGCGGGCGGTGGCGCTCGACCTGGGGGCCGACGCGGTCTGGATCGAGAAGATCATCGGCGCCACCCGGCCGATGCGCGACCTCGTCACCCTCAGCCTGCGCCAGGACGCGGTCGGCAGCCTGCTGCGCTCCCTCGACAGCCTCACGGCCGATCCGGAGCTTCAGGCGACCATCCGATCCGAGCTGGACGAGCTGATGGGCAAGATGCCGCGCGAACTGGACCGCCAGCATGACCAGGGCGAGGAACTCGCCGGGTTGAAGGACCCCGCCGCCCTGATCGCCGACGCCAGGGCGATCGTATTGTCACGCCTGCTCGACCGGGAGCTCGACCGATGAGACTGATCCGCCTGGGCCTCGACCGTTTCGGTCATTTCACGGACGGCGGGATCGATCTCGGCACCCGGCCGGACTTCCATATCGTCTGCGGCAACAACGAGGCTGGGAAGACGACGACGCTCCGGGCGCTGAGCGACCTGTTCTTCGGGATCGAGACGCGCTCGCCCTACAACTTCAAGCATGATTACGCCGACCTGCGCCTGACCGCGGAGATCGAGGCGGCGGACGGCAGGCGGCTGGCCTTCCAGCGGCGCAAGGGCCGGCAGAACACCCTGCTGGACGCCAACGGATCGGGCACGCTTCCCGATACCGCCCTGGCCGCGTTCCTGGGCCCGATCGACCGCGACTTCTTCGAAGGCATGTTCGGGCTGGACCACAACCGGCTGCGCCGGGGCGGCGAGGACATCC
Source organism: Skermanella pratensis (assembly GCF_008843145.1). Taxonomy (GTDB): domain Bacteria; phylum Pseudomonadota; class Alphaproteobacteria; order Azospirillales; family Azospirillaceae; genus Skermanella; species Skermanella pratensis. Next base: position 3,403,679 of record NZ_CP030265.1, on the reverse strand, counting down.
TGGCCGCCCGCGGCGATGTCGGGCAGAGCCTGTTCGGGGCGGGCGCCGGGGTGATGGGCATCTCCCAGGTGCTGGCCGAACTGGACGCGGAGGCGAACGCCCTGTTCTCGTCCCGCCGGGTCGCGTCGAAGCCGTTCTACCAGGCGCTGGACCGCCACGCCGACGCGCGCAAACGGCTGCGCGAGGCCGTGGTCAGCGGCGACGAGTGGCGCCAGGTCCAAGCCGACGCCGAGGCCGCCGAGGCGAGAATCCGGGAGTGCCGGGAACGTCTGAACCATCTGCAATCCGCCCGCGCCAAGGCGGAGCGCATCCGCCGCACCCGCCATCTGGTCAGCCAGATCGCGGAGCTGGAGGACTGCCTGGGCACCCTGGCCGATGCCCTGGTGCTGGCGGAGGACGCGGCCGACCGGCGGCAGGCCGCCCTTCGCCAACGCGACGAGGCATCCCGCGACGTGGAACGCTGCGGCGCCGTCGCCGCCAAGCTGGCCGAGGAGCTGGACGGCCTTACCGTTCCCGAGGCCATGCTGGCGAGCGGTCCCGGGATCGAGGCCCTGCACGAGCAGCGGGGTGCGATCCGCGACCAGCGCGCCGATCTGCCCAAGCGCGAGAGCGAGCTGCGTCAGCTGCGCGACCAGGCCGCCGACCTGCTGAGGCGGCTCGGCTCGCCCCTGCCGGTCGAGCGGGCGGCGGAAGCGATCCCTCCCAAGTCCGTCCTTGCCGATGTCCGCGCCCTCATCGCGGAGGAGGGCAGGCTGCGCGCCCGGTCCGATGCGGCCGCCGACCAGCTCGCCGGAAGCAGGGTCGAGGCGGCCCGGCTGGAGGCTCAGCTCGAAGCCATCGGCACGCCCGCCGACGCCGCCGTCCTGACTGCCGCCATCGCCGAGGTGAAGGCGCGCGGAACCCTGGAACAGACCCTCGCCGAGGGGCAGGCCCGGCTTGGCCGCCTCAAGGAGCGGATCGCTGCCCAGGTCGCGAGCTTGCCCCTGTGGCAGGGATCGCTCGGCGCCCTGCTCCAGGCCAAGGTGCCGGACGACAGCACAGTCACCCGATTCGAGAAGGAGTTCGCCGATCTCGAAGCGCGCTCGACGCGGGCGCGGGAGAAAGCCGAGGAGTTGCGGACGCAGCTCAGCCAGCTCGACGCCGAACTGTCGGCCTTGAAGGGAACCACCGAGATTCCGA